>MTNJ01000059.1 GCA_002011425.1 Candidatus Acetothermia bacterium JdFR-48 | reverse complement strand
CCGGGCGGGCGGCGCGCGCCGCCCGCCCGGAGACGCCGCGGCGTGACTAGCCCTCCCCGGCGTAGACCTTCCCCTTCACGAAGGTGGCCGTGGTCTCCCAGAGCCGCCCGTGGGGCCGGCGGAGACGGTGCGTTTCGACCTCGTACACGTAGGCCGAGATCCGCACGTCCCTCGGGATGAGGGGGTGGTCCCGGAGGATCTCCACGTTCTTCAGCGCTACATCGTCCGGGGTTGTGACACCGAGATCGTGGAAGAACTTCCACCACCTGCGGAACGCCTCCGCGCCTGGAAGCCGCAGCTCGGGGAGGAGCGGGTCCAGCGGCAGCTCCTCCGGCCGCACCCCCCGGGACCGGAAGTACTCGGCCACCTCGTCGCCGAGGAAGCGGAGCATGCCGCAGTCGGTGTGGGTGACGACGATGATCTCCCGGGTGCCGAAGAAGTTCGTGGTGAGGGCGGCGGACCTGATCGCGTCGTCGGTCACGATCCCCCCGGCGTTGCGAAAGATATGGGCGTCGTCGGGGCCTATCCCCAGCGCCTCCTCGATGCGCAGCCGCTCGTCCATGCAGGTGAGGACCCACAGCCGCCGGTTGTTCGGGATCCCCTTGACCCGCCGCAGGGCGTAGTCCTCCAGACGCTCGATCTCCGCCTCGATACGCTCGCTGATCATCCCTCCACCTCCGTCTGTGATCTCACTCCTGGTCCTGGAAGATCCAGGTGGAGAGGTAGCGTTCGCCGGTGTCGGGCAGGACCACCACGATCAGCTTGCCCTCGTTCTCCGGCCTCTTGGCTACCTCCAATGCTGCCCACGTGGCCGCCCCGGACGATATGCCGGCCAGGATCCCCTCCTCCTTAGCCAGCCTCCGGGCCATCTCCGCGGCGTCCTCGTCCGCGACCCGGATGATCTCATCTATCAGGTCCGGACGGAGCACGTCGGGCACGAACCCGGCGCCGATGCCCTGGATCTTGTGGGGGCCGGGCTTGCCCCCCGAGAGCACGGGGGAATTGACCGGCTCCACGGCGATGACCTTGAACCCGGGCTTGCGTTCCTTCAGGACCTCCGCCACCCCGGTGATCGTGCCCCCGGTGCCCACCCCCGCAACCACGATGTCCACCTTGCCCTCGGTGTCCCTCCAGATCTCCTCCGCGGTGGTGAGCCGATGTATCTCCGGGTTCGCCGGGTTCTTGAACTGTTGGGGCATGAAGTAGTTGGGGTTCTCGGCCACGAGTTCCTCCGCCTTCCTCACGGCCCCCGGCATCCCCTCGTCACCCGGGGTCAGGATGAGCTCGGCCCCCAGGGCCTTGAGGAGCTTACGGCGCTCCAGGGACATCGTCTCCGGCATGGTGAGGATCAGCCGGTACCCCCTGGCGGCGCAGACGAAGGCCAGGGCGATACCGGTGTTGCCGCTGGTGGGCTCGACGATGGTGGTGTTCCCGTCGATGAGGCCCTTTTCCTCCGCATCGAGGATCATCGATACCCCGATCCGGTCCTTCACGCTGCTCAGCGGGTTGAAGGACTCGAGCTTGGCCACCACCTCGACTTTGAGACCCGCCGTCACCCGATTCAAACGGACCAGCGGGGTGTTGCCGATCAGCTCCGTGAGGTCTTTGGCTATCCCCCGGGTGAGTTTCGGGATCTCGATCCCTTTGTAGTTGAGCTTTTCCACACTCTGGCTCATCCGTTTTCACCTCCGTTTAAAGTTTTGATTTAAATGTAATACATCGCTGCTTCGAGCTGGTCTTTCTGCCTCTGGCGTTCAACCAGGTCCTGGAGGGTCGTCGACGCGAGGACGCGGTTCATGGCTTCCTTCAGCTCACGCCAGAGATCACGGACGGCGCAAAAATTGGAACGCGTACAGACGTTGGGGTCATCGACACATTCCAACGGCGCCACTGAGCCCTCGAGGACCTGGACCACCTCGTCGAGCCGCAGCTCGCCGGGGTCCCGGGCCAGGTAGACGCCTCCGCCGACGCCCCGCTTGGTGCGCACTATCCCCGCGGCCACGAGGGGGGAGATGAGGCGCTCCAAGTAGGCGAGGGGAAGCTCCTGGCGGTGGGCGACATCCTTCAGCGGTATTGGCCCTTCCGCTTGATGAAGGGCCAGATCAAGCAGGACTCGGACCCCGTACGCTGTCTTTGTGGAGAATTTCATCCTCCACCTCCAATCAATTGTTGACATACTTGACAAACAATAATTGTAAATCAACTTTATCGACAATTCAACCTGGACAAGGCCTGACGGGAGAACTCGGTGGACACTTGAAAGTCGTGACTCACGCGGGCCAGAACCTGCCGGACCGGAGGAGAGTGGGCTCCGTTGTCCACCCCCGCTTCAACCAGTAGAATTGGCGATGGTTCCGGAGGGATGTCCGAATTGGTAAGGAGCCGGTCTCGAAAACCGGTAGGGCCTTTGTGGCCTTCGGGGTTCGAGTCCCCGTCCCTCCGCCAGCGCCCGTAGCTCAGCCCGGATAGAGCGCTGCCCTGCGGAGGCAGAGGTCGCAGGTTCAAATC
>MTNJ01000016.1 GCA_002011425.1 Candidatus Acetothermia bacterium JdFR-48 | reverse complement strand
AATTTCCGCGCCATCAGGGCGCGCTCTATCGCCCGTTCGTCCCCGACCTCGTCCTTGGTGATGCCGAAGGGATGGGAACCCAAGTTCAGGGCCACATACTGCTCCTGGACGCCCGGTACGCGCCTCGTTTTGATCCCCGGCATACGGGCGACGAAGTCGTAATCGCGGTAGGCCACCTTGTCCACGATGTGGATGCGGCCAGCGATGAGGGCGGCCATCATGGCGGCCTGGTCGCCGATGAACTCGAACACCACTTGGTCGATTCCCGGGGCAGGAACGCCCTCGACCCAGTACTCCTCGAACGGCTCGAGGACGATCTGGGAACCACTCACCCACTCCACGAACTTGAATGGTCCAGACCCGATGGGATTACGGCTGAGCGCGGTGGCATAGATCCCGGCGACCCCCTTCTCCTTCGCCCGTTGGCCGTGGGCACCTTCGGGGACGATCCCCGCGAAGGCCCGGGCCCAGTACTGGAGCACCTCGGGGAAGGGTTTCTCGAAGGTGACCTCGAGGGTGTAGTCGTCGATGATCTTTATCTCCTTGACCGGCCCCACCACCTTGCGCATGGGGGACTCATTCTCCGGGTCGAGGATCCACTCGAAGTTGTACTTGACATCGCGGGCAGTGAGATCGCTCCCGTCATGGAATTTGATCCCCTCGCGGATGTACAACGTTATCTTCGTGGCATCGTCGCTGAACTCCCAGCCCTTGCACACGGCGAACTCAGTGGTGGGCTCGTTATCGGGACCGAGTTCGATGAGGGGGTCGTAGACGTTTTGGATGATGTAACTCGATCCGGTGTCGGTATAGGTGGCGGGGTCGAGATCCCACGGTTCCGTGGCGATACCAATCCTGAGTTCCCCGGATAGGGCCAAGAAGGGAAGAAGAAACCCAAACCCTAGGACCGACAACCTCACAATAGACCTCACGACATCACCCCCTTAAAAGATAGAAAATCCTATCACAGAAAGTTTTGAAAGGACAAGGGCCTGATCGCAAAATGGAGAAGTTCAAGTGCTTGTGCCGTAACGGATTCTGGGATCTAAAAATGCATAGCTTAGATCCACGATCAGGTTGACCACGATCCTAATGCCTACAGCCACCAACACCGTGGCTTGGACCAGAGGGAGGTCACGGGCATAGACCCCTTGCACGAGGAGACTCCCCAGTCCGGGAAGCCGAAAGATGACCTCCGTGATCACCGCCCCATCCAAAAGAGCCCCGGCTGAATTTCCGACCACCGTAACCACTGGAATTAGCGCGTTTCTCAGTACATCCCCCGTTATCAGTTCTCTCCGGGGTAAGCCCATTGCCTTCGCAGTGAGGACGAAGTTCTTCCCCAAAGCTTCCAATACGGAGGTCCGCAGCATCCGCGAGATGGCCGCAGCGTGATCGGTGCCCAGCACGATGGCGGGAAGCAGTAGCCGCAGAAACCATCCCAACGGGTCCTCTCCAAAGGGCAGATACCCCCCCACTCCCCAGTCTCGTCTGAGTCCTACCCCGACCATGATGATTAACGCGATTCCGAGGAAGAAGTTGGGGGTGGAAACTCCTCCTAAGGCAACCACGCGGAAGATGTGGTCCAGGAGCCTGTCCTTCCAAAGTGCCGAGACGATTCCCGCGGGGAAGGCCACTACCAGGGCGATCATCAACGAAAGGAGCGCGAGCTGGGCCGTAACCTCGAAACGTTCGAGAACGATCGCACCGATGGTCTCTCCCGGGTAAAGCACGATCGAGACCCCGAGATCCCCATGGAGCACTTCTCCCAGCCATCGGCCGAACTGGAGATGAAAGGGGAGGTCGAGGCCCAACTCCCGCCTGAGCTGCGCACGCAATATTGGGTCGTCCCACTCTTCTTCTATTAATGCTTCCACTGGCCCCCCGGGGACGACCCTCAAAAGGGAAAAGATCAGAAAACTTGTGACAAGGAGAGTGAGGGACCCGAAGAGCAGGCGTTTGATGAGATAGCCCCTCACCCTCCCCTTCCTCCTAATCAGTGGCGAAGCCGGTCACGATCTTGAGATGTAGGGTGCCGAGGAATTGAACGCTTCTCTCTATGAAGCGGACCTCCTTACGCCAGGCGAGGAGGCTGTCCACCATCATGAGATCGATCCGGATCACGTTATCCACTAACGTTTCCTCCATTGTCCATACGAGTTCCTTTCGCTTCTCTACATCCGGCTCCGCCGCAGCCCGGTCCCACAGCCGGCGGAATTCAGCATGGCCTGGATGGGTGGGGAAATACTCTGGGGGGAGATCTTCGGATGCATGGTACCAATGATTATGGTTGGGGACTTTATAGTACCCGTAATGAAGCCACCGCAATACCGCGGGGATCCCGTGGGCGAAGTCCTCCACTGCCGCCTCCCAGTCCAGGGTTTTCATGGTGGCGAAAAGAGTTCTCTTCTCCAAGGGGACGACTTCCGCCTCGACCCCGAATTCTTTTAGCTGGGCCTGGATCAAGGTGGCCACGTCCACGAACCACTGGGCGTTGGTGGCGATAATTCTGAACCTGAGGGGTTTCTCGCCGCCGAGCTCGTAGTAACG
>MTNJ01000050.1 GCA_002011425.1 Candidatus Acetothermia bacterium JdFR-48 | reverse complement strand
AAGAAGACGAAGAGGGAGTCCAGCTCCTCCTCCCATGCTCGCACCGCCTCGGGGTACTTCCTCTCCCACCGGACACGGAACCTATGCCAAGCGCTCTCGGCCTCTTTTCGTGAATCCGCGAGATAGATCCGCCGCAGCTCCCATGCCACCGTCCCGCGGTCTTCCTTCCTCACTTTGGCCAAGGTGTTCCTCATCTTGTGGAGAAGGCATTGTTGCCACTCGGCGTTGGGATAAACCCTCAGGATCGCCTCCTCCATCCCCGGAAGCCCGTCGCTCACAAACACCAGTACCTTGTATGTTTAATGGTGTGGGGAAAGGGGAGGACAGACCGACCAATACCGGGTCATGATGGAGTTACCCCGCTTTCGTGGACAGTTTACCGCTTGGTCAGCGGGGACGTATGTAAGCCTCGGCTTTGTAGACATCGAGCTGGGAGGGACCACCGCCTATAGTAAGGCGGTGAACCCCAATGCAAAATTCCTCCCAGCTGCTGAAGTTTACCGAGGCTTGCATGCACCTGGCAACTCAGCATGTACCGCCTTACGCCTCTAAGTTCTCCAAACACACCTTCACCCAACCCCAGCTCATCACGCTCTATTGCCTCAAGCTCAAGCTGGGAGTGACCTACCGCGAACTCATCGACTGGCTGGGGGAGATGCCGCGCATCCAGCAGGCCTTAGACTTAAAGCGGCTGCCCCGCTTCACCACGGTGCAGAAGGCTTTCCGGCGGTTAAGTCCCATGATCTGGCGGGTCCTGCAACGGGTCAGCGCGAATCTGCTTGAAGGAGACGGAGTGGCCGCTCTCGATGCCACCGGCTGGGAGCGCTCTTATGCCAGCCGCCATTACACCCAAAGGGGCACCTTAAGATCAAGGCGCTCAAGACGACGCTGCTCATAGACACCCAAACGCAGCTGGTGCTCGACCTCCATCTGACCACCACCCGCAAGCACGACACCCAGATCGGGCCAAGACTCACCGAGCGGAACCTTTCTAGGTTCCAGACCCCGATCGCCGACAAGGGCTACGATGATCGGGCTCATCGTCAGACGTTGCGCAAGCAGAGGAAGCGGCCCTTGACCCGGCATCGGGAGTTTGCGCCCTATGAGGTGGCGGCCAACGCCCGCATGGACTCTACCCTCTACCATCGTCGCAGTCTGGTGGAGACGGTGATCTCGGTGATCAAACGCAAGTATGGCTCGGCGGTGAGCAGCCGGGTGTGGTGGCGGCAGTTCCGGGAGTTGGTAGCGATTTGCCTGGTCTACAACATGGAGCGGGCGTTGAAGCTGGGAGCGTCCTTGCTTGCCCGGCTCCTCTCCCGGTTGCTATACCCCCCTCAGTGGAGGATTTCTACAAAGCCGTGCTAAGATTTATGAGTCTCATCCCCGGAAAGGTCCACGAAGGAGGTGAGGCGAGTGCAGGTCAGGTTTAGGCGGCTGGTTTGTTGGGCCCTTGCGGGATGCGCGCTCCTCTCCTCGGTGGCATGGGCAGGGGGGTGGAAGGCCGTCGAATCGACCACGTCCCCTTCCCCCCGCTTCGGTCACACGATGGTGAACGTGGGTGGGAAGGTCTACCTCTTCGGCGGCGCCGGCGAGCGCCACAGCCCCGAAGACTTGTTCAATGATCTGTGGGGGTACGAGGATGGGCTACCATGGCAAGAAATTACACCCAACAACCCCCCTCCATCACCGCGCAAGGGCCACCAGGGGGTGGAGCACGAGGGGAAGATGTACGTCATCTTCGGCATGGCCGAGGAGGGGTTCTTGAACGATGTCTGGGTCTACGATCCAGCCACCAAAGTCTGGGTGCAGGTGCCCAAGGTGGGCCTCTGGCCCGAGGGCCGCAGGTTCCACGCGGCAACGTCCTGCGCCGGCAGCATCTGGTTGCTGGGCGGGTTCGGAAGCGGCGGACCCCTGAACGACTTCTGGGCCTTCGACCCCTCAGAGGGGACCTGGGAGAAGAAGGCCGACTTCCCCGGGGGAGGGGTCTACGGGGCCTCCCTGTCCTGCGCCGGCGAGATAATCCTCGCCTACGGGGGTGACCCCGAGGGGCGGGGAGGGCTTTGGGCCTACAAGATAGGGGAGGACCGCTGGACCTACAAGGAGATCGAGGGGGCGCCGCCGCCCCGGAGGTGCCATGCCGCGGTCACGGTGAGGGATGGCCTCCTGATCAGCGGGGGGTTCGGTCCCGAGGGCCTGCTGGGCGACTCCTGGTACCTGAGCTTCGAGGACCTTTCCTGGAGGGAGCTCGATCCCCTGCCCCTCAAGCTCGGCTGCATGGCCATGGCGCCCCTGGGGCCATCGAAGGTGGTCCTCTTCGGTGGGGTGACGGTGGCCGAAAAGGGATTCCAGCTCTGGGGAGGCACCATGGTGTACGAAATCCCTTGATCTAGGTGGGGTCTTCTCGAGCTCGAGCCAGGGCTCCCAGCGGGGGTCCCGCCGACATCGCGTGCATTGGGGTCTACCATTGGATTTTGTGAGGGGACAGCCGGGGAAGATCGTGGTATTATGGGTTTGAGGCGGGGGTGTAGCTCTTGGGGTCTGCGGCTTTGTCC
>MTNJ01000035.1 GCA_002011425.1 Candidatus Acetothermia bacterium JdFR-48 | reverse complement strand
CATCTTCTCCGCGACCAATGGCCGATCATCGGGATGAATCACGTCCAGGGGTCCGAGACGCCCGACGAGCTCCTCGGGCGCGTAGCCGAGCATCTCGGCGAAGGCCTGATTTACATACAGAAATTTGTCGTCTTGGATTAGGTAAGCCCCAATGGGAGAGGTCTCTACGATAGTGCGGAATACCTCAATGAACTCTCTCGAGTCCTCAAAATCCAACCCCGTTCTCCACATAGGTCAAGATCTTTACAAAATAATTGATTCTCATATAGGTGTAATGATGTTATACCACCGCCTTTCATTTTAAGTAAATGAAAGAATGTTACCTCGAGGGGGGATCTTTTCCCCTTTAAGGTGTGTTAACCAGTACAGTTTCTTGAGTCAGAGTTCATCTGAAAATGTCTCTTATCCTGCAAAGAGAACGTCCAGAGACGAGCTTTAAGAAACATGCTAGATTGTGGAACTGTCCATAACTCTCAAGGTTTTGCAGGAAGCCCTGGAGACCTCTTGTCCATCATCTTCGGGAGGACAAGCCCTTCATCCACGGGCTCATGGTGGGAGATGTCGTCGCTGAGTCCGAAGAGAATTACTTGGAAGAAAAGGAATTCTTCCAAAAAAGCCCTCGAAAATTTCTTTCTCGAGGAGTTCTACCCCTTCAATGAACATCCCCCTAGACCAGTACTTCGGCGCCCGATACGTAAGGAAAACCAGGGAAGAGGATATCAAGAGTTTCGTCTCCGTCGAATGGGAAGGCAGTCTACCTCGTCCTCTTCCACGACAAGCAAGTACGCAAATACAAGGTGAGAAGGCCACTACGTTGTTGAGTTAGACCCACTCAGCGGGGGACCCTATCGGTAATGCCAAATGAATGCCGCAAAATTAAGAAATGTGAATAATAACGATGATCATTTCCGACGAAGTAACCTGCTGAGCTTCCATATTCCGAAGACCATAACGCCCAGCAAGTCTTTAGGGGACAGATCTTTACCTTTGACTTTCGCCGACGCACGATCCGGTTCACCGTAGAATAGTGGAGCCCCAAGTGTTTGCCTACCTCCTGCAGCTTGTAACCATACTTCACCACTGCCCGGCTGATTCGCTCGTCCCTGTCCTCCTTTACCTTTACCCCTGATAGAGGCGGTCTCTATCGTCCAGGAAAATAGGTTGCCCGGTATTTCCCTGAAGAGTGATGTGGTAGAGAGCTCCGGGGGACTCCACCTTCAACGGTCTCACCACACCCCCCAATACCACCGCCGACATCAAAAGTAAAGACTTGAACATTCCGCTGGGATTTTCAAGTGAGGCATTCTACTCCCTCAGTTTGTAATCCCGGCCCTGTTTGATCATGGACCATATCACCCGTACCGAATGCCTGGCCATAGATCTCACCGCTTGGTTGTGCCTCTTCCCTTCCGCCCTCTTCTTCTCGTAGTAAGCCCGGGACTCAGGCACCTCCCAGATGTGGTGTGCCACCGCTACCATCATCGCCGCCTTCGCCCTTTTGTTAACCTGTCTGGGGCTTCTCGTTCCATGGACTTGCCCGGATCGTTTATCCAACGGACACATCCCCAAGTACAGGGCCAAACTCGCCTCAGAGCCAAGCCGCTCCCATGTACCGATCTCCCCCGCAAGCTCCGCAGCCTCCATGCTAACCCCGGCTCCTTGCAGAGCTCCTCGATGGTTCCCTCCAACCCCGCGATCTCGGAAAGCAACCCCAAAACCTACCGGGCATCCGCGACGATCATCGGTCCCACGTACTCCACCTCCGGGGAGAACCCGGCCCGTTTCTGCCATTCCCGGATGATCCCGGCGTACTTCTTCCCGATCCCGGGGATCCCCTGGATCTCCTCCGGGGTGAGCTATGCCAGTTGCTCCAGGTCATCGCAGCTGGCTGGAAACCTCAGGAACCACAGGTTGTCCACGCTCCCGGGGAGATGGAGGAGCTCGGGGCAAATCGCCTGGAGGTCACTCTGCAGACGGCTCAACGCCCGCACCTTCTCGTTCACCTCCGGAACCCTCCACACCCGCTGCAACACGTCCTTGGCCATGGGCAGGTGGTCCTTGAGGTAAAAGAGCTCCAGGATCTTGCGCACGTCCAGGGAGTCGGTCCTGGCCGAGGAAGATCTCCCGGAACCGGGCCAGCTTCAAATTGTTCACGTTGTAAAGGGTGTACCCCTTCTCCAGGATCATCCGGTCCAAGGGGCGGGCATGGCCGTTGTAACCCTCCATGGCCACCGCCACCGGAAGGCGAAGCTCCCTTCGGTGCCGTTCGATCCGGGAGAAGAACGCCCGGAAACCCTCTTGGGAGTGAGGGATGGAGAATTCCTCCGGGATCTTCCCCTTGGGGTCGGCGATCCCCACGTGGTGGGAGTCCTTGCCGACATCTACCGCTGCCCGGATGTGGGGACCCATCGGTGCACCTCCTGTCGAGGGATGTTCATCCAGGCCATCACGTCTACCGCGCAGGGCCACTGCCTCGATGGGGCCGGCATCATTCCGGTGGACGTCCCTGGATGAAGGGAGAGGCGGGGGCGGCAGTTCGCAGTCGAGCCGGACGCTTTCGACCCCAAGAGCCG
>MTNJ01000048.1 GCA_002011425.1 Candidatus Acetothermia bacterium JdFR-48 | reverse complement strand
CCATGCCGCGCGGCGGCGTTCGAGCTCTTCGTCGGAGACTTCCAGATGGATGCTGCGCCGGTCGATGTCGACCGTGATCAGGTCACCGGTTTGCACCAGCGCGAACGGCCCGCCGATGTACGCTTCCGGCGCCACGTGCAGGATGCAGGCGCCGTAGCTCGTGCCACTCATCCGCGCGTCGGACATGCGCAGCATGTCGCGCACGCCCTGCTTCACGAGCTTCTTCGGAATCGGCAGCATCCCCCACTCGGGCATGCCTGGCCCGCCCTGCGGCCCCGCATTGCGCAGGATCAGCACATGATCGGCCGTAACGTCGAGGTCTTCGTCCTCGACCGCTGCCTTCATCGACGGGTAGTCGTCGAACACGAGCGCCGGACCGGTATGTTTGAAGAACCGTTTTTCGCACGCGCTCGGCTTGATCACGCAGCCGTCCGGTGCGATGTTGCCGCGCAGGACGGCCAGCGCGCCTTCCTGGTAGAGCGCGTTGTCGCGCGTGCGGATCACGTCGTCGTTGTAGACCTCGGCCCCGGCGATGTTCTCGCCCAGCGTGCGGCCGGTGACGGTCAGCGTGTCGAGATGCAGCTTGTCCCGGATACGGCCCATCAGCGCGGGCAGCCCGCCCGCGTAGAAGAAGTCTTCCATCAGGTACTTGTCGCCGCTGGGCCGAATGTTGGCGATCACGGGCACGTGGCGGCTCATGCGGTCGAAATCGTCGAGACCGATGTTATGGCCCGCGCGGCGCGCCATGCTGATGACGTGGATGATCGCGTTGGTCGAGCAGCCCATGGCCATGGCCACCGCGATGGCGTTTTCGAACGCACGGTGCGTCTGGATGCGTGCGGGCGTCAGGTCTTCCCAGACCATCTCCACGATGCGGCGACCCGATTCGGAACACATGCGGATATGATTGGCGTCCGCCGCCGGAATCGACGACGCACCCGGCAGCGTCATGCCAATGGTTTCGGCGATCGCCGTCATCGTGCTGGCGGTGCCCATCGTCATGCACGTGCCGTGGCTGCGCGCGATGCCGCCCTCGATGCCGATCCACTCGGCCTTGCTGATGTTGCCGGCGCGGCGTTCGTCCCAGTACTTCCATCCATCGGAACCGGAGCCGAGCACCGTGCCCTTGTAGTTGCCGCGCAGCATTGGCCCGGCCGGCACGTAGATCGCCGGCACGCCGGCGCTGGTGGCGCCCATCAGCAGGCCCGGCGTGGTCTTGTCGCAGCCACCCATCAGCACGGCCCCGTCGATCGGGTGGGAGCGGATCAGCTCCTCGGCCTCGATCGCCAGCAGGTTGCGGTAGAGCATGGTGGTCGGCTTGACCGAGCTCTCGGACAAAGAAATGGCCGGTAGCTCCACTGGGAAACCACCGGCCTGCAGGATGCCGCGCTTGACGTCTTCCACGCGCTGCTTGAAGTGCGCGTGGCACGGGTTGATGTCGGACCACGTATTGATGATGGCGATGAGCGGCTTGCCCATCCATTCATCGGGCGAGTAGCCCATTTGCATGATCCGTGAGCGGTGCCCGGATGAGCGCAGATCGTCAGGCGCGAACCAGCGCGCGCTGCGGAGTGCGTCCGGCGTCTTTCTGTGAGCCGTCATCTTGTCTCTTCCACGTTGGTATTCGTCATAGTCGTCAGTTGTCATACGACTATTGGCTGGCACAGTGTACTCACCGACGCAACCGGGCGTCAATGCAAGTCAGATATGTGGCGGTTGGGATTGCGCGACAGAAAATTCGCCCTATGCTCCACATTCATGGCGCATCGGGCGTGAAAATTTGTCATGAATATCGCGAAATTGATAGATTTCAGATATTCATTTCTCGGTAATCAATGATGTCGAGAGTCGTGATTTCGAGCAGCGAGCAGCTCGGCCAGGTGCTTCAGGGCGCGCGGAAGATCGCCGGGCTTTCCCAGGCAGATGCCGCAGCCCGGCTGGCCATCAGCCAGAGCCGCATTTCGCACCTGGAACTCAACCCCGAGACGATCAGCGTGGCGCAACTGCTGGCGCTGCTGGCAGCCTATGACCTCGACCTGTTCGTGGAGCCGCGCGCGTTGGATGACAAGCCGGACGACAAGCCGGACCCCAAGCCGGGCACCACCTTGAGCGACGCGGAGATCGACAGGCTGGAGTGGTGAGGTCGTGCGGTTGTGCGGTTGTCAGGTCAGGGGGCTGGGTGGTTCAGGGCAGGTAGCCCAGCAGGCGCCACCAGAGATAGTCCAGCGGCAGCAGCGCCACGATCGTGATGGCCGCCATGGTCAGGCACAGGCGCGTGCCGTGCCGCAGGCCCACGCCGCCCAGTTGCATCGCGATCATGATCGGCGGTGACTGGTACGGGAAGAATACGGTGGAGAACACCGGCACCTGCAGCATCAGCACGGATTCAAGCGGCAATCCGGTGGCCTTCGCCAGATCGGCGGCAAGTGGCGTCAGCACGGCCGGCAGGGCCGGCAGCGTGGACAACATGCCGATGACGGCGCCCATCGCGCCAATCGTGCCGACATTCGCCGCGGTGTGGCCGGGCGTCATCGGCAGCCAGTGCAGCAGCCCCGCGCTGATCGCGCTGCCCAGGCCC
>MTNJ01000011.1 GCA_002011425.1 Candidatus Acetothermia bacterium JdFR-48 | reverse complement strand
TGCAGGAGAACGAGAAACTGCTTAAAAGAAGGCTGCGTGGGTTTGCGGAAATACAGATGGGAAGCTGCCATGCCGCCGGACACACTGAATGAGACGCTACCTCCGCTACCGCGGCATTTGCATCTTGGTGGTATAACAAGGAATTGTCGGGAGCAGCCATTTCTTTAACAGACGTTCGAATTAGCGCAAAAAGGATTGATAGAACAAGGATAAGCATTGAATTTCTCTTCTTGCTCAGAAATGTGGGCCGTGAGCCTTCACAAATCATAGACCTACGTTTTGGACATTTTAGGCATGATACTGGAACTTTTACGTTAATTGGAAGGAAGGCGATGGTAAACCTAGTACAACCTGGATCGATTTTCAATTATTCCGTTTCTTTTTTAGTCAATATAGATCCGAGGATATCAAACGAGGAAATTACAGAAAAGGGGGCAGAAATAATCGGGAGACACGTTTTAATTTTAGTTCTTCAATATAGAGGTACTTCAATTTTCACGCGGAAGACGAAAACGGACAAGTATTTTTTGGGATATGAAGGCCGTGGAGCTGTTTATCAACTGATTGCAGAGGAATATGAAAAGATTGCTGATAAACTACCAGATGAATTTAAGACCTCACTTTGAACCATCTGCTACAGTTGGGCGAAAATGTAAGCGTGGAAATACGCTCATAGCTTTGCTCATCTGTAGTTAATATTCAATAGATTTTTTCCTGAAATATGGTACTCCACGCTATGCTATGGAATCACCATCGAGTCAAAAATCCTCTTTAAAGGATGTGCGGTCGCTGGAGGAGGAGTTTTACGCCGTCCGAGATCTTCCGGGGCATGGCCACACAACCCAAGGAATACCATTCCGAAATTGGTCATCCTAGAAGTGACCCCCCAGCGGCAAAGGAGCACAGTCAGACGCTTCACGCTCAGCGAGAGCGGAGGCCATCCGACCGAGACAAGTGCAAACCCAAGGAATGAGGGTTTGATCCTAGACAAAGGGCTCTTGCGCTCAGGGTTTGGGAGCCTTGCTTGGATCGGCAAGCCAGTCGCTGATCTTGCGGTCCCACTCTTGCTGCTTGGCCGCGTCCCGTCCATGATCCGTCTGCCGGTCATATTGTTCTTGAACCTCGTCGCACTTCTTCCGGTGCTTATCGAAGACTTCCCGTAACCTCCGTTCCATTTCCTCTTCCGCTTCCTGTCGTGTGCTTCCCGACGTCTCAAGCTTGCACACAAGCTTCTGAAGCGCGGCATCGAGCAGACGCCGGTACACCTCATTGAGGTCAAAGTGCTTCTGCTCGTGGTTGAGGAGGGCGGGTGTGCGTTGCCCTTGTACAGCCCAAGACCGGTCGCGGCCCATGGTATTCGTGGTGGTTACGGATGTCAGATGTACCTTCCACTTGCCGCTGTCTCTATCGAACCAGACCCGGGTTTGATAGGTGTAGCCAAGCCACATGGAGATCTCTGCTGCCTCATCCCTCTCATCAGCATCCTCCGGGGGTTCTCCCTGGAAGTCGTCCCACGTAAGGGGTCTGCTGGCACTCCATGGGAGTTCGCTTGCTGCCAAGCAGAGGTTCGGCGGGTCTGGCACCAGGAACGTGATCTGCAAGATCAGGAGGCTGACAGAGAAAGAGCTGAACTGCGTGATCTTGTACGGCGTATAGCCAGGGGCGCGCACAACGACCTTCTCTAGATCTGCTAGGCCGTACGGTTCCTTGGAGTCGTCCTCGAAGTAGAACTCCACCTTGATATGGGAGGCAGGAACTGGTTGTCCGGTCTCACAATCGCTCACTTGGCCTAGCAGGAATTTGGAGAATCCGACGAGGAAATCTATGGGGAACTCGATCCCCCGCTCGGTCTCCTCTCCATGCTCGACCACCTTGTCGGGTGGAAGAGGCTCACCTGGTGGAAGAAGTTCGCTCCCGTCCTGTGCCCAAGCCCCAGCTACTGCCAGGAGGCTTAGACCGATCGCCATCACCGCTACTTTGACCCACAGCTTGCGCATTGCCGATCACCCAGCCTTGGTGCTGTGCACCAATCCTACGCCGGCTACATTACCCAGCGCGGCGCCTACCACCTGTCGCCGCCTTGATCGCTGGGGTGATGGGAGTATTCAGGACACCCTGCGAGTTGGCAAAGGACACGACGTTGTGAGAGGTACGACGTGAACAACTCATCCCCGCGCTTTTGCCAAGACAGCGGTCAGCGCACTCACAACTATACACTACTCAACTAGTATACACCTGGTTGCCCGATGTACTGCTCTATTGGCCCTTTGGGCCTCAGAATCAGATTTCGAGAGACTTTACACCCGGCACACGCCTCCCTTCTCCTCGATTTGCTTTGACTCGTGCGTCAGTGCCCCTGGACAGTGGGGGGGCCGGGGGATCTACCATCTGATGTGAAGGGACGTTTAGGGAAGATTATGGTAGTTGGGTTTGTGGCGGTTCTTGGGGTTCACTACCCAAACCGCTTGATTCAACCCACGGGCCGTGCGATTGGTGGTTCAATGCCACCCCTGGCGATCCTTGACGAGCTCGTCCCCAGCATGAGGTGGACCCGTTGGCAGACAGATATGGGGGTATATGCCGGGAGCGGATGGTGTCTACCATCAGATTTTGTGAGGGGACCTATTGGGGAGATCGTAGCAGTATGGGTTTGAGGCGGGGGTGCGGCTCTTGGGGTCGAAAGCGTCCGGCTCGACTGCGAACTGCCGCCCCCGCC
>MTNJ01000005.1 GCA_002011425.1 Candidatus Acetothermia bacterium JdFR-48 | reverse complement strand
GCGCATGTGCGCATCGGTTTAAGCCTTTCAGCAGTACCTGGCTCCTACGGGAGCCTTCTCAGCCAAGCGGGCAGCGCCGACGAGGTCGGATGATCGGGTTCCGTGCGAGCCAACGACTCGCCCGCTTGGCTGAGGGAATGCGCAGGCTGATGCGCCAGGGAGCATACGCACCTCAAACGCTCCGTCATTCCGAGGTGCATGCCGGAGATCAGCGCCGGCCCCCAATTCTTTGGCGGTGTAGCTCAGACGGTAGAGCGATGGGCTCATAACCCATAGGTCGGTGGTTCGAGTCCACCTGCCGCAACCAGTGTCTCCATCCACACTCCCTGTGGACTTTGCCCGCCCAGTGCGGGCTTTCTTCTTCTGGGATCTTGGCTCTGTCGAGATCACCCCCGGCCGGCGGTGGGGCAAAACACCGGCAGCCGCCGACGTAACGTAAGCCAGTCTCCTCCCTGCTCTGCGGTGCAGGTCCTCGATGGCGACGGGCGGCGGCAACACCCCTCTCTGGATCGAATATGGGCCGCAAGTCGAAATTAAGCGATGCCCAGTGGGAGGACATAGGCAAGCGCCTCGCTTCCGGCGAATCCACATCGGCGCTCGCCAAAGAGTTCGGGGTAAGCAAGTCGGTCATTTCCACACGGTTTTCAAAACGTACGGAAACGATAAAAGCCGTTGCTAATCAACTGTTTGAGGCCGAATCGGCTTTTGACAAGCTCGGCATTTCTGAACAGATTTCCGCCCGTTCGCTTGCGGATGAGCTGAAAGCCGTGTCTGCCCATCTGGCAGGTGCTGCCAAGTTCGGTGCAATGACCGCGCATCGGCTCGCCGGTATTGCCCACGGCCAGGTGCACGGCATCGATGACGCTCAGCCAGAGAAGTCGATGGAAGCTCTGCAGCGCATTGGCGTCCTGACCAAGATGGCGAATGCCTCCAGCGAGATCGGGCTGAATCTGCTCCGGGCGAACAAGGATGCCATCGACAAGATGAACAAGCCGGAGACTGACAGCGCGCAGTTGCTCAAGGACATCGCCGAACACCTGCCTGACTGATGACTCTCAGCCTCCAGACAAAGCGAGAGCTTGAGCGCTGGTACAAGCTGATCGATCACCCGGTCCAGACGGATCTGATCCACGCGGTGGCAAACGGCGTCCGGTTCCCGGTGGTTCCTGCTGGCCGCCGCTCTGGCAAGACCGAGCGCGCCAAGCGTTTCGTGGCCAAGATGGCCATGAAGAACCCGGGCGAGATGTACTTCATTGCTGCGCCGACGCGCGACCAGGTGAAGAAGATCTACTGGGCCGACATGAAGCGGCTCTGCCTGACCAGCCTGTGCAGCAAGCCGCCGTCAGAGACCGAGCTGACGATCTTCATGGATAACGGCACGCAGGTGCAGTTGATCGGGCTGGACCGCCCCGAGCGTATCGAGGGCGTGTTCTGGTCGGGCGGCGTGATCGATGAGATCGCGGATATCCGCTCGGAAGCGTGGGAAGCTAACATCCGCCCCGCGCTCGATACGTTCAACCCGTCTCGTCCTGGATATCGGGCGTGGTGCTGGCTCATCGGTGTGCCTGATGGCCTGAACCACTATTACGAGATGGCGCAGTACGCGGAGACTGCGAACGATCCTGACTGGAAGGTTTTCCACTGGAAGAGCTCGGAGATCCTGCCGGCCGAGACCATCACCGCGGCAAAGCGGCAGATGTCGGCAAAGCAGTACAAGCAGGAATACGAGGCCAGCTTCGAGACCGCCTCGGGGCGGATCTATGAGGACTACAGCAAGGACAACTACACGCTGGAGACGATCCAGCCGCACGAGCAGCTTCTCTGGTACCACGATTTCAACTTCACGCCGCTGTCGTCTGGCATTGGTGTGCGGCGTGCTGACTCGCTGTATCTGCTGGAGGAGATCATCCTCACGTCGGCGGTGGCGCGCCAATCTGCGCTTGAGTTCGTCGAGCGCTACAAAGAGCACCAGAACCGGAACGTGGTGATCTACGGCGATCCGGCGGGCAAGGCTGGCGAGAAGCATGGCCACGCCTCGGACTACACCGAGATGGAGAAGATCCTCCGCGAGCACGGCTGGAAGTTCACGCGCAAGGTGAAGCCTGCCGCGCCGGCGATCAAGGACCGGCAGAACGCCGTGCGCGCCAAGATCAAGAACGCCTCCGGCCAGGTCTCGCTGTACGTGAACGCCAAGCAGGCGCCGTACACGCACAAGGGCCTGGCGACGACGCAGCTCAAGGAAGGCTCGACGTTTCTGGAAGAAGAAACGGACTACCAGCACATCACGACCGCGATCGGCTACATGGTCGATGTCGAGTTCCCGGCTCTGAGGCCGACGCCGACACACACAACGCACCTGCCACACATGGGCCGCTGATATGCCTGACTTCAAGACCCTGCAGGCCACATACCAGCAGGACAAAGACTATCCGGAGCGCACGTTCCGACTGACTGCGCTGGCCCGCGTTCTCGATGGCACGCTGTACGACGAGCTGAAGCACCCGTTCAGCGAAGAGAAGAACGGCGCCGGCGAGTACGTGCCGCTGGCTGACCGCCGCCCGTCGGCCCGCACGCGGATCTGCCGCACCGTGGTGAATGACTCCGTGTCGCTGCTGTTCTCCGAGGGCCATTTCCCGGCCGTCGAGTGCGCCGACGAGGCCACGCGCGACGCGCTGACGAAGATCGCCAAGGAGACGCAGCTCAACCAGGTGATGATCGACGCGGCCACGACTGGCTCGGTTGGATCGGCCGCGGTGCTGCTGCGCGTGCTCAACGGCCGCGTGTTCTTCTCGGTGATGGCGACGGCCTATCTGACGCCGGAATGGCAGGCGGATGCGCCTGACAC
This sequence comes from Candidatus Acetothermia bacterium JdFR-48, assembly GCA_002011425.1. Classification (GTDB taxonomy): domain Bacteria; phylum Bipolaricaulota; class Bipolaricaulia; order Bipolaricaulales; family Bipolaricaulaceae; genus UBA3571. The sequence goes on along the minus strand of MTNJ01000005.1, from coordinate 55 downwards.
GCTGGCCAAGGTCACCGAGCGCTACAAGGTGCGCGGCAGCACGCTGAAGGACGCC
>MTNJ01000027.1 GCA_002011425.1 Candidatus Acetothermia bacterium JdFR-48 | reverse complement strand
ACACTAAGGATTTTGCTGCCGTCATCGCTTCCTTTGCAGAACCGGGGAGCTATGTGTTGCGCGCATACAGTCCCGAGATTGGCAAGGAAATGATTTGGATGTCGGTTAAACGCGCCGAGCTTCTACGCCTGTTGAAGGAGTCGGCGGAACATGTGCATGACCTGGCCGACCGGACGCATCAGATCACTGTGGATCAAATCAGCCTCGAAAAAGGCGAGGCATTGGCGCGGTCGACCTTTTCAGTGTTCCGTACTGACATGAAGGGACAGAGCGACCTGTTCGCCGTGGGCCACTATGAGGATCGGCTCGTGAAAAACGGAGACACCTGGCTCATCGACAGCCGGACAGTACGGCTCCATACGCGCATGTTCACAGTGCCAACCCCCTTGCCGCTTTAACGAGATAACTGATGAATACGCAACCGATCAAGCTATGTGCCAGGACCGACATTCCGGAGGGTGAGATGATCGAAATGTCCGTCCCGGGCACTGACAACAGCCTGCTCTTGGTCTCTACCAAAGGAGCAATCCGTGCCTTCCAGAACAAGTGTCCACATATGGACATCCCGCTTTGCCAAGGCGCCTTTGATGGTGAAGTAATCACTTGTACAGAACATCTTTGGCAGTTCGACGCACAGACGGGCGCCGGGATTGAACCCGAGGACGCAAAACTGCAACAGTATCCTGTGAGCGTCATCGGCGACGAGGTGTTCGTCGAACTCCCGGAAGCGGCCGAGTAATTGCCTGGTCTTGCCGGATAGAACCAGCAAGACCAGGCAATAAAGGCGGATATCGCCCATTTCTTTCCGCACTAGTGGAATCCTCATCACCAACTGCCGGACTCTCGACTAATGACCATGCCTCATCGAATCCATTTTGACGCCGCCAACGGCTTCGACGCTGCAACGGACGAACCGCTCCTGATTTCAGGCCTGCGGGCAGGCTATGCGCTTCCGTATGAATGCGCGACAGGAACTTGTGGCTCATGCCGTACCCAGATCATTGAAGGTGCTGTCGTCGTCCGCTGGCCGGATGCGCCCGGGCTGCCCGAGACAAAGCGCCAAGAGGGCCATGTGCTCCTGTGCCAGGCATTACCACAGAGTGACTGTAGATTGCCGGACGCGTTATGTAAATCGCGGGACGCGAGTCTACCCCCGGTCCGCATCGTGAAGGGCCGGGCAAGCGCGGAAACTGAGACGAGCGATATCGCACGCGTGATGGTTCAACTCGACGAGCCGATTACTTTCCTCGCCGGCCAATACGCATTGTTTGAAGTGCCCGGCGTCACAGGATATCGCGCCTACTCGATGGCAAACACCGGCAATACGCTGACCTCCACTCTCGAGTTCTATATCCGCCGCGTCCCGGGTGGCGTGTCATCGCCAATTCTGCTCGGGGCGCGCGACATCCCCTTGCGCCTGGTGGTGCCGGTGGGTCACGCATTCATCGATGCGACCGCACAGCGCGATATACTCTGCGTCGCCGGCGGTACCGGCCTCGCGCCTATCCTGTCGATTGCGCGCGATGCGCTATCCCGCGGCCTGCTTCGCAAGCAGCGTCTGGATATTTTTATCGGAGTAAGGACGCCCGCCGACATTTTCGCGACCGCGTCCCTCCAAGAGCTCATTGAGGCGGCTGGAGGGGCGGTGCGAGTTACCTGGGCCATTTCGGAAGCGGGCGAGTTCGCGGATTGGAAAGGCGAACGCGGCTATGTACATGAGGTGGTCGCCCGCAGTGCGGGAGACCTTTCTGCGCGCCAGGTCTATATGGGGGGGCCGCCCGCCATGATTGATGCCATGGTACGTTTGCTGCTCAAGTCACGGGTTAAGCGATCCCAGATTCGCTTCGACAAATTCGCTTAATCCTCACGGATCAGATGATGGGACAAGCATATGGAACAGGACAGCAAGGGCCAGGCAAAGGGCGCCCTCATGAAGTCGCTTGACAATGCATTGACGCTTCTTGAGCAATTTACCCCCGAGGCGCCGGCATTCGGGATCACGGAGCTCGCGACAAGGCTCGGCCTCAACAAAGCGACCGTTTTCAATATGCTCAAGACACTTGAAGCACACAGCCTGGTCGAGCAGCTTTCCGACACCAAGAAATATACCCTTGGTCACGGCATCATCGTGCTTGCGGGCACCAAACTGGCCCAAAGCGAGCTGTCCCATGTGGCAAGACCTCATCTGGCCCGGCTTTCCCATGAGACAAACGAAACAACCCATTTGGCGATCCTCCATCGCAACGAACTGCTCTACCTCGAAAAGATCGAGAGCAGCCAGCCGGTGCGCGTGGCGGCGCGCATAGGAGGAAGGGCGCCGCTGCATTGCACGGCAAACGGAAAGGTCCTGCTCGCCTTTCAGCCTAATGAAGTGATCGAAGAAGCGCTGCGCGCGCCCCGAGCCCGATACACGGAAAATACGATCGTCGACCCGGCCGTGCTTCGCAGTCAGCTTGCCGAGATCCGACAAGCCGGCTACTGCATCGAACGGGAAGAATTCATTGCCGACATCCGGGGCATCGCGGCGCCGGTCTTCGACTTCAACGGCACGGTTATTGCGGCAATTGCCGTCGTCGGACCGTCCGCACGGATTACAGAAGGGCAGATCGAAGCGCTTGTGCCACTCACCTTGCGAACAGCAGAATCGATTTCCCGTAGCCTTGGCCATAAACCGTATAAAGACGCTTGAAAGCGGATCTCGGACAGGACCTGCGTCACCGGCAGAGTCAGACCACGCGATTGATGGCGGCGACTTGCATCAGTCCCGTTTCGCTGGAGATGCCGGGGATTGCGCCGGCAGCCGCGCGTGAGTGTCGTGACTACCGGCATTCTGTTTATTTCATTAAGGCTTTAGCTTCTTCGAGCAGTTTTTTCCCGTCATAGCCTTTAGCAGTCACGTCCTTCACCCATTCGG
>MTNJ01000025.1 GCA_002011425.1 Candidatus Acetothermia bacterium JdFR-48 | reverse complement strand
GCGATGTGGCTGTTGCGATAAAGGAAATGCCAGAAGTACGCCTCCCCGGAAAGGACGGGGATGATATCACCCGCCAGCGCCAACACCACGGCGAAGGTCTGCAGGGCGAAGATCGTGCGGATGATGAGGGCCGACTGAAGCGAGGGCTTGAGCAGGGGGAGGACCACGTACCACACCTTCCTCCAGCCCCGTGCCCCGAGGACCTCCGCCGCCTCCATGTAATCCTTCGATATCATCTGCAATCCCGCCACCAGGATCACCATCACGATGGCCGTGGCCCGCCAGTGCTCCGCGACCACCACCGCAAGGAATGTGAGGCCGATGTTTTGATAGGAGATGTAGTAGATGGGTTTGTCGATGATCCCCAAGGCATAGAGGATGGAGTTCAGAAAGCCGTGCTGGGTGAAGATAGAGAGCCAGATAAGCCCCGCGGCCAGATCGGATATCCCCAGGGGGAGAGCGAAGATGTAGAGGAAGAACCGAGATCCCTTGAACCCCGCGTTCACCAACAGCGCCATTGCCAGTGCGGTTATTACCTGGAGGGGGACGATGGTTACAGTCAAGAGAAACGTGTACTTGAGGGTCTCGATGAAGCGCACATCCCCCACCATCCGCTTGAAGTACTCCAGGGTGAAGACCCCTGTATCCGAACGGAACGCGAGCAGGATCGCGTTGAAGAGGGGCATCAAAAAGAAGACCCCGATAAAGACAAAGGAGGGCAAGAGGAGCCAATAGGGAAGGAAGGTGTCCGTGCCCAGGAGCTGGCGTAATCTCGCGTTCATCGGACGGAGATTAAAAGAAAAAGAGGGGGAGGATATACCCTCCCCCTCTCCCGTTCACGGAGCGGTTCAGCCACCATCCGGGGCAGAATAGGGAACCCCGGCATCGAGGTAGAGCTGGCGCAGGCGGGTGGCCTGGGACCGGAGGAACTTCACGTCCACCGGCTCGCCCTTGATGACGAACTTAAAGAAGGTGTCCTTGTAGATCTTCTTGTACTCGTCGGAGATCCCACCGGGGATGAAGGAAACAATGGCGTCCGGAGATGCGGCCTGGGCTGAGACACCTTTGGCGAGTATCTGGAGCGCTCCGCTGGGCACAGCCCCGGCGGCCTCGACCACTACGGGGAAGAAGCCGACGCCCTGCAGGATCTTCACCTGGACCTCGGGGGTGGTGAGGTACTCGATGAGCTTGGCCGCGGCGTCGAAGTTGGGCGAAGTCTCGGGGATGCCGAGGCCTACGAGCACCGTGATGAAGCCACGTCCCATCGGGCCGGCCGGGGAAGGAATGGCGAGGAAGTCGCCGGGCCGCTCAATCAGGGCCTGCTTTACGCGGGCAGTGTGGTCCCACGCGATCCAAACCTCTTCGGAGAGGAGCGGGGTATCCATGGCGTCCCACGTGGGGGCGGCGGGATTCACGTACTGCCAGAGCCTCTTCATGAACTCCCACATTTTCACCGCGGCCCCGCTGTCGAAGGCGAGTACCTGATAGCCGGTAAAGGAGGGGTAGAGGTATCCATGGATGAACCGGTGGAGCAAGCTCTTCGGCCCCGCCGGGATCCCCAGTTTCTGCATGCCGGTGGCCTCGTAGATATTCTTGGCCCACTGGAGGAGATCCTCGTAAGTCAGGGCCCAGACGTTGGCGCCGACGGGGAGGTAGCTGAAGGCCTTCTTGTTCACGACCATCAAGTAGGTGGCCTGCATGAGCGGGACGTAAGCCTGCTTGCCGCCCATGAAGCCGAGCGTCATGAGGGTATCGCTTATGGTGCCGCCAGGGGAGACTCCGGTTAGATCAGCAAGGGCATCCAGAACGCTCACGAAATCTCCATGCAGGCCACAAAGGACGGCGATCTGTCCCTTGGCTGCCCGATACTCGGCCTCAACGCGGGACACGAACTCCGCGTATTCGGCACCGATAAATTCCACCTCAATTCCGGTGGCCTCGGCGAACGGAGCCAGGATCTCATTGCGCACGAATTCAGCCTCGGCAATAGGAACGAACTGGGTTGACATCCACGTGACTTTCTCCGCAGCGAGCCCCACGAAAAGTCCGAAGAACAACGCTATTGCCAAAATTCCAAACTGTTTCATAATTATACTACCTCCTTTTAAGTTTGGCTAATTTTATAGGGAACTTCCTGCCTTCCGGCTCACCTCCTTAATTCCGCTCAATGGACAAAACCATCTTAGTCCCCGAAGAGGTGATATGTCAAGCAGCATTCGTTTTACCTTTGAATTTGGCCATGCTCATGAAAGTGTTTACCTCTCTCACTTTCGCCACCGGATGTTCGACGGGGTCTCGCTGGAGATGGTGAAGTGGAAGCAGGCCTTGGAGCAGCTTGGACACGAGGTCCTGATCGTCGCCGGAGAGGACCCGACCGGAAAGGCCCAAATCCTCCCCGAGCTCTCCCTCCACTAAGCGGAGGGGATCAGACGGAACGCGTTCTCGAAGCTCTCTGCTTACACGCCCCAAGCGCTGACCCGACTTTGACAAGTTGGGGATCATTTTTCCGATCATCAATCCCTTGAACACGACGTTTTCAACCCCTTCCAACGGGATTTGTCCCGCTGTGGTGTCACACATTGGACACCTATCTACTATTCATGTTCATCCGGGAAAAGCGCCGCACAAACAAGGACGGCACGGTGGTCACCTACCTCCAGCTGGTGGAGAACCGCCGGGTAGAGGGCAAGACCGGTCAGCGAGTGTTGTGCACCCTGGGGAGGACGGACGATCCCACGCTCCCCCGGAGGCTTTCGGCCCTGGTGGAGACGGCGAGTCGGTACGCCGAGGTGGAGCTCCCGTGAGACTTACCTCAAAAATTGGTCTGTCACCCAAAGTTCGCCGAACCTTTGAGCATTGAAATCCCCCTCCACCAGGTCTGGGCCACTTCGGTTCCCGCATCTCGGTTGTGTGGTCCCCTCCCACGGCTTCTGGTCTAGCTATCCCCGAGCTTCTTCAGAAGCTCCCG
>MTNJ01000054.1 GCA_002011425.1 Candidatus Acetothermia bacterium JdFR-48 | reverse complement strand
ACATCGGAAGCGGCAACGGTCCTCTGATCATTGTCGACGGTGTAATCCTGGATGCCAGCAGCCAGGTCGACATTGACCCGATGGACATTGAGAGCATCGAAGTGGTGAAAGGTGCTGCCGGTGCCGCTATCTACGGGTCTCGTGCTGCAAACGGGGTGATCTTCATCAAGACACGCCGCGGTGACTACCTGGCTACGGGCGAAACCAGGATCCGTGTCCGCAGTGAGTACGGGATTAACCAGTTCCCCTGGAAAGCGGATGACTTCCGTTCGGCTCACCATGAATTCAAACTGACCGCGGATGGCAAATACTTTGCCGATAATGATGGCAACCCGATCAATTACCGCGATCAGTACAAGGACAATCCGGATCAGGCCTATTGGATGGAATACAAAGAGGCCGTTCTGGATGTTGGCGAAGGCGTGGATCCTTCCCGCAAGACCCAGCGGGTTTTCCAGGACAATCCATGGCCCATTCCGACCTACGATCAGGCCGAACAGTTCTTTGATCCGGGCAATATTCAGCGCCATTATTTTGAGCTGAGCCGCCGCTGGGCAGCAGGAAACTTGCTGCTGAGCTACGGCCGCCTGCATGAACCCGGCGTCATCGACGGCGTTGAAGGGTACAAGCGGAACAACTTCCGTTTGAACATGGACCAGCGCCTTACGGACAACCTGAAGATGGGATTGACCGCCTACTACATGAACTCCTGGCGCGACAATCCGCGCGGTACTCTGAACCCGTTCTACTCCCTGATGTTCATGTCGCCAATGGCGAACCTGTTGGCAAAAGACCCCAACGACGGTACCCCATACCGCATTGACCCGGATCCGAAATCCCTGGAAGAGAACCCGCTTTACGCATCTCATAATCAGGACATCGACTACAACCGTCGCGGTCTGAATGCCGACCTCAGCATCGATTGGAGCCCGTTCACCTGGATGTCCCTCAACGGCCACGTCGGTTTTGACCGTTTGAGCCGGTTCAACACCCGGTATTACTTCAAGGGCTTCAAGAGCATCGACATGCAGAACTACCCGACGGGTCACTATGAACGTTTCCACTCCTTTGACGAATCCATGACGGCAGACATCACCGGCCGCGTGTTCAAAGATTTCGGTCTCCTGAGCACCAAGCACACCTTCCGCTGGCATTATGAGAGCGAGGAATACCAGGAGACCTACGCCGCTGGTGACAACCTGGCCGTCAACGGCGTGAAGGACCTGGGTATCGTGAACCCGGACGAAGACGTGGTTGATTCCTGGCAGTCCGAGATCCGGTCTGTCGGTTATTACTGGGAATCCGCCTTCAACTATGCGGAGAAATACCTCCTGAACGTACTGCTCCGCTACGACGGAAGCTCCCTGTTCGGTCCGGATGAACGCTGGCATCTGTATTACCGCGTTGGTACAGGCTGGCGTATGACCATGGAGCCCTGGTGGTTCATCGATGAAATCACCGAATTCAAGCTGCGTGCCGCTTACGGTACAGCCGGTAGCCGGCCTGGATTCTCTGCTCAGTATGAGACCTTCAACGTAACGGCCGGTTCAATCACCAAGGGCGCTCTTGGAAACAAGAAGCTGAAACCGGCTTTCTCCCAGGAGCTGGAAATCGGTCTTGATATGGCTATTCTGGACCGGATTTCGGTGGAGCTGTCCTACTCCAACCGGAAGACGGACGACCAGATNCTGAGTGTGCCTCTGCCGGCATTCATGGGATACACCTCCCAGACCCGGAACGCCGGTACGCTGGAATCCAAGACGTTTGAAGGCGCAATTAACGCCCGTCTGATCCAGCGCCGTGACATGAGCTGGGACTTCTCGGTGAACTTCTCCCGTACGCGTGAAACCATCACCAAGCTGGATGCTCCACCGTGGAGGACCGGTGCGTACGCGGCCTTCTATATGAGGGAAGGCGAAGAGCACGGTGCTATGTACGGCTATCGCTGGCTGGAAAACAAGAAGGACCTGACGGACCTCAGCAAGGCCTACAACATCAATTATAACCCGAATGCGTTCCAGGTGAACGACGATGGGTATCTGGTTCCTGTAGGCGAAGGCAACAGCTGGAAGGATGGTCCGGGACCGGATGGCAAGGTTGGTACGGCCGACGACCTGTGGGGAACGCTGGTTACCGTCGGTACCGATGCCAACGGTGATCCCATCCAGCTGCCGTTCGGTATTCCGGTCAAGTATGCCCGCCTGAATGAAGAGGGCCGCGTGGAACAGTTCGTGAAGATCGGACGGGTTCTGCCGGACTTCTCCACCAACTTCAGCACCCGGTTCCGCTGGAAAGGGTTCCAGTTCTATGCACTGGTCTCCGCCATGTTCGGTGGCAATATCTACAACGGAACCCGTCAGTGGTGCTACCGCGAGCTGCGGCATAAGAACGTGGACCAGGCGGGTAAGCCTGAATATAAGAAGAAACCCATCTTCTACTACAGCACGCTGTACGACGTGAACCGTACCAACAAGGAATTTGTGGAAGACGGCACTTACCTGAAGCTGCGTGAGCTGAACCTCTCTTACCGGTTCGACAAGAACCAGCTTCAGAGCATCAGCAGCGTGCTGGGCAATGTGTTCAATTCCATCACCTTGGGTGTCATCGGCAGGAACCTGATCACCATCACCGATTACTCCGGGTTCGATCCCGAAGTGGGTGGAGTTGAATATCGCGTGGACAACTTCCAGTATCCGCACTTCCGTCAGTTCACGTTCTTTGTCGAGTTTGAGTTATGATCTATGGGAGGTAGACGACTATGAGGAAGAAAATCATATTTCTTGGTTTAATCCTGCTGTCGTTCGGGATCCTCTACCTGACGGGATGCGCCCCGGACCTTTCCGTGACGAACTGGAACGCTCCGGATAAGGACCGTGCTCTCGCCAACCCGAACGACGTGGAGAAACTGGCAGGTGGTGCCTTCCGTCAGTGGTGGCTGTCCCAGACCAACTACTATTCCTGTGCCTGGGCCCTGTCCACCATGGCGGATGAAATCACTTCTTCCTGGGGCAATGCGGGGATGAAAGACCTTTCCTCCGAACCCCGCAAGGCCTACGACAACACCTCGTCTTACGGCTACCGCTATGTGAATTACAACCCCTGGCGGTACAACTACCGGGCCCTTTCCGCCGTCAACGACGTACTGGGCCAGATCAATAAAGGCATGAAGATCATCGTCGACGGCGAGGACCATACCGTCATGGTGACGGCCTGGTG
>MTNJ01000009.1 GCA_002011425.1 Candidatus Acetothermia bacterium JdFR-48 | reverse complement strand
TCACTCCCGCCGAAGATGAGGACGCGGCCGTCGTCTAAGACCACCCTGCCGGGGCCGAACCTCTCCGAGGGGAGATTGGGGGCCGGGAACTGGTTCCAGTCCCCGGGGAAGCAACCCGATCCCCGGATCAATACCACTATCGCCGCCAGCTTCAAGTTCCGCACGTTCTCACCTCTTCCGGGCGAGGGCTGATCTCGGACACCGCCCGATCGATATGCAAACCGGGGGTCTTGCCCTGGGAACTCCCCAGTCCGGGAGCCGGTCCATGGCCGGGGGTCAGTGAGTTGGCGGGGCTCCGTGCCCTCGGCCCGCATCAGCCGCAGATCCCAGTTCCCGCTCCGGGTTGAAAGCGAACACGAACCAGCCACACTGCACTTGCGTAATTCCAGGCCCGGGGACAACCGCACGCCCCTCTCCCAAAGGAGACCTATCACCGACCTAGCACGCACGTCGCCCGGGGCAAGGGGGCTTCAGCTGCTCACCCATCAGGTAGCCACGGTGCTGGGGCAGAAATGTTGAACGTATTGTACCTGTGACCTCTGGGGTTATTCTATTTGTTTCAATTTTCTTCTCGACCTGCCGCAGCCGGGCGGTGTGGTCGCGAGGGAGCCACTCCTTCCACGGTCTCGCTCCAATCTGGGGGGCGGGGCGACGTCAGCGATGAGGGCCGCGACTGGCCGGCCCGATCCCCGACGGCCTCGTAGGCGGCCAGGTTTTCTTCAAGGGCCCGCAGCGTCGCCAAGGGCTCCCTCGCTGCCAGACACACACCCTCAAAAGGTGTAATAAACCGGGGTGGCTGCGCTGCACCTCCTCAGGGAGTTCTTGGATCCAACCCACCATCGTGGTGGAAAGGCTCCCCCCGAGCGACCTCTCCCCCTCTTGGATGCGGTCCGCCTCCTCCTCCCACCCCTGGCGAAGAGGAGGTGCTGGATCGCCTGGGCCGTATGAATATGCAGCTCCGCCGGTTTCCCCTCTTCGGGCCAGCCGGCAGCGCATGAATTGGCTGAACAGGGTTTGATAACGGGAGGCGGTGTGGTTAAAGGAAGAGCGAGGGAGGAATGTGTTCCCCCGGTACAGCCGTGCTAAACGCTCCTCCGACTCCGCAACCGGGAGGGGGAGCGGGGATCTTCCCTGGTCCCCGCCATCAACCGTTTGCCGGCCGGAAGGTGCCCGATGAGGTGATCCACGCCTTGAACACCGGTTGCTCCCCGATCAGGTGCAGATCATCGAGCACCAGCAGGAGTTCTTCTGCCCGAGGGCGAGGTCGCAGGCAAGCGCCGTGAGGCATCGAGTGAACAGGCCTGAGACCGGGCCACCTACCTTCAGGTTCGCCCTGCCCCTGGACATAGATCAGAGTTCACTTCTCGGATCGCCGCCAGAAGCGAGGTCAGAAACCTCATCGGGGCGTTGTCCTCGCGCTTTAGGGTAAACCAGGCCAGGGGGTCTCTATCGGGATGGCGAGAGCAGGCAGCGGGGTGGTCTTCCGGTAACCAGCCGGGCAGGAAGTGCTCCCGCAGCCCGGGGGATGGAGTCGGGCCGCACCTCCCGGTCGAAAGTATTCCGTTCCTCGTCCATCATGAGGGTTCTCCGGGAGGCCCTGCTGTGAAAGGGAAAACCCCCTCGGTCTGTCCCCTTGTAGCGGGGGAAGCGGTGGTCCGTCAAAACCCGCCGGCCTACATGGGACTTCCCGTCCATGCTTGGCGGAAGCCGAGGGTTGCCCGGTCCTCGATGTGCGTTAAGGTCTCTCGATGGAAAGCGAGGCGATCCGTTCATGTTCCGGCGAGAAACGTTGGCATCCGTTCAAGAGTGCGTCCTCCGGGTGGAGGAATTCATCGAGCGAAGGGACTGGCGAGGCTTGCGGGGATACCTCTCCTCTTGGCCCGCCCCCGACCTCGCCGAGCTCCTGGCAGAACTGGACGAAGAGGAGATGGTAATTGTCTTCCGCCTCCTGCCGCGGGAGCTCGCCGCCGAGGTCTTCGCCGAGCTCGAGTCTGAGAGGGAAGAAACCCTCCTACGCCATTTGAGCAATAGAAAAATCCTCGAAGTACTCCTGGAACTGCCGCCCGACGAGCGCACCGATCTTTTAGAGGAGCTCCCCGGAAGGCTCGCCCAGAAACTCCTGAACATTCTCCCGCCCGAGGAACGGAGAGAGGCGTTGGAGCTCTTAGGATACCCCGAGAACAGCGTGGGACGACTGATGACCCCCGACTACGTGGCCCTAAAGCCCCACTGGACCATCGCCCAAGCCCTGGCCCACATCCGCCGGTTCGGCCACGACGCGGAGACGGTGAACATGGTCTACGTGGTGGACGAACGGTGGCGCCTCCTCGATGACATCCCCTTGCGACGGGTGATCCTCGCCTCCCCGGAAGAAAAGGTGGAAGCGATCATGGACCGCCACTTCGTGGCCATTGAAGCCGCCGCCGACCAGGAGGACGCCATCCACCTCATGAAGAAGTACGACCTGATCGCCCTCCCAGTGGTGGACCGGGACGGGGTGCTTCTGGGGATCGTCACCGTGGACGACATCTTGGACGTCCTCGAGGAAGAGTTCACCGAGGACGTCCAGAAGGGAGCGAGCGTGGTGCCCTTGGGGATGAGCTATACCGCAGCTTCTATCTTCACCCTGTTCCACAAGCGGGTGGTGTGGCTCTTCTTCCTCGCCCTGGCGGGGTTTATGTCGGGGAACGTCATCGCCGCCTTCCAGGGGATGCTCGGACGTGCACTCGCCCTCGCGTTCTTTATCCCGGTGCTCATCGGCACAGGTGGAAACACCGGTACGCAGTCAGCGACCCTGATCATTCGGGCCCTGGCCACAGGGGAACTTACCCTCAAGCGGTGGTTGACGGTGATACGCAAGGAAATCTCGGTGGGGTTCCTTCTCGGCACGGCACTCGGAGGAGTACTCTACCTCTGGAGCTACGTCTGGAAAGGAGATCCGCGGGTGAGCACCGTAGTGGGACTTGCCGCGGTGTTCATCGCGCTCTTCGCTAATTTGGTGGGGAGTTTATTGCCCGTCGCCCTCACTAAGCTCCAGCTCGACCCGGCAATAGTGAGCAGCCCCCTCATCACCACGGTAATGGACGTTACCGGCCTCCTTATCTACTTCGGGATCGCCACCACGATGTTCCACTGAGGTCCGAACTGAAGAGGGCACAATCTAGTACGCCCGGCAGGATTTGAACCTGCGACCTCTGGCTCCGGAGGCCAGCGCTCTATCCGGGCTGAGCTACGGGCGCTGCGGAGGGAGCGGGATTCGAACCC
>MTNJ01000007.1 GCA_002011425.1 Candidatus Acetothermia bacterium JdFR-48 | reverse complement strand
GGGCGCTCCGTAAGGAGCGGGAACCCGGGGAACTGAAACATCTTAGTACCCGGAGGAAGAGAAACCAATAGGGATTCCGTGAGTAGGGGCGACCGAAAGCGGAACAGGGCAAACCGAACCCCGTGGCGAAGAGTCACGGGGGATGTGGAGTTACAGGACCCCGCCCAACGCCTAGCGGGTTAACCCGAAGTGGCCTGGAACGGCCTGCCGTAGAGGGTGAAAGCCCCGTAGGGGTAAGCCCGCGGCCACGAGGTGGGGTATCCTGAGTACCGTGCGTCGGATATCGCGCGGGAAATTGGGTGGCACTAACATCCAACCCTAAATACGTCCCGAGTCCGATAGCGCACTAGTAGGGTGACCGAAAGCTGAAAAGTACCCCGAGAGGGGGGTGAAAAGAGCCTGAAACCAGGCGGCGACAGCTTGGTGGGGCGAGAAAGGGAAGAAGCCCCGTAGCTGGGGTGGACCGTCGTCCCACTGTCCGTGTTGAAGAACGGGCCAGGGAGTTCCGGTCGGCGGCGAGGCTAAGGTCGGAAGACCGGAGCCGCGGCGAAAGCGACATGCCCGCAGCCCCGCAATGGGGTCAGGGGCGGGGTGCGCTCGCCCGGAGTCGCCGGCGGGAGACCCGAAGCCGGTCGATCTAGGCCTGGGTAGGTTGAAGCCCGGCGAAAGCCGGGTGGAGGACCGCACCGGTGCTGATGTGCAACTCGCTCGGATGACCTGGGTCTAGGGGTGAAAGGCCAATCTAGGCCGGCAATAGCGGGTTCCCCCCGAGACTACCCGCAGGTAGGCCTCCCCGGAGGTAGCCGGCGGGGTAGAGTTACTGATTGGGGGGTCAGGGGGCGAAAGCCCTCGCTTCCCTTTCAAACTCCGAACCTGTCGGCGCCGTAGAAGGGGGGAGTTAGGGCGTCGGGATAAGCTTGACGACCGAGAGGGGAACAACCCAGAGGGGGGTTAAGGTCCCTAAGTGCCGGCTAAGTGTCATGCAAAGGGCGTCCATGGCCCAAGACAGCGGGGAGGTTGGCTTAGAAGCAGCCATCCTTTAAAGAGTGCGTAACAGCTCACCCGCCGAGGTCATGGGCCCCGAAAATGGACGGGACTAAGCCGGCCACCGAGACCCCTCGCCACCGAAAGGTGATGCGGTAGGGGGGCGTGCCGCGTGGGCGGAAGTGTCTCCGAGAGGAGGCATGGACCGCGCGGCAACGCAAATCCTGGCGGGAGTAGGAGCAAAGAGCCGTGAGAATCGGCTCCGCCGCAGGGGCTAAGGGTTCCACGGCAATGTTCGTCAGCCGTGGGTTAGGCGGTCCTAAGGGCGCCCCTAATTGGAGGCGCTCGAAAGGGAAGCCGGTTAATATTCCGGCCCCGTGAGCGATGCCTCGCGTCGGGGATGACGCTTCGGGCTAAGCCGAGTACCGTTGCCGCGGTATTGAGGTGCCGAAGTGAGGGGAGTGCCGTAATGGCGAGAACCTTGCGAAGGCACCGAGGCCCAATAGGGTTCGGCCGATGCCTGGAGCCCGTGAAAAGTCTCCGGCGAAATGGTGTCGCTCACGACCGTACCAAGAACCGACACAGGTGCCCCTGGGTGAGCAGCCTAAGGCGTGTGGGATCAACCGACCCGAGGGAATTAGGCAAATTGGCCCCGTACCTTCGGAAGAAGGGGTGCCTACTCCGGGAAGGAGTAGGTCGCAGTGGCTAGGGGACCCCGACTGTTTAACAAAAACATAGGTCGGTGCAACCCCGAAAGGGCTAGTACACCGGCTGAAGCCTGCCCAGTGCCCGTACCTGAAGCCCGGGTACAACCGGGTGAAGGGCGGGTAAACGGCGGGGGNAACTATGACCCTCTTAAGGTAGCGTAATACCTCGCCGCTTAATTGGCGGCTTGCATGAAGGCCCAACGAGCGTCCCGCTGTCCCCGGGTCGGGTCCCCCGAAACCAATGTACTGGTGCACAATCCAGTCCCCCCCACGTGAAAGCGAAGTCCCTGTGGAGCTTTACTGCAGCCTGCCCCTGCGGTACTGTCGAGGATGCGCAGGGTAGGCGGGAGCCGTCGAAGCGCCCTCTCCGGGGGGCGTGGAGGCGCCGATGAGACACCGCCCTTCCTTGATGGTATCGCTAACCCCGAAAGGGGGACAAGGGTTGGTGGGCAGTTTGGGTGGGGCGCCACGCCCTCGAAAAGATAACAAGGGCCCCCAAAGGTCGGCTCAGGGGGGTCAGAAATCCCCCGTAGAGTGCAAGGGCAAAAGCCGGCTTGACACGGTTGCGCATAATAAGCAACCGTGATGGGAAACCACGGCCTAGCGAACCGCCCTGTCCTCATTAGTGGGGGCGGGCGATAAGAGAGAAGTTACCCCAGGGATAACTGAGTTGTCTCCGGCAAGAGTTCATATCGACCCGGAGGCTTGCTACTTCGATGTCGTCTCTTCCTATCCTGGCGGTGCAGCAGCCGCCAAGGGTGGGGCTGTACGCCCATTAAAAGGGATCGTGAGATGGGTTCACTACGTCGTGAGACAGTAGGGGTGCTTTTCCGTGGGGGTGCGTCGGCGCCTGAGGGGAAGGGGGCTCTAGTACGAGAGGAACGAGCCCTCGCGGCCTCTAGTTTACCGGTTGTCTGGCAAGGCATCGCCGGGCAGCCACGCCGTAGCCGATAAGTGCTGAAAGCATCTAAGCACGAAGCGGTCCCCGAAACGAGGCGCCGTCTGAGGGCACCCGTACAAGACGGGTTTGATAGGGCCGGGATGTAAGCGGCGAGCCCTTCGGGGCGAGCCGTTAAGTCCGCGGCTACTAACGCCCGAAGCTGCTACCAGTCCATGCCACAGGAGCGCGTGTGGTCGGCCGATCACCTTCGTTTTTCATTTCGCTTGGGCGCAAGCCCCAAATACCCTTATCGCGTAACCCTTTTCGTGTTCGTCACAATCTTTGACGGCTACGTGGACGAACCCGCGCTGCTGGGCGTCCCGCCCTACATATCCCCCTACCCGCGTCTCATCGCAGGCGTGCTTGAGGAACTGGAAATTCCGTACGAGTACATAACCGTGGACATGTGGAGGGAGGGCGCAAGACCGCGCGGGGATGTGCTCGTCGTGACCGGCGGCGCGATAGTTCCCGGCAGATACCTGAGGGGAATGCCCGCCAGCGTGAGGGAGATAGCGGATGTGGCTTCGGCCTTCAAAGGCGTGAAGATCATAGGCGGCCCCCTTGTCCGCTTCGGTATCACCGGGAGGAAGGATGTGAGCTCTCTTCTCCGGATTTTTGACCACGTGGTGTCCAGGGATCTGGAGGCGTTTCTCTACGAACTCCTCGGGAACGGCACACCGGAGGACCGATGGAGAAC
>MTNJ01000019.1 GCA_002011425.1 Candidatus Acetothermia bacterium JdFR-48 | reverse complement strand
CATCCTGCCGTATCAGATGGACGGCGTGCCCGGTATCAGCTTCCCGGGCATTCCGCCCGGCGAGACGTTCACCTACCGCTTCAAGGTGGATCAGACCGGTAGCTACTGGTACCACTCGCACTCGGGCTTTCAGGAGATGACTGGTGTCTACGGCAGCCTGATCATCGACGGCGACGAAGACCCAGTGCGTGCCGACCGCGACTACGCGGTGCTGCTGTCCGACTGGACGGACGAGGATCCGATGCGGGTCATGTCCAAGCTCAAGATCCAGAGCGACTACTACAACTACAACCAACCCACCGTGGTGGACTTCTTCCGCGACGTTTCCAACGATGGGCTTGGCGCCGCGCTGGAGAAGCGAAAGATGTGGAACCAGATGCGGATGAGCCCGACCGATCTGGCGGACCTGTCGGGCGCCACGCTGACGTACCTGATGAATGGCGTCACCCCTGCCGGCAACTGGACCGGGCTGTTCCGTCCCGGCGAGCGCGTGCGCCTGCGCTTCGTCAACGGCGCAGGCAACACGTTCTACGACGTGCGCATTCCGGGCCTGAAGCTCAAGGTGATACAGGTCGACGGCCAGAACATCGAGCCCGTGACGGCCGACGAGTTCCGCTTCGGCCCGGGGGAAACCTGCGACGTGCTGGTGGAACCGACCGACGACGCGCACACGATCTTCGCCCAGTCGATGGACCGCACCGGCTTCGCGCGCGGCACGCTGGCCGTGCGCGAGGGCCTGCAGCCACCGGTACCGGCGCTCGACAAGGCGGAGTGGCTCACCATGGGTGACATGATGGGCAGCATGAACCACGGCGCGATGAGCCACGGCGCGATGCCCATGGATCACAGCCAGCACGATATGTCCGGTATGTCCGGCATGGCTGGGATGAGTGCCATGTCGCATGGCGACTCGCTCAAGGTACCCAGCACGCGGGCCCGTCATGCGCGTACTGAGTACGGTCCGAGCACCGACATGCGCGTGGACATGGCGCGCACCAACCTCGACGACCCCGGCATCGGGCTGCGCAACAACGGGCGCCGGGTGCTGACACTGGCGGACATGCATACGGTCGGTGGCCCGATGGACCACCGTGGCCCGGGCCGTGAGGTGGAATTGCATCTGACCGGCAATATGGAGCGCTACACGTGGTCGTTCGACGGCGTTGAGTACGGCAAGTCGACCCCGGTGTTCTTCAAGCATGGCGAGCGCCTGCGGGTGATTCTCCACAACGACACGATGATGACCCACCCGATGCACATGCATGGCATGTGGAGCGAACTGGAGGCGCCCGACGGCACGTTCCAGGCCCGTCGTCATACGATTCCGGTGCAGCCCGCGCAACGCATCAGCTTCCTCGTGACCGCCGATGCGCTCGGGCGCTGGGCATGGCACTGCCACTTGATGATGCATATGGACATGGGCATGTTCCGTGAAGTGGTGGTGGCATGATGAACGCACGCAACCCACTCACACTGACGCTGCTCGCGGCGGTGCTTCTTTCCGTCAGCATGGGCACCGCATGGGCGCAGCATTCGCACGCAGACCATGCGTCGCACGCTGCCCCAACTGCCAACGCGACCAACGCGACCACTTCGGATTCGATGTCATCGATGCAGGGCATGGATGGCGGCGAGATCCAGGCCATGGACAGCGGCGATAGCAGCGACATCCAGACCATGGACGGCGGCAACGCCGGAAGCGCGCCGCCCGCCATGGATCATGGCGACATGAAGATGCAGGGCGGTAGTGCGCCGCCGGATGCACGCGATCCGAATGCGTATTCGGGCGGTTACTTGCTCGGCGTCGGCAAGTACGCGCTGGGCGAGCATCGCCAGCTTCACATGGCCGACGAACACCTGTTTGCCTCGGTGCTGGTGGACCGTCTGGAGTGGACGCACGGCAACGGTAGCAATGCGACCTCGTACGAAGCCCAGGCATGGATTGGTAGCGCCTATAACAAGCTTGTGATCAAGGCCGAAGGCGAAGCCGAGAAAGGCCGGGTGCACGACGCCCGCACCGAGCTGTTGTGGGGCCATGCGATTTCCACGTTTTGGGATACACAGGTCGGCTTTCGCAACGATGCCGGCTATGGCCGGCCCGCGCGGAACTGGCTGGCCTTCGGCGTGCAGGGGCTGGCGCCATATTGGTTCGAGGTCGATGCCACGGCTTACGTGGGCAACGAGGGGCGCACCGCGCTGCGCCTGTCCGCCGAGTATGAGTTGCTGATTACGCAGCGGCTGATTCTCCAGCCGCGCATCGAAGCGAACCTGTACGGCAAGAATGACCCGGCGACCGGCACCGGCAGCGGGCTGTCGAACGGCGCGGTGGGATTGCGTCTGCGCTACGAGTTCAGTCGCCAGTTCGCGCCGTACATCGGCGTGGAGCGCTACCAGACGTTCGGCAACACCGCCGATATGGTTCGCACATCCGGCGGCCGTAGCGGCGAGACGCGTTTCGTTGCCGGCGTGCGCGCCTGGTTCTGATCGCGTCCGGCTTCAATCGTTTTACCCAGGGAGATCTCATGACTTATATCCACACCGCGGCCAAGGCGCTGGTTGCCGCCACCGCACTTCTGGCCAGTGCCGCCGCCCTCGCGCACCCCAAGCTTGTCAGCGCCTCGCCTGCCGACAAGTCCGAAGGGCCCGCGCCCACGCGGATCGAACTGCTGTTCTCCGAGAACCTCGTCAAGCAGGTCTCCGGCGCGAATCTGGTCATGACCGGGATGCCCGGCATGGCCGATCATCCGCCAATGAAGATCGCGGCCAGTGTGTCCGGGGGCGACGATCCCAAGGCGATGATCATCACGCCGAAGAGCCCGTTGGTACCGGGCACCTATCGCCTGGACTGGCGGGGGGCGACGATCCCAAGGCGATGATCATCGCGCCGAAGAGCCCGTTGGTACCGGGCACCTATCGCGTGGACTGGCGAGCGGTGTCATCGGACACCCATCCGGTCAACGGCAGCATCACCTTCACGACGAAGTAACGCGGGCAGGGCTATCCAATGGAGGTCGACTGGCTCAACGTGTGGGTGCGGTTCGCGCTCTATCTGGATCTGATGCTGCTGTTTGGCTTGCCGCTGTTTGCCCTGTATGCGTTGCGAAAAGACGAGCGGGAAGCCGCCAGCGCCCGGTGCTATAGCGGCTACGCCACGATGGCCGCGCTCATCGGCCTGGTGCTTTCCGTCGTGGACATGGCCGTGGTGGCCAAGGCCATGTCCGGAGTGGAAGGGTACGCGGATCTTGGGGGCGATACGGTGGCGATGATCGCGACCGAGACAGCCTTCGGCATCGCCTGCTTCATGCGCATGAGCGCGCTTCTCGGTGGACTGCTCGCGAGCTTCGCGCTCGCGCATCGGCCG
>MTNJ01000042.1 GCA_002011425.1 Candidatus Acetothermia bacterium JdFR-48 | reverse complement strand
ACTCCCAGGCGCCCTGCGTCCTATTGTTGACCGTCTCTCGGGATGGCGACCACGCGGTGGTCATTCGTCATTGAGCTTGTCGATGTGACTGTTGGTGTGGTCGCCGGGTTGATCTTGGTCGTGTGCACCATCAGTGTGACGAGGAATTGATGGGTCGNGCGGCACCCCGCTGAAGTCTTGGCGGGCTCGCAGGGTGCCGCGCTGTAGTGCACGGAGGCACTGATGGTGACGGTAGAGGCTGATCTGGTCTGCGTCGAGTCCCGGCTGGCGGCGGGCCTGATCAGATGCCCGGCGTGCTCGCAGGGCGTGCTGGGTGGTTGGGGATTCGCCCGCTCTCGCCGCGTGGTGGGTCTGGCCGGTGCTGTGCGGCCGCGGCGGGCGCGGTGCCGGTCGTGTTTGGTGACGCACGTGTTGTTGCCGGTCACGGTGCTGCTGCGCAGAGCGTATGCAGCCGAACAGATTTGGATGTCGCTGTTGGTGCGGGCCGCGGGGGTCGGGCATCGCCGGATCGCTGCCCGGCTCAACATTCCGGCGACCACGGTACGGGGCTGGCTACGCCGGGCCGGCGGCCGATTGGAGGCGATCCGGGGATGGTTCCTTGTGGTGGCGGTCCAGACCGGGATCGACGTGGCGATCCCCGACGGCCGGTGCTGTGGCTGGGGTGACGTGGTGGCGGCGGTCGAGGCCGCAGTCGCGGCGCTCGGGCAGCGGTTCGGGCCGGTCGGGTTGGTGGGCGCGGTGACGCCTGCGCAGGTGATGGTCGCGGTCACCGGCGGCCGACTGCTGGCACCGGACTGGCCGACGATGCGGTAGCCGCCGGTGCGCAACACCAGTTGCCCCTGATGCGCCACGCGGTGATCGGTGATCCTCGCGAAGGCACCTGCCCGACAGACGGTTTCGGGCGGGGCCTTCGAATGTGAGGAGAACACCGCAGTGTCGTTGGAAGAACACAAACGCCGGGAGCGGGCCCAGGCGATCGGCTTGTTCCGCTATCAGTTGATCTGCCCCGCCTTGGATGCCGGGTTGTCGACCAAACAGCGTGGCCGGCTGGTCCGTGAGATCGCCGAACGCCACCATGTGGATCCGTTCGGTTCCCGGGTACAGATCGCACGACCGACCCTGGACCGCTGGATCCGGCGCTACCGGGCCGGCGGGTTCGAAGCCCTGGTGCCCGAACCGCGGCGGCTGGCCACCCGCACCGACATCCAGGTGCTGGAGCTGGCGGCCTCGTTGAAGCGGGAGAACCCTGCACGCACCGCGGCGCAGGTGGCCCGGATCCTGCGCACTGCGACCGGGTGGGCGCCCTCGGAATCCACTTTGTTGCGTCATTTCCACCGCTGCGAACTGATGGGTCCGGCAGCCGGTGTGAGCACCGAGGTGTTCGGCCGGTTCGAAGCCGCTGACCCCAACGAGCTGTGGGTCGGCGACGCCCTGCACGGGCCGCGGGTCGGAGACCGCAAAACCTACCTGTTCGCCTTCCTCGACGACCATTCTCGGTTGGTGGTCGGGCACCGGTTCGGGTTCGCCGAGGACACCGTGCGCCTGGCCGCCGCCCTCAAACCGGCGCTGGCTGCCCGCGGCGTGCCGACCTCGGTCTATGTCGACAACGGCTCGGCGTTCGTCGACGCGTGGCTGTTGCGGGCGTGCGCGAAACTCGGTGTTCGACTGGTGCATTCCGCGCCCGGCCGGCCGCAAGGACGGGGCAAGGTCGAACGGTTCTTCAGGACGGTGCGTGAGCAGTTCCTCGTCGAGGTCACCGACACCACCACCGAGGACCTCACGGCCGCCGGGGTCGACCACACCGCGGCATTGTTGGAACTCAACCGACTGTTCATGGCCTGGGTGGAAACCGAATACCACCGCCGCACCCACAGCGAGACCGACCAGTCACCGCTGGCCCGGTGGGAGAGCGGCTGGGACCGGCTCGGTCATGCCCCGGCGTTGCCGACCGCGGCGGATCTGACCGAGGCGTTCTTGTGGTCGGAGTTTCGGGTGGTGACCAAGACCGCCACCGTCTCCCTGCACGCCAACACCTACCGGGTCGACCCCGCCCTGGCCGGGCGCCGGGTGGAGTTGGTGTTCTCCCCGTTCGACCTCGAGACGATCGAGGTCCGCCACGGCGACCGCAGTTACGGCCAGGCCATAGCCCACACGATCACCCGCCATGCCCACCCCAAAGCCCGACCCGAGACCGTCGAGACCCCGCCGGTGACGACGGGAATCGACTACCTGGCGTTGACCGCCGCCACCCACCACGACCAACTGCGCGACGACGAACGCATCGGCTATCACGCCCTCTACGGAGATCATCGGCTGCCCGGTCAGCTCTCGCTCACCGACCTCAACAACATCGATGGCCAGTTCGAAGACGGGGTGTCGGCGTGAGTATTCAACGACTGCAATCACATTGGGGCTTCACCCGGATGCCGTTCGGCCGGGATCTGGCCCCCTCGATGCTGCACCGCCACCCCGGTCACAGCGAAGCGATCGCCCGAATCGGCTGGTGCGTGGACCAATGCGCCATCGGCGTCATCACCGGGGAAGTCGGCGCCGGCAAAACCGTGGCCATCCGCGCGGCAGCCACCTCCCTGGACCCGGCCCGCCACGTCATCATCTACCTGGCCAACCCCACCATCGGGGTGCGCGGCATGCTCACCCACATCGTGGCCACCCTCGGGCACACCCCGGCGTTTCACACCGCCAGACTGGCACCCCAGGCCGCTGACGCGCTCGCCGCCGAACACGCCGAACGGGGCCGCAACCCCGTGCTCGTCGTCGACGAGGCCCACCTGCTCGACAATCATCAACTCGAAGCGATCCGCCTGCTGACCAACCACGACATGGACTCCGGATCGCCGTTCGCCGTCGTGCTCGTCGGGCAACCCACCCTGCGGCACCGGCTGCGCCTCGGCGTCTTGGCGGCGTTGGATCAGCGCATCGCGGTGCGCTACACCCTGCCCGGCATGACCGCCGCCGACACCGCCGACTACATCGCCCATCACACCAAGATCGCCGGCCGCTCCGATGCCCTGTTCGCCGATGACGCGATGACCCTGATCCACAACGCCTCCCGCGGGCACCCCCGAGCGGTCAACAACCTCGCCCTGCACGCCCTGACCGCCGCGTTCGCCGCCGGTCACTCCATCGTCGGAGAGAAAGCCGCACGCATCGCCATCAGCGAAACAGCAACGGACTGAACCCGATCCGCTGCACCACGATGACAACCACGTCACCACGACGAGGAACCCGTCACCGAGATCACCAACGCCCCGCTCGCCACAAGCGAGCGGGGCGTTCTCATCACCCCATCGTCATCAACACCGATGACGCCAACATCGTCATCTTCAGCGACGGCCAACACACGT
>MTNJ01000024.1 GCA_002011425.1 Candidatus Acetothermia bacterium JdFR-48 | reverse complement strand
ACGATCCGCGAGTCCTTACAGCGGGCCTTCGCTTACCTACAGGGGAACAAGGTCCGGATGGGCATTGCCCAGTCATTCGACACCACCGATTTCCACGTAGAAGTCCTTGACCTTTTGGCGAATCGCGTCTCCGGAGAGATTGGCGTGGCTCTGATCGTCGCCATTTACTCAGCGCTGCGCCAGCGCCAAACTCTCCCCGCCCTTCTGATCCTCGGCGATCTTAGCATTCAGGGGAACATCAAGCGGGTGCGCTCTCTTACCGAACCATTGCGCATAGCGATGGACAACGGTGCCCGCCGCGCCTTGATCCCTATTGAAAACAAACGTGACTTCCTCGATGTCCCTAGCGACATCATGGAACGCGTGGATCCAATCTTCTATGGGGACCCCTTAACAGCTGCTTTAAAAGCTCTCGGCATCACTTAGGCAAACGGTTTTAAGCCAAGGTATAAAATGTGAACGTACGTAGAAAATTCCGTAAGGGGGTGAACATGTTCCGACGCGTGCAACTCCCCGGTTGTGTTCCAGGGAATTTGTATCTCCATAGTATGCCAGGGCGATGGGAACCGTTCCAAGAAGCTAAAGCGATCATCAAAGAACGCCATATTGGCACAGTTGTTTGTTTAACCCCTATGGATGAAATTTTGGAAAAATCGCCAGAATACGCAAAGGCTATCCAAACAGGTGCGCTTCCGTTCGTACATCGGATGTTTGAAATCCCGGACTACGATGTCCCTAAAGATCGGGAAGCTTTTCTGGCCCTAGCTCGATCAATTGCTATGGAACTACAATTGGGCAAACATGTTTTGATTCACTGTGGGGCAGGTAAAGGGCGCACAGGTACTTTAGCAATTTGTGTTCTAATGGCTCTCGGCTTAGAAGAGGACAAGGCATGGCAATTAGTCCGTGAAGCACATTCTAATCCAGAGACTCCAGCGCAAAGAGAACTGGTCAAATGGGCAGCAATCCAACTTAAGAGTTGACGAAGGCAAGAAACTTTATATAGCAAAACCCCAACCTGTCTGATGAATTCAAAATCCTTGGATGCACAAAGGTATACGTGTGGCGCGAGATGCCTGCAGCAATTACGTTCCGCCTCCTGCTTGACCGCGGATAAGGGCCACAGACAGGGCGGCGATCCCCTTTTCCCTGCCCAGGGTCCCCACCCGCTCCGGGGTGGTGGCCTTTATCGGTACGTCCTCCCACGGGATCCCTATGGAAGGCAGGGATCAGATCCCATAGCGCCTCAGTTAGTGTGTCTCGAAGGCATGGCAGCTTCCCATTTGTATTTCCGCGAACCCACGCAGCCTCCTTTTGAGCAGCTTCTCGTTCTCCTGCACCAACACCAAGTATACGAGCTTCTCCACCGCCTCGGGCCCACAGAATATCTCCACCACCTTCGTCCGCCTCTCCACCTCCTTCATCAGCCGCTCCAGCTGATTGGTCGTGTAAAGATAGGCTCGGATGGCCTTGGGATGGGAGAGGAACTCCAGCAGCGCGTAGCTTTTCTCTTTCCATCTGGCCACGACCTTTGGGTACTTTTATGCCCAGCTACGCTCCAGCGCTTCCAGGGCTTCGTAGGCCTGCTCAACTGTGTCCGCCCCGTACACCGCCTTGAGATCCCGGGCTAGGGCCTCCCGGTCTGCCTTCCTCACCTTGGCCAGGGAGTCCCTCACCGTGTGCAGCACACACAGTTGCCACTTGGCCCCGGGGAAGATCTCCCGCACCGCATCCTCGATCCCAGGCAGCTCGTCGCTGATGAAAACCTTCACCTCCCTGACCCCCCGGTCCCTCAGTTCTTTCACCACCTGCCGCCAGTTTCGGCCCGACTCCCCTTCCGCCCCAAACAGCCAGAACCCCAGCACTTCCCGCCCGACCATCCGGCCTGGTCCCCAGCGCCACGTACACCGGCTCTTTGGTCGCCTTCCCCTGCCTCACCGCCAGGAAGGTGCAGTCCAGACAGATGGCGTAGTAGGCCTGAGCCAAGGAACGGCTCTTACACTCCCTCACCTCCTCCACCACCTGGGTGAACCGGGAGATGCTCTGGGGCGAGTAGAACGCCCCGTGCACCGACGCCAGGAACCTGCTGATGTCCCTGGTGCTGGCCCCAGAGGCATACAGGGCCAGGATGGCCTCGGAAAGCTCGAGGGAGATGCGGCGGCGGCAGGGGATGAGCTTGGGGTGAAAGTTCCCTTGCCTCACCCTGGGCACCCTGAGGTCCGAAAGAACGCCGCATTGGGTGAGGAGGTCCCGGGTGTAGTAACCGTTGCCCTTGGTGGGGTGGCTTTCCCGGTAGAGCTCCCGTTCCTCCAGCATGAGCTTTTCCATAAGGGCCTTGATGAGGTCCTTGAGCTCCTCGAAGAACCGCTCTAGGATCTGATGGCGGGCTTTGTCCCACATGGTGGCCTTCCCTCCCTTCTGTTCCCGTTTTTGTGGGAAGGCTACCATGCCTTTTGGGTGGACACACTCCACAGGGCGCTACCTGTTCTCAACCTCCTCCAACAAAAGTTTAACCGTCTTGAAATCTCCCTGCGCGCGACCGAGGGCGCAATGAGCGAACAGGAATACAAAGACAAAATCGAGGAAGCGTTTCGCCAGATGGGGATCGAGATAGAAAAGGAGTAGGGAAGTCCCGTCAACCGGGAGAACGTGCGGGCGCACCTGCGCGTGCTGGTGAAGCGCATCCTGCGCCGCTATGGCTATCCCCCCGATAAACAGGAGAAGGCCACAAAGACCGTGCTGGAGCAGGCGGAGGTGCTCTCGGCCCAGTGGGCGTTGGAGTGAACGATGCCCCGGGCGCGGATCAAGGACCTGCCGGAGTTCACCCGCCCCCGGGAGAAGCTGGTGGAAAGGGGACCGGAGGCTTGTCCGACGCCGAGCTCTTGGCCGTACTCCTGGGGACCGGCGTGGAGGGACGAAGCGCGGTGGAGCTCGCCCGCAGGCTTTTGGAGAAGGCCGGGCCGGAACTCCCCCGCTGGGAGATAGAGGATTCCCTGGCCATCCCTGGGATAGGGGAGGCCAAGGCGTGTCAAATCGTGGCCGCCTTCGAACTCGCCCGCCGCTTCCTTTTGGGGGGAGCGCCCGAGGATCCGGGAACCCCAGGACGTCCTCCCCTACGTGCAGTTGTACATCCGGCGCAAGCAGGAACATTTCGTGTGCATCACTCTGAACGGGGCCGGCGAGGTCATCGAGACGAGGGTGGTGACGGTGGGCCTTCTGGACTCGGCCCAGATCCATCCCCGGGAGGTGTTCGCCAACGCTCTGGCGGACCGCGCCGCCAGTGTGATTCTGGTCCACAACCACCCCTCCGGAAACTTGGAGCCGAGCCCAGAAGACATCGCCATCACCCGCCGATTGGTGCAGGCTGGGGAAATGTTGGGCATCCCGGTCTTGGACCACGTG
>MTNJ01000060.1 GCA_002011425.1 Candidatus Acetothermia bacterium JdFR-48 | reverse complement strand
CTCTGCGTGATGCGCCATCTCTTTGCCCTGGTCGTAGGTCAGGCTCTTGCGAAGCGCCAGCGGCACCCGACGGAACTTCTTGGTCAACGCCTCCAGCTGTGCATAAGCAGCTTTCGTGATGCCGAAAGCGTGGGGATTTGAGCAAGAACGGTGATGGACGCTGGAGGGGTTCCCTCAGGGAGCGTGCATGCACGCGCCTGAGGGAAGATGTCGCCTTTATTGTGTCGAGCAATGAAGGAGACCTCAGCAGTGTGCCATGCCTTGCTACAAACGCCAGCGTTTTTTGCCCTGTTGCGCCGGATCGACGAAGACTTGATGAAGGTGGCGCGAGACAGGGGCTGCTGCCATTGCGGCTCTGTGCTGCACAGTGCCAACTATCCGCGTAAGCCGCGCGGATGCCCACCGGCAGCACACCCGGACTGCAATACGCGCCTGAGCCTGTGCTGTGCCGGATGCCGCAAACGCATGACGCCCGATTCGGTGCGCTTTCTCGGCCGGCGTGTCTGGCTGGCCATTGTCCTGGTACTGCGATCGAGCCGTGCCACTGGCGCCTGCCTGGACGGCCTGCCGGCGATCAGTTGGGCCACGCTCAAGCGCTGGCGTCAGTGGTGGACCGAGACCTTCCCCAAGACCCCCGTCGGTCGGTGGCTGCGTGGCCTCATCCCGCCAACGCCCGAGCCGTTCATCTATCCCGACTGCCTGCTGCAATCGGTCGAGCACGACAGCGAAGACGAGCGTCTGGCCGCGGTGTTGCTTCTGCTGCTGGGCCCGGCCTGACCACGCTGGCTGAGGGATGCGCCAGATAGGGGAATCTCCCGCAGAACATGTCGATGGCGGGTCACCCGCACTGCCCGTAGCCTGCTCCCGTTATCCCCCCAACGGAGAGTCATGTCACTATCGATTGATCATCGCAACCGATGGGCGCGCTTGCGCTTCTCGGTCATTGGCCCTTTGCTGGCTTCGCCGCCTGCCAAAGGAGAATTGCAGCAAGCGTTCCAGGCACTGGCCGCCAAGGTCTGGCGGCACCCCATCACCGGCGCCGACGTTCAGTTCGGCGCGTCTTCCATCGAACGCTGGTATTACCGGGCCCGTCACGTCCAGGATCCGGTCGATCAACTCAAGAACCGACTGCGCGACGATTGCGGCCACTTCGTCAGTCTGAGCCCAGCCATCATCGAAGCGCTGGTCGAGCAGTACCGTCAGCACCCCGGCTGGACCATGCAGTTGCATTACGACAACCTGCGCGTCGCGACCAAGGATGGCCCGGACACGCTGCCGTCCTACACCACGGTGTGCCGGTATCTGAAGGCGCAGGGTCTGGTGCGCAAGCCAACCCCGCGCTCGAGCACGGATGGGGCCATCGCTGCTGCGGCTCGCCGCGAGGCACGCGAGGTGCGTAGCTACGAGGTCGACCACGTGGCCGCGCTCTGGCACCTGGACTTCCACCATGGTTCGCGCAAGGTGCTCACCCCCGATGGGCAGTGGCACAAGCCGCTGCTGCTCTGCATTATGGACGACCATTCGCGGCTGGTCTGCCACCTGCAGTGGTTCCTCGACGAGACCACTGCCTCGCTGGTGCACGGCGTCTCGCAGGCGATCATGAAGCGAGGGCTGCCGCGGGCCATCATGACCGATAACGGCGCAGCCATGATGGCCGACGAGTTCGTCGAGGGGCTGGCCAGTCTGGGCATCCTGCACCAGACTACCTTGCCCTACAGCCCATACCAGAATGCCAAGCAGGAACGCTTCTGGGGACAGCTCGAGTCCCGGCTGATGGCCATGCTCGAAGGTGAGTCGCACCTCACCCTGGAGCAATTGAACCTCGCCACGCAGGCCTGGGTCGAGCAGGAATACCACCACAAGGAACACGCCGAACTCGAGGCGACGCCTCTGCAGCGCTACCTGTCCTGTGCCGACGTCTCGCGCCCCAGTCCCGAGGCGCTGGCCTTGCGCCGGGCCTTCCGTATCCGCCAGCATCGCCGCCAGCGCAGAACCGACGGCACCTTCACGTTGGACGGCGTGCGCTTCGAGATCCCCGGCGCTTACCGCCACCTCGAGCAAGTCTGCCTGAGCTACGCGCGCTGGGATCTCTCCCAAGTCGACCTGATCGATGCGCGCATCGGCGCGATCCTGGCCGCCGTGTTCCCGCTGGACAAGTCTGCCAATGCCGACGCACGGCGCGCGCATCTCACGGCCAAGGGTGCCTCGCCTGCTAACGAGGAACCCGCGCAGGCTGGCACTGCGCCGCTGCTGCGTCAGTTGCTCGCCGAACACGCCGCCACCGGCCTGCCGCCGGCCTATCTCCCACCCGCACCCACCAAGCTATGAATCAACCCAACCTGCTGGCCTTGTACGGTCTGAAGTTCAACCCCTTCGCCCAGGACATCCCCGTCGAGGCCGTGTTCGTGCCACCCAAGCTCGATCACTTCTGCTGGCGCATTGAGAACGGTATGGCCCGCGAAGGCGGCTTCGCCATGGTGCATGGCGACCCCGGTTGCGGCAAGAGCGTCACGCTGCGCCTGCTCCATCAGCGCCTCATGCGCGTCCCCGATCTGATGGTCGGCTCGATCGCTCACCCACAGAGCAATCTGGCGGACTTCTATCGCGAGCTCAGCGACATCTTTACCGTACCGCTCAAGCCCCACAATCGCTGGGGCGGCTTCAAGGCGCTGCGCGAGCGCTGGCTCACCCACATGGAGGCCAGCCGCCGCCGCTGCGTGCTGCTCATCGATGAAGCCCAGGAGATGGCGGTGCCAGCCCTCTCGGAACTGCGCCTGCTCGCACAGGCACGCTTCGACTCGCAATTGCTGCTGTGCGTGGTGCTTGCCGGCGACGCTCGCCTGCCGGAGAAGTTCAGCCGCGAGGACCTGATCCCGCTGGGCAGCCGCATCCGCTGCCGTCTGGCGCTGGAGAGTGCGAGCATCGACGAGCTGCAGGCCTGCCTGGACCACTTGCTGGCCGCCGCCGGCAACGCCACCCTGATGACCATGCCATTGCGCCAGACCCTGTGTGAGCACGCCGCCGGCAATTACCGCATCCTGATGAACCTGGCGGGCGAGCTTCTGGCCCAGGCCGCGCAGCGGGAGCTACCGCAGATCGACGAGAAGCTCTATCTGGAAACCTACAGCGCAACCCTGAACCGCCGCGCCAGGCGGTGAGTGGCGCCGTTGGCCATCGCCGCCACGTCCATCAACACAACGACGACATCACCATGACCTTCCACCAGCCATCCGGCATCGCCCAGGGGCTGCCCCTGCTCATTGATGCCAACTGGACGCCCGCGCAGGCCTGGGCTGTGATCGAATTGCTCGACGATCTGCGCGACCGTCTGCATGCTCACTATCAATTGGCCTTGGCCCAGTGGCTGGCCGAAGATCGGCAGGAGCATCCTGATGGCCTTGGCGATCTCGCAGATAACGACTTCTGATCCAGTAACAAGGGGCCCGCCGGGCCCCTTGTTACATCAGTGCCGCTGCTCCGCATCCGGTCCACCGCGATAGATCGCCACGTCCATCAGCGTTGCCCGACGGCACGCAACATTGGTGATGGACGGTGCCGCAGCCGACCATCAATTACCGTGCTCGCGCATCCATCGAATCTCGTGCTCACGCACAGCANANGGCATCNACCAGCCGTCCAGCATTGCGGGTGGGCGCTCGGGAGCTGTAATGGAGAC
>MTNJ01000004.1 GCA_002011425.1 Candidatus Acetothermia bacterium JdFR-48 | reverse complement strand
GCATACGGGGTGAGATGCCTCAGGAGCTATTCCACCTCGTGGGAGTTCGCCCTGGGAAGCCCGGGGAGCCGCCCCAGCGGCACCTGGTGGGTGGAGGTCTACTTGAGACGTGCTTTCCTGAACGACCCTGTTTGAAGTGAGGGGATAGTCTCTGGACGCGGATCGGGCCACTGTCTAAACTGGGACAGGCGCTCGCGCCCGTTTCCGGCTATGTTTGTCTCCCATCTCGATGGAAGCTAAGCTAAGCGATCGTCACCAAAATCGGTCGGGAGGCGACCGTGCGTATTCACGAGGGAAAACTGAGCGGAGAGGGCCTGCGGGTGGGGATCGTGATCTCCCGGTTCAACCACGTCTTCACCCGGGAGCTCCTGGAGGGTGCGCTGGACCGGCTCCTGCGTCTGGGGGTTCAGGAGGAGGACATCCGCGTCGCATGGGTCCCCGGGGCGTTCGAAGTGCCACGGGCGGTGAAAGTCCTCGCCGAAAGCGGTGAGGTGGACGGCGTCGTGGCCCTGGCCGTGGTTATCCGAGGGGCTACTCCCCACTTCGAATACGTGGCCGCCGAGGTCGCCAAGGGGATCGCGAAGCTCTCCCTGGAGCTTCCGGTCCCGGTCTCCTTCGGCGTGATCACCGCCGACACCCAGGAACAGGCCCTGGAGCGGGCCGGTGGGAAGCTCGGGAACAAGGGGGCTCAGGCCGCCGAGGCCTTGGTTGAGATGGTCCGTCTCGAGGAGGACCTCGCAGGATGAAGGTCGAGGCCGTCCGCGGGATGACGGACATCCTCCCCGAGGAGACCTCCCTCTGGCAGTATGTGGAGGCGGAGATCCGTGAGGCGGTGGCCCTCTACGGTTACCGGGAGATCAGAACGCCCATCGTGGAGAGGGCCGAGCTCTTCGCCCGGGGGGTGGGGGAGACCACCGATATCGTCCACAAGGAGATGTACGTCTTTCCCGACAAGAAGGGCCAGCTCCTCGCCCTTCGTCCCGAAGCCACCGCCTCGGTGGTGCGTGCCTACATCGAGCACGGCCTCTACGCCAGAGGGGGCGTGGCGAAGCTCTACTACCTCGGCCCCATGTTCCGGTACGAGAAGCCCCAAAAGGGACGCAAGCGTCAGTTCCACCAGTACGGCGTCGAGGCTTTGGGTTCCCTGGACCCCGCCCTGGACGCGGAGGTGATCGACCTTGCCTGGTACCTAATGGAGCGACTGGGGCTCCGGCGCGAGGGGCTTTTTCTGCGGTTGAACTCCATCGGCTGTCCCAGGGATCGGCCGCGGTATCGTGAGGCCCTGCGGGAATACTTCCTGCCCCATCGCGAAGGACTCTGTACCGATTGCCAACGGCGGCTAGACGAGAATCCCCTGAGAATTCTCGATTGTAACGGTCACACCTGCCAGGAGATTGCCCGGGATGCCCCGCGGAGCCTCGATTACCTGTGCGAGGGGTGCCGGGCCCATTTCGACGAGCTCTTGGGGTACCTCGACGCCCTGGGCCTCGCCTACGAGAAGGACCCCAAGCTCGTGCGGGGCTTGGACTACTACACTCGCACCGTGTTCGAACTCGCCTCGAGGGATCTCGGGGCCCAGGACGCGCTACTCGGGGGTGGCCGCTACGACGGCCTGGCGGAGGCCCTGGGCGGGCCTCCCACCCCCGGGGTGGGGTTCGCCGGGGGGATGGAGCGGTTGATCCTCGTGCTGGGCGAGCGGGAGCCCGGAGAAAGATGCTATCGGCTGATCTCGGGCCCCAGGGCCTACCTCCTCCCGGTGGCGGAAGAGGAGAAAGCCGAAGCCCTGAAGATCTTGGCTGCACTGCGCCGCGCCGGCATCTCCGCCGACATGGACTACGCGGGCCGCTCCCTGCGGAAGCGCCTCCAGGTTGCGGTCCAGAGAGGCGCTCGCTATGCCCTCTTCCTGGGCGAGGAGGAGCTCTCCCGGGGAGAGGGCAAGGTCCGAGACCTGGAGACTGGCGTGGAGGAGTACGTCCCCGTGGGGGAGCTCGTTCCATACCTGCAGGGGAGATCCTGAAGGGAGGTCCAAATGGAGAAGACCTACAAAGCCATCCTGGTCATCGCCGACGGACTCGGGGGAAGGCCCACCGATTGGGGGAATGCCACGTGTTTGGAGCGCGCCTCCACCCCGAACCTGGACCGATTGGCTCGGGACGGTGCCACCGGGNTGATGGACCCCATNGCTCCTGGAGTGCGCCCGGGCTCTGACACTTCTCACCTCTCCATCTTCGGCTACGACCCGTACNCGGTATACACCGGGCGTGGAGCCTTCGAGGCCTTGGGTATTGGAATGGAGGTCCAGGCTGGGGATATCTGCTTTCGGGCGAACTTCGCCACGGTGGAGGAACGCGACGGGAAGCTCATCGTGATCGACCGCCGCGCTGGGAGGCTCGCCGAGGGAAAAGAGCTTGCCGAGGCGCTCGCGAGTTTAGACCTTGTGAAATTCGGGGTCGAGATGAGCTTCCGCGCCTCCACCGAGCATCGTGGAGCACTGGTCCTTCGAGGGGAAGACCTTTCGGCCGCGGTCTCGGACACCGACCCCCATGAGACCGGGGTGCCGGTGGCCGAGGCGCATCCCCTGGACGACTCGGAGGCTGCCCGCCGCACCGCCGCGGTCCTGAACGAGATCACTCGCCAGGCCTACGTGCTCCTGCGGGACCACCCCGTGAACGTGCGCCGAAAGCAGGAGGGAAAGCCACCGGGGAACATCGTCCTCTTGCGGGGCGCGGCTGTGATGCCTCACCTCGTGCCGGTGACGGAGAAGTACGGGATACAAGCCGTCTGCATCGCGGGCGGGGCCCTGTACAAGGGTGTGGCTCGGGCCGCTGGGCTCGTGGTCCTGGAGGTCCCCGGCGCCACGGGGGACTTGAAGACCGACCTCGTGGCCAAGGCCAGGGCGGCCCTGGAGGCGCTGGAGACCCACGACTTCGTGTTCGTCCACATCAAGGGCACCGACAACGCCGGCCACGACCACGATCCCGAGGCGAAGACCAAGTTCATCGAGCGCATCGACCGCGAGTTCCTCGGGGAGCTCCTCGATAAGCTTGATCTGAACGAAGTTCATCTTTGCTTCTCCGGAGACCACACCACCCCCATAGACTACGGGGACCACACTCCGGATCCGGTGCCGGCGCTGTTCGTGGGCCCTTCGGTCCGCCCCGACAGGGTGGAGCGTTTCGGGGAGCGAATCGCGGCCGAGGGTGGATTGGGGAGGTTCTCGGGAAACCTGGTCCCACAGCTCCTCGGCTACTGCAACCGTGGCCCGAAGTTCGGCGCTTGATAGTGCTCAAATTGGGGCGGGTTACGTTGCGTTGAAATTCTGGACATGTGGTGCGAGGTTAATCTCCTGCGGATGCGGAACGGTGAGAAAATCCATCACCACGGGAAGGGAGTGACCCCCTCGGGAGATTCGCGTTCAAGCGATTAGATCCCCGAGCCATGGCGCAAAGGTGGGGCTTCTCTTGAGAATAACAAAAAATTCTGCCGTTCATCTCTCACCGTTCAAGGTAACCTACGATGGAGGTCGAGGGCTTCAGCGAAGTCTTTGGGTCAACTTATAGTTCATATTGCGTTTGGAACTGAAAGCCCTTCTCGCGAAAGAGGCGCAGACAAGCGTCGACCACCTGGGGGTCGTAGAGGGTTCCCCGCCCGTTTTCTATTTCCTTCAGGGCCGCTTCGATC
>MTNJ01000028.1 GCA_002011425.1 Candidatus Acetothermia bacterium JdFR-48 | reverse complement strand
CTCCACCAGGTCTGGGCCACTTCGGTTCCCGCATCTCGGTTGTGTGGTCCCCTCCCACGGCTTCTGGTCTAGCTATCCCCGAGCTTCTTCAGAAGCTCCCGGCCCTCTCCGCCCCCACCACGCGGAGTACCAGCCGATGAAGACCGCCAATTTCCCTCCCGGGGGCTACCGGATAGCGAGCGATCTTGCGAGCGAACCAGGCCGCGGCTCTTGCCAGGATCTCCTGCTCCAGCCTGAGCTAAGAGTCTTCCGGCGCAGCTTCCGCAGCTCCTCCTCGGTGGTGAACCCAGAGCTTGTGAAATCCCGTTGCGGTTGGCCTGTCTCACCCAGTTGCGGCTCGGGCTCGAGGAGATAGGGTGGGAGGGGAGTTTTTCCGCGCTAATGGAGGGGCTTTCGCGGGTGAGGCCGGTGGAGATCGAGGACGGGTCGGGGGCGAGGTACCGGCTGCGGGACGAGTTCCCTCAGGCCGCGATGCGGGCGTTCCGGGCCCTCAAAATGGCCCCGCCTAAGCTGGTGGAGCGGCTGGCCTGATCCTCGGCTCCGCATTCACCCCCCCAGGAGCCATGGTGCCACACGCACCCTCGATTGAGATCTTTTTCTTTTCTCAACCGGCTTTTTCAAAAACCCTGTCAAAGTCGGGCAAGATGGTGGAGGACGTACTGGCCGGGCGGGCCTCCCCCGTGGCGGCCATCGCCCGGGCGCGGGCCGGGATCGAGGCCATCCTACGCGGCTGATCCTCCCGCTAGCGCGCGGTGGACGTACCGGGCCACCATCCGGTGGAGGTAGTGGAGGGTGTGATCGTAGCCCCGCAGGGCCACCGCGGTGGTGTACTGGAGGACCCGGGCGATCCAGAGCTTGAACAGGAGCTCCCTCCAGTCCTCATCGGCGGCGTCGAAGCGCTCGAGGAGCACCAGGTAAGTCTCGGCCCACGCGTCCTCGTCCATGAACGAGAAGCGCGGGTACTCCCGACAGGTCAGCATCCCCTCCCGCACGGGGCGGGGAAAGAACTCCAGGAGCTCCGCCTGGCGATCGGTCCAGTTCTCCCGGAGGAGCCAGAGGGTGCGCTCGAAATTGTAGCCCACCCGTTCCTTCACCTCCTGGCGCACCGGGCCGGGGTACTCTAAGTGGTGCACGGTCCCCGCGGGGACGTCCTCGTCCTTCAGCCCCTGCACGGCGGAGAAGCACTCGATGAGCATCGTCCTCAGGTCGGTGAGGGCGCCGTAGAGCTTGTGGAGCTTGCCCGCGTCGATGTAGATCTCGAAGATGGGGAGGCCGTGGGCCACCATGGAGAAGGTGTAGAGGGTGTCGATCCCCCAGTCGGATTGGCGGCGTACCCGGGGATCGGACAGGAGGCGCTCCGCGGCCACGCGGGTGAGGAGGAGCTCCCCGCCCAGCGGTTGCTCGATCCACGGAAGGGCCGAGCGGGGCCACAACAGCGCGAACCCGGTGCGGGTGATCATCCACGTGATCATGGCGTCGGTGGACGACCGGGGGAAGTAATGGCGCACCACCTGGTACCCCTCATCGGCGGCGTCCTCGGCCTTGGTGATCCATTCCTCAGAGAAGGAGACGATGTCGGCGTCGTAGAAGTGAATTCTGGCGTGTTCGGTCTCCTCTAGGAAATACTTGAGACCGGTGTTCATCCCGTCGCCCTTTCCCGGGCGCAATTCGCCCAGCCTCTCCTGGACGATGACCGCGACGCGCTTCCCGTACTCCCGCGAGAGCTCGGGGATCGCGGCGGATACGGCACGGAAGCAATGGTCCTCGCTCGCCCCCACGCACAGGACCTCCTTAACCCGCGGGTGGGCGAGGGCTATCCTCACGCTCCTCAGCAGGACCTCGGGGTTCTCTTCCTTGAACGGGAACACAACCAACGACATCGCTGACCTCCTGTACCTCAGTCGAACTTCAGCGCTTCTCCGGTCTTCTCGTCGAACAGCCTTATCTTGGCTTTGGTGAGGACCAGGCCGATGGTCTGGCCCGGAGCGACGGAGAGCTCGGGGCTCGTCGCCACCTTCAACACATCTTTCCCCACCTGGACGGTGAGGAGCTGCTGGGAACCCAGGGGCTCGGCCACGATCACCTGGGCCGGGAGGGTCCCTTCCTCCGGAGTGGGCCGCACCTCGATGTTCTCGGCACGGATTCCCAAGACCACCGGCGTCCCCACCATCTCCCCCAGCTTCCCCTCCCACTCCTCGTGTACCTCCACGGAGAAGTCCCCCACGGCGAGGTACACCCTTCCGTCCGCCTTTCTGACCTCGGCGCGGAGAAAGTTCATCGGGGGAGTGCCGATGAACCCACCGACGAAGACGATGGCGGGCTTGTCGTACACCTCGTGGGGGGTATCCAGCTGCACGATCTCCCCGTCCCGCATCACCGCGATCCGGTCGCCCAGGGACAGGGCCTCGATCTGGTCGTGGGTGACGTACACGGTGGTGGTGCCGACCTCCCGGTGGAGCTTCTTCAGCTCGGCCCGCATCTGCAGGCGCAGGAGCGCGTCGAGGTTGGAGAGGGGCTCGTCCATCAGGAGCACCTCCGGGCGCATGACCAGGGCCCGTGCCACCGCCACCCGCTGACGCTGGCCCCCGGAGAGCTGGGAGGGATAGCGGTCGAGGAGCTCGTCGATCTGGAGGAGTTCCGCCACCTCCTTGACCGCCCTCTTTATCTCATCCTTGGGGGTGTGGCGCATGCGGAGTCCGAACGCGATGTTCTGGGCCACCGTCATATGGGGGAAGACCGCGTAGGACTGGAACACCATGGCGATCCCCCGCCTCGAGGGGGGGAGGGCGGTGACGTCGCGGCCGCCGATGTAAACCCGTCCCCGATCCACCCGCTCCAGGCCCGCGATGCAGCGCAGGGTGGTGGTCTTCCCGCAGCCCG
This sequence comes from Candidatus Acetothermia bacterium JdFR-48, assembly GCA_002011425.1. Lineage (GTDB taxonomy): Bacteria > Bipolaricaulota > Bipolaricaulia > Bipolaricaulales > Bipolaricaulaceae > UBA3571. Next base: position 1,131 of record MTNJ01000028.1, on the reverse strand, counting down.
AGGGCCCCAACAGCACGAGGAACTCCCCGGGCTCCACCACGAGGTCCATATCCCGTACGGCCACGACCTTCCCGAAGGCCTTCCGTACGTTCTCCAGTCGTATCTCAGCCGCCATGGTTCACCTCTCTGCCGTGGCCCCGCCCCACATGTGGAAGAGGTACCGCCGGATCAGGAACATGAAGAACAGGGCCGGGAGGATCATGAAGAACCCGCCGGCGAAGCGGAAGTAGAGGGGCGAGGCCTGGATGGTGGTGAGGATATGGGCCGGCAGGGTCCGGTTGTTCACCGTGAGGATGGTGGCGGCGAACACCTCATTCCAGGAGATGACGAAGGTGAACATCGCCGCCGCGGCCAGGCCCGGCAGCGCCAATGGCAAGGCCACCCGGGCGAAGGCGCCGAAGCGGCTACACCCCAACGTCATCGCCGCCTCCTCCAGGTCCTTGGGCACCCCCATGAAGATCCCTGTGGTGATGATCACCGCGAATGGGAGCGCCATGGCGGTGTGGATCAATGCCACCCCCACCAGGGTGTCGTAGAGCCCCCACCTGATGAAGGTGACGGCTAGCGGGACGGCGAGGAGGGCGGTAGGGAACATGCGCGTGATGAGGATCCCCAGTCGGAAGGCCTCCCTCCCCCGGAAGAAGAACCGGGCCACGGCGTACCCCGCCGGCGCCCCCACCGCCAGGGTGAAGGAGAGGGTGAGCAGGGCCACCCACACGCTGTTCAACAGCGAGTTCAGCACGCCATAGGATCCCAGGAAGAACTCCATCGTGTCCAGGGAGAAATGGCTCGGGATGATGGGCTTGGGCCACGCGTAGATCTCGTTCCTGGGCGTAAAGGAGGAGATCCCGATGAAGAAGATGGGGATGAGCACCCACAGGGCGAAGGCGGTGACCCCCATGTAGAGCAGGGTGCGCCGCAGGAGCCGGGGGTAGCTCATCCGCGGATCACCTCCATCCGGGAGCGGAGGAACCGCAGGTAGAACCAGGTCATCCCAATGGAGATGACCATGAGGAACACTGCGTAGGCGGAGGCGATGTGGCTGTTGCGATAAAGGAAATGCCAGAAGTACGCCTCCCCGGAAAGGACGGGGATGATATCACCCGCCAGCGCCAACACCACGGCGAAGGT
>MTNJ01000014.1 GCA_002011425.1 Candidatus Acetothermia bacterium JdFR-48 | reverse complement strand
GAGGCATCGGGCGGGCCACCCTCAAGCGCCTCCCTATTTGGCCTTGCTCCGGCCGGGGTTTGCCGTGCCCGGGAACCTCGCGGCCCCGGCGGTGGGCTCTTACCCCACCGTTTCACCCTTGCCCGCACCCATCCCCTTCGGAATGGGCCGCTGGCGGTCTGTTCTCTGTGGCACTTTCCAGGGGTCACCCCCTCTCGGCTTGCGCCGAGCGGCCTGCCCTGCGGAGTCCGGACCTTCCTCGGGGACCCCGTAGGTCCCCGCGGCCCCCAGCCCTCTCCCCGCATCAAATTATACCGGTTCGGAGCTGGCGGATGAGTCGGAGGAGCCGTACCGCGAGGTACAGGCCCCCGACCACCATGCCCGCGATCGCCAGGGCCGAGGTGCCCCCACGTTCCTCGGGCGGGGTGGGCCCGCCCCGGAGATGGGTGAGGAGGCCATCGGCGAGGTCGAGGATCACCTGGGACGGCAGGTGGCGCTGGACCTCCTCCCGCGCTTCCTGGAGCAGTCTGAGCCAGGCAGTGTCCGGGAGACGCGCCCGGACCTCTTTCCCCCTCCAGCCGGCGATCTTCCAGCCCTTCCCCTCCTTCACGAAGACGACGAGCAGGGCCTCGTCGCCCAATTCCCAATAAGCGGCCACCTCCGCCGCATATCTCCAAACGTTATCGAAGGGGTCGCTCCAGCTCGCGAGGTACCGGAAGTCGACCCCCAGCCCGGCGAACGCGGCCACTCTCTCTTCCAGGGCCTCACGGTGGGGTCTCTCGAGGGTCTGGCCGTAGTCATTTATCCGGCCCACGGGGAGGGGGAGTTCCACCTCAGCGGGAAGGACTAAAGCGCCGATTCCAAGAATAAGAAGCGCGAACAGTTGTCGCAGGTTACCACCTCCCCTTGGCGGGCGCGGTCCACGGTGGTCTGAGAGATGTTGAGGTGGCAACCGCTACAGGTACCGTTCACGATAGGGACCACGGGGTCAGGGTACATCTCCCGCAGCCGCTCGTAGTGGGAACGGAGGTGGGCGGGGATCTCCTCTATCGCGATCACACGCTTGTCCTTGAGGGCCTCGATCTCATCTCTCAGTGCCGTGATCTTCGCCTCGACCTCAGCCTTTTCTTGTTCGAGGCCCTTGAGCCGTTCCTCGTAGGCCCTCTTTTCCTCCTGAAGGCGCCGCTCGTCCTCCTCCACTTCGTCCATGAGCCGGATCGCCTCCTCCTCCACCGCGTCGATCCTTGACCTGAGGAACTCCACCTGTTCCCGCAGGTATTCCATCTCCTTGTAGGGGATGATGTCGTGGTCGAGCCTGTGCTGGTAGGAGCGGATTTTCTCGTCGATCTCGTCGGCCTCCATCGCCTTTTCCGTGGCACGGAGTCGGAGGGCCCGGTGCTCCTCGAGCCGCCGCTCGAAGTCCCCCTTTTCGGCGGTGATGCGGCGCTCGATGGCGGTGATCTCCCGCTCCAGAAGCTTGACCTTCCGTTCCGCCGTCAGGATCGTGCCGTCGAGATCCCGGAGCGCGAGGAGTTTCTGCAGATGTTCCCTCACGCCCTGATCACCTCTAGCTCGGGGAACTTCCGCCCGAGGAGTTCGGCCACGTGATCGACGAACACCGCCTCCGTCTCCTGGTGGCCCAGGGCGGCGACGGTGAGGCCCGCTTCGGCCGCGGCGAGACCCTCGTGGTAGCCGATCTCCCCGGTGAGAAAGAGCTCACACCCGGCGGCGAGGGCATCCCGCCATAGGTCCCCGCCCGAACCGCCACAGACCCCCACCTTTCGGACCTCTGTTGCGGTATCGCCGTAGATGAGAGGGCGCTTCACTCCCAGCGAGGTGGCGAACCTTCCGATGATCGCCTCCGCTGATACGGGCTCCGGAAGAGATCCCACACGGCCGAGGCCGTGGCGGCGATCCTGCAGTTCCAGCGGGTAGAGGTCGTAGGCCACCTCCTCGTAGGGATGGACCGCGAGCATCCGTGCCACGACGGCCGAGAGCCTCTCCGCGGGAACGACGGTCTCGAGCCGCACCTCGCGTACGCGCTCCTCCTTCCCCACCTCCCCGACGTAGGGTTTGGTCCCCTCCCCGGGGAGGAAGGTGCCGGTGCCCTCGACGCGGAAGGAGCAGTGGCCATAACGGCCGATCTTCCCGGCCCCGGCGGCGAAGGTCGCCTCCGCGACCGCGTCCACCGCCTCGGGGGGGACGAAGACGACGAGCTTGTAGAGCCTCCCGCGGGGCGCCAAGGGCTCGGTTTCCCGCAGTCCGATGAGCTGAGAGAGGCGCTCGCCCATTCCCCCGCGGGCCGCATCGTAGGGGGTATGCACGGTATAACAGGCCGTCCCTTCCCGCAATAAGGCCGAGATCTTTCGTCCCTGTGGAGTCTCGGGTCGGATCTCCCTCAGGGGACGGAAGAGGAGGGGGTGGTGGGTGATGAGGAGGTCCACGCCCTGGAGCCGCTCGGCCAATTTCAGGTCGAAGTCGAGCGCCACGAGCACACGCCTACAGGGGAGGGAGAGATCGCCCACTTGGAGGCCGGAGTGATCCCAATCCTCCGCCAGCGTTGGCGGGAATAACTCGTCCAGATATGCCACGACATCACGCCTCTCCATGCTCCCGGAGTGTAGCCCCAATTCCGACGGGACTACAAGTGGGTCGACAGATCCTGTCCCAGTGAGATCAAGGATAGCGATTGCGTTCCGCGATCAGGCGGAGCCCCTCCAGCGTGAGCCAGGGGTCGTGTGTTTCGATGAGATCGGTGAGGGAGACGATGGGCTCGGCGTAGGCCCCGGTGGCGATCGTCCGCGCCTCGCCGCCGAGTTCCGCTTGGATCAGCCGGATGAGGCCCTCCACCAAGCCCACGTATCCGTAAATGAGCCCGGATTGCATGGCTTCTCGGGTGTTCCTCCCGATGGCCCGCCGCGGGGGGGCGAGGGGCACCGCGGGGAGCTGGGCCGCCCGCCGGGCGAGCGCCTCCGCCGCCACCTCGAGCCCCGGGGCGATGGACACTCCCACGAAGACCCCGGGGGCTGCTACAGCACTGAAAGTAGTGGCAGTGCCGAAATCGACCACGATGCAAGTCTCCTCAAATCGCGCGTAGGCGGCCACCGCGTTCGCCACGAGATCCGCCCCCACTTCCGAGGGGTGGTCCACCCGGAGGTCCAGGCCAGTCCGCACACCGGGTCCCAGGGAGAGGAACCGACAGCCGATGACCTCCTCACATAATTTCCGGAACACCTCGGTGAGGGGCGGAACGACACTGGCCACGATCGTCCCGTTAACGGTTCTGAGGGAGCGGTTCTCCCGCGCGAAGAGCCCTTCCAGGAGCACCGCGTACTCGTCCGGGGTCTTCTCTGGGACCGTGCGCACCCGGAACCGGGCCACCCACCGTTCCCCGTCGTGGACCCCCAGCCCAATGTGGATGTTCCCGATATCTACCGCCAACAGCATGGTCACCACCCGCAGCGGGGCCCGTCGACCAGCCCCCATCTTTTTACCGAGAGAGAGAAACTGGCTCCAATGAGTTGCACCGAGCCCCTCTGTCAGGGAGTGGGGAGGCCGATCTCCGCGATGCCGGCGTACGCAGCGACGGGATGCCGCCCCGGAGCTCCTAGGGGGAGGCGGAGCGCGGTGAATGCAGTGGGATCCTCGTTCGCATCGTTGTCCCGGAGGCTCACGCGCTGCGTCCCCCTCGTCACCGGGGTCGAAGAGCTTCGCTCGGTAGTCAGTGTCCACGATCAAAAGGGATCCCTGCAAGACACAGATCAACCCGAACAGCAGGAGAAAACCACGACAACTCTCTCGTCCAGATGACCTCCCCCATCCCCCGCGCCGGGCAGTTTTCACGCCCCGGGGACATCGGATAAGCTCCCCGCGGCGATGGTGCCCCTGTATCTGGAGCTCACGGCGCGGGAACTGTCCGCCAGAGCGGAGGCCCTGGCGGAGCTCGCCTCCCCCTGTCGCCTCTGTCCCCGGGCATGTGGNGCGAAGCGGGCCGAAGGGGAAAGGGGCTTCTGCCGCGCGGGCTTCAGACCCTGGGTCTCGAGCTTCGGCCCCCACTTCGGCGAGGAACGGGAGCTCGTGGGGCGAGGGGGCTCGGGGACCGTATTCCTCACGGGGTGCAACCTCCGCTGCGTCTTCTGCCAGAACTTCGAGATTTCCCAGCTCTACGAGGGGCGCGAGGTATCGGTGGAGGAGCTCGCCCGGATGATGCTCGAGTTGCAGCTCCTGGGCTGCCACAACATCAACTTCGTCACCCCCACCCACCAGGCCCACGCCCTCGTGGCGGCCCTCGTCGTAGCCCGGGACCACGGCCTCAGGCTCCCGGTGGTGTGGAACTGTGGCGGCTATGAATCGGTAGAGGTATTGAAGGCCCTGGAGGGGGTGGTGGACATCTACATGCCGGACTTCAAGTACGGGGACTCCGGGGCCGCGGAGCGGTACTCCGCCGCCCCCCGCTACTTCGAGGTGGCGTGTGATGCCCTGCGGGAGATGCATCGCCAGGTGGGCGACCTCGTGGTGGAGGACGGGATCGCGGTCCGGGGCCTCATCGTGCGGCACCTGGTGCTTCCGAACGGCCTCGCGGGGACGGAGAGGGTCCTCCGATTCATCGCCGAGGAGATCTCCCCCGATACCTACGTGAACATCATGGCCCAGTACCACCCCACTTGGCGGGCCCGACAGTTCCTGGAGCTATCCCGCCGCATCGCGACGGAGGAATACCGGGAGGCGCTCGAAATCGCGCGCAGATTGGGCCTCGCCCGCGCCGGACCTCACTGAGGCTCGGGCGGG
>MTNJ01000021.1 GCA_002011425.1 Candidatus Acetothermia bacterium JdFR-48 | reverse complement strand
CCCCGCCGCTATCGGCGGGGACGTGGAGGTCCTCCACCACCAACGCGGGTTCGCGCCCGTGGTTCGCCTCCCCGCGGCGCTCCTCCACCGGGATCTCCGTCAGGAGCTCCACGGGACGCCGCCCCCGGGCCCGGAACTCCGCCCCCACCATCATCCGTGCGAGTTCCTCCGCACTCGTCCCACGGGTTTCCACCTCTCCCACCACTTCTCCGCGGCGGAGCACAGTGACCCGATCCGTTATCTCCAGGACCTCCCGGAGTTTGTGAGTGATAAAAACGATCCCCACCCCCTCCTCCTTGAGGCGCCACAGGAACTTGAACAGTTCGTCCGTCTCCACAGGGGTGAGGACGGAAGTGGGCTCGTCCAAGATGAGGATCCTCACCGCGCGGGAGAGGACCTTCAGGATCTCAACACGTTGGCGCTCACCCACGGCCAGATTCTCCACGGGGACTTTCAGGGGAACCCTCAGGCCCGTCCGTTCCATGAGCTCTTCGATGGAGCCCTGGAGAATCTGGTTCGTGGGACGTCCCGTTCCCAGGGCGATGTTCTCCAGGGCGGTGAAGTTGCCCACCAGGGCAAAGTGCTGGTGGACCATGCCGATACCCCGGTTCAGGGCGTCCTTGGGGGAGTGGAGCCGGATGGACTTGCCCCCGAGGAGTATGCGCCCGGTTGTGGGGGAGAGGAGCCCGGAGATGATCTTGGTGAGGGTGGTCTTTCCCGCTCCATTCTCGCCCAGGAGCCCCTGGATCTCGCCGGGACGGATTTCGAGATCCACCCCTTTCAGGGCGACGGTTCCATCGGGATAGATTTTGACGATCTTTTCAGCTCTAAGGAGAGACTCCGACATCAGAGAATATTAGCGAAAAAAGGGAGGGGCTACAGCCCCTCCCCTCGGGAGCTCCCTTCCGTCTTCTCAACCTCCCCGCACCAAAGGATAGAGCTCGCGCACCTTGAGCATCTCTTCTCTGGTCTCGGGCTTCGGCACCACGATCTCGCCGGAGAGGATTTTCTCCTCGAGCTCGTCGACCGCCTTCCAAATCCACGTGGGGAGCGCGGCACGGATGGCAGCCCAGTTCGCGGCGATCTCGGGCCTCTTCTCAGCGCTGATGGCGCCGGCAGCCACGCCGAAGTCGATGAACTCCAGGAGATCCATGAACCGTGAAATCCCGACGCCCTTGTTCGCGAGGCCCATGCTGAGGAGGCCGCCCTTGAACGTCCCCTCGTGGACCATCTTGATGGCGGTATAGCAACCTACGTCCACGCGCTTCATCATCGAAGCGATGACTTTATTGCCATCTCCCATCCAATCCTGGTTAGCGTCGACGCCGATCATGAAGGGTGGGCCGGCCTCACGGCCGAGCTCTTCAAGTTTCTCAGTGACGGCCTCGAGGATGCCGATCCCCAGGGGGCCAGCCACGTTGTAAACCGCCACCGCCCCCTGTTCAAGCTGGGCCTCAGCCGCGGCCTTCCCTTTCGCGATGTCGGAGAAGGTGCCGGTGTAGACCCAGAGTAGCCCCACGTCGGGTTTCTCGCCGGTCACTTCGGCGTACTTCTTCAGGCCCCAATCGATCCCGAAACGGTAGCCGCCCTCGAAGTGGTAGAGGACTGGGATCTCGATCCCCAGCACGACCCCCACGTATGGGTAGCCATAGTAGGCGGCGAGCATCCCCGCTAGGGCCCCCACTAATGCCGAACCCTCCTGTTCCTCAAAGATGATGGAGAGGACATTGGGTTGGTTCACCACAGCGTCGATAATGGCGAACTTCTGGTTGGGGAACTCGGGAGCCACCTGGTTCAGAGCGTCGGCCAAGAGGAACCCGACACAGATGATGAGGTCGAAGGCCCGGGTGCGAGCGGCGTTACGGATGTTGGGGAGGTAATCAGCGGCGGTGGCCGATTGAATCACCGTCATCTCCCAGCCGAAATCGGCCATGGCTTCCTCGGTCCCCTTGAAGCCCATGTCGTTGAAGGAGAGGTCGCCGCGTCCACCGACGTCGAGGATGAGGGCTACTCGACCGGCAAAAACGGGAAGCGAGAGGAACAGGGAGACCAACAGTAAACCGAAGACCAACTTACGCATATGCACTCCCCCCTCTGCGTGTAAGTTGCCACAGGATCATAGCTTAGAAGGCCCTGAAAAAACAAGGGCCGGGGGGNGAGAAAATTTCTCTCCCCCCGGCCGAGCTCAAAAAGTTCCCGCGTGCCCTGCCGATTCGAACGGCTGCCTTGGGGTCGGGGGGAGGAGGCGGTCAGGGCATCTTTTCTGCCCCCCGACCCCTGGCGGGCAGGCAACCCGCCACGGCCGGCACCCAGCCTCGGGCACGCGAATATCTCTTATCTCTACGACGTCACATTAGGGTTACACCGATTGCAGGTGAAGGTCTTAGGAAATAAGAGACCTTGGGAGGGGACCTCCGACACCCTTCCGGGTGACGGATGGCCTCACTCACTCCGGAAGCTTCACCACTTTCCAATATTCCCAGACAGTGTTCAGGAGCTTCTCGAAGTCTTCTGTGCGGGTGGGTTTCTGAAGGTATGCCGAGGCCCCGGAGTCATAAGCCCGCACCATGTCTTCCTCCGACTCTGAGATAGTGAGCACCACCACGGGGATCTTACGGAGTTTTTCGTCCTCTTTGATCTCTTTGAGGACTTCGAGGCCGTCCTTCCCCGGGAGCCGGAGGTCCAGAAGGATCAAGTTCGGCCGGGGTGCATCGGTAAACTGCCCTTTACGGTAAAGGAACTCCAGGGCGGCTTCGCCGGTCTGAACCCAATGGAGCTCGCACTTTATCCCCTTCTCTTCCAAAGCCTTGATGGAACGTTCGACGAGGACGTAATCGTACTTGCTGTCCTCCACCACCAGGACCACCAACTTCTTCTCAGTGGACATATTGCTCCTCCACCTTCCTTGTGTGTGCCTTGGGCAGGGTAAAGTAGAAGGTGCTCCCCTCGCCCTCCTTGGATTTGACCCAGATCCTCCCCCCGTGTTCTTCCACGATCCGCCGGCAGATTGCAAGTCCGGCCCCGGTTCCCTCGCTCTCGGGGTTCAACTTGTTGAAGATGCGGAAAATAGTGTCTTGGAACTCCTCCCTTATGCCCATGCCATTATCGCGTACATATAGGACATAGAGGTTCCCCTGTTTCCGCTCACAGCCGATCTCGATCCTGGGGGCAGGCTTGTCATTGAACTTCACTGCGTTTTGGATGAGATTCCGGTAGACCTCTTTGATTCGCGTCTCTATGCCCATCACCTCCGGCAGGTTCGGGTCCACAACGACCTCCACTCCCTCGAGGATGGCGGAGAGGTCGCGACACACTCCTTCCACCAGCTTCCGTAAGTTCAACCGCTCGAAGGAGGATGGTTCCACTTTTATGGTAGAGAAGTGGAGGAGGTCCCGGATGAGGGCGATCATGTTCTCCCCAACCTCGCGGATGAGTTCGAGATCTTGACGGATCCGTGGGGGTAAGGCACCGTCGGGATTGTTCTTCAGGATCTGGTCCGCAAAGGCCACGATGGTGCGCGCAGGGGCTTTCAGGTCGTGAGCCACGGCCCAGTCATATTCTCTGAGGTTCCGGTTCATCTCTTCGAGGTCTTGTGTCTTCTTGAGAAGTTCCGCCTGCAGGCGCTTCAGTTGTGTTACGTCCACGTAGTAGTCGATCCGGCCCACTCGTTTTTCTTCTTTTTTCACAGGATAGGAAGAATACTGGAGTACCTTCTCTTCTCGCCGCAAGCCAGGGCGGATTTTGCAGGTGATGTTTTCTACGGGGAGGTCTTCCTGGTAAGCCTGTCGCACGGTCCGCACAAATTCTTCCGGATCCTCCAAGCGGAATCGTATCTTTTCCAGGAGTTTAGTGGCGAGAGAACCAATGCAGTTATCCCGGGGAACCCCGAAAAATCTCTCGATGGCCCTGTTTGCCCAAATGACCTTTCCTGAATTGTCGATCAATACGACACCCGTCTCCATAGTATCGATGGCGGCTTCGATGAGGTATCGGTAGCGGGGGCGTTCTTCAGCGAGCTCCCTCTTGAGCTCTTCTACCTCCGAAAGGTCAACGGCCTCGAGCACGGCCCTCTTACCATCCAGGCGGCGGGCGTGGACTTCCACCGAGACACTGCGATGGCCCTCAGTGATGAAACGGAGTTTCTTGCCTTGCAGGCGACCAACGTCGAAGAGTTTGCGCAATTCTCCTCGAAATTCGGAGATGTCTTCAGGATGTACATACTCGGATAAGTGTAGAGTGTTCCTCCCGGGCCATCCGAGGATCGTCTTCGAAGCCCGATTGCGGCGAATGACGTTCCCCTCATTGTCGATTAGATGGACAATGTTGGGGCTATCTTCGAAGAGGACTTCGTTACAAACGAGATCTAACTTGTTCCCGTTTTTAGCCTTGTTCGCATCTTTCCAGGTGAACCGACGCAGCATTTGTAAACTCCCTCCGATCAAGGGGACTACCCCTAAGTAGAGGAGGCCGGCCACCGTGGGAAGTCCTGGACCTGATCCCCCCAAGAGGGGAGTAGAAGTGGCCACGGCCAGCCCTGCTCCAAGGCCACCCCAAAGCCATCCACATCCTGCGAGAACGGCAGTGACTAGGGCGTAACCCACGATGATCGCTCCCGGGCTTGGGGGGATGGGCAGAAGGTAGAAGAGGCCCGTGAAGAGGGCGTAAAAAAGCAGAGCAATCCCTAACCGCCTTCTCTGACTCAGTGACATCACCGGAGACAATTTGGAGGGTACATACACCGTAGACAAGGACACCGATCACCCCGAGGTGGAGAACTTTGTCGATCACCTCAGATGATGGTCGAACTGTCCACAGGCAAGGAAAAAGGCTCCACCAGGCGCTTGAGGTAATCCTCCTTGAGAATTTTGATCTTGCGGTTCTCAAGCGAGATAATGCCACGGGACTCAAGTTCCCCTAGGGTGCGGATCGCCGTCTTGGATGAAACTCCTGCCATTTCGGCAAGCTCCCCCCGGGAAAGCTCTATCCCGAGCTTTCCCAAGGCGAGAATAAGGCGCGCGA
>MTNJ01000043.1 GCA_002011425.1 Candidatus Acetothermia bacterium JdFR-48 | reverse complement strand
TCGAATTCGATGAGCACCTTGTCCAGGGCCTCCACGAGCCAGTGGCGGAACTCCTCGAAACTGAGATACCATTCCCTATCCCAATGTGTGTGCGGTACGACAATTACAGACGATTTGTTTTTTGCCATTTCGCTCCCCCTTCTCTTGTACCTCTAGGGTGCTTGAGTCCAAGGAATCGAAGTAAAACTTTACTGTTTCACTGCTCCGAGGACCATTCCCTTGACCAGATATCGGTGTGTGAAGAGAAACGCTAACATTGGTGGAATCAAGTAAAGAAGACCGATAGCACACATTACTCCGTAATCGACGGAGACATAGCCCCAAGAGGTAGCCTCAATGCTCGCTCTATACAGTCCCATTGATATTGGGTAAAGTTTTTCTGAATTGATTAAGATTAAATTTGTAGTGAAGTCACCCCATCCGGCTACGAAAGACATCAGACCGATAACCGCGAGACCAGGCCCGCAGAGAGGAAGTATGACACGTCTGATCGTTGTCCACCTACTCGCTCCATCCACCCATGCCGCTTCCTCGAGCTCAATCGGTATCGAGGTGATGAATTCCTTTGTTACCCAGATCCCCATGGGGATTTGACGCGCCGCGATCACTAGAGCGACGCCGAATAAGGTATTGTGCAAGCGAAGGAATCTCGCCAATGAGAAGGTTGGAAGCATCACAGCACTCAAGGGAATCGTCATCGACAGCACTAACAAGAAAAGGGAAAGCGTCTTCCCGCGGAACTCGAACCTGGCGAAGGGATAAGCCGCGAGGAAGGAGCAGCCAATCGCAATGATGGCTGTAGTGAGGGCGATGAAGAGAGAGTTACGTACCCATATAGCGGTTTCCCCAGTGAACACCTTGGGGAAGTTCTCCAATGTGAACCCTTTAAATTCTACCCAAACTGATGGATTTTCCCTAAAGGCTGAGGTGAAAAGCCACGTAAGAGGGGCCAAGAAATAAGTAGCAATGGCTAGAAACACCAGGTGATTCAAGGCTACGCTGAGGTATCTTTTCAACATCACGCTTTCCTTGCCAGTAAACGGTGGTAAACCAAGGCCAGAATCAGGGTGATGAACAGTATCCCTATTGAGACAGTAGTCCCGTAAGCGATTTCGAAATATTTAAAACCAGTTTTGTAAGCATAAATCGTCATCAGTTCTGTCCGATGGCCCGGACCACCTCCGGTCATCATGAAGGGAAGGCCGAAGACTCCGTAAGTCCAGATGGTTATGAGAAGGACATTCACGAAAATTGGCCGCCGCAGGAGTGGAAGGATAACATACCTGAATTTCTGCCACGACGAGGCTCCGTCTACATCAGCGGCCTCTTCGACCTCTCGGGGAATTGACTCAAGGGCTGCTTTGAAGAGCATCATAGACCAACCAGTTCCCCACCAAATATTGGCCAGGATGATTGAGAGCATCCCGTAGCGGACCATCCAATAGACTGGTTCGAATCCAAGGGCTTTTATTGTCTGATTCAAGACGCCGTTGTAGTCAAGGAAACTTATCCAGCACCAGCCGATCAAAGTTTCGGGGGTCACCCAGGCGAGCCAACATAGGGTTGTTGCGAGCCTCCCCGTTAGCCTAATCCTTGACCAAACTCTTCGCCGTTCGGAGGTCAGCATTGCGAGGAGGAGCCCCAAACCAGCTTGGCCTATTATTGCAGAGCCCAATACGAAGACAAACGAACGGTAAACGGAGCCCCAAAAGTAAGGATCTCTCATCAGCCGTTGGTAATTGGCCAGGCCGATGAACTCCGGGTCGCGTGCCGCAGGACCAGTCAGGGCTTCATTGGTGAAGGTGAGACGAATGCCCCATATGGCTGGACCTAGCATGAAGATAGACCATAACACAAAGGCGGGAACAAGCAGGATCGCTAAAACCCCGAGGTTTTTTTTCATCAAGATTGGTATTATAAAAAGGGCGCGCCCGAGAGAGCGCGCCCTTTTCCACCGTGTATCTCCTAAGGCAGCTCGATCACGTTCTCGGCGCCTACCATCGCTGCAAGCGTCCCTGCGTACCACTCGAGCACGTCTTCAGGCTTCTCTCCGAGCAGGATCTTCTCGGTAGCCTCCTGAACCAGGTCGGAAACCTTGGGGTATTCGGGGAGACCTGGGCGGACAGTGGTCAATGGCACGAGTTCCGTGGCGCAGAAGACGTCGTAAGAGGTGGCGAGCTTTTGATAGACCGGATCCTCGATCAAATCCCACCTCGCCGGCAGGCGGATAGAACCAGGTACGGCGATCCTGTTGGCTAACATCTCGCCCTTAGAGTGGACGAACTTGAGGAACTCGAAGGCGATGTCTGGGTATTGAGTGGCCGCATTGATCACCATGCCCCAGCCGCCAGAGATGGTGACGAAGTCTTGGCCGCGGATCCCAGCGCCTGGTTCTTTAGCCGGCATCTTGCAGTAAGCGAGCACAGCATCTCGACCAGGGGGATCTGGGATATACCGCTCGTGTTGAGGATTAACCGTGTCATACCACACTCCATCCCAGGTGACGAGCATGGCAAGAGCAGGCTCTTTTGGTCGCTGACCTACGTTAGAGAGATAAAGGTGAATCTTGTCCACAGGAGCCCCGGCCATCCAGAACTCGGGCTCCACGGAGAGCCTCTCCTCTATGTAGATCTTGTGATAGAACTTCAACGTGTCCAGCAGGGCGGAGCTTTTGGCCACCCATTTGCCGCTTTCGGCATCATAAAGCCTCCCACCCGCACCGAGGAGGAGCATATAAAAGCCTTGCATCGTGGTAGCTTCGCCGCCGAGGATGCCCGCCTTGAACGCGATGGGGATCACATCGGAGACACCGATCTCTTCGGCAATCTCGGCTCTCTTAGCCTTGATGGCCCGCGCGGCCTCGAGGATGTCCTCCCAAGAGGTAGGCTGCCACGGTACCGGGAGCCCAGCGAGCTTGAAGATGTCCTTTCGGTAATACATGGGGCGGACGTCGGTGTCGCGGTTGAGGCCCCAAACCTTGCCCTGGAACGTTATGGCATCCTTCGCGGCTGGCACCCAGAATTTCCACTCAGGCCAAGCTTCTACATAAGGGGTAAGATTGAGAAGGTAACCCGCCAGGGCATCGGCTGGAATATAGAAGGTATCATCAGCGAAGATATCCGCATGTGTCCCCGCGGCTAAGCGCAACAGGGTCGCCTCGCGATAAGGGTCATCTGGGGCAGGAAGTTCCATGACCTCGATCTTCACCGGAGTACCCAGTGCAGCCATCCATTTCTCAAAGGCTGGGATGTACCAATTCAGGAACCGTGGATAGTCCGTGAACCACGTTGGGTACGCAAGGGAAAGTGTGATCTGTTCTTGTGCCAACGCCCCAAGCCCGAGGAACAAAAGTCCCACAAGGAAAAAAGTCTTCACGCACCGGTACATACTTTATCCCCCCCTTTTACTTATTGGTCCTGCTATTCTTTCATTTTTTTTCAGGGCGAACTTTTTCTGCTTTCACCTCCTTTCTAAGCCACATCCACACGAATCACGGATGACGAGGTCGGCTTCAACGAAAATTGGCTCTTTCACGTCCTGATCGTTCTCAATCATTTCCATCAAACGGCACACTGCTTGATAACCGAGCCTTTCCTCGTGAAGGTCTATCGTGGTAAGGGAGGGAATGAAGTGTTTTGCGAGTGAACTTTCATTGATGCCGATCACACTGATGTCTTCAGGAACTCGATATCCCAGCTCTTTCAGGGCTCGTATTGCCCCTACGGCTTGGACATCCGTCACAGCGATAAGGGCTGTAAATTCCTCCTTCAAACCCTGGTCTCTGATGAGTCGATATGCTGCCTCCTCTAGGATCTCTGAACGCCAGACAAGCGTTTCCGTATAGGGGATACGCGCCAGCTCGAGTGCCTTTTTGTAACCAGAAAGCCTGTCTTGACAGAAGGTAAATCTTTGAGGACCACATAAGAAGGCTATCTTTTTATGGCCATGTTCAATGAGGTGTTGTGTTGCAATTCGGCCGACCTCAACATTGTCGTTGTCTACAAAAGGAACTTCCTCCACAGGGCGTCCGATGAAGACAAAGGGAATATGATATCTCTTCAACTCCTTCAGATAAACCGGGGAGAATGTTGGATTAGTGATCACCAATCCATCGATGGCCCGTGAACGCACGAGCGTCTTGATATTTATAGATGCCTCGTCATCCGTCTCAGCAATATATAACGAGACAACATACCCGTTACCTTGGGCTGCTTGGTGCATCCCTTTGATTAGCTTCATAAAAAATCCAGCGGAGGAGAAAAGATGTTCCAAAGAAATTGGAGCAATCAAACCCAAAGTCCTGGTCCTCCCATCGGCCAAATTCTTCGCAGCTGTATGGGGGTGATAGTCCAGTTCTAGTGCAGCTTTAAGAACTCTAGCCCGGGTCTCTGCACTAACCCCCGGCTTCCCATTTAAAGCTAGGGAAGCAGTAGATACCGCTACCCCTGCCCGTTTGGCAACATCCTTTATTGTGGGCGCTCCACCCATCTGAACCGATTCAATTATATAACGGCCAACATTTACTGTCAATATCTGGCAAATAGCGGAGATATATTTATGAAACGTTTCAAAAATTACATCCCAGATCATACTTGCTTCAGGCTTGTCGGTACTCTTGAAACATTCGTGATCAGGCTCCCGTACCGAGAGGGTGCCAAGCAGTGCCGATTACTATGGAAGCGGTAATGGTGTGTTGCTCGATATGGGGTGGCTTGCTGAACTCTATCAGGGTGAGCTAGGAAATTTGAGCATGTCAAAAAGCGGCGGAAAGAAAATCCACTGTCCTAGAAAAGACGAAAGTGAAGTTTGCTGCGATGACGGGTTCAAAAGTTCAGAGAGAAAGGTAGCACCTTCACAAAACCTCTGCCCCTACCGCGGCGTTCCCTTTTTAAACGGATTAGTGGAAGAGGTTCTTTGAGGCAGGTGTTCAAGGAAAAGGAGGACTTGGCCATCGAGCATGAATTTGAACTGTGGATCGCGTTCGAATTCGATGAGCACCTTGTCCAGGGCCTCCACGAGCCAGTGGCGGAACTCCTCG
>MTNJ01000003.1 GCA_002011425.1 Candidatus Acetothermia bacterium JdFR-48 | reverse complement strand
TCACTCCCGCCGAAGATGAGGACGCGGCCGTCGTCTAAGACCACCCTGCCGGGGCCGAACCTCTCCGAGGGGAGATTGGGGGCCGGGAACTGGTTCCAGTCTTCGGGGAAACCCATGGCCACCAGGACCAGCACCGCCACGGTCACCGTCATCGCCGCACGCATGATTTCCACCTCCCGAGGCGAGAGGAGGGAATGGGCGCGATCGTTCTGGCCAGCAGCACGCCCTAGGGAGGAACCTGATTCAAATCTCTGACGTGAAAGGACATGGAGCGACACGCCGCACACCCTCGTCCCGTTGTCAATGGGCCAAAAAAACCGATAATCCACCCTACCACCACTTCCTTCTGAGTGTCAAGGGACCGTTTGCGCCCCGGGGGCGTGGGGGCTATCTTGCGTTGGGAAAGGGGTGATATGGGGTGCGGAAGCGAGAGATAGCCCGTTACATCGACCATACCATTCTCGGCCCGGGGACGTCCCCGGAGGACGTACGACGGGTATGCGAGGAGGCGAAACTCTACGGCTTCTACGCCGTGTGTATCCCCCCGACCTACGTCGCCCTCGCACGGGAACTCCTGCGGGATACCGAGGTAAGGGTCTGCACGGTGGCCGGCTTCCCCCATGGCCAACACGTGCCGGGGGTGAAGGCGTTCGAGGCCAAGGTAGCCGTGGACGAGGGGGCCGACGAGGTGGACATGGTGATCAATGTCGCCGCCCTCAGGGTCGGAAATTATGCGGAAGTCTTGCGGGATATCCGCACCGTCCGGGAGGAAATCGACAAAGCTCCCCGGAGGGTGATGCTCAAGGTGATCCTGGAGTGTGCGTTGCTCTCCGACGAGGAGAAGGTGGCCGGAGCGATCCTCGCCAAGGCCGCGGGGGCAGACTTCGTCAAGACTTCCACCGGCTTCGGCCCCGGGGGGGCCACGGTGGAGGACGTAGCGCTCTTGCGCCGCACGGTGGGGGGAGAAATGGGGGTCAAGGCCGCCGGCGGGATCCGCGACTACGAGACTGCCGTGAGGATGATCGAAGCAGGGGCAACGCGGATCGGAGCATCCCGCGGGGTCCAGATCGTCCAGGAAGCGCCCGACTGAGGTGGCCAAGCTCCGCCGGGACCGCGGTATTGTCCTCACCGCCCGTGACGTCCAGGAGACGGACCGCCTGATCCAGGTCCTCTCCGAGCGGGAGGGGAAAATTGCGATCCTCGTTAAGCGGGCCCGGCGGATGGAGTCGCCCTATGGGGCGATCCTCGAGCCCACGAACTACGTGGAGCTCATCTACTACGTGCGGGATGGTCCCTATCTCCTCAAGGAAGCGTCGCTTGTACGACTCTTCTCCCAACTGCGTGGGGACGCCGCAGCGCTGGAGGCTGCCCTTATGGGGCTCGCGTTCACGGCGGAACACCTGCCGGAAGGGAACCCTGAACCCGAAGTGCTGAGACTCGTGAGGGAGTTCCTGTTGGAGCTGGAACGAGGACTGTCCCCGCGGGTGGGCCTCCTCGCGTTCGAGCTCAAGCTCCTCTCCCTCGCGGGCCACGGACCGCACCTCACGGGGTGCGTGCGCTGCGGCGGGGAGGAGGGGCTCACCTGGTCCCCGGACGAGGGGCTTATCTGCCGGACATGTGGCGGGAAGGGAAACGAGGTACCGCCTTCCCTCTGGCGGGGAATGCGCATGCTCACCCGACTCCCCCTCCGGGCCACGGGCCGGGTCAAGGTCGTGAAGGAAGATCTGGAGGTAGCCCTCAAGCTACTCCGGCAGTTCCCCTCTTCTACCGCCCGGACACGTCCTTGAATCCGTACCGCAGCGATTGCTTTCCGGTTCGGAAATCCATAAGATTTTTCCGGAGGGGTGGCCGAGCGGTCTAAGGCGAGGGACTTGAAATCCCTTGAGGGCTGAAAAACCCTCCGCGGGTTCGAATCCCGCCCCCTCCGTAGCTTTACCGTTCACCCGGGGGTTTTGACCCCAATACCCTAAGACCACAAGGACCTCAGACGAGGCTACGGATGGGAGACCCTTTACAAGCAAGGTAGAGAAAAACTAGCGTTCGCCGAAGACGCCCCGGGCGCGCCAGAAGTACTCCCCCCCCGAGACGAGGGCCAAGAACACGGCCAAATACAGGAATGCCATCTTCAACTCCGGGCCGCTTGGTCCCAGGCCGAAGTGCCTCCCGATGAGGATCACGAGCACTAACGCCACGTGTGAAATGGTCTTCAGCTTTCCCAGCGAGGAGGCGGGGATCGAGATTCCCTGACCCACGGCGAGGATCCGCAGGCCCGTCACCAGAAATTCCCGGGCGAGGATCACGATCACCGGGACCGCCGGAAGCTCCCCGAGCTCCACGAACGAGACCAACGCCGCCATCACGAGGATCTTGTCGGCGATGGGGTCCATGAACCTCCCGAAGGCGGTAGTCTCGGCGCGGCTACGTGCCAAATATCCGTCCACGGCGTCGGTCAGTGCGGCGATGGCAAAGATCGCCAGGGCGAAGACACCGAACAGGGGATGTTTGGCATGGAGGAAGAAGAGGAAGAGGGGGATCAAGGCGACCCTTGCCAAGGTAAGCCCGTTGGGAACGTTCCAGACCATGCTCTCAAATTATCATCTGTCTCACCGGTGCTCAAGTAGTTACTGCCTCCGTAACGCGTAATGGGAGACGGACAGCGGGCTCCCACGATACACGGCCGGTTAAATGCGACGACTTTGTCACGCGTAACTCCTCACCCGTCACGGGCTATACTTTTTCGAGATGGGCGAGCTCACTCCGATGATGCGGCAGTACCACGAGGCAAAGGCCCGCTACCCTGACGCTGTCCTCTTCTTCCACCTCGGGGACTTCTACGAGACCTTCTTCGAGGATGCCGAGATCGTGGCTCGTGAGCTTGATATCGTTCTCACCAAGCGCGATGGCCATCCCATGGCCGGCGTCCCGGTCCGTAAGGCCGAGGTCTACATCCAGCGGCTCCTCAAGAAGGGTTACAAGGTCGCCTTGTGCGACCAGCTTGAGCGTCCCGCCCCGGGGAAGAAGCTCTTGAAGCGGGGTGTGGTGCGCGTCCTCACCCCGGGGACGGTCCTCGCGGAGGAGGGATTGGAGGCGGAGGCCGACGCGTTCCTTCTCGCGGTCTATCCCCAGGGGGAACGCGTGGGGCTCGCGTGGTGCGAGGCAGCGAGCGGCGAGTTCTGGGCCACGGAGGTCAATCGGGGCGAACTCGAACAGGTGGTCTCCCGCCTCGGGGTGCGGGAAGTTCTCCTTCCGGAGGGGATGGAGGCGCCGAGCCCGCTCCCCGGTGTTCGCACCGTCCTCCCCACCGCGAGGTTCACCAAGGACCCGCTCCACGAGCGCTTCGGGGACATCCCCCTGATCGGGGAGATGCCGCTGGCGGCGCGGGCCGCCGGAGCCATCCTGGCTTATCTCTGTGACACGCTCTATTCCGTGGACCATCTCTCCCCGCCGACCCCGTGGGCCCTCGTGGACGCAATGGAACTCGACTCTTTCACGCAGCGGGGCCTTGAACTCGTCGTGCCCCTGCGCCCGGAATCGAGATTGACCCTCCTCTCCGTCCTCGATCGCACCGTCACTCCTATGGGGAAGCGGCTTTTGCGCCGCTGGCTCCTCCACCCCCTGCGGGACCGCCGGGCCATCGAGGACCGGCTCGACGCGGTGGAGGTCCTCACGAGTGCTTGGGAGCTCGAGGAGCTCGGCGAAGCGCTGCGGGGGGCATGCGACCTCCCCCGGCTATTGGGGCGCTTGGGGGTCGGGCGCGCGAACCCCCTCGATCTCGCGCTCCTACGGCGGACGTTCCGAACGCTTCCCAGGGCCGTCGAGGTCCTGCGGGCGCTCCCCGCGAGGTCCCCGCTCCTCGAGAGCTGCCTCCGCGCCCTGGAGGAGGCCCCCATGGGAATCACCGACGAGATCGAACGGTTTCTCGTGGACTCGCCCCCGCCGAGCCCCGAGGGAGGGGGTCTCGTGCGGGAGGGGTATTCCGTGGAGCTCGATGCATTGAGGGCGCGGGCGGCGGAACTCCGGGAGGAGATTGCCTCCCTAGAGCGGAAAGAGCGCGAGCGCACCGGGATTCCCACCCTACGGGTGAGCTACAACCAGGTGCTCGGGTACTTCTTCGAGCTCACCAAGACTCACCTCCCCAAGGTCCCGCCGGATTGGCGCCGCCGCCAGACCCTGAAGGGGGTGGAACGCTTCACCTCCGCGGCGCTCGAGGCCCTGGCCGACGAGCTCGCCCAGGTAGAGGCCCGGGCGGCGGAACTCGAGCGCGAGCTCTATGAGGCGCTTTTGGCCCGTATCCGCGAAGAGATCCCTCGCCTGCGACGCCTGGGGGAGGCGCTGGCGGAACTAGATGTCCTGCGGTCCCTGGCCGAAGTGGCCCAGAAAGGGAACTGGCGGCGACCACGGTTTGTCGACGTCCCCCGGATCACGATCCGGGAGGGCCGCCACCCGGTGGTGGAGTGGACCCGCGACTTCGTCCCCAACGACCTCGTGATGGACGAGAAGACGAAGCTGGCCGTGGTCACCGGCCCCAATATGGCGGGGAAGTCGGTCTTCCTCAGGCAAGTGGCGCTGATCGCCCTGCTGGCG
The DNA here is from genome assembly GCA_002011425.1 of Candidatus Acetothermia bacterium JdFR-48. GTDB lineage: Bacteria > Bipolaricaulota > Bipolaricaulia > Bipolaricaulales > Bipolaricaulaceae > UBA3571. The sequence continues at coordinate 1,005 of MTNJ01000003.1, read as the reverse complement.
CAGATGGGGTCCTTCGTCCCCGCGAAGGAGGTGGAGCTCCCCCTCTTCGACAAGATCTATACCCGGGTGGGGGCCACCGACGCCCTCTCCGGGGGGCTCTCCACCTTCATGGCGGAGATGCGGGAAGCGGTCACCATCCTCTCCGGGGCCACGGAGCGATCACTGGTGATCCTGGACGAGCTCGGCCGGGGCACCAGCACCTACGACGGGATGGCCCTGGCGTGGGCCATCGCGAAGTATCTCGTGGAACGGGTGGAGTGCAAGACCCTGTTCGCCACCCACTACCGGGAGCTCACGCGCTTGGCGGAGGAGGTGCCCGGCGTGATGAACCTCCATGCGGCGGTGCGAGAGTGGCGTGGAGAGGTGATCTTCCTCCACCGGGTGCTCCCCGGGGCTGCGGAGCGGAGCTACGGGGTGCAGGTGGCGAAGTTGGCGGAGATCCCAGATGAGGTCCTGCGGGAGGCCGAGCGCATATTGGCGCTCCTCGAGCGGGAGGAGCTCCACCGTGGAAAGCGCATGGAGGAAGTGAAGGCAGCGCAGCTCCCTCTCTTCCCCGTGGAGGACCATCCCCTGATGGAGGAGCTGCGGAAACTCGAGCCCGAGCGCCTCACCCCCCTTGAGGCACTGGAGCTCATCTTCCGCTGGAAGGAACGCTGGGGCGGGTGATGAATCCACTCAAATCGCTGAGCGATGCAGTGAAATGCATACACCAGGGACAAAAAATAAAATCCAGGCGGCGACCTACTCTCCCGGGGCCTTGCGCCCCAGTACCATCGGCGCTGGCGGGCTTAACTGCCGGGTTCGGAATGGGACCGGGTGTTTCCCCGCCGCTATCTGCCGCCTGGAATACCCACACAAACGCCGGGATTTCCCGGCGTACAAGGCGATCCCGTGGTCCTGGCCTCGAAAGGCGAATAGGGCGTCTGCTACGTAAGGCGATCGGGCTATTAGTACCGCTCGGCTCCACCCGTTGCCGGGCTTCCACCTGCGGCCTATCGACCTCCT
>MTNJ01000057.1 GCA_002011425.1 Candidatus Acetothermia bacterium JdFR-48 | reverse complement strand
CCTCCACGGTCACCCTGGAGGCCCCCGAGGGAACGAAGGCCAGGACCTCGGAGAGAGGAGCCCCCACCCCAACGCCCGCCGCTACTAAGAGCACTGCACACACGAGGGTGGGCCTCATGAAAGCTCCTTTCCACCGGCGTCAGCGACAAGTGTACGGGTGAGGAGGTGAAATAAAAGGGCCCCCGTAGGGGCCCTTTTACTCATCCTGAAAATACAGGTTTCTACTTCGGCGTTACGCTCTGGGCCTGGGGGCCTTTGGGACCCTCGACGACCTCGAACTCCACCGTCTGGCCTTCGCGCAAGGACCGGAATCCGGACGCGCTGATCGCCGAGAAGTGAACGAACACGTCGGGCCCGTTTTCCTGCTCGATGAAGCCGTAACCTTTGGCATCATTGAACCACTTAACTCTACCAGTAGCCATGGGTCATTCCCTCCTTCCTCTTCTGGTTCGACCGCTCACATGTACCTTCCGCTATGCCAAAGGGAATAACCCAAAAGCTGCGGGGTCACATACTAACTGCGGCCTACAACAACATCTTAGCCGACTACAACGAAAAAATCAACATCGCGTTTCAGAAAAATTTCTGTGGAAACGATCGTGTCCAGACGCGGGGGTGTCCGGCAATGACCGTTCCCATAATGCTCCGTTCCTGGATGGTTTCGCAGGCTTTTGGTCGTTCCGCCTCTATGGCGCAATATATACTACCATGGGTATCGCCACGTTCCCCAAGGATAGGATGTACTATAAGTTCCGCCTCTACGGGTTCTTGAAGAACCTGCGTTTTTTCGACCCTTTCATCGTCCTCTTCTTCCGCGAGATGGGCCTCTCCTTCTTCGAGATCGGCGCCCTCTTCTCCGTCCGCGGGATCGCTACAAACCTCCTGGAAATACCCACCGGGGTAGTGGCCGATGCCTTCGGGAGGAGGAAGGCCATGCTCGCCTCCTTCACGAGCTACATCTTCTCTTTCCTCCTCTTCTACGCCGCGCTCGGCTTCTGGACGTACGTGCTGGCCATGATCCTCTTCGCCTTCGGCGAGACCTTCCGCAGTGGAACACATAAGGCGATGATCCTTGAATATCTTCGCCTCAAAGGGATCGAGCACTTGAAGGTCCATTACTACGGTCACACTCGGGCAGGGTCTCAGCTAGGCTCAGCCTTGGCGGCCCTGATCGCGGCGGGGCTCGTCTTCTACTCCGGATCCTATCGCGTCGTCTTCCTCGCCTCCACCGTGCCTTACCTTCTCGGCCTCTGTCTCTTCCTCACCTATCCCAAGGAGCTCGATGGCAAGGTGGCGGGGCTCTCGGGAACGGGAGGTTGGACCCGGAGGTTGAAGGCTCGGCTCGCCATCACCGGGAGAGAGTTCGTGTCCATGTTCAAAAGTTCCTACACTCTGAAGGGGTTGCTCCAGTCGGCGACCTTCGATGGGGTTTTCAAGGCTACAAAGGATTACCTTCAGCCGATTCTAGAGTCCCAGGCCCTCGCCCTGCCACTCTTCCTCGCCCTCACCGGTGATAAACGCACGGCACTTCTTGTAGGGATCGTTTACTTCCTCTTGCACATTGGAACTTCCTTCGCCTCCCAGAATGCTGGAAGGATCCAGGGGATGCTGCGGTCACTTCCTTTCGCAGTGAACATGGCATACCTCCTCGGACTTGGACTCTTGCTACTCGCTGGAGTGGGGACATGGATTGGGATCTACGGCCTTGCCATCGTTGCCTTCGTGGGGCTCTACCTCCTTCAGAACCTGCGGCGGCCCATGATGGTGGGATACCTTAGCGACGTCATCCCGCAGCAGGTGATGGCCTCTGGCCTCTCGGTGGAGTCCCAGCTCAAGACCGTTGTCCTCGCTGTCCTCGCCCCGGGGGTGGGACATCTCGCCGATGCCCTGGGAGTGGGACCCGCTTTGATGTTCGTGGCAGGTGGGACGCTTTTCCTTTTCCCCTTCCTCCGGGTCTCATCTCGGGAGAAGGAGCTCGTCCAGCTCGGAGGGGGTTCCAGTTGAACGAGTTCCTCGACTGGCTCTCCGATCCCTTGGCAATCGTGGTCATCATGCTCGTCTTAGCCTGTGGGTGGGCCGTTCGAGCACGGAGACGGGGCCTCGCGCTTCTAATCGGGATCATTGGCAGCGTCCTTTATTTCCTGGGAATCACCCCCGGTGCTGACCTCCTCCTCCGTCCGCTGGAAGAGGCCTATCCCGCACTCCTCGTCCCTCCAAGCGATGAGGTCATAGCGATAGTGGTGCTCACAGGTGGTGAGGGTTGGGGGCCAAGGCGTCCGGTGACGAGCGACCTCTCCGAAGCTTCGCTCGCCCGCCTCGTCGAGGGGATCCGCATTTGGAAGCTTCTCGGGGAAGATGTGAGATTGGTGTTCGTGGGAGGGGTGGGTGTTCCAGGGCGGCCGGCGGAGGCCCCGTTGGTGGCCCAGGCCGCCATGGCGTTGGGAGTACCACGGGAGATGATCATGTGGGAATCTGCTTCGCGGAATACTTACGAGAACGCGATTGCAGTCAAAAAACTCTTTGGGGAGAGGAACTTCATCCTCGTGACCTCGGCCTTCCACATGCCGCGGGCTATGGAGGTCTTCCGACGGTTGGGGATGTCCCCGGTGCCGGCCCCCTGTGGCCACGAGTACCGCGGGACATACATCCCCTACGATTACATTCCACAGTCGACAAACCTCAGGCATGCGGCCCACGCCATCCGGGAGTACCTCGCGCTCCTCTGGTATAGGGTCCGCTACCGCTGAACTTAGACTTCATTGATCAAGTTTGCGGTGAACAATCCAGGCGGCTCCCTCTACGGCCCGGTTGGGGACTACATGGAGCCTTCCCTGGTCGTCTCGGATGCGGATCTTGCGCAGGTCTATCTTTTCCACCACCCCTTCTACTCCGCCGGCCGTGACCCGGTAACCGATGTCCAGATCTTCATCCACGGCCAGAAAGAGTCCCGCCACGATGTCGGCAGTAGTGTTCTTGGCCCCCTGGGCCACGGCTAAGGCCACGAGGGCCAAAGATCCCGAGAGGGTAGCGGCGATCACGGTGAGTTTGAGAACAGCGAAGATCCCCGACACCACCAAAATCCAGGCCACGGTGGTGACCACGGAGAGGGTGAGGGAGAGGATCGCCGGTTTCCACTTCACTCGACGCAGAAGCCGCCTCCCCACGGGACGAAGTACCCCGTGGATGGCCAACGCCCCTACCAGGAAGATAACGCATGCTCCGGCCATCCTCGGTAGATACTCCCACAATGTCTGTAGGATCCCTTCCCAGTTCACCTCGAACCTCCTCGAGTTGGGCAATTGTGGGGTGGTTCGACGCCCATTACAATCGGGCGCCATGTGTCTGGCTGTGCCAGTAAAGGTGGTGGCTGTGATGGGAAACGAGGCCACGGTGGACCTCGGGGGGGTGCAGTCGCGGGCACGGTTGGACCTCCTCGGGGAGAAAGTGAAGCCCGGGGATTACATCTTGGTACACACGGGTTTCGCCATCCGCCGTCTCGATCCCGCAGATGCAGAGGAGACACTCAAGCTCTTCGACGAACTCCTCTCCGCCGATGAAGAAGGAGTCTAACCTGTTTCGGCTGCGCGATCCCGCGCGTGCCGAACAGCTCGCCCGGGCCCTTTTGCGACTTGCCCCAAGTAAATCGGTGAAGATCGTCCACGTCTGCGGTACCCACGAAGCAGCGATTGCCGAATATGGTCTTCGTTCCCTTCTCCCCGAGGGGGTCAAGGTCTACGAGGGGCCAGGATGTCCGGTGTGCGTCACCTCTACCGTCGATATCAACCTGGCGGTGATGCTCGCCCTGGAGGAGGAGGTGGTCCTCTGCACCTTCGGGGACATGCTCCGAGTGCCCGGAACCGAGCTCACCCTGGAAGAGGCTCGGGCCCAGGGCGCCGACATCCGGGTCGTCCTCTCGGCGGCTGACGCGGTGCGAATCGCCCGGGAGAGTCCTGAGAAAGAAGTGGTTTTCTTCGCCGTAGGCTTTGAGACCACAGCCCCGGGGACGGCGGCCGTCCTGCTTGAGACCCCCCCGGAGAACTTTTCGGTGCTCTGCTCCCACAAACTGATCCCCCCGGCCCTAGAGGCCCTGCTCAGCGAGAATACCGAGGTGGACGGGTTCCTCGCCCCGGGACATGTTTCCACCATCATCGGATCCGATGCCTACCGGGACCTCGTGGAGCAGTTTCGGGTACCAGTGGTGGTCGGGGGCTTCGAGCCCCTGGACATCCTTTACGCGCTTGCCTTGATCCTACGGCAGCTCCGGGCGGGGCGCGCCGCAGTGGAAAATGCCTACCCTCGAGCTGTACGTCCTGGGGGGAACATTAGGGCCAAGGAGCTCATGGAGAGGGCGTTTCAGGTGGTTGATGCGGCATGGCGAGGAATCGGTGTAATTCCCGCGTCTGGACTCGGAATCCGCGACGAGTTAGCTCGTTTCGATGCGCGCAATAGGTTCGGCATCGAGGCCGAAGCGGGGGAAGAGGAGCCGCCTGGGTGCCGCTGTCCGGAAGTGATCATGGCCAAGGCAGTCCCCACCGATTGTCCCCTCTTCGGGACGGCGTGCACGCCCCTCTCCCCCGTGGGACCATGCATGGTGGGGGTTGAGGGCGCCTGCTCGATCTGGTACCGCTATGGGGAACGTCCCAGATTATGAGGAAGCCGCTGAGTGAGGATCGGGTCACGAGCCTGCACGGGGCGGGAGGGGAGCTGATGCAACGGTTCATCGCCGAGGTGCTCCTTCCACTCTTCCCGACGAAGTCCGTTGGCCCCCTGGGGCTCGAGGCCCTGGACGACGGCGCGGTCCTCTCCCTCCCGGAAGGGCACCTGGTCGTCACCACTGACTCCCACGTGGTGAAGCCCCTTGTGTTTCCGGGAGGAGATATAGGAAAGCTCGCCGCCTGTGGGACTCTAAATGACCTCGCCGTAATGGGGGCCCGGCCACTCGCAGTGACCTTGGGGCTTGTAGTGGAGGAAGGTTTCCCGATTGACGAGCTGAAGCGTCACCTCGTCTCCTTTTCCTCTGTTCTCGAAAAATTCGGGGTGGCGCTCGTTGCCGGGGATACGAAGGTGATGGGGAACGGCGAGCTCGACGGCTTGATTTTGAGCACCGCTGGGGTGGGGATAGCCGAGAAATTCGTCCCTGACGCGGGGCTGGAACCCGGCGATAGGATCATCGTCACCGGCACGGTTGGTGATCACGGGATGGCGGTCCTCGCCGCCCGGGAAGGGCTGCCGGTGGAAGGTGGGATAGAGAGCGACGTGGCTCCAATATGGCCTTTGGTCGAGAAGGCCCTGGCTATGGGCGGCGTGAAGGCCATGAAGGATCCCACCCGCGGCGGGCTCGCGGCCGCCCTGAACGAAATGGCCCGCAAGGCAGGGGTGGGGATCTTTGTACGGGAGCATGAGATCCCGGTGCGGCTCGAAGTCAAAGGGATTGCGGAGCTCATCGGGATAAGCCCTTTGGCCCTGGCCTGCGAGGGCCGAGCCGTGATCGGTGTCTCGCCCGATAAGGCCCATGCGATTTTGGAGGCCATAAGAGAAGATCCTCTAGGGCACAAAGCCCGGATCATCGGCGAGGCGGTCGAGGAGTACCCGGGCAAGGTGATCCTGGAGACGGAGGTGGGCGGAAGGCGATACCTGGAGATGCCACTGGGGGACCCAGTCCCTCGGATCTGTTAACGCCTCCAGTGTTCAGCTTCCACAGTGAGACCGTCGTTCGCCGCGATGACCTCAGTGCCAAGCTCTTCGCTGAGCCTATGGGCGAGCTCTTGGGGCCTGGCGCGGATCATGGTCATCCCGAAATGGGTGAGCACGGCCAAGCCGGGGCGCACCGTTCGGATGAGCTCCGCCGCCTCGGGAAGGGAAAGGTGGTCTATTCCGGACCGAGGCTGCAGGAGCACGACGTTGAGGACCAAAAGATCGGATCCGATATAGTGTTCCACGAGTTCGGGAAAGAACTGCGTGTCCACCACGAATGCTATCTTTCCCTCGGGGGAATCCAGGATTACGCCGTAGGTCTCGGCGTCGCCGTGGCGGTGCTTCACGGGCATCACTCTTATTGGGCCGACATCCCGGGACCTCCCTTCCTCCAGTGTTTCGATCCGCTCGGGATACTTCCGTACGTACTTCAGCACCACCGGGTCGTCGCCTTCGAGACATTCCCGCGGGGCGAGGAGGACACCCTTCCTCCCTTTATGTCCCAGTTCGGCCATGACCTCGAGCATGATGTTCACGTCAGTGGAGTGGTCGAGGTGTTTGTGGGTGAGGATGATCCCGTCGAGCTTCTCCGGAGCGAGCGGGGGGCGAGACCTGCGACACCGCAACAGCGTCCCCGGGCCCGGATCCAGAAGGAGGTCGACCCCGGAGAGCTGAATCCACGTGCCCGCGGAATAACGGAGCTGTTTCCCGACCACGTACCGCGCGCCGGCCGTCCCCAGAAATTTTATGAAGCCCATATGGATCTCAACATGCTCTACAATTGGAAATTCAGGAGGTTCCTTGCCATCCGAAATGCATCAACCATGTCTCAGTCAAGTCGATCGGATCAGCGATGCCTGTTTTTACGTCGAAGTTCACAGTAAACCCTTGGAAGCGCGAGAAGTTAAAAATAGATATTAGTTCACTAAAACCGAAAAGAAAATCCCTCCCACGGCTGAAGCAAAGGGTGATTTGCCAACGCCTGGTGTCCCCATAACAGCCGACCATGGGGCCTTCGAAACGCCAGTATTCGAAGAAATACTCGTCGCCCGTCAGAGAAGAATCTTTATCCGGGTCAAACGAGGTTACAGACTTTCCTAAAATTCCATTGACAAATTCACATCTCACTTCAATGCCATAAAAGTATATCGCATCGAGACCGAACCTTTCTTTAGCCATCCCGAGGGAAATGTGAGGCTTGATGCAACCTTTTGTCCATTCAGACGAGACCCGCAACGCTGGACTCACCTCTTTTGTATCAGGCGTGAATGTAATTTTCATATCGGCGTAGATTCTAACATCACCATATAGTCTACAAGGAATCAGTAAATCCCCGAACGCGAGGTAGCAACTCTGAAATCCTGCTGCCTTGGAAAAGCGAAGCCGATGCCCCACGTGAAGACACAAGAACTGCCGCCCAACGCGATAGTTTCGCTGCGGATCAGGAAATTGAGATCCGAGAACTCGATAATCGGCCCGCTGAACCTCACGCGTATGGTCAATGAGATCTCCCCCAGTTCACTCCTCAAGGTGAAAAGGCCATATGAAACCTCAGAATCGCTGGTGACAAAATAAAGCGATAGCCATCCCTGAAAACGCGCCTTGTAAAGGTCCTTGTGCCCCCTTTCCTCAACTGGAGTTGCTCCGATTTAATTGGGGACCTAAGGGGTTGAAGGGAGGTGTTCGCGGTGCCGGGGACCCGATCGCCGTATCCGCCGTAATTCAAACGCCAGATCGTGGAGCTGGCACGGGCCGAGCCAGCGGGAGGGAACTGGTCCGGGAGTTCGAGCCACGCGATCAGATGTCCCGGGACTGGATGCGGCAGGCGAACCGCGACGCTGGGCACGACCGATCCAAGTTGACCACTTCCAAGAAGGAGGAGCTGCGGGAGCTGCGCCGGAAGACTCTTAGCTCAGGCTGGAGCAGGAGATCCTGGCAAGAGCCGCGGCCTGGTTCGCTCGCAAGATCGCTCGC
>MTNJ01000023.1 GCA_002011425.1 Candidatus Acetothermia bacterium JdFR-48 | reverse complement strand
GCAACACCAGCACATACGCGCCCTTACCCCTGAACGCACCCGCAATCCTCGCCACCATCCGCTCGTCGTAGTTGCCCCAACGCACCATCCGTCTCACCTCCCGTTTGGAATAGAGGGGTGGGACATCGTCGAGGTATCTTTTTCAAGAGTGACGTAAATGTGGAAGGAGACAAATAAAAAAACCACCTGGAGGACCTCGTCCGCTCCAATTACACAAGTGCCTTTATCCCACCCATTGGCCATCTTCGGCAACCCGGCTACCCTATCGCCTTACGACGTGAGGGCCCGTGGCTTTGCGTCCCCTCCTTTCGAAGGGTTTGCCCTTTCGGATGGCCACGCCTACTACCAGACGCTGACCAAACCAAAGGTTGGTATATTTTATCCAGCTTAAATCACATTGTCAAGGGTGTGAAATCGCTCCCTTGTCTTGGCCGCTCCCGCTATTTCGAGCGGAAGAGACACCTTCCACGATCTCAATCTTCGTGAGATTTCCCGGCTTCCACCAGGCAGATGGGGCAGCAATCCCCTTCGCCGAAGAAAACGGCCCCACACGAATGGCACTTTTGTGCACCTGCGGCCAACATGGCCCGCTCCCGGGCCCGGGCTGTCGCAAGGAAGGCGATCATCCGTTTCCGCAGTCCTTCCGGCAATTCTATGTCCTCGAGCACTCGTTGGGCCCAGGATTCGTCTTCCGTGGTGACCTCCACCACCAGGGGGAGTTGCGGCGGTGGAGAGTCTGGTGGGATGATCTGGAATCGTATGTCCTCGATCTCGTAGCCTTTTTCACGAAGGCCCCGAATGAGACTTTCTTTGCGAAGGCTCAGTTCCTGGACGATTACGTGGTTTCTCACGCCTAAATAAAGCACCCGGTCCTTGACGTACAGGGGCTTTGTGCCCTGTGTACCCACAGGGGCCTCTGCGTTCCACTCCACCACGATCAGTTGTTCGCGTAACTTCCCTTCTAAGCCATATCTCTGCAGGAGACGTTCCAAGGTTTTCCACAGATCTTCAATGATCATTATCGATTTTTATTTTATCTTTTTTCGCTTTACTTAGTAGTAGTAGGCGTCCTGCGGAACTGTGGAAAACTTGGACATTTCCAGTTGAGAACAGGGATTTTGCCTGTGGAAAACCTGTTGAAAGCGTGTGGAAAAGTCGGGCGGACCTGTGGAAAACTCCCGTGGGATAGTGCCCGCGAGGCCCGGCGGACAAAAGTTTTCCACAGGAAGAAGAAGCTTTTCCACAGGGTTTGCTCAGGTTTTCCACAGGTCTCTGTGGAAAACTTTATTAGGTGGCATATTTGTTGCGGAGATCCTCCATCAGAGAGTCGATTTCGTTCTTTAGGAGCGGGGTATCGCGGAGGAGGTCCTGCATTTTCTGGTAGGCGTGCATGATGGTCGAGTGGTCGCGCCCGCCGAAGGCCGCCCCTAAGGCGGGGAAGGAGCTTTGGGTGAGTTCCCGGGCAATATAGACCGCTATCTGACGGGCGTGGGCGATATCTTTGCGTCTCGAGGGACCCTCGATATCTTCCACCGTGAGCCCATACCGTTCAGCTACCTCCCGCTTTATTGCCTCGATAGTGAGGCGCTGCTTGGAGATCTCTCGAGGGATGAGTTCATCGAGCACTTCCGGCGTCACTGGACCTTGGCCGAGTTCCACGTAGGCGATCACCCGGATGAGGGCCCCTTCGAGGTCTCGCACGTTGGTGGCCACTCGAGAGGCAATCATTTCCAGGAGAGTGTCTTCTAGTTCCACTCCTTGCCGACGGGCCTTCTCCTGGAGGATGGCGATGCGTGTCTCGAGGTCCGGTGGTTGGATATCGGCCACTAAGCCCCAACGGAAACGAGAGACGAGACGGTCTTGCAGCCCATGCAGTTCCTCGGGAGGGCGGTCTGAGGAAAGGACGATTTGCTTACTGTTTCCGTAGAGTTCGTTGAAAGTATGGAAGAGTTCCTCCTGAGTTCCTTCTTTATTCTTGAGGAAATGTACGTCATCGATGAGGAGCACATCCACGTTGCGGTACTTGGCCCGGAACTGCTCAGTGGTATTGTTGCCAATGGCGTTAATGAGCTCGATGGCAAAGCGCTCCGAGGTGGTGTAAACCACGGTGAGCTCGTTATGATTCGAGAGGACGAAATTACCGATGGCATGGAGAAGGTGTGTCTTCCCTAGGCCGACTTTTCCGTAAATGAAAAGGGGATTATACGCCCTGGCCGGGGATTGGGCGACAAGTTGGGCGGCGGCATAAGCGAACTGGGAGTTCTTGCCGCGCACGAAGGTGTCAAAGGTGTATTCGGGGTTGAGAGGCAAGGTGCCGAGATACCTAGCAGAGGAAACCGCCATAGCAGCGTATGGAGGCATTCCCTCGTCCCGGACGACGAGCTTAAAGGTCAGATCTTCGGAGGAGATCTCCTTGAGGATTTTGGTTATGAGATCCTGGAAGCGCCGCTCTATCCCGACCTTTACAAAGGGCGAGGGGACTTCCAACACCAGCTGATTTCCCTCGAACTTGAGTGGCCGTACTTCGGAAAACCAGCCCACGAAACTCGTGGGGGGAATTTCCTTTATGAGCTGACGCTTGAGAGCTCCCCAAAGTGTCTCGGCAGAATGTCCCATAGATTGCTCCCCCACCACAGTGGGAAAAGAAAATCAAATGGCGAGGCCCAGAGTCGAACTGGGGACACCGCGGTTTTCAGCCGCGTGCTCTACCACCTGAGCTACCTCGCCACACAAGGCCCCTTAGGGCTGCTGTGCTGGCGGGGACGACGGGATTTGAACCCGCGATCTCCGGAGTGACAATCCGGCGTCCTAGTCCAGCCTAGACCACGTCCCCATCTTGTGGGCGAGGAGGGGATCGAACCCCCGACCTTCCGGATGTAAGCCGGATGCTCTCCCACTGAGCTACTCGCCCATAATTATAGTTGTTGGGCCAGAAAAGTGCCAACCTGCCTGTCCCCGGGGGGATTCGAACCCCCGCCTCCGGCTTGAAAGACCGGGATCCTAGACCGCTAGACGACGGGGACATCTGACCTGGGTCGTGCAGGAATCGAACCTGCGACCCCCGGCTTAAAAGGCCGGTGCTCTGCCAACTGAGCTAACGACCCTACTGGGCCGTGAGGGACTCGAACCCCCAACCCGCGGATTAAGAGTCCGCTGCTCTGCCAGTTGAGCTAACGGCCCATCTGCTCAAAATCTTACGTACCTTGAGCCTTCGATGTCAAGCACGAGGAAGGCAGCAGCGAATATACGCACACCCTCCCATGGGATCAAGGGTGTGGACTTCAGTCGTTGACACGGACCGGACCCGCTACGGGCCGGACGCCTGCCCGTGGAGGTAAAAAAGTTTTTGTCGCCCCACCTAAGAAATCCAGGGAGCCACCAGGGGAGAGGGACATGTGTCCACAACGCGCCGCTTCAGGCGGATGTCTCTATTCGAAACAAATTGTTGTGTCGGCAAACTTTTATATTTGGTTATTTGCACATAGTCTGTGATAGTCACTTCGAGGTGATAATTGTGCGAATTCTTCTCGTCGCGATGTTATCGCTCGTCATTGTCGGGGCTGCCTCTTTCGGGCAGGTGGTGATCAGCGAAGTGGGTTGGGCGGGCACGGTGGCGTCGGGTTACGACGAATGGATCGAGCTCTACAATGATTCCGATGTCCCGATTGACCTGTCCGGCTGGGCCCTGTTCCTAGGGGAGAAAGAGATCCCCCTGTCCGGGGTGATTCCCGCCCACGGGTTCTACCTCATGGAAAGGACGGACGATACGACCATCCCCGGGATCGCCGCTGGCCTGATCTACAAGGGGGGGATGGCCAATTCCGGCATCGCGCTCAGGCTCGTGAACCCAAGTGAGATCACGGTCGATACCGCCAACGTGGGCGCGCCGGACGGGTGGTGGGCCGGTGACGCAGCGCTCAACGCCTCTATGGAGCGAATTTCCCCGGAGATCCGCGATGGCCCAGTGGCGTGGCGCACGGCCACAGAGGCCGGCACGATGGACGCCGAGGGTAACCGAGTCCGCGGCACCCCCGGCGCGGAGAACGGGGCCACCGCGATCTTCCTCCCGGTCAGTCTTGCCCTGCCCGGGGGGCAACTGAGCGGTACAGTGGAACTAGCCTGGGAGGTGGAAGGGAACGTCGAGGGGATCGAGGTACGGCTCTTCGCGAGCACCGACGCCGGGCGATCCTGGGAACTCTTCGCGGAGGGGCTCCCGCCCGTTGGCGCTTTCGAGCTGGACACTACAGCCCTTGCCAACGGTGCAGTCCTATTCGCCTTAGGGGCGTTCGACGAGGGAGGGCCCCGCGGCGGGGACGTGGCCGCCGGGGAAATAGCGAACTAGTTTTGTGAATCTCAAAGTGCATTTATTATGGTTGAGCCGCCCCCTTGGCTCCCCTACTATAGGAGCTGAGATGAAGAAGCGAGAGATATTGGACGGAGTCCTGAAGCAGATCAAGAAGGCCTACGGCGAGGGGGCCATCATGTGGCTCGGGGAACGCGCCGTGGCCACGGAGGTCGAGGTGATCCCCACCGGCTCCCTCGCATTGGATATCGCCCTGGGCGTGGGCGGGGTGCCGCGGGGAAGGATCGTAGAGATCTACGGTGCCGAGGCGTCGGGGAAGACGACGCTCGCCTTGCACATGATCGCCGAGACCCAACGGCTCGGCGGGGTGGCCGCGTTCATCGACGCCGAACACGCCCTGGATCCGACCTACACCCGGGCCATTGGCGTGGACCTCGACCATCTGCTCCTCTCACAGCCAAACTCCGGTGAGCAGGCGCTCGAGATCATGGAGCAGCTCACGCGCAGCGGCGCTGTGGACATGATCGTGGTGGACTCGGTGGCGGCCCTCGTCCCCGAGGCGGAGCTCCAGGGACAGATGGGGGATACCCAGGTGGGCCTCCAGGCCCGTCTTATGTCCCAGGCGATGAGGAAGCTGGCCGCGGCCATCGCTCAGTCGCGAACGGTGGCGGTGTTCGTGAACCAGATACGCTCGACCATCCAGTCCGGCCCGTGGGGGCCGAGCACCACCACCACCGGCGGCCGGGCGCTCAAGTTCTACGCTTCCGTACGGCTCCAGATCTGGTCCGAGGGCAAGCTCTCCGAGGGCGGCGAGCACGTGGGGATGAAGGCCCGGGTGCGGGTGACGAAGAACAAGGTGGCGCCGCCTTTCCGCGAAGCCGCCTTCGATGTGATCTACGGGAAGGGCATTGCCCGCGAGCGGGACATCATCCACACCGCCGAGTCCTTGGGGATCGTCACCCGCTCCGGCTCGTGGTACTCCTACGGTGACACGAAGCTTGGGCAGGGGGTGAGCCAGGCCGCCGCCGTCCTCGCGGAGAACCCCGAGGTGGCCGAGCGGATTGTGGCCGAGATCCGGGAGAGGGCGGGGATCCCCGAGCCCAAGCCCTTGGGTGAGTGAGCGAGAGCGCGCGTACCAATACCTCTTGCGGCTCGTCGCCGTGCGTCCTCGTACGGTGGAGGAAGCACGGGAGAGGCTGCGCCGTAAGGGTTTTTCTACCGAGATCGTCGAAGCGGTGATCGCCCAAGCGGTGGAAGAGAATATTTTGGACGATCTTCTCTTCGCGCGGCTCTACGCCGAGGACCGGGCTGCGACACGTCCCAGGGCGCGGCGTCTCATCGAGGAGGAGCTACTGCGGAAAGGCGTTCCCCGGGAGGTTGTCCGGGAAGCGGTGACTCGGGCGCTGGGCGAACGGAGCGATGCCGAGCTCGCTCGGGCGGCCCTTTTGCGGCGCCTTCCGGTCCTCCGGGGGTTGCCTCGGGAAGTGGCCCTGCGGCGTGCCTATGCGTACCTTCTGCGTCGGGGCTTCACGCCCGGGGTGGCACGGGCCACCGTACGGGAACTCCTCAAGGCTTCTGGCGAAGACTCGGAAGGGGGATAAGGGGATTGGACTTTCGGGTCGGGCTCGGTATCGACTTCCACCGATTTTCGCCCCGGCGGAAGCTCGTCCTGGGCGGCGTCGAGATCCCCCATGAGCGCGGGCTCGAGGGCCACTCCGACGCCGATGTGCTGTTGCATGCCATCTGTGACGCGCTCCTGGGGGCCGCGGCGCTGGGGGACATCGGGATCCACTTCCCGCCCGGGGATCCGGCCTATGCGGGCATCCCCTCCCTGGAGCTCCTCCGGAGGGTGCGGGAGCTCCTACGCGGAAGCGGATTCGCGCCGCTACAAGTGGATGCTACCGTGATCGCGGAGGCCCCGAAGATCTCCCCCCACGTGGCAGCGATGCGGGAGGCGATCGCCGGCGTCCTCGTGATCCCGCGGGAGAACGTGTCGATAAAGGCCACCACCCCGGAGCGGATGGGGGCCCTGGGCAGGGAGGAGGGGATCGCCGCCCTGGCCGTGGCCCTTATCCGAAAGGAAATGGGCTCACAGGCACCACCGCAAGCGGGATGAACACCCGCGCTTCGTCCCTCCACGCCGGTCCGCAGAAGCACGGCCGGAAAGCTCAGAACCAGCTTGCCGGGTCGGTGGTGATGAAATCCTCGATCGGGATGCCGTCCCCACCGACGAGCAACTTCCTGTGGACCTCGAACTCCCTGGCGAAAGCCTCCAGGCCGCGGAGGCGCTGCCTTGGCAGTGCCTCACGGGGTGTGTCTGGCTGGGGTATGGTGGCCTTCCCCTAAAAGAGCTTTGGATAGGGAAGGGCTCCTCGGGGCAAAGCCTACCCCAGATCCGGGAGCGGATCCTCGGAAAGCCCGCTGAGGCGCTGGAGGAGCTTGTACACTTAGTGCCGGGTAGGAGGAGAAGCCGCTTAAAAGCAGGCTGCGTGGCTTTGGGGAAATACGGATAGGAAGCTGTCATGCCGCCGAGACACACTAAACGGAACGCTATTCAGCTCCACGGACATCCTTCCCTCGGCGGAGGACAATTCATCGGAAAATTGTCCCTCTCATAAGGACAACTGACGGGCCTTCCCCAGGGTGTATCGCGGGAGACCGTGACAATGTCCAAGGGCCGTCCGCGATTCAAAAATCAATTCCGGACTCCACCGGCTCCACAAAAAACAACCAGTAAATGGTTGAAAAACAACCACTAAGTGGTTAAAATGCTGGCATGGTTTACCGCAACGTGACGGAAGTGCTCCTATCCGCCCTGCAAGATAGCCCCGTGGTGTTCCTAAGTGGGGCTCGACAAACCGGCAAGAGCACCCTGGCCAAGTGGCTCACCGCCACCCGTTACCCCGCCCGGTACATCACCTTGGACGATGCCACCGTCCTGGCCGCTGCTCGGGCGGACCCCACCGGTTTCATCGCCGGCCTCGATGGCCCTGTGGTATTGGACGAGGTGCAACGTGCCCCCGAGCTTTTCCTTGCGATCAAGGCAGCCGTGGACCGTGATCGGCGGCCTGGTCAGTTCCTCCTCACCGGTTCCGCCGACGTACTGCTCCTCCCTCGGCTGTCCGAATTCCTCGTCGGCAGGATGGAGATCACCACGTTATGGCCGTTTTCCCAGGGGGAGCTACACGGCGTGGTGGAGGGGTTCGTGGAAGCGGTCTTCGCGGATGATTTTTCCCCCTATCCCCACACTGGAAATTCGCCGATGGATTTGATCGAGCATGTGACGACTGGAGGGTACCCGGAAGCGGTCACCCGGGCCGATCCCGACCGGCGCCGGGCGTGGTTCAATTCATACGTGACAACCATCCTCCATCGGGACGTGAGGGACCTCGCCAACATCGAGCACCTGGATGCGCTCCCTCGTCTGCTTTCCCTGCTTGCGGCACGGGCGACATCCCTCCTCAATTACGCCGAACTCTCCCGCAGTCTCGGGCTTCCCCAAACCACTCTTAAACGCTACTTAACCTTGCTCAAGACGACGTTCTTGGTGCAGTTCCTTCCGGCTTGGTCCGCGAACCTGGGGAAGCGCCTTGTGAAGTCTCCGAGGCTGCTTTTGATAGACACGGGGCTCATGGCCCATCTCCTGGGAACCGACTTGCAGGCACTGAAAAGTCGGCCGGAGTTACTCGGGAGGCTGCTGGAGAACTTTGCGGCCATGGAGCTGAAAAAGCAGATCACCTGGAGCCGAGTTCGGCCGGGTATCTATCACTTCCGCACTGGAACCGGGCAGGAGGTAGACATCGTGTTGGAGGATGCTTCTGGTCGGGTGGTGGGGATCGAAGTGAAGGCTTCCGCCACGGTTCGGGCCCAGGACTTCAAGGGGTTACGGTACTTGGCTGATCTGCTTGGCGATCGTTTCCTGCGCGGCATCGTGCTCTACACTGGAGATCAACACGTGCCATTTGGGACAAACCTCCATGCACTGCCGCTCTCCTCATTGTGGGAACTGAATACAAAGCCCCATCTGAATCGTTAGTCATCAGGGGAGCTACACCAGAGTCGTCCTTCCGTGGCGGGCGTGCGGGAAATTGACCTCCTTCCAGAATAACTTCACAAGGGGTAAAGGCGATGATCCGGAATTCAAAAGTAAAGATCTGGACATCCCGCTAGGATTTTCAACAGGGGCATGAGACCTCCCGAACCTCGTAGTCCCTTCCGTGCTTGATCATGGACCACATCACCCGCACCAAATGCCTGGCCATGGATCTCACCGCCTGGTTGTGCCTCTTGCCTTCCGTCCTCTTCTTGTTGTAGTAGGCCCGGGATTCGGGCACTTCCCAGATGTGGTGAGCCACTGCGACCATCATTGCCGCCTTGGCTCGCTCGTTGACTTGTCGCGGGCTGTTGGTGCCATGGAGCTGCCCCGATTGTTTGTCCAGCGGGCACATCCCCAAGTACAGGGCCAGACTGGCCTCGGAGCTGAACCGATCCAGAGTCCCGATCTCCCCCGCAAGTTCCGCCGCCGAGATCGTCCTAAACCCAGGGATGCTCCGCAGCTTCCGCGCTAGTTCCGACTCCTCACAGAGCTCTTCAATGGCTTCCTCCAGCGCAGCGATCTCCGAAAGCAGCCCTAAGATCCGCCGGGCATCCGCCACGATCATCGGCCCCACGTACTCCACCTCCGGGGAGAACCTCGCCCCCTCCTGCCATTCCCGGATGATCCCGGCATACTTCGCCCGATCCCGGGGATTTCCTGGATCTCCTCCGGAGTAAGCTGTGCCAGTTCCTCAATGTCATCATGGCTGGCGAGAAACCTCAGGAACCACAAGTTGTCCGCCTTCCTAGACAACCCAAGGGGTTCAGAACAGACCGCTTGAAGGTCAGCCTGCATCCTCTTCATCACCCGCACCTTCTCGTCCACAAGCTGTCTTCTCCTGCGGGTAAGCCGCTTTAGCTTCTCGTTTTCCTTGGGGACCTCGGGAACCTCCTGGAGGACGTCCTTTGCCATGGGGAGGTGATCCTTCAGGTGGAAAAGCTCGAGGATCTTCCGGACATCCAAGGAGTCCGTCTTGGCTGGTCCAGGAAAGATCTCCCGGAACCGGGCCAATTTCAGGTTGTTCACGTTGTAGAGCTTGTAGCCCTTTTCCACGATCATCCGGTCCAGGGGACGGGCATGGCCGTTGTACCCCTCCATGGCCACCGCCACCGGAAGCCCAAGCTTCCGCCGGTGGCGTTCGATCCGGGCAAAGAACTCCGTGAAGCCATCCTGGGTGTGGGGAATGGAGAACTCCTCAAGGATCGTCCCCTCGGGGCCGGCGATTCCCACCTGGTGCGTCTTGCACCCTACATCCACACCGACATGGATCATGGGGTCCACCACGAGGCACCTCCTTCGGGGGTCTCATCCAGCGTGTCTCGTCTACAGCGCAGGGCCACACCCCAAAGGGCGGCACCATCCCGGTGGACACCGACTGGATGAGAGAAGAGGCGGGGGCA
>MTNJ01000026.1 GCA_002011425.1 Candidatus Acetothermia bacterium JdFR-48 | reverse complement strand
GCATACGGGGTGAGATGCCTCAGGAGCTATTCCACCTCGTGGGAGTTCGCCCTGGGAAGCCCGGGGAGCCGCCCCAGCGGCACCTGGTGGGTGGAGGTCTATATCGACGGCGTGCTCTCCTGCACCCGCCTATTCGAGGTGGAGGGATAGCTGGGAAACCGCTCGCGCGTGAGCCAGTCCCGGATTTCTTTGGGGTGAGCCGTGAACGGGGGGCTCTGTCGGCGGACGAGATGTCGGCGTACGCGGCGGGCCTTCAAGCCGATGATCCTGGGCTAGGGCTTGCGCTTTCGGCCGAGGCGATGCCGTTCACATATCCGGGGCCCCGCGGCCCCGCCTGCGCCGTTTGGTGACTACACGGCCCATCCCGTCTCACACCAGGGACGTCAGGGGACACGTACTAGGGGGATCGAGAGATGAAGTGCCGCCTCGCGGCGGATCCGGTCCTCGTCTACCTCGACGCCGATCCCCGGGGCCTGGGGGGCTGGGATCGTTCCCCGGGGGGTGAGCACAAAGGGGGGATACGCGATATCATCGCGGAAATAGCGATCCGTGGCCGAAATATCGTTGGGAAGCGTGAAGTTGGGGAGTGTCGCCAGGGCTACGTTCAGGGCGCGCCCCACCCCGGTCTCCAACATCCCTCCGCACCACACCGGAACCCCACGCTCCCGCGCCAGATCGTGGATCTTCACCGCCGCGGTGAGGCCCCCCACCCGCCCCTGTTTGATGTTGATCACCGAGCACGCCCCGAGCTCCAACGCCTCCCATGCCCGATGGAGGGAGGTGACCGACTCGTCCAGGCACACGGGGGTCGAGATCTCCCGGGCGAGGCGGGCGTGGCCGAGGAGATCCTCGTGATGGAACGGCTGCTCGACGAGGAGAAGCCTGAACCTATCGAACTCCAGGAGCGCCGGGTCGCCTGGCCGGTAGGCGCAGTTCGCGTCCACCTGGAGGTTTATCCCGGGGAACTCCTCCCTAACCGCCTCCAGGACGGCAATATCCCAACCGGGTTTCACTTTGAGCTTCACCCGTGGATAGCCCCGGGCCACGAACTCCCGTATCCGTTCGATGAGGGCGGGAATGTTCTCCTGGATCCCGATGCTCACCCCCGAGGTGACCTCATCGCGGACCCCGCCGAGTTCGCGCCACAGGGGGACACCTTTCGATCGGCAGTAGAGATCCCAGATGGCGGCCTCCACCGCGGCCTTGGCCATAGGGTGTCCCCGGATGGGTGAGCCGAGCGCTGGGAACTCCTCTGGATGGCTCATCTCCGCTCCGCGGAGGAGCGGGACGATGAAATCACGGATTACGTGCAGGGCCGTCTCCACCGTTTCCGCCGAATACCACGGCCCCAAGGAGGCAACGCACTCCCCCCAACCCCCGTCCCCTCCCCCCGACAACTTGACGAGCAGTACGCGCCGCACCCGTTCCTCCCCGAAGCTCGTCCTGAAGGGGTGGACAAGCGGGCGTTCGACAACGAACAGGTCGAGCCTTTCCAGCGGGATCACGGCGCCGCGAGCACCTCCTCCAAGGGCTTCCTCTCCAACAGGAGGAAACTCCGTTTCCCATCCCGCAGGAGTCCCGTTACGAGATATCCCCGGCCCATATAGTGGGAGAGGGCTTCCCGGGTGGAGAACCTCCAGGCGCGGGCCAGGGCTAGGGAACGAGCTTTGAGGGCCTGGAGGTCGACGGGGATCTCCAACCGGAGCCGCTCCTCTTCCAGGCCCAGGCTGACCGTCCCGGGAGTGGGGGGTTTTCCCGGCTTACCCCGGTTGACAACCGGGATTTCCCGTATTAGTTCCGGATCAGGGGGCTGGTAGCCCTGGGTGATCCGACGCTCCACCCGGGGGGAGCGCAGGTGCCACTCGCACAGGAAGCGATCGGTGGGGATCCCTCGGTTCCGCTCGTCCCGAAGATCGCCGTAGTAATTCAGGAAATACCTCGTGGCCACCGCGCCGAGTTTGTTCAGGTTGAAGTGCGCGTTACGGGATTCCATAGGATCGAAGGTCCAGGTGATGAGAGCCACCCCTTGACGGAGGACACACTCGCGTTGGGCCAATTTGAGCCTATAACCCACGCCCCGGTCTCGCCAACCGTCTTTGACCGCGGCCATGAGGGAGCAGTGCCGAAGTTTCCCGTCCTCGGTGCGGCCGAAGAAAGAGAGGGCGAACCCCACCATCTCCCGCGCACCGCCCTCCGCCACGAATGCCCCGAGAAGCAATCCCCCGCCCTCCACCGTGGTGAGGAGGACGTGGTCAGGCACCACCCCGAGATCCTCGAGCCCCCACACCTCCTGCTGGAGCCGCTCACAGGCGTGGAATCCTTCGAAGTCCTCCACCGGTTCGATCACGATCTCCCCGTTCACGGCCGTCCCCCAGATTAGCGGCCTACGTCGCCCGTTCCAACACCAAAAAGGTCCGGTCGCGCTGGCGATAGAGGCCTACTAGGACATATCCCCGGTCCATATACTCCTCGAGCACCTCCCACGCTTCCTTCCACATCACCTTGAGGGTTCCAGGCAACCGAGAAAGGCCCACGGACGGAATCTCGAATAGGAGCCTTTGAGCGCTGAGGTGGGAATTCCACGAGGAGGGCTCCCGCAGGCCCCCGGGGGCGAGACGTGTGGTATTCACGGGGAAAAAGCTCTTGAGGGAGGCCTGTCGCCATGAGGTCTCGTTCACCTTCTCCTCGATCGTGGCGAGGGCCCTGAATTCCTGGACCTCCCCCCCGCGGCCGCGACGGAGCTCATAGCCCTCAGCCCGGGCGCCGGCGTCCTCGAGCAAGAACTCGGCCCACTCGGACTCCAGAGGATCGAACGGCCAAACGAGCTTCACGAGGCCGAGATCCCGGGTTTCGGCGCGGAGCCCGGCGAGAAGCCCTTCCCGGAGCCTTCCCTTGTCCAAGCGATTACGCTTCACCCCGTAGAGGACCAACCTAAGAACCCTCTCACCCCCGACCTCTCGCACCATGGCCAAGACAAACCCGAGCGGCTCCCGCGCGAACCCGATCCCGTCGAACACGGCGAGGCAGATCCCCCCGGCCCGAGTAAGTTCCCACAGAAACCAGGCGGGAACCGCCGCCGACACTGGAGGATCGAGCTCCCGCTGCAAGGCCTCGCATGCCAGGAACTCGTCGAAGGACCGTGGTGCTTCTACTGGATACGCCTCACTCATTTGCGTAGAGGAATTGGGCAATCATCATGTCGTCCTCTGTCCAGTTTTTCTTCACCTTGACCTGGAGGGAGAGGTAGACCTGCTTCCCGAAGACCGCCTCGATTTCCATCCTTGCGGCGCGGCCGATCTCCTTCAATTTCTGACCCTTGTGGCCGATCACAATCGCCTTCTGAGAGTCCCTAGCGACGTAGATCGTAGCGTAGATCTCGATGAGGGGTCTGTCCTCCCGCTCTCGGATCTCCTCCACAACCACCGCGGTGGAGTAAGGGATCTCTTGATAGGTGAAGTGATAGATCTTTTCGCGGATGAGTTCGGCGATGATGAATTCTAGGGGCTTATCGGTGGGCATTCCCCCGGGGAACAAAGGCTCACCTACGGGGAGGTACTCTATGATCACTTCCAGGGCACGGTCTAGGTTCTTCCCGCGGGTGCAGGAGATGGGCACGAGCTCCTGGAAGATCCCCAAGGAGTCGTAGGCGAGGAGAGTCTCGGGGAGCTGGTTCCCCTTGGCGAGGTCGATCTTATTCACCAACAAGATCTTTGGGCAGGGGAGTACCTTTATCCGCGGCATCATCTGCTCGTCGAAGGGATCGATTTCCCCGGTGGGTTCAGTCATATAAACGAGCTCGTCGATTCCCGCCAGGGCCCGCATGGCCTCCTTCACCAGGACCTCAGAGAGTCTGTTGATGGGCTTGTGCAACCCGGGAGTGTCGACGAAGACAACCTGGGCTTCATCGGTGGTAAGGACGCAACGGATTCGGTTCCTGGTGGTCTGAGGCTTGTCGGAGACAATGACTATCTTGCGCCCGATTAGGGAGTTGATGAACGTGGATTTCCCCACATTGGTCTTCCCGAGGACGGCGACGATTCCCGATTTAAATCCCATGATTTATCTCCCCTCTGCGCACGTATAGTGCGACTTCCTGGATAGTATCTCCCAAGTACATATCGTCTCCAGGGGGAGGTATCACCTCACGAAGTTTTTCGTAGATGGGCTGGGTGGCCGGAGAGAGTTTCTCAGCGCCGGCAAGTTCTACCGCCCAGCGGCAGGCCACGAGCTCCAGGGCCACCGCCCGGATCGCGTTCTCCGCGATCCGCAATAGCTTCCAGGCCGAGGTAGCCCCGAAGGAATTGTGGTCCTCCTTCCCCGCGGAAGTGGGGACCGAGTCCACCGCTGCCGGATGTGAGAGGACTTTATTCTCGGCGACGAGGGCCGCCGCCGTGTACTGGAGGAGCATGAGACCGGAGTTCCCCCCACCCCCTTTGGCCAGGAAGGGAGGAAGGCCCCGGTCCTCCGCGGATAGGAGCAACGAGAGCCTACGCTCGCAGCTAGCCGCGAGCTCGGAGATGGCAACGGCAAGCCACTCAGCGACGAAGGCCAAGATCTCACCATGGAAGTTCCCCCCGGAGAGGATGTGCCCGTCGGGGAAGACGAGGGGATTATCGGTGGCGGAATTCATCTCCACCCGGAGCCTTCCCTCCACAAGCCATAGGGTCTCGAGGACCGGCCCAAGGATTTGGGGAAGGCACCGCAGGGAGTAAGGGTCCTGCACGTCGCCCTTGTAGGTATTGACGAGTCCGCTCCCCGCGAGGAGCTCCCGCATGATAGCCGCGACCTCCCGCTGTCCCTGGTGGGGACGGACGTCGTGGATGCGGGGATCCAAGGACTCGGTCCGCCCCCGCAGGGCCTGGAAGGACAGGGCCGAAGCGACAAAAGCCGCACGCAAGGCCCGCCAGCCGAGGACGTACCCCACGAAGGCGAGGGAAAGCATGTAGGCGGTGCCGTTCAGGAGCGCGAGCCCTTCCTTGGGGAGAAACTCCCCCACGGGCTCGAGTCCGGCCCGCCGTAAGGCCTCCCTGCCCGCAAGTTCCTCCCCCCGATAGGTCGCTCTTCCCTCGCCGAGGAGGACCAACGCTACATGGGCCAATGGCACGAGATCCCCCGACGATCCCACCGAACCCACCTCAGGGACCAGGGGGTAAATGCCCCGGTTCAGCATCGCCAGGAGGAGCCCGATGACTTCCGGTCTCACGCCGGAATAGCCCTTGAGGAGGGAGTTGGCGCGGAAGAGAAGGAGGCCCCGCACTACCTCGGCGGGGAGGGGCTTCCCCACCCCGGTGGCGTGGGAGCGCACCAAGTTACGTTGCAACGCCCGGAGGTCTTCTCGCCCAATGCGGACGGTGGAGAGTTTCCCGAGACCAGTGTTTACCCCATAGATAGGCAGCTCCGTTTCCACGGCCCGAGAGAGAACCTCCTGGGCACGGCGCGCCTGCTCCAAGGCCTCGGGGGAGACGACAACCGGGACCTCCCCAAAGACCACCTCCTCGGCACCTTTCAGGTCCAGGTGATGGCCGTCGATCACGACCTCTCCCATCTCTCCTCCTCATACGCCTTCAGATATATCAGACTCTCCCAAGCCGGGTCATTTCCACTCCCTACTTTGGCCCCACATCAAACAAAAAGGGCCGCTGCGCGGCCCTCTCACCCACCCCCCGAGCTCCCGTGACCCATGCCCACTACACGCCCGAATAGGCGGAGAACCCCCCGTCGATGGGGACCACCACCCCTGTGACAAAGGAGGACGCGGGCGATAGGAGCCACACCACGGCCCCGATCAGATCGTCGGGAGCCCCGAACCGGCCCATGGGGGTATGAGCGATGATCTGTCTCCCACGCTCGGTGAGTTCGCCCTTCTCGTCGAGGAGCAGGAACCGATTCTGCTCAGTGAGGAAAAATCCCGGGGCGATGGATACGACGCGGATTTGGGGCGAGTATTCCTGGGCCATGTGTACGGCGAGCCACTGGGTGAAGTTGGCCACCGCAGCCTTGGCTGCCGAATAGGCCGGTATCCGCGTGAGAGGCCTGATCGCGTTCATAGAGGCGATGTTGAGGATCACCCCTTCCCTGCGCTCAGCCATGATCTTCCCGAACACCTGGCTCGCGAGGAATGTCCCCATGAAATTCAGGTCGAACACGAAGCGCACGGCATCCTCGGGGAGGTCGAAAAAGGGGGTCTCCGCGGAGGTGGTGGCCTTGGGATGGTTCCCGCCGGCACCGTTGATGAGGAAATCCACTCGGCCGAAGCACTTCAACGTCTCTTCCGCCACCCGCTCGAGGTCCCCCCTATCGAGCACGCTCGCTTTCAGGGCCAGACCGTCGGAGCCCGCTTTCCTCACCCGCTCCAGTGCCGCTTGGGCCCTGTCCTCGATGATGTCCAGGAGAACACACCTGATCCCCTCCCGGGCGAGCCCCTCGGCGATAGTGGAACAGAGAATCCCACCACCCCCGGTAATCACCGCCACCTTCCCCATAAGGTCGAGCTTCATTCTCTCACCCCCAAGAGTTCCAGGTGCCGCCCCAAGTGAGCCTCCAGGGCAGCGGCGTAGTCCCCCTCGAACTCGAATAGGACCTTTCTTAACTCCTCCCCCAACGGACCACGCAGGACCGAACCGTAGGCCACGTGTAGGACTTGCCGCAGGTTTGGCTCGGCGAGGAGCTGGGGAAGTTCTCCGGCGGACAACGCATCGGGAGAGGGAAGGGCGGACTCGTCGGTGGTGAGGTGGTAGGTAGCTCGATCTTCGGGGAACCGGGCGAGGGAGAATTTATATATCTCGCGAAAGAGGTCGGGAACTCGTTTGGCGATAACCTCCAAGGCTACGAGGTAGCTCGTCCCCGCGGTCTTCACGTGGAAGAGGCCGTCCGCCTCCTTCGCGAATACTGGGTAGAGGGAGAACTTGTCCGATCCCGAGTGGAGGCTTATCCGGTATCCCCCGAGGGCCCGGGCGATGGCCACGTGCGCCCGCAGGTCCCGGCGGAAGACCTCGAGGTCCCCCCGGTAGTCCACCGCCTTCTCTAGAGACCCGGAGAACCGGGGGGCGATGCTCGCGATCTCGACTTCCCGTCTCCTGAGCTCCTGCACCACGAAGAAGTGCTCTAGCGGGCTCGTCGGGGTCTCAGTTTCGTCCACGGATACCTCGAAGTCGAACCCCCGGGGGAGCTTCTCTGCCAGGGCCCGGTACATCTCCGCGGCGAACTCCACTGCTCGAAGGTACTTCACCGCCGCCCGCATGAGATCCAACTCGGAGAACCAAAGCCTCCCCAGCCCCTTGATCTCGAAGGTCTTACCGAAGTATTCCCGTTCAAGCTCCTTACGCTGGGGAAGCGCATCGAAGCGACGCCGGAGTTCCTTTTCCGAGAGTTCCTCGGCCGGGACCACGTGGTCCGAGGGATCGCAAGTGAAGAGGGTATACCCTAATTCCGCCGCCTCCAGGGCATCTTCGATCGTCTTCAGGTGGTCGGCATCGGCGGCGAACCCCCCGACATAGCCCTCCTGGAGCGCGCCGAACACGGCGTCGGCTAGCACCTCGGCGAAGGTCCTCCCGGTGCGGGCGTTCTCCCGCACCGATTGCTGAGCGAGGACCGGAAATACATGTGTATCGCGGACGGCTCGGATGTGGCCCGGAGTAGCCATGCCTATCCGGTCGCCGAACCCGAAGCTCGGCCCCTCCGGAAGCCGCCGGGGCTTGAACTCGGGCACGATTTCGACCAGTGCCTTGGCGTTGCCATAGGTCAGGGGGCATAGGAGCCCGCCGTCCGAGAGCGCTTCACCCTCGAATCCGGGCAGCGCTCTCGAGAGGTAAAGATATTTGCCGCCCGAACCCCGCACGAGGGCGAGCTCTACACTGCCCGCCCGACGGCGGGACCGCTCGTAGACCTCGTATCCCTCCATTCCCGCTAACGTTTCCATCGTATTAAAAGTTACCACAAGGACTTTTGCGGGGCAATGTAAGAACTTCGCTTCACGCGTCTTGTGGCCTATCGGGCCAACCCGCCAGGAACCCCCCGTCCACATAAATGATCTGGCCAGTGATGTAGTCGGAGGCGCGGGAGGCGAGGAACACCACCGCGCCCGCGAGATCCTCCGGCAGCCCCGCCCTCCCTGCGGGAATACGCGATAAGAGCCCCTTCATCCACTCCGCGTCCCGGAAGAGCGGCTCGGTCATCTCGGTGCGGAAATACCCCGGGCCGATGGCATTCACCTGGATGTTGTGTGGTGCCCACTCCACCGCCAAAGCCCGGGTGAGGCCGAGGACGCCGCTCTTCGCTGCGGTGTAAGGAACCCTCCCGGGAAGACCGAGTTCACTCGCGAGAGAGGCGATGTTGATGATCTTTCCCCCGCCGCGCTCGAGCATGGCCTGCGCCGCTGCTTGGGAGGCGAAAAATGTCCCCTTCAGATTCGTGTCCACGACCTCGTCCCAGACCTTTGGCGTGAGTTCCAGGGAGGGGACCCGACGGTTCACCCCGGCGGCGTTCACGAGGACGTCGAGCCGACCGAACTTCCTTACCACCTCCCCCACCATGGCCGCGACGGAAGCGGGGTCGCGCACGTCGGCCACTACGGCGAGTGCCCTCCGCCCCAGCCGCTCGATCTCCGCCGCCGTCTCCACGAGCTGCGACCGGGTGCGCGCGGCCACGGCCACGCTCGCCCCCGCGGCCGCCAGGGCTAAAGCCATTCCCCGCCCCAATCCTCGTCCTCCCCCCGTTACCAACGCCACCTTGCCATCAAGTGAGAAAAGGCCCTTTACTCTCGCCATTCTCTCGGCCCCCCTTATTGCTACTCTTCCTTGTCCCCAGTTGTACCGCCCCGCCAGGTTACGGCAGGATGATTGTAAGTTTTAAACCTTGGAGTGGAATCAAGAGTTTAAGAGAAAAGAGGAGGACTAAATGATCTATCGACTTTTGCTGAGGCCAAACAAGTATGCGCCCATCGAGGCCGAGATCAACTGGGGTGTTCGAACGGTAACCCTGCCCGTAAAGTCCCTTCCCCAGACTTTCATAGAATGGCAGATAAAATACCGTCGGGCCAACATACAATACTTTTTGACCGGGGAGGGGGATCACGACTTCGCCGTGCACGTGGGCTACATGGGCACAGTGAATCCTGAAGGGAGTGACCCCCTCAATATCGCTGCCAAAGGAGTGGGCTTCCTTCCCCGCCGCGATATCGGGGAACTCACCAAAGAGATCGAGTCCCTGATCGAGGAGGCCCTCGGGAAGGGCGAGAAGGAAACTCGGGAGAGACGCCTATCGTTCCTTTTGAAGTTCTACGAAGAGGTGGAGCTCGACCCTCACTCTTTCACCACCATCGAGATCTACGCCAAGACCACTTGGCATAACGTCATGCACGATCCCCGCTGCAGCGTTCTCTTCTCCTCGTATCGCAACACGAGCTTCCTCATCAACGGGGTAGCCGAAGTCCTGGGCCCTGGAACTCCGGAGTACCGTTTTGTCACCGCCCTCCACGACCTCTTCCACCTCCCCCGGAGCGGTCCGAGGCGCCAATACCACGCGGTTTACCGGATCTGGGTCACCGGGGCATACAACAAGACCCCGGGACCGAGGGCCGGGGAGAAGATCGGGTAACGGATAAGGGGATAGGGCTTCGCCGCGGCTTCTCCATGGCTCTGTTGAACATTTTCGGCAGCAACCTTCATCACCATCGCCGTAAACTTCATGAAGGAACTTATCTAGGCGTGGATTGTCCCCTGGTCCACTATGGCTAAAAAGTCTAGGTCGATCGATTAAGCGAAAGGAGCAAAAAAACAGGTTCTTGAGGCTCCTGCGGAAGTCGGCGGGGGGTCTTTCCCCTGCCCTTCCACGCCCTGCATGTCCTCTATACCATAGTCGCCGGATTGGACCCTCTTTTACCGAACCCACGATCCCGAGGAAAAGGACATCCTCGCCGCCCTCCCGGGGCCTCTCGGTGGAGCATCCCCTAGGGGCCGACCTCTTCGGGGGATATCCTGAGTTCCCTCATTCACGAGACGTAGGTGTCCCTGATCGTGGGCTTCTCCACGGGGATCACCTTTCGGTCCTGAGGCGGTATAGAAAGGATGGGGCTTTCTTCGGAGGTAGGGGATTGGCCTCCTATATTCACCTACTGTTGCAGGGATTATCGCTTATGATCCCCTAGTAACTTATAGTGGAAGGAGCGTCGGATCGTGGCAAAATTGTCCACCTTCCTCGGAAAGGTGCCGATTAATTCGAACCTATGAATGACTTTAAGAGGTTATACGTTCACACCACCTTGCCGGTGCGTTGGGACAAAGTGCGTTGGAGCGCCTCCACCATATCGGTCCGCTCCCAGGGGGGATCGAGCTCGATCCGGCCGAAGTGGCCGTAGCACGCAAAGGGCTCGTAGATGGGGCGCCGCAG
>MTNJ01000061.1 GCA_002011425.1 Candidatus Acetothermia bacterium JdFR-48 | reverse complement strand
CATCTTCTCCGCGACCAATGGCCGATCATCGGGATGAATCACGTCCAGGGGTCCGAGACGCCCGACGAGCTCCTCGGGCGCGTAGCCGAGCATCTCGGCGAGAGCCCGGTTCACGTAGAGGAATTTGTGGTCCTGAATCAGGTAGGCCCCGATGGGGGAACTCTCCACAATGGCTCGGAACAGAGCCGCACATTCTTCCGTATCCTTGAGGTATGGGCTTATGCGGTCCATCCCGCCTCTGAGCTTGCCATGGTCCGATTAAAAGGCCTGGCTGGATTGATAGTACCACTTAAGTAATTATATTGAAACATGAAGTTTATCACTTCCCGGGAAGACGTTGGTCCTGGACCTCGTATGTGACGATATTCCGTACGCGGCAGCCCTTATTGTCTCAGTGCTATTACCCCTTGGTCCGCTTCATCAATGTTAGGTTTCGAAACTCAGGGAAGTTGAGAACTAGGGGAGGGGGACATAAGCTGAGGGGTGCTATGAGAATCCTCGTCGTGGGGTACGGCAACCCTATTAGGCGGGACGACGCGGTGGGCCTGTGGATAGCCAATCGCCTCTCGGGGCGTGAGGACGTGAAGACCCTCTCCGCCTGGCCTATCACCCCGGAGCTCATCGTGTGTCTTGCCAGCGCGGACCTCGTGATCTTCGTGGACGCGGACCTCCGTCCCGGTCCCATCCGGTGGAAACGGGTGCGTCCGGTGCCCACGACGATCCTCTCGCATTCCCCCGAACCCGGGGAGTTCCTGGCCTGGGCGGTGGCGCTGTTCAATCGGGAGCCGGAGGCGTGGCTCGTTACCGTCCCCGGGAGGGACTTCTCCTTCGGGGAAGGGCTCTCCCGCTATGCACGCTCCGCCGCGGAGCGGGTGATAAGACGGATCGAGCGGTTACTCGCGAGCACGTGATCTGTATTTGCCCCCTAAGGAGATCCCTTGACATGAAGGAAGTGAAATTCTAATAATACTATTTGTGTCGCGAAATCTTTGGGACAAGGGGGGGTAGCACATGAGACGTGCAGCGTTGTTGGTGTTCCTTGGGCTTTTGAGCTGGGGCCTCGTCGGTTGGGCGCAGCCGGGCAAAGAGTACACCGTCCCCGCCGACACCACCCTAGGGGCTGTCGCCCAAGAAGTCTTCGGAGACTCCGCCTACGCGCCGGCAATAATGCGGGCCACCAATGCCAAGAGCTTGGCGGATCCCAGCTTCCTCAAGGTCAACGTCCTGGATATGAAAATCCCCGCAGGTGCCAAGCTCTGGATCCCCGAGCGCACTTGGGCCGAGGCGTTCATCGCTTTCTGGGACCCCAATAGGCCGGAGGACCTCTTCGGCGGCGGTAAGTTGGTCGTGGGTTCCTGGTGGACCGCCGGCGGTGAAGCGGAGGGCCTGAACGCCTTGTTCGAGATCTACGGCGGATACTACCCCGATGTCCAGATCGTGAACGCCACCATCGCCGGGGGCGCCGGGTTCGTTTTCCGCGCGGTCATCAAGCCACGCCTGATCGCCGGTGATCCGCCGGACACCTTCCAGCTCCACGCCGGCCTGGAGGTGGAGGGCTACAGCCCCGAGACCTACCTCACCCCGCTGGACAAGCTCTTCGAGATCGAAGGGTGGACCGAGGTGCTCCCCAAGGACCTCCTGGACCTCCTTCTCTACAAGGGCCACTTCTGGGGCGTGCCGGTAAACATTCACCGCGCCAACGTCCTGTGGTACGACAGGGCGATCTTCGAGGAGTACGGCCTCACCCCGCCCGAGAACTGGGATGAGTTCTTCACCATCTGCGATAAGCTGAAGGCCAAGGGGGTCGTGCCCTTCGTCATGGGCAACGCTGGCGGTTGGGAGGCCGCACACCTGTTTGAGACAATCCTCGTGAGCACCGTGGGGGCCGATGGCTATAAGGGGCTGTGGACCGGGGAGACTCCCTGGACCTCCGAGGGTGTCACCCAGGCCCTGGAGATCCTGAAGAAGGTCCTCGACTACGTTAACCCCGACTACGCCGCCCTGAGCTGGGACGGCGCCGGCGAGTACCTCATCGCCCACAAGGGCGCCATGATGATCATGGGCGACTGGACCAACGGGTGGTTCATGGCCAAGGGCTACGAGGATTACGGTTGGGCGCCGGTGCCGGGCACCCGCGGGATCTTCGACGCCCTCTCCGATACTTTCTGTCTCCCCAAGCGAGCTCCGAACCCCATCAACGCCCTGGGATGGCTCAGGGTCTGCGGCTCCAAGGAGGGCCAGATCGCCTTCAACAGGCTGAAGGGATCCATCCCGGCCCGCACCGACCTAACCCCCGAGGAGAAGGCGCTCTTCAACCCCTACCTCCAGTCGTGCATGGAGGACTTCGCCCGGGACGCCATCGTCCCCTCGGTGATCCACGGTGCCGCGGCCATCGAGTCCTGGGTCACCGACTTCAAGGACGCGGTCAACCTCTTCCTCGCCACCAAGAACGTCGCCGCGACCCAGGCTTCGCTGGTGGAGGCCGCTGAGGCGGCGCTGGCCGCGATGGGGCAGTGAAGTAGGGGACGGAAGCTGCAAGGTGGCCCGGTACCATCGGCCGGGCCACCTTTTTATTATTCCCCGGAGGACAGATGAGGAAGCGGCGGCTCAAGGGCGAACGTCTTGTCACTTTGCTCTTGCTCCTTCCCTCGGTGATCGCGGTTTGCGTATTCGTGTACGGCTTCATCGGCTGGACGGGTTACGTCTCCATGAGCAACTGGAACCAGCTCCTTCCCGATTACACCTTCGTGGGTCTGAGGAACTTCCTCAAGCTCTTCGCCCACCCCCGGTTCCAGATAGACCTCCGGAATCTCGCGGTGTTCACCGCCCTATTCCTCACCGGGTCCCTCATCATCGGGTTCCTGCTCGCGGTGTTGCTGGACCGCAAGGTCCGCGCCGAGGGATTCTTCCGCACCATCTACCTCTATCCCATGTCGCTCTCCTTCATCGTCACCGGCGTGGTGTGGCGATGGCTCATGAACCCCGGGAGCCCCCAGATGGGGAGCACCGGGATCAACCTCCTGTTGGAGAAGATCGGCCTGGGGTTCCTGAAGAGCGGTTGGTACACCGATCCCCGGGTGGGGATCAAGGCGGTGGCGGTGGCCGCCATCTGGCAGATGTCGGGGTACGTGATGGCGATGTACCTCGCGGGGTTGCGGGGGATCCCCGAGGAGCTCCGCGAGGCGGCCCGGGTGGACGGGGCGAACGAGTGGCAGGTCTATCGCTACGTGATCCTCCCGCTTCTGCGGCCGATAACCCTGGGGGCGATCATTATCCTCGGCCACATCTCGTTGAAGATCTACGACCTCATCGTGGCCATGACGGGCCCGGGGATCGGGTTTTCGACCGATGTGCCGGCCTACTTCATGTGGGAAACCACCTTTCACGCCAACCGGTTCGCCCAAGGGGCGGCCATCGCGGTAATTCTCCTCCTCATGGTGTCGCTCCTCATCGTCCCCTACCTCATCTTCAGCGTGCGTCGGGAGGCGGAGGTATGACGCTGGGGAAGATGCTCCCGTGGCAGCGTGTCCTCCTCTACCTCGTGCTCGTGGGGTTCGCCACCTTCTACCTCATGCCGGTGTATGTGCTCGTAGTGACGAGCCTGAAGAGCTTCGCCGAGGTGAACCTCTACCGCATGTGGGACCTCCCCCACAGCTTCTCGTTGGAGAGCTTCAGGAAGGCCCTTCTCGGGGGCTTCGGGTTCACCGGCCTCGCGCACAACTTCATGAACAGCTTTTACGTGGCCATTCCGGCCACCTTGGCCTCGGCGTTCCTGGGCTCTCTCAACGGCTATGTCCTCTCCAAATGGCGCTTTCGGGGCTCCAACACCATGTTCACGTTGCTTCTCTTCGGGATGTTCATCCCGTACCAGTCGATCCTCATCCCCCTCGTGCAGACCCTGATGAAGCTCGGCCTTTATGGGAGCATCCCCGGCCTCATACTCGCCCATACGGTGTATGGGATCCCGATCACTACGTTGATCTTCCGTAACTATTACGCCACGGTGCCCAAGGAGCTCGTGGAGGCGGCCCGGATCGATGGTGCCGGAGTGCTGGGCGTTTACACGCGGATCATGCTCCCGGTCTCCATGCCGGGGTTCGTGGTGGTGATGATCTGGCAGTTTACCTCCATATGGAACGACTTCCTGTTCGCGGTGACCATCGCCCAGAACCCCGCGGTCCAGCCGGTGACGGTGGCCCTGAACAACCTCGCGGGGTCCTACATCGTGGAGTGGAACGTGCAGATGGCCGGGTCCCTGATGGCGGCCCTGCCCACGCTCCTCGTCTACATCTTCCTCGGCCGCTACTTCATGCGGGGGCTTCTGGCCGGATCCCTCAAGGGGTGAAGATATGGAAATCAAGGGGTACTTTGCGAGCCTTACGGGGTTGATCGGAAGACTTCCCTGGGCGGAGATCGAGGAGTTCGCGGGACTCCTGCGGGATGCCCGGGAGAAGGGGAGTTGTGTCTTCGTGTTCGGGAACGGCGGCTCCGCCACGACCGCTTCACACTTCGCCTGTGACCTCGGCAAGGGCACCGTAGCCGAGGGGAGGCCTCGCTTTCGAGTGGTGACCCTGCACGACATCGCCACATTCTCCGCCTACGCCAACGACTGCGGATACGAAGTGGTCTTCGCCGAGCCCCTGGCGAACCTGGCCCGTCCCGGAGATGTGGCCATTGGGATCTCCGCCTCCGGCAACTCCCCCAACGTCCTCCGCGCGGTGAAGGTCGCCCGGGAGATGGGCCTTAGGACGGTCGGAATCACGGGATATCGTGGGGGAAAGCTCGTGGATCTAGTAGATCTTTGCATCGTCGTCCCCTCGGACGACATGCAGCAGATCGAGGACATGCACCTCGCTATACTTCACGCCGTCTTCCGCGCCCTGGTGGAGAGGTAATGCGTAACGCATGATGGGCGACGGCGTAAGGGGATTGAAAAAGTTGGTCTTGGTATTGGACTTCGGCGGGACGAAGTTGGCGGCCGCCGCCGTCGAACTGAGGAGTCGGACGTTCCGCGCCCGGGCATCTGTCCCTTCGCCCCCGACGAAGTCCGCGGAGTCCGATCGAGAGATCGTCCTGCGCCTAGCAGAAGAGGTGCTCGGAGGCGAGCGACCCGCCGCCGTAGGGGCGAGCTTCGGGGGGCCGGTGCGTCGGGAGGAAGGGACCGTCCTCCTCTCTCACCACGTCCCCGACTGGGAAGGATTTCCCCTCGCTGAGTGGCTGCGAGAGCGCTTCGGGGCGCCGGCGGTTGTTGAGAATGACGCCAATGCCGCGGCCTTGGGGGAGTGGCGCTACGGGTCTGGCCAAGGGACGAGGCACTTTTTCTACGTCACGGTGAGCACCGGGATCGGGGGTGGGATCGTAATAGATGGGGAACTCTATCACGGCGCCGACGGCCTCGCTGGGGAAATCGGACACATAATGGTCGATCCGGATGGGCCATCCTGCACCTGCGGGCGGCGAGGGTGTCTTGAGGCTCTGGCCTCCGGACCAGCCATCGCCCGCCGTGCTCGGGAGCTCCTCACATCGTGCCCTCGTCCCGGGGAGGGGAAAGTGCTTCGTGAACTGGTGGGAGAGGATCTCGAGAGGATCTCAGCGCGAGAGGTGGCGGCCGCTGCGAGACGGGGAGATCCCCTGGCCGCGGAGGTCCTCCGGGAAGCCGGGGAAGCCCTGGGCTTCGGGCTTGCCCAGGTTATCACCTTACTCAACCCCGAGCGCATCTCCCTTGGGGGCGGGGTGATAAAGGCGGGGAACCCCTTGCTAGCTCCGGTGCGGGAGGCGATGAGGAGGCACGCTTTCCCGGGTTCTCGGGTCGAGGTCGCGGTGGCCGAGCTCGGGGACGAGGCGCCTCTCTGGGGCGCGGCGGCCCTGGCCGAGGCACTCCTCTAACCCGTGTACCTTTCGGGCACGCACATCGAGCTCCTGAACTCGAGGATCGTGAGGGGGCAGGTCCGTCATGCCCTTTTCGATTTCGACGGCACCATCTCCCTCATCCGGGCCGGCTGGCAGAGGATCATGATCCCCCTCATGGTGGATGTCCTGCGCGATACCCCCCGGGGTCGGGAGCTGGGGGAGGGAAAGATCCGGGAGCTGGTCACGAATTACATCGCCGAGAGCACTGGGATCCAGACGATCTACCAGATGATCTGGCTTGCGGAGAAGGTAGCGGAGTTCGGAGGGGTGCCCCTAGACCCCCGGAAGTACAAACATATTTACAACGAGCGCCTGCTCGCGCACATTGCCGATCGGCTCTCCGCCCTGCGGGAGGGGCGGACCTCCCCGGTGAAGTTCACCGTCCCCGGGGCCCGGGAGTTCCTCGCCGGGCTGTGCGCCCGGGGGGTTCGGTGTTACCTCGCCTCGGGCACCGACGAGACCTACGTGCGGGAGGAAGCGAAGCTTCTGGGGATCGTCGATTACTTTTCCGGAATCTATGGCGCACAAGAGAAGTGGGAGCAGTTCTCGAAGCGATTGGTGATCGAGCGCATCGTCCAGGAGCATGGGCTCCGCGGGGAGGAGTTCGTGGCCTTCGGCGACGGGTTCGTGGAGATCAACGAGGCGAAGGCGGTCGGGGGGATCGCGGTAGGGGTGGCTTCAGACGAGGCATCCCCGGGACGGTTAAACCTTTGGAAACGGGAACGGCTCGTCCGCGCCGGCGCGGATATTGTCGTCCCCGACTTCCGGGAGCACGAAGCCTTGCTTGAATATCTGGTGGGGGAAAGATGAACGGCTTACTGCCTCACGGACACAACGCGGTATCGTTTTTCTAGCGGAAAAAAATCGGTAAATTTCCGCGGAGGAATCATGGGACGAGCGGTGAGGGTGGCGCTGGTGGGACAGCGGTTCATGGGGCGGGCCCACGCTAACGCCTACATGAAGGTCGTCCCCTTCTTCGATCCGCCTTTGCGCCCGGTGCTGCAAGTGGTCTGCGGCCGGGACGAGGGGGGGCTCGCCGAATTTGCGCAGCGGTTTGGGTTCGCGGGGTACACCATTGATTGGCGCCAGGCGGTGACGGCCAAGGAAGTGGATCTCGTGGACATCTGCGCCCCCAATGACCTCCACGCCGAGATCACTGTCACCGCGGCGGAGGCGGGTAAGGCCGTTTTCTGCGAGAAACCCCTGGCCCGGGACCTCGTGGAAGCTGGGGGGATGCTGGAAGCGGTGGAGCGGGCGGGGGTTCCCCACATGGTGTGCTTCAACTACCGTTTCTTCCCCGCTATCCAGCTCGCCCGGGAGCTCATTCACGATGGGGCCCTGGGAGAGGTGCGCCAGTTCCGAGCTATCTACCTCCAGGACTGGCTCGTGGACCCGGGTTTCCCCCGCACCTGGCGTCTGGTGCGGGCCCGGGCGGGATCAGGGGCCCTGGGGGACACGGCCGTGCACATCGTGGACCTCGCTCGATTCCTCGTGGGGAAGATCGCGGAGGTGGTGGGGATGCTCTCCACCTTCGTGAAGGAGCGGCCCCTCCCCGATGGCCCCGGTATCGGGGCGGTGGACGTAGACGACGCGGCCGCTTTCTTGACTCGCTTCGAGGACGGAGCTGTCGGCGTCTTCGAGACCACCCGTATGGCGGCCGGGCGCAAGAACTTCTTGCACCTCGAGGTGAACGGATCGCGGGGGTCGCTCTTTTGGAACGCTGAGGATCCCAATGTCCTCTGGTTTCACTCCGAGAAGGATCCCGCCACATCCCAGGGCTTCCGGCGGGTCGTGGTCACGGAACCGGGACACCCCTATGCCGGACATTGGTGGCCCCCGGGCCATATCCTGGGGTACGAACACTCCTTCGTCCACGCGGTGTACGAGCTCCTCTCGGCCCTGGCGGAGGGGAGGAACCCCGAACCGGATTTCCGCGACGGGGTATGGGCCCAGGCGGTCCTGGAGGCGGTACTACGGTCGGCCGAGGAGCGGCGCTGGGTGGCGGTGGCCGAGGTCCTTGGAGGTTGAGCATGGTTTACCCCGAGTTCCCCCGGGAACGGCTGGAACTCCTGCCCCTGGTGGAGCGGACACACGATATGACTCTGGCCGATGTCCTTCCCTTGGACTGGAGACCGCCCCCATACGATAACCCCGGCCTCATGGTCCTGGCGGAGCGGATTGCCGCCGCCCGCCGCGCGGGTCGGCCGGTGGTGATGCTCATGGGGGCCCACGTGATCAAGCGAGGCCTCTCTCGGTTCGTGATCGACCTCATGGAGCGGGGGATCCTCACCCATGTGGGCGGGAACGGCGCCTGCGCCATCCACGACTACGAGCTCGCCCTCATCGGGGCCACCACCGAGTCGGTGGCGAAGTACCTCCCGGAGGGGAAGTTCGGCCTGTGGCGGGAGACCGGGGGGATCAACGATGCTGTGAACGCAGGGGTTAAGGAGGAAATGGGGTTCGGCGCGGCGGTGGGGAGGGCCATCGAGGAGGGGAAATTCCCGCACCGGGAGGTCTCTATCCTCGCCGCGGGCTACAGATTAGGGGTATCGGTAACGATCCATATCGGAATCGGCCAGGACATCATCCACATGTACCCGAACTTCGATCCCTGCGCCGCGGCTGCGGCCTCCTACCGGGATTTCCTCGCCCTCGCCCGGACGTTCCTCGACCTCGATGGTGGGGTTTTCCTCAACTACGGCACGGCGGTCATGGGGCCGGAGGTCTTTCAAAAGGCCCTTTCCATGGCGCGCAACCTCGCTCATCAGGAGGGACGACGCATCGACCGCATCG
Organism: Candidatus Acetothermia bacterium JdFR-48; assembly: GCA_002011425.1. Lineage (GTDB taxonomy): Bacteria > Bipolaricaulota > Bipolaricaulia > Bipolaricaulales > Bipolaricaulaceae > UBA3571. Next base: position 4,360 of record MTNJ01000061.1, on the reverse strand, counting down.
CCACCGCGGTCTTCGACCTCCAGGAGCTCGGTCCCGACGTCCATCGGGAGGCGCCCCGGGACGACCCCCGCTACTACTTCCGTCCCTACAAGACCGTCCTCGTGCGGGCGGTGCGGGATGGGGGTGAAAGCTTCTACATCCGGGGCGACCATCGGGTTACCCTGCCCCACCTGTGGCGGCTGGTGTTAGAACGGCTGTGAGGCTCACGCGGGACCGACTGGAAGAGCTTTTTAGATGTTTTCGGGATCTACGGATCCTCGTGGTGGGAGACTTCTTCCTCGACAAGTATCTCCTCCTCGAGAGAGGACTCACCGAGATTTCCCTGGAGACAGGGCTCGAGGCGTATCAGGCGGTGGGGGTGCGTCCCCTCCCCGGAGCGGCCGGGACGGTGGCCAAGAATCTCACCGCCCTGGGGGTGAGGCCCCTCGCTCTCTCGGCGATCGGGGACGATGGGGAGGGATACGAGCTCGAGCGAGCCCTGCGGGCCTTCGGCGTCGATACCTCGGGGCTCATCAAGGTCACGGAGCGGCACACTCCAACGTACATGAAGCCCATCATGCGGGAACCGGACGGCCGTGAGCACGAACTCAACCGTATCGACATCAAGAACCGAAGCCCCACGCCCCCGAACCTGGAGGAGGAGATCATTGCGCGCCTGCGGGAGCTCGTCACCGGGGTCCACGGGGTGGCGATCGTGGACCAGGTGGAGGAGCCGAACTGCGGGATCGTCACCGAGATGGTACGGGAAGAGATCCTCCGGCTAGCCTCCTCCTTTCCCGGAAAGGTGTTTATCGCCGACTCGAGGGCGCGGATCGGCCTGTTTCACGGGGTGATCGTGAAACCTAACCGCCGCGAGGCTGCGCTGGCGATAGGACTTGCTCCCGAGGAGGTAATGCGCGACCGGACCGCGCTCCACGCGGCTGGGGAAGCGCTCCGAGGGCGGACGGGGAGGCCGGTATATATCACCGCGGGGGAGGAGGGGATCTTCGTCTTCCTCGAGGGAGCGTGTGCACACGTCCCCGCCGTTTCGATGGAGGGGCCCATCGATCCCGTGGGTGCGGGGGACGCGGTGATGGCGGCCCTAGCCTCGGCCCTCTGTGCCGGGGCGGATTTTGTAGAGGCAGCCGAGCTCGCCGTGTTGGTGGCCGCAGTTACGGTGCAGAAGATCGGGACCACCGGTGAGGCCTGCCCGGACGAGGTCCTCTCCCTCCTCAATGAGGTTACACGTGCCTGATCGGCAGGCACTTATGGAGCAAGGGTAAGTTCGAAAGCATCGACGTGAGAAGATACACTGACCCAGTTTTGAGGGCCCCAAGAATTCCAGTTATGGGCAATCCAGAAGAGCTTCACCTTGAACTTCGTCCGATCGAGCCCAGCGGGAATGGGAGCCCTGTAGAGTTTCCAAGTCCCGCCGTCGTTCCCTCTGGTTGTCCCGGCCGCATTATCTATTCTCCCCGTGGTCTCGTTCTCCCCATAGAGGAGCTGGGGAGAATTCCAGATCACATCCCACCTTGCAAAAGGGTTAGGATGAAGACCGTTCTCGTCTTCGAAGATGAGAATGATGTAAACGCCATAGCCCCATACTCTGTTCCCTTTCACCTCCACATCCCGCATATACAACTCGACTGCTCCGGCCTTGGGGGCGGACATCCATTCTGAGGAGGCCCAGACGTAGGTGAATTGTTCTCCCAAAGGAAATGAGTGGTTGCGCGAGATATCCGTCGGTGGAATGACCTTGGCCATGCCGTAGAGCGATTTGTCCCCGTTGAAGTGCCTTTCATTTGTTAGATAAAGGAGGTGTTCCTCAGCGGGTTGAGCGTTGGCCCGTTGACCTTGTTGGAGAAAGGCTTCGCCCAGAGTCCATTTTTCGGGCAAAGTTCCCACGTCCCCGTCTTCGAAATCGCCGTTAGGTACGGTGACGACCTGACCGATCTGTACTGTAGCGCTCACTGTGAGGGAAATCCCCGCGATAGATCGGCTTCGATAGCGCACTAAGACCTCGTAATCGCCGGGGCCAAACGTGCCCAAAGGGACCGATAGTTGCCAAGAAGTCAACGCCATGGTGCACAGGACATTCGGGTTGGTCTCCATTGGGGTAATGAGGTCGATGTAGATCGCGGTTCCCACTGTCCTGAGTCGAGCACTCTCGGGCACACAACCGTCCGACCAGGTTCCCCATAAGACGGCGAGCAGCAATTGTCCCTGTCGGGGATCGGGAGGGAGGATCACAACGCTCGTGGAGATAGGGACACCCGCCAACACCGTCGATGCCCAGAAGAGAGAGATCATCAGCAGGATTCTCTTGGAGAGTCGCAATAATTTCACCTCCCCATTTCAAGAGGGCCGAGTAGGAGGAAAAATCTCCCACCCGACACCCCTGTTGGCGAACTCCTATTTTACAAAATCGAAACAAAATATTACAAATTCTAAAAATCTTCCTACACTCGGGGACCAAAGAGAGCTGTTCCCAACCGAATCATCGTCGCCCCCTCCTCCACCGCCACTTCCCAGTCAACGGACATCCCCATGGAGAGCACTTCCATTCGTACACCGGGGATCTCCTCCCGGGAGAGGTCCTCGAACAGGCGGCGCATTTCCCGGAAGTGAGGGCGCGAGTCCTCGGGTTTTTCGGGGAGGGGAGGAATGGCCATGAGGCCCCTCACCTGAAGGTGTGGAAATCGGGAGAGCTCCTGCAGAAAGTCTGGAAGTTCTTCAGGCAGGACCCCGGCCTTCTGAGGTTCCCTCCCGATGTTCACCTCGATCAACACCGGGAGGGTCTTCTCGGCTTGAGCTAGGAGCCGCTCCAGTCGCCCGGCGAGCCGAAGCGAATCCAGGGTCTGGAGCCAATCGAACACTTCCAGGGCCTTCTTTGCCTTGTTCCGCTGGAGGTGGCCGATCATATGCCAGGTGACGGGCTCGGGGACCAGAGGTCGCTTCGCCAGCGCCTCCTGTACATAGTTCTCGCCGACGTGGGAGATGCCCGCGGCGATGGCGGCCCGGATCTCCGTGGGCCTCCTCCCCTTCGTTGCAGCGAGGACCGTGACGTGCGCCGGCACCTGGCGCAAGACCTCCTCACACCGCCGCCGTACCCCCTCCGAGCTCATCCCAGAACCAGCCCTTACCTTAGAGCAGGGGGGTGCTATTTCAAGACAGGGCTCTTACCTTTTGGCCCCCTGAGGGCCGTTTCAATTGCATAGCCGGTTGAGAGTCTTATCATCGGCGGCGGTGAACGGGATGCAGAGGCTAATGGTAGCGGTGGACATCGGTGGGACGAAGACCCGGGTGGGCCTCTTCCGGGATGGGTCGCTCCTCTTCCGCACCTCCTTCGCCACAAAGGGACTCGCGGAGGTGGTGAAAGCCCTACGGGTACTGCTCTCCCGGGCGAAGGCGGAACCGTACTCCATCGGAATCGGAGCACCAGCTCCACTGGACATGCGCCACGGGGTGATCCTCAACTGTCCGAACCTCCCCCACTGGAACGGGGTGGAGGTAGTGACAGAGCTTTCGCGGGAGTTCGACTGCGAGGTTTTCCTCGCCAACGACGCGACTTGTGCAGCCATTGGGGAACTCGAATTCGGCCACCGCTCGCCGGATTTCGTCTATATAACCTGGTCCACCGGGATCGGTGGGGGGATCGTCTCCGGCGGTCGGGTGGTGTGGGGAGTGGAGGGCCAGGCGGGGGAAGTGGGCCATATGGTTCTCGCCCCCCAGGGACCACACTGTCGCTGCGGGAAGCGCGGCTGCCTCGAGGCGCTGGCTTCGGGGACGGGAATTGCCCGTGCCGCGGCCGAACTTTTCGGCCGCAAGCTTACCGCCGCTACCGTGGTACGGAAGGCCCAGGAGGGTGACGTGGCTGCCCAGCGGCTCGTCCTGCGAGCCTGTGAGGCAATGGGCCAAGGAATCGGGATCCTGTGGGAAATATTTGAGCCCGAGATGATCATCCTCGGGGGTGGACTTACCCGCTCCTGGGATTACCTCGGCCCCTTCGTCCTCTCCGCTGCGCGGGAGTTCTCCCGTACCCCTCCCCGGGTAGAACTCACTCCCTTGGGGGACGATGTCGGCCTCTACGGCGCCGCTGCCCTGTATAAGCACATCCCCGATCTCCGTTGAGGGGGTTTGCGACAAGAGATATCGCCGCTTCAACTGGACAGGCTCTAACCGGGTAGCATCGAAGTGCCCCTGTCTACACGCGGAAGGTGGCCTTACGGGGTGATCCATGGGTCTTGATCGGCCTTCGGGTCATCGCTAAGATAAAAACCGCAAGCCGAGGTGGCGGAATTGGCAGACGCGCTGTCTTGAGGGGGCAGTGGGCTTTAACGCCCGTGCGGGTTCGACTCCCGCCCTCGGCATTATTTTTATG
>MTNJ01000022.1 GCA_002011425.1 Candidatus Acetothermia bacterium JdFR-48 | reverse complement strand
CGGGAGCTTCTGAAGAAGCTCGGGGATAGCTAGACCAGAAGCCGTGGGAGGGGACCACACAACCGAGATGCGGGAACCGAAGTGGCCCAGACCTGGTGGAGAGGGATTTCAATGCTCAAAGGTTCGGCGAGCTTTGGGTGACAGACCAATTTTTGAGGTAAGTCTTGGGCAAAGCTTTTCTCAGCCCATTTGATTACAAGCTTTGGATGCTTTCTGCTCAACGGTCCTTCAGAGCATTGTGGGCCTCCTGGCCCTGCTCAGGATTGTCTGCCCGGTAAATCTTCCCCGAGGTCCTGGCGTACCTCCTCTCGGTCTTCCTTCCTCACCCTAAGTTTCATCTCTCTGCGTCTGCCCCAGAGCATTTTTAGTGACTCCTGAACCTAACCGGTCCTCATAAGATCTTGGCTCTAGCAACATGCCATGTTCTCATCCTCTTCTTAAGTGCTTTATTTTTCATAAACTCTTGCCAAGAACCGTGAAGTTGTTAGATGTCTCGTGTAAAGTAAAAAGAGTGCCATGAGAGAAGTAAGAAGGAAGGGTACTAAACCATTGTACATCCAAATTAAAGAGATCCTCGAGAAAGATATAAGAAAAGGGCTATTTCGACCCGGCGAGCGTTTGCCTACGGAGATGGAGCTCTGTGAGACGTTTGGGGTTAGTCGCACCACAATCCGTCAAGCCCTTAATGAGCTTGCCAAAGAAGGCCTCCTCTATAGACATCAAGGAAGCGGAAGCTACGTCACATACCAAAGCTCTATGAAGAAGAAAGAATTGTATGTGGTCGTCCCCGAGGAGATCTGGATACCTCCATTGAGAAAGGCGGTAAGGAACTATCACAACGGGCACCCTGGAGAACGTTTGCGCGTGAAGGTGCTTGTGATGGGGGGGCCTGAATTTCACGCCGAGATCGTCAATGCGGTGGGAAAGGGAGAGGCACCTGACATAGCGTTGATCGACTGGATTAGGTTGACCGAATTCGCCGATATGCGATACATCGAGCCATTGGACGAACTGGATGCTAAGTGGGTGGAAAACTTCAAAGCCGATCTTCTTCCCATCTTCGTGGAAAACAGCCTCTATCAGGGGCACTTCTGGGGAGTTCAGATAGACACCACTTTGGCCATACTTTGGTATAGGAAGGACATCCTCCATAAAGAAGGGGTTCCACCTCCGAAGACATGGGACGAACTGGTTCTTGCAGCGAAACATTTCCAAAGGAAAAGCCTACGCCGGCGATACGGCTTAGGACCTTTCCCCCTCGCCTTTCCGGGTGGATCAGAGGCTGAAGAGATAACGACCTATATCCTCAGCGCCTTCATCTGGTCGGCAGGAGGGGAACTCATCAGAGGTGGGAAAATTATCCTGGACGAGGGGGCCAAGGAAGCATTAAAGTTCTTTTACGACCTCGTACATACATACCATTTGGCCCCTCTTGACGTAGTTTCCTATGGATGGAAGACCGTTCCCACCCTTTTCGCCAAAGGCAAGGTTATCTTCGCTTTTGGGGGCACATATGAGAAGAGTTTGATACAAGAAATAACTGGTTGGAATGGGCCAGTATTCCGAGAGAGAATAGGTTTCGCTCCTATTCCTGCCGGGCCGGGCGGGAGGCCAGCCACCACGGCAGGGGGGATGGTCTACGTGATTTTCCGCCAATCGAAGTACTTGAGAGAGGCCCTCGAGCTTCTCAAGGTTGTATCGAGTCCCCCTCTCATGTTGGAGTTCTGCCGCAAGACGGGGCGGAAGCCAACGCGGAACTCGGTCACTAAAGCTTTGGATCCCGAGAAAGACTGGTTTATATATGAAACCAGCAAGTTCTTCGAGCTTGCACAAGTGCGACCGATTATCCCTCAATACGTCCGGGTTTCTGAACAACTCCGTCTTATGCTGGCGAGTATCCTTTTGGAAAAGGAGAGTATTAGCGATGCCGTGAATAAGGCACAGCTTATCATCGATGCCTTGCTTTCTTAACTTTGGTCACTCATATTCCCGATTTGAGGGCGAGCTAAAAAACTTATGGCAACGGCATTTGACTGTATTCGGGCGATTTGATTACCGGAGCAGTGCATAGACAGTTACAATGTCTGCACTAACAACGAAAGTCCTAATCCAAATGGTGTCTCTGCTAAATCATCTTTATTTAAAAGTCTGTTTACAACACTCCTTTGATCCCACATTGTCGAAGAGCTATTGACAAAAGGCACCCCACCCCCTAAAATTTGTTATAACAAATTTTAGGGGGTGACCGTCGGTGAGTTGGTGGAAGATTGCGTTGGTGGGTTTGTTGATTCTTCTTATGGGCTGGGGGCTCCTCGCCGCCCAGAAAATCTCCCTCATGATGTGGGGCGGTGCTGTTGAGGAGAAGGAGGTCAGAGGGTATCTCGCCGCCTTCAATGAGGTCTACCCCGATATCCAAGTGGAGATCATCCGCCCGGCCGATTACTGGCCCAAGCTTATGGCCATGATCGCCGCTGGCACCCCGCCGGACGTCTTTTACATGGGCTTCCCGGAGTTCGTTACCTACCACAAGATGGGCGCCCTTTTCGATCTCCAGTCCTACGTCGAGGCCACGCCTGACTTTAACACCCTCGATTTCTTCCCCGGCACCTTGGACGCATTCCGGGACCGGGAAACCGGCCACCTCTACGGGGTCCCCAAGGACTGGAGCACCTATGTCGTCTACTACAACGTGGAAATGTTCGAGGAGGCCGGCCTCCCCACCCCCAACGAGCTGTTCGGCTATGGGAAATGGTCCTGGTTCGATCTCCTCGAAGTTGCGAAGAAGCTCACCAAAGACATCGACGGCGACGGCAAGATCGACGTGTACGGTTTCGCCTATAACTTCCCCGGCAGGTGGAAGCTCCTCCCGCCCGCCTTCGGCGCCAAGTGGGTACAGGCTCCGGAAAAAGTTGTGGTGGACACCCCGGAGTTCGCCGAGGCGATCCAGTTCCTGGCGGACCTCGCTCTGGTTCATAAGGTCATGCCCGGGGTGACGGAGCTCGCCGAGATGTCCGCCCCGGATTGGTTCGCAAACCAAAAGGCAGCCATGTTCATCTGCGGCCGCTGGATGACGATGAAGTTCAAGACCCTCCCCTTCAAGTGGGACATCGCCCCAGTTCCCTACTACCGGAGAATGTACACCTGGGTCGATCTGGTGGCTTATTGTGTCGCTAAGGACTCCAAGAACCCCGATGCCGCTTGGAAGCTGGTGAACTTCCTCACCGGGCCCAAGGGCCAAGAGATGGTGGCCCAGGCCGGCCACGCCATCCCCATCAGGATGTCCGTCGCGCACTCCCCCGCGTTCATCGAGGCCCTGCCGGAGCTCGGGATCCACAACTCCGTGCATCTCATCCCCATCACCACCGCCCCGATCACTGTTTTTGACCATTGGGGTGAGATCTGGACCGCGATAAACCGGGGGCTCGAGCCCGTGTGGACCGGCGAGAAGAAGGCCGCCGAAGTCCTCCCCGAGATCCAGGCCGAAATTGACCGGATCTTGGCAGAGGGGTAAGGGGGATTAGCGGGGCGGGTCCTGAGTGACCCGCCCTTTTTTCTTCCCGATGTTCGCGAGGCTGAGACGCTACAAATACCAACAGTGGTTCTGGGGATACCTCTTCGTCATCCCGGTGATGGCCGGTTTCTTCCTCTTCATGGTTTACCCCATGATCTCGGGGATTGCCCTCAGCTTCTACCAGTGGCCCGGGATCGGCCCAAAGGAATGGGTGGGCGTCGCCAACTACCTCAAGATGTTCCGCGACGTCCACTTCCTCCGGGCCGTGGGGAACACGGTCTACTACACCCTGGGGATCCTGGTCTTGGGGGTCCCCCTGGCCCTCTTCTGGGCCATCCTCCTTAACCAGAAGTTCCTCAAGGGCCGCAACTTCTTCCGCCTCATCTACTTCCTCCCCACCGTCACCATGATGGCCGCGGTCTCCATGGTATGGAAGTGGCTTTTGAGCCCCAACTATGGCCTCGTCAACTACTTCCTCGGCCTGGTGGGGCTCCCTAAGGTTAATTGGCTCCTCGATCCCAAATGGGCCATGCCGGGCCTCATTCTCATGAGTATCTGGAAGGGGACGGGGTTCAATATGGTGATCTTTTTGGCTGGTCTCCAGGGGATCCCCAAAACTTACTACGAGGCGGCCGAGATCGACGGGGCCACCGCCTGGCACAAGTTTCGCTACATCACCCTGCCTTTGCTCTCTCCTACCACCTTCTTCGTGATCATTACCACCATGATCACTTCCTTCCAGATCTTCCAACAGGCCTATATCCTCACCGAAGGGGGCCCTCGGGAGGCCACTACCACCATTGTGTTCTATATTTACAAAAATGCCTTTGAGTGGTTTAAAATGGGGTATTCCTGTGCCCAGTCTGTATTCCTGCTCTTGGTCCTGATCCTGGCCACATTGATCCAGTGGCGGATCCAGAGGAGATGGGTGCACTATGCATAAGGGAAGTTACGAGGCGAAACGGGCCCTGTTGGTGGCGGTATCCTACGCCCTGATCATCTTCTTTGCCGTCAGCATGGTTATGCCATTTCTGTGGATGGTCTCCACCTCCCTCAAGGCCCTCAACCAAGTCTTCACCATGCCACCGCAGTGGATCCCCAGGCCCCCCCGCTGGGAGAACTACATCAGGATCTTCGAGCTCATGGACTTCGGCCGTTACTGGTTGAATACCGCCATCGTCACCTTGGGCAGGATGGCGGGCCAGTTCATATTCTGCACCCTGGCCGCCTACGCCTTCGCCCGGCTGAACTTCCCGGGGAGGAATTTACTTTTCTTCCTCCTCTTGGGTTCCCTCATGGTCCCCTTCGAGACGTTGATGGTGCCCACCTTCGTGCTCATGAAGGAGCTCGGCTGGATAAACACCTACTGGGCGCTGATCGTCCCCCATGGCCTCGGGGCCTTCGGGGGGGCGTTCCTGGTGTTCCTCTTGCGGCAGTTCTTCCTCACGATCCCCAAGGAGTTCGAGGAATCGGCGATCATCGACGGGGCAAGTCCGCTACGGATCTTTTGGAGCATCATGTTGCCCCTGGCGCGTCCGGCCCTGGCAGCGCTCCTGATCTTCTCCTTCCGCGGGGCCTGGAACGACTTCACCTACCCCCTGATCGTCACCAACACCGATGACATGAAGGTCCTCTCATTAGGGATTCTAGGATTCAAAGGGCTGAGGGCCGGGATGACCCAGTGGCACCTGATGATGGGGGCGGCAACCCTTTCCATCCTGCCGATGATCTTCGTGTTCCTCATCGCCCAAAAGTACTTCATCGAAGGGATCACCGTAGGGGGCCTCAAGGAATGAAAGGAGGAGGGTTTGGCCTGGGCACCGAAAGCCCTCATAACTGTGCCCACCTATTGGACCTTCCCTGAGGGGGAGGGGGGGAAGGAAAGGGCTTACTATGACCACCCGACCCCTCTGAACTATGAGGGGACCCTGGCCCGGCTCCTTGAAAGCCTCCAAGGACTCAAGGGGCTCGATTTCGGGGTCTTCGTCCTCGCAGCGACCACCGCCCCGGAGCTCGGGGCCGCGGCCGAGAGGAAGGTGGAGGTGCTCATCTCTCCCTTCAGGAATTCTTTTCCGATCGCCTGCTTCGGGGAGAAAGACCTGACTTTCTTGTGGGAGAGGCTCCAGGGGCTGGGATTCATACGCGATTTTTTCTCCCTACAGGGCTACGGGAACGTGCGGAACCTGCAGCTCGCCATCACCCAGGGCCTCGGGGCCGAAGCGATGGTGAGTCTGGACGATGACGAGGTCGTGGCCGACCCGGACTTCCTCGCCAAGGCCCTGGAGTTCCTGGGGGAGCAATTTGGGGAGTGGAAGGTGCTGGGGAAGGGCGGATTTTACCTAGACGAGAAGGGACACAAACTCCCCCCGGCGGAGCGCCCGTTCGGGGAGGACGGGGGGAACCTGTTCGCGCGGAAGTTCTCCATCATGCAGGAGGCCCTACGGGAGCTTGAGGGGCGCCCCGGAAGGTTGGTGGAGACGTGCGCCGTTTACGGGGGGAACATGGTGATCCACGGGGACCTTTTCCGCGAGGTCCCCTTCGACCTCAATATCCCACGGGGGGAGGACATCGACTACGTGCTCAACGCCCGGCTCAAGGGATTCCGGTTCTTCTTTGACAAGGAGCTCGCGGTGGTGCATCTTCCGCCCCCCACTCGGGACCACCTCAAAGAGGATGTGGTCCGGTTCATCTACGAGCGGCTGAAGCTGGAGGCAGCGCCCGGGGCCGTGGGGCTGGAGCCGGTCACCGTAGAGGAGCTGGATCCCTATCCGGGCGCCTTCCTCCGCCGGGGACTCGATGAGGAGGCCAGGGAGGCCCTGGGGGAAAGGGGGCTCCCCCAGGGGATCGTGGAGGAGGCCGTGGCCTTCTCTAAACGCGCCCTGGCCTCGTTCCTCGAGTTCTGGCGACACTGGCCGCAGGTCATGGAGGCGGTCGGGGAGGACGCAGGACTGCGGGAGCATCTGTGCCGTAAACTGGGACTCTGAGGAGGAGAATGCTTATCCGCCACGGGAAAAACCCGATTCTGGAGCCGAAGGGTTTCGACTGGGAGGGGGTCGCGGTCTTCAACCCCACTGCCGTGTACCTCGACGGGAGGATCCATCTCCTCTATCGGGCGGTGGGCGACTATTGGAACTACGCCTCCAGCCTCGGCCACGCGGTCTTCGACGAGGACCTTAACCTGGTCGAGCGCGATCCCGAACCATGTTTCGGCCCGGATCCCCGGATCTGGGAGGCCTCGGTGGAGGACGCCCGGCTCACTGAGATCGAGGGGGAGCTCTTCATGACCTACGTCATCACCCCCACCCCTTTCCCTCCGGGAGGGGCGAGGGTACGGCTGGGGATCCCCAAGCGGGAGCTGGCCATCACCAGGATCGGCCTCGCGCGGGTGAGCCGGGACTTCAAGCGCTTCGAGAGGCTGGGGATCATCACCCCCTACGACGCCGACGAGCGCGACACGGTTCTCTTTCCGGAGAGGATCGACGAGAAGTACGCGGCATTGCACCGGCCCTCCAATTGGATCGGCCCGGACTATGGGTGCGAGCGGCCAGGGATCTGGTTCGCTTACCTCGACGACCTCCCCGGAAGGATGTACGGGCACCATCTGGTGATGGCGCCAGAACAACCCTGGGAGTCATACAAAATCGGGCCCGGCGCCCCTCCGATAAAGACCGGGGATGGTTGGCTCCTCATCTACCACGGGGTGGACGAGGACCGTGTGTACCGAGCCGGGGCGGCGCTCTTAGATCCCGAGGAGCCCTGGAGGGTGATCGCCAGGACAAGGGAGCCAATCCTGGTCCCTGAGGAACCCTACGAACTCGAAGGAGACATGCCTCGGGTGGTTTTCCCCGAGGGAGCGGTGGTCCTAGGGGAGAAGCTCTTTGTTTTCTACGGAGCAGCTGACAAAGTCTGCTGTGTCGCCTCCGTGCCCCTCAGGGAGGTACTCAACAAACTATCAGGCAAGAAAGTTGGGGAACACTAACAAATGAATAACGCGAAAATAAATGTGTTCACTCTTTTCCCACAACCTATCCTCCCTGCGCATTCCGAATGGGTGGATTTGTACTGGAAGGCATGGGAACTCGCCCTACGCAATGTAGAACATGGCTCGGCGCACAATGGTTTTGCGGACGCCTTTCTTGGGAGTGCCTTCAGCGAAAACATCTTTCAGATTGACTCCTGCTTCATTGTCCAATTTGCCCGCTATGGATGGCACTGTCTACCTGTGCTACCTACACTGGATAACTTCTATCGCAAACAAGAATCCGATGGCTATATCTGTCGAGAATACCGGGGATGTAATGGCGCTGCCCTTTGGGCAAAAGGTAGCCCTGATGCAATGAACCCTCCGCTTTTCTCCTGGGCCGAGTGGAGTTATTACCAGGTCACCGGTGATGTAGACCGCCTTCGAAATGTATTACCTCGATTAGTGGTTTACCACCGTTGGATAGCCGCCCGCCTGCGCAACGAAAATGGTCTCTACCGGAGCTCGTCCTGGGGCTGTGGTATGGACAACACTCCACGCTATGCGGCCAGCTGGGTGGATTTCTCAGCACAAATGGCGCTGGATGCACTATACCTTGAGCGCATCGCTCGGGCGGTGGGAGAGGACAGTATGGCGGCTGAGTTCCTCGGGGAGCATGCCGACCTGAAGGAGCGTATTAACACGCTAATGTGGGACGAGAAGGCGGGATACTATTGGGATCTCGACGCCGCCGATGAGCCTGTACCGGCTAAGACCCTCGCTCCATTCTGGACGCTCATGGCAGAGGTGGCCCTTCCTGAACGGGCTCGCCGTCTGGCCGAGCATCTAGCTAACCCACAGGAGTTCTGGCGTACTCACGTGTTCCCTTCCCTCTCGGCTGATCATCCCTGTTATTGCCCCAAAGGGAACTATTGGCGGGGGAGTGTCTGGCCGATGACCAACTACGCTGTAATCAAAGGGTTATCCCTCTATGGCTTTCAGGCACTGGCCCGCCGCGCGGCTGAGAACCACCTTGCTCAGATGGCGACTGTCCATAGGAACACGGGCACTATTTGGGAAAACTATGCACCGGAGGCTCCCAAGCCTGGGTGCATTTCTAAGCCGGACTTCGTAGGCTTTTCCGGGGTGAGCCCTATCGCCCTGCTTATTGAAGAGATCCTGGGCATCCATGTAGACGCACCGGCCAAGACCATCCGGTGGCGCTTGTATCACACCTCCGAACATGGAATCAAGGATCTCCGTGTCGGCGACAATATGGTGAGCTTGTTGGCACAGGAAACAGACCTCGGTAAAGTGGTTATTCGGGTCACTACACAGAAGGCATTTACACTTATAGTACAAGGGGAAGCCAAGAAGTGGGAGCTTGTCGTTCTCCCTGGCACACATCGATTCGTGTTCGTCGTCTCACCCACAGACAAATAGGCTCTCGTCGATCGTGTGTTATGGGGTTTTGATCGCTCTTTGACAGTCAGCCGAGTAATTCGGTGCTGGGGATGAGACTATAGGCAAGGTACCATCGCTGATTGGAGTTGCTCCGGTTAAGTGGACAATGAACCTCTGTCTCAGTGAAACTTGTGCATAGATCTCGGTGATTAATAGTTAAACACTACAAATCATACACCTTCCTCTCTTCTCGCCGGTTACCCCTTTGCTCTGGTTCTCGGGCTTTAGCTATACTGCTTAGAGAATGGGTTTCGACCAAAAGTTTAAGCGCCTTGTTTCTACCTATGTCCGCGAGCTTGAAGCGGCCCTCAAAGACTTGCTTCCCAAGGCCCCCAATGAGTCCACCTTGAGGCTCCAGGTTGAGCCCATCCTGCATCAATTCTGCAGCGAGGCCGAAGTAGACGTCGAGGTACGCGATGAATACGTTGTGGCCAAAGGAAAGATCGCCGACGCTGTCTTCGATCGTCTAGTAATGGAGTTCAAGCGCCCGGGCATCCTTTCATCTTCCCGAACACACGCCGAGGCCATCGAACAGCTCAGGGAGTACTTGGAGAGCCTGGCCAAAAAGGAGCGGCGGAGGCGTCTGGCCGGGGTAGTTTTCGACGGTGAGAAGCTCGTGTTCATGCGCTTCCGCGCCGGCCATATCACGCTCGAACCCCCGTGCCCTGTGGACCGAGCTGCCTTGGAGAAACTCCTTCGCTGGTTGGGCGGCCTCTCCTCCGGCACCGCCCTCACCGCCGAGAACCTGGCCCGCGATTTCTCCATCGACCAACCCCGTACCCAAGCGGCCATCGAGGCTCTGTCTCGCGCACTCACCGATCGCCTCCTCTCCGAGCCCAAGGGCATGGTGGCCAAACTCTTCGAACAATGGCGCCTCTTCTTCTCCGAGGCCATCGACTACAAGGAAGCCTTCGGCGGGCACAAGCTCGGGCCCCTCAGGAAGTGGGTGGCCAAGGCGGGGATCACCGTCGACACCCCGGAGGAGGCCGAGCGGTTTTTCTTCGCCCTGCACACCTACTTCGCCCTGCTCGTCAAGCTCATCGCCTGGCTGGCTCTTTCGCGGCACCTGGGGCCCAAGGTGGGCGTGCCCTTGTTCAGTACCTTGCTTGACCTCTCCTCAGAAGAGCTCCGGGAAAAGCTCCGAGAGATGGAGCGGGGCGGCATCTTCCGCACTTACGGGATCGAAAATCTTTTGGAAGGGGACTTCTTCGCCTGGTACCTCTACGGTTGGGGAGAAAGGATGGAGCAGGCGATTCGGGAACTTATCTTTCGCCTTGGGCAGTACGACCCCACCACCTTGGTTATCGACCCCGACGAGACCCGCGACCTTCTGAAGAAGCTCTACCACTACCTTTTGCCCCGGGAGGTGCGCCACAACCTGGGCGAGTACTATACCCCGGACTGGCTGGCCCAAAGGCTCCTCAATCAGGTTGATCAAGAGTTTTTCACCTCCCGAAACGAGCCTGTGCTCAGAAGGAAGCTGGAGAAGCTGCGCTGGCTGGATCCCGCCTATGGCTCAGGTACCTTTCTCGTGCTCCTCATCAAGCGCTACCGGGAGCTCGGGGACCGGCTCATGGTGCCCGAGGACGAGCTCCTGGAGGCGATCCTCAAGAACATCGTGGGCTTCGACATTAACCCCTTGGCGGTGGTCACCGCCCGGGTCAACTACCTCCTCGCCCTCGGGGATCTATTGGAGCACCGCCGGGGGGGCAATCACGATCCCGGTGTACCTGGCCGATTCTGTGCTCCTGCCTGAGCTCGGGGAGGACCTTGAGACGAGCGGTCTTTACCAGGTGCGCACCTCAGTGGGCGTCTTCGGGGTGCCACAAGCGGTATTCGCGGAAGGTCGGTTCGACCGGTTCTGTGCGCTGCTTGAGGAATCCGTGCGCTCAGGGGTTCCCTCCGATGCCTTCGTGGAGCGCGCGGTGGAGAAGTTGGGCCTCTCCGAGGCGGAGGGGAAGGCCGCGGCCGGTCCCTTGCGAACGCTGTACGAGCAGCTATTAGAGCTTCATCGCAAGGGTCTTGATGGCCTATGGGCGCGGCTTCTCCTCAACAACTTCGCTCCGCTCACCATAGGCCAGTTCGACTACGTGGTGGGCAATCCCCCCTGGGTGAACTGGGAGAACCTTCCGGACGGCTATAGAAAAGTTACCGTGCCGTTATGGCATCGTTACGGACTTGTACCCCCAGGGGGTCTTCAATCAATTTTGGGCTCAAGCAAAATGGACATCGCCATGTTGATGAGTTATGTAGCGATTGATCGCTTTCTTAATTCTGGTGGCCGTCTTGGGTTTGTCATTACACAGTCGGTATTCAAAACCGCCGGGGCTGGACAAAGCTTTAGACGGTTTAGGTTGGGAGACGGAGGTCATTTCCTCCAGGTTGTCCATGTTGACGACATGGTGGCACTTAACCCCTTCGAGGGAGCTTCTAATCGCACCGCGGTGATGATCTTGGAAAAAGGGAAACCCACCCGCTACCCGGTGCCCTACACCGTGTGGCGCAAGAAGGGCCGCGCCCGGTTCACTTACGAGAGCACATTGAAAGAGGTGAAGGCGGCCACGCGCACGTTACGGCTCTTCGCCGAGCCAGTGGATCCCGACGATCCCACCTCACCCTAGCTTACTGCTACCAAGCCAGCCATCCGAGCGATAAGAAAGGTGCTCGGAAAGTCCGATTACACAGCACACGCCGGCGTATATACCGGCGGGGCGAACGCGGTCTATTGGGTGGAGATAGTCTCCCGGCGCCCCGATGGTCTGGTGGTGGTCCGCAATATCACCAAAGGAGCCAAGCGTCGGGTGCCTGAGGTGACGGCTGTGATTGAGCCTGATCTACTCTATCCCCTCCTTCGCGGCCGGGACGTGCGACGTTGGCGTGCTGAACCATTGGCGTACCTCATCCTCACCCATAAACCCGGGATGCGTCTCAAGGCCATTTCCGAGGAGGAACTAATGGAGCATTATCCCAATACGTGGGACTATCTCAAGCGCTTCGAGCCAATCCTGCGGGAGCGAGCCGCGTTCAAACGCTACTTCACACGCAAGGACAAGAGCGGAAAAGTGATCGAGACCGGCCCCTTCTACTCCATGTTCGACGTCGGCGACTACACCTTTGCCCCTTGGAAGGTGGTGTGGCCGAACATTGCCTCGTCACTTGAATCGGCTGTAATTGGATGCAACGATGGTAAAGTGATTATTCCGCAACATATCGTTACTTTAGTTGCCACAGAAGACGAAAACGAAGCCCATTTTATATGCGCAGCAGTTAACTCCACTTTGGCTAACTTTGCAGCCCGCACTTATGCCCAGGAAGGAGGCAAGAGTTTCGGTACGCCCCATATTCTCGACCACATCCGCCTCCCCAAATACGTCTCAACCGATCCGGTGCATCGGGCGCTAGCCGAAGCCTCGAGAGAAGCCCACGAGGCCGCAGCCCAAGGCGACGGGGTCCGCCTGCGCAAACTCGAAGAGCGAATTAATGCCCTTGCCGCCCAATTATGGGACCTTACCGATAAGGAACTTGAAGAGATTAAGGGTGGCTTTGAAGGACACTAATTGCGAGGAGGTGGTCATGACTGCAGACCTTACTATGCTGCAGACTGCACTCTTAACCGTGCTCTCTCGGCCAAACGCTGATCGTCGCCTAGGGAAGGGGCGGCATTATCTATTTAAAGAAGTGCTGAAAGAGCTCCCTTCTGAGCAACGCGTTGCAAAAGAAGCCTTTATGGAAGCTGTATGGGCGTTAATCAGCCAGGGGTTAGCTTTCATCGATTTCTCGCAGTCTGCTCCGGAGAACTGGGAGTTGAAACTAACAAGAGCTGGTCAAGAAGCTGCTTTCGATCAGGGCTTTAACCCAGACAATGCAGGCCAGTATCTGAGAAAGCTTCAAGAAACAATCCCCGATCTTTCTTCATTGGTGCTACGCTATACACACGAGGCAGTGCACTCATACGTTAACCGGTGCTACTTGGCAAGCGCGGTTATGTTAGGTGTGGCTTCTGAAGCGGCTTTCTTTGACTTAGCCGAAGCTTTTGCCAATTGGCTTCCAGAGAGTGAAGACTCCAAGTTTCGCAAAATTTTGGATAATCCTCGCAAGCACTATATCTCAAAATTTGAAGAGTTCAGAAAACGTATACAATCGCACAAATCTAAATTACCACCCCAATTGGCTGACAACATGGCTTTAATGATGGACTCTATATTAGATTTGCTCCGTATCTATCGTAACGATGCTGCTCACCCTACCGGCAAGGAGATCGAGCGTGGTGACGCCCAAATTAACCTTCAAATGTTCGCTCGCTACCTCAAAAGGATGTATGATCTAAAAGCCTTTTTTGAAGGTCGCTGGCAAGGCAGAGATTGACATGTCTTGGGATAGGTTTAGGCTTGCGTCAAGCTGGAGGGTCAGATGCTGTATTGGATGTCAACCCCTGAGGGTTCAGGGGCATGGTAAGGTTGGCCGGAGTGGTGCACGGCGTGGGCGATCAGGAGGAGCTTTCTAGCTGCTGCTATTCGGGCTGCCTTCTCTGGCCCGACTTTGACAAGTTAGGGTGTGTTTCCGAGGTGTCAATCCCTTAAACACGGGGTTTTCGGCTTCTTCCGGCAAGATTTGACCCTCGCTTGTGGTGCCACAAATTGGACTTTTGTCCCCTTTGCACCAAGATTGTATGTGGTATAATGCAGTGTCATGTTCATCCGGGAAAAGCGCCGCGTAAACAAAGACGGTTCCACCGTCACCTACCTCCAGCTGGTGGAGAACCGCAGAGTGGGAGGGAAGGTGCGCCAGCGGGTGCT
>MTNJ01000044.1 GCA_002011425.1 Candidatus Acetothermia bacterium JdFR-48 | reverse complement strand
ATGCGCAAGCTTTTGGTGATCCTCAACGCCATGGTAAGAGACGATGCTGGTTGGTCACCAGGGCTTGCAGCCCCTTGACTTCCGACACGGTTGCTTTCGTTCCCGGGTTTTGCGGGAAGGCTACCACGCCTTTGGGGTGGACACACTTCACAGGGCACTACCGGAGTGCCCGCAGAATAAAATCGAAAAGACCGTTGGAGGGAGGTGACAATGGAGCTCAAGGTAGTGCCAATCGAGAAACCCGATGAAGTGAACGTAATCCTCGGCCAGTCGCATTTTATAAAGACCGTAGAGGACATCCACGAGGCCATCGTGACCCAGGTCCCAGGGGCGAAGTTCGGCCTCGCCTTCTGCGAGGCCTCGGGGAAGGCGTTAGTGCGCTGGTCCGGCACTGACGAGGAGCTGGTGGAATTCGCCAAAAAGAACGCCCTCGCCCTCTCAGCTGGCCATGTCTTCATCGTGCTCATACGCGACTTCTATCCCATTAACGTCCTCAACGCGATCAAGCAGGTGCCCGAGGTGTGCCACATCTTCTGTGCCACCGCCAATCCCCTACAGGTGATTCTCGCTGACACCAAACAGGGCCGGGGAGTCCTCGGTGTGATCGATGGGGTGAGGACCAAAGGCGTGGAAGGCGACGGGGACATTCGAGAGCGGAAGGAACTCTTGCGCAAGTTCGGCTACAAACTCTGAGTCACTTGAAGCTTATCGCGAACCCCCGCAGGAGGTGCTTCTGTACGTACCCCGAGAGTACGAGGATCGGGAGTGAGGACATGAACCCGATGGCCATCAGCGGCCCCCACAGTACCTCGTATTCGGTGATGAAGTGGGCGATGTTGATGGGTAGGGTGAAAACCTCGGGCGTCTTCAAGAAGAGCAGCGCATAGATGAATTCGTTCCAGGTCATGATCACGCTGAATATCGCGGTGGCCACGAGGCCGGGTCCGACCAGGGGAAGGACGACAGCGAGGAGGGTGCGCAGCCGCGATGCGCCATCTATGGCCGCAGCTTCTTCCACCTCCACTGGCACGTCCCGGATAAAGCGTAGGAGCATCCAGATGCTGTAGGGAAGGGTATATATCTGGTATGCAATTACGAGGCCCGTGAGCTTATTGAGGAGGCCGAAGGACTGTAACGTGGTATAAAGGGGGATGGCGAGTACCACTGGAGGGGCCATTCGCACCAACAGGATCCACAGGAGAAAGAGAAGGTCGAGTTTGGCCGGAAAGCGAAACCGTGCCAGGCCATAAGCTGCGGGGAAGGCAATCGCCAACGAGAACGCTGTGGAAGTGAGCGATACGATGACCGTGTTGAGAAAATATTTGTACGCCTGTTCTTTCCAGATCTCCCGGTAGTGGTCCAGAGTCATCTGCCGTGGGAACCAGCTCGGAGTGCGAGTGGCGTACTCCAAGGGTACCTTGAAGGAAGTGGTGACCATCCAATAAACCGGGAAGAGGATGAAGGTCATCACCGAGAGGAGCAGGGCCCAGAACAGGAGACGTTTGGTCGTGAGGGAGAACCTCCACGGATTCATCGTTCCCGCCTCCACACTTGCCGGATGTAGAGGACGCTGACCAATCCCACCGCGAAGAACATCACCACCGCCGCCGCCGAGGCTCGCCCCACGTTGAAGTACCGAAATCCTTCTCGGTAGATGTAGAAGGAGATGGTTTCCGTGGCCGTGCCAGGTCCCCCACCGGTAAGCGCGTAGACCTTGTCGAAGATCTTGAACGTATCGATGGAGCGGAGGAGGAGCGCCAGAAATATGTGGTTGCGCAGGAGGGGCAGTGTTATGTGGCGGAAGAGCCTGACCCCCGTAGCCCCGTCCACCCGGGCCGCCTCGTAGAGTTCCACGGGGATCGATTGGAGGCCCGCGAGCAGGATCAGGAAGGCCATGGGGGTCCACTGCCAAATGTCCACTAGCACCACCGACCACAGGGCCAGATTTCTGTCAATGAGCCACTTGACGGGGTCCAAGCCCAGAGACCGAAGGGCATAGTTGAAGATTCCGTATTCGTAGTGGTACATGGACCTCCAGATCGCACAGATGACCATGGTGGAGAACATCATGGGGAAGATCACCAGGGGGAGGAGAAGTTTCCTCCCCCGAAACTTCACGTTGAAGAGCAGGGCCAAGCCGAGCCCGAGGATGACCTCGGTCATGGTAGCCCCCACGGAGAAGAGGAAGGTGTTCTTGAGGCCGATGAGGAAAAAGCGGTCGGAGAAGAGGCGTGTGTAGTTCCCGAAGCCCACAAACCTGTCGATGTTGCGGATAGGGTTATAGCGGTAGAAGGACAGGTAGAATACTCGGGTCAAGGGGTAAACAGTGAGGAAGATGACGACGACAAAGGCGGGAAGCAAGAAGAGCAGGTAAGAATATCGTTGACCCCAACGTCGCTTCCATGTTCTACGCACGGCGTTCCCCGTCTCCATGGAGATGATAAAAAGAGGGGGAAGTACCACCTGTACTTCCCCCTTTGCGCTATTGCTTCAGCCTCCGAGCACCTCGGCGATCCTCTGCGTGGCCTCGCCGATGGCCTCCTCGGGGGAGAGCTCGCCGATGAGGGCCAGTTGGAGGTACTCGCCCAGAATCCCCTCGATCTCGCTCCAGACCAATACCCTCGGTCTGGGGACGGCCGCCTCCAGGGCGGCGAGTTGGTTCGGGAACCAGCGATACTTGGCCACCACTTCGGGGTCGGTGAGCACACTCTTGCGCGTGGGCGCATGGCCGACCTGCAGGGTGAGGAGCTTCTGCACCTCGGCGGAGGTCACGAACTCCAAGAACTTCAAAGCAAGTTCCTTATTGCGGGAAGCGGAGGAGATCCCCAGGAGCCAGGTGCCGAGCATGGGGGAGGACTTCTCCACCAGGCCGGGGGCGGGGATGATCTCCACTTTACCGACCACCTTGGATTTTTCGGGGTTGTCCAGGTCTGGCACCCAGGCTGGCCACACTTCGATGGCGACGGCGACATCCCCGGCGAGGAGGGCTTCCCTGACCTCGGAGGAGTTATAGATCTCCACGCCCTCGGGGGCGTACTGTTTGAGGAGCAGGAAGAATTTCAAGGCTGCTACGGCTTCCCGTGAATTGAGCACTACCTCCCCGTCCTTCACGATGTCGGCGCCGAAGCCCCAAAGAATGGGGAGAAACCCAGTGACGATGGGGTTGCCCTTGCGGCCACGGAAGACCACGCCGTGGACCCCGGGTTCCTTGGTGGAGATCACGGCCACGGCCTGCAGGATATCGGCCCAGGTCTCGGGCGGACTCTTCAGGCCATACTTCTCGAAGAGGTCTTTCCTGTAAGCGAAGAGCTCCACGTTCCCCACATGGGGCAGGGCATAGAGGACGCCGTCGGGATAGGGATAATGGCACACCGCCAGGGCGGGGGAGACGAAGTCGGGATCGAGGGTATAGCCAAGTTCCTCGAGGGAAGCCAGCCATCCCAGGCTCATGAACTCGGTGGCCCAAGGATCGTCCAGCATCACGATGTCGTAGGCCCCGATGCCGGCGGAGAGGTCGATGACCAGCTTCTCGTACAGCCCTTTATAGGGGAGTTTCAAGAGTTCAATCTTAACGTCCGGGTTGCGCTCCATGAAAAGGTCTACCGCTATCTGTAGAGCTGCGCCGTATCCGCCATCGCGACCAGCGATGACGAGTTTTTCCTTGGGGAGGGCCAGCGCCGTTATACAGAGGAAAAAAAGTAACGTCAACAGGATCTTACGCACTACCAATCACCTCCCTTTTGTTGTACCGCAAGCTTTTTCTCTTACCCTCTCACCCCCTTTTTTGAAAACGTTTACGCTCCGATCTTATACGCAGTAGCGCACTGTTGTCAACCGATGTTCGTTTGGTACGGTGTTTTCTTTGACATCCCGACCACCGTCTCACATCGAAACGAAGGCAACTTACGGGGGATGGAGCTTCTCATCTGCCGAAGAATTCGGGCGCACGTTCCTTGACCTTTTCGGATAGGTCGATGACCTGTCCGGGGTCGAGGTACAGGACGTCATCCCGTTGGATCACGATGGCGATACCTTCCTCGGCGGCCACTTCCCCAGCGATCTTGGCGAGCATCGAGGTGAGGGTCTGTGAGAGGAGTTGCTCCAGTTGCTGAAAGATGAGTTGCAGCTGTTGATACTGGGATAAAAAGTTCTGTAGTTCGGACTCCGGCACTCCGGCCTCAGCCTTCTCATCCAGGGCCTTGACCTGATCCTCGAGAGGTTGGAGTTTGTCCTCTACCTCCTGGAGCACCTCAGAGAGCTCCCCGAAGGAAGCCCTGAGCTTGCGCAACAGGGCAAGGCTCCAATCTACCTGGAACTTGAGTCCTTCCACCTGAAGCTTGAGGAACTCCCTGGTATATGTTTCCTTGTCGATCTTTTCCTCCTCATAGGCGCGACGCAAGTCGTCGAGTTTAGCGGAGTGTGCTTCCAAGGCGCTGGCCTTGAGGGCGAAGATCTCGTCCAGGAGCCCCTGTAGGTCCACGTAGGCGATCTTGAGGCCGGCCACGCCCGACCCCGCGGCCGGGGCGGACGCGGTGGTGGCCGGCTGGACTGTAGCGGCCACGGCTTCCTGTTTCAGGCGTGCGACCTCCCGCTCGAGGGACGTGACAGAGTCCTTGAGGGCCGACACCGCCCCGGAAAGGTCGGAGAGGGAGGCAAGTTCCTTTTTCACTGAGGCCACATGTTCGGTGAGCTTGTCCAGGTCCTCCCGGAGGGAGGTGTCCTCCTGGGGAGCGAAAAGGTGGCTCCCCAGGATCCCGCCGACGAATCCCAGCCCGATGATGAGGAGCAAACCGAAGAAAATGTACTTTTTCCCCATTATTCCCTCCTCGAGGGAATATGGGGCAGGAGGACGTCATCCGCAAGCGTTCACCGAAGGAGCTCCAGCGAGAGGTCGAGGGCCGGGGCGGAGTGGGTGAGGGCGCCTACAGAGATATAGTCGACGCCGGTGGCGGCGATCTCGGCCACGTTTTCCAGGGTCACGCCGCCCGAGGCCTCGAGGGGCACCCGACCCGCGACGATGCGCACCGCACGGGCTAGGCTCTCCATGGAGAAATTGTCGAGGAGGATCCGGTCCACCCCGAGCTCGAGGGCTTCTCCGAGTTCCTCCAGGTTCTTCACCTCGACCTCAATGGAAAGCGCGACCCCCGCGGCCCGCACGCGACGCACCGCCTCTGCGACCGAGCCACAAGCGGCAATGTGGTTGTCCTTGATGAGGACCATGTCGTAAAGGCCCATTCGGTGGTTCCTAGCTCCACCGCAGCGCACAGCGTACTTTTCCAGATGCCTCCAGCCGGGGGTGGTCTTGCGCGTGTCGAGAATAACCGCGGGATAAGGGGCCACGGCCTCCACGAATCTCGCCGTGAGGGTTGCGACCCCAGAGAGGCGCGCGAGGAAGTTGAGGGCGACCCGTTCTCCGATGAGGATCCCCCGCAAGGGGCCCTCCACTTCCGCTACCCTATCTCCGGGCTGGACCGGCTCCCCGTCCTGGACTTGGGGAGCGAAGGAAATCCGCTCATCCACGGCTCGGAATACCGCGGCGGCCACGGGAAGCCCGCAGATCACCCCATGGGCCTTGGCAATGATGACCCCCCTACCGCGGACGCTCTCAGGGATCGTGGCCTGGGTGGTGAAGTCGCCCGAGCCGATGTCCTCCGCCAGGGCAAGTTCGATCAAAGGCTCCGCCGCCTTCAGGAGCTTCTCCTCACCGTCCATCCGCCCTCCGGTTAGAGCCCTTCCTCGTTCCATGCGTTAATCCCTCCCTCCAGTTCGAAGATTAACTCGAAGCTGAGCTCCCGCATAATGCGGGCCACTTCGGCAGTAGAGGGAGTAGGCCCTCCCGTTGAAGGGAAGCGAGCTTGTTGGGAAAAGCACGGACATTAAGGTTATAGTCTGCGGTGCCGGAGAGAGAGGCTCCCGGGAACCCTGAGGAGCGCGGGATCGATCCATGGTGAGGTCGATGTCGCTGCGGCGTTCCGCTGGCGATAAAGCCTCTCCGGAAGGGAGAGGGGAAATTGGGGCAGATCCGGGTTTCCTCCTGGGGAAAGCCACACGTTTCCCCACGGGGTCTCGTCACCGAGTTCGTAGATTCCCTTGAACCTGAGGGGCTCATTGGGGTGCGCGGCCCGGACGTTGCGGCAATAAAAGAAGTGCGTCACGCACGGTCCACTTCTGCTAGCTTGTCCCGGAAACTGGAGGCAAAAGCGTGGGCTCTCCACCGGCGGTGCCTATCCCCTGAGGAATTTATTCGGGGTACGGACACCCTGGGAGGCGAGGCCCACGGCGAGGATACCCCGGGATTATCATCGCGGGTATTTCTGCGCCCCGACAACATCACTGGACAAGGCCGTATCGTAAATTTTTGTTCTCGACTTGACGGGGAACCGTGTTTAAGATCGAGGTACGCTTCCCTTCACACAAAAGTTCCATGATGACCGGGACTCATGCGAGCTTAGCCCTCAGCCGTGCCGAGAAGTAATCGATGGCCCATACCAGGGCAATAATGAAGAGCATAACCGTGCCCGCTTGAGTCCAGAGGTTACCTTTGAGGTAGAAGAAGAGGTCCTGACCGATGCCCCCGCCGCCGACGACGCCCACCACGGTCGCCATGCGGATGTTGATGTCCCAACGGTAAAGGGTGAAGGAGATGTAGGGGTTCACGATCTGGGGAATCACGGCATAGCGGAGGACCTGGAGGCGGTTGGCCCCGGTGGCGGCGATGGCCTCTATGAGGCCGGGGTCGATGGACTCGAGTCTCTCGGCGTAAAGCTTGGTGAGGTCGGAGACGGAGTGCACGAACAGCGCCAACACCCCCGCGAACGGGGCGAGCTCAACCCGCACCCACACGAGGAAGAAAATGGCCCACACCACGGGCTCGATGGAACGGATAATGCTCATCGCCACACGGATCACAGTGTAGATGCTCCGCCCGATCAGCCCCCGCATGAGGTTCCGCGCCGCGAAGAAGGAGAGAGGCACCGCCACCATGACAGCGAACGCGGTGGCCGTCATGGCCATGAATACGGTAACCACCAAGGCCCGCACCGTCTTCACGATGATGGAAGTATCGGGTGAGAAGAAGGACCTCCAGAACTTCGCGGTGGACCCCGCGTTGGTGAAGAGGCGCACCAAGTCCTCCCAGGAGATGGTCACCGAGACCGCGGCCACCACGGATATCCCTAGAAGCCACGCGACATACAGCCCGGTGCTCGTCCGCCACCAGGGTTTT
The DNA here is from genome assembly GCA_002011425.1 of Candidatus Acetothermia bacterium JdFR-48. Classification (GTDB taxonomy): domain Bacteria; phylum Bipolaricaulota; class Bipolaricaulia; order Bipolaricaulales; family Bipolaricaulaceae; genus UBA3571. The sequence continues at coordinate 6,975 of MTNJ01000044.1, read as the reverse complement.
GGGGTCCTCCCCTCCATGGTGAAGGGCCGCAGGGCCAGGCCGGAGGCCCGCTCGTGCAGGGGTGGAGTGGGGAGGAGACCCACGAGAGGGAGGACGCTCACGTGCCAGAGAAGCCAGTGTACGAACCTCTGGTGTAGCGCGGGATCTCCCCCGTCGCCCCGGCGGAGCTCGAGCCTCGCCACGCGATGGCCGAAGGACCTCCCGAAGGACTCCCATAGTGCCGCGATCTCCACCACCCCGATGCCGAAGGTCCACCAGGGGACGAGCGCATAGCCTATTTCGCCAGTGGAGAGGCGGATGATCACGTAACTTGTCAGGATCCATAGGATGGCTATCCCGCCCACGTCGAGGAGGGCGATGGAAAGGCGTTTGCCGAGCGTCTTGAAGCCGAAGTAGAGAAAGTCAGCGATTCTCTCCCAGGCCATCCAGCTCGGCTTCTCCCGGAGATAGGTCTCGGGATATTTCGGCGGCATCAGGTGATCCTTTCCCGGAGCCTACCGGAGAGGTAATCCATGGCCCACACCACAGCGACGATGGTCGCTACCACCGCTCCCAACAGGGCCCATTGGCCTTCGTTCTTGTAGTAGAAGAGCATGTCCCCGATTCCGCCACCACCCACCAAGGCGATCACTGTGGACATGCGCACGTTGATGTCCCACCGGTAGAGGGTGAAGGCCCAGAACGAGGGCACCACCTGAGGGAGGACGGCGTAGCGGATGACCTCGAGGCGGTCACCCCCCGCGGCCACCACCGCCTCCACCGGCCCGGGGTCGATCCCCTCCACTTGCTCGGAATAGAGCTTTCCCAATGCGGCGACGGTGTGAATGGTGAGGGCCATGATCCCCGCGAGGGGGGAGCCCCACCGAATCCAGATGGCGAAGACCACAGCCCAGAGCATCGTCTCGATGGAACGGAACACGTTGAAGAAGCCACGCACTATCCCATACACGAACCAACCCGCAGGGCTGAATCCCATGATGTTCCGCGCGCCGAAAAAGGAGAGGGGCAAGGCCACCGCGGCCCCGAGTACCGTGGCGAGGAGTGCCATGAAGATCGTCACCATCATCAAATCAAGGATCGAGTAAGGGAGGCCCCGAAGCTCGAATGCCGGGTCGGAAGCGAAGAAATACCGGAAGTCCGGGGGGAAGATCTCCCCCAACATCTCCCGGGCGCGCCGGCTCGGACGGAGCAATGCCTCGATGTCGATCTTCACGATGTGCCACCCCAGGGCCACTGTGAGGGCGAGGAGGAAGACCGCCATCACGCCCCACTGGGTCCTCCAGAAGGGCTTCCCCATGGCACGGCCCATGAGGAGTTCCTCCTTGTTAAGGGGCCGTTCCTCTTTCATCTCGAGCTTTAGGGCGCGCTCCCCGAGGCTGTAACCGGTGACCTGACAGATCATGGCCATGGCAAGGGTTCCGAGGACCGCCGCGGGCCACCCCCACGGGGGGAGCGTCAAGGTGGTGTAGAAGCGCTCGAGGGGAATGCGCCACCAGTAGTCGTTGAGGAAGTACATGACGCCATAGGCCACGTAGCCCCAGGTGAGCCAATCGATAAAGAGGGCCAGTAGGCGCCGGCGGATCCGCGTGGCCCTGTGGTTCTTTTTCGGGGGCGACTCGTTCATCGCGGGCGTCTCCTCAGCGGATTTCCACTTCCTCGGCCTCTTCGCCGTAGATCTCCTTAAACTTTTGGTCGTCGATCTCCTCGGGCGCGCCGTCGAACACCAGCTCCCCGTCTTTTAGGGCGATGATGCGCGTGCCGTAGCGGCGAGCGAGGGAGAGGAAGTGGAGGCTGGCGAGGACGGTGACCCCGTCCTCCTGGTTCATCTGCTCGATGTACTGCATCACCGAGTGCGAAGTGGCGGGATCGAGTGCCGAGACCGGCTCATCGGCGAGGAGCAGTTCCGGCTGCTGCATGAGGGCCCGGGCGATCCCCACGCGCTGTTGCTGCCCGCCGGAGAGCTCGTCCGCCCTGACGTAGGCCTTCTCGAGGAGCCCCACCCGCTCCAAATTCCGTAGGGCGAGTTCTCGATCGTTCCGGGGGAAGATGCCGAAGAGGGTTTTCCACGTAGGGATGTAACCTAAGCGGCCGGTGAGGACATTTGTCATCACCGTGGCACGCTTGATCAGGTTGAAGTGCTGGAAGATCATCCCGATCTTGCGCCGAAATTTTCTCATTTGGCGCGGAGAGAGCTTCGTGATTTCTACGCCGTCGATGAAGATCCGGCCCTTGGTAGGCTCGATGAGCCGGTTGATACAGCGCAGGAGCGTCGATTTTCCGGAGCCCGAGAGGCCGATGATCACCAAGAATTCGCCCTTCTGCACCTCGAAGGAGAGGTCCTTCAGGGCGACCACGTGACCCCGCTCGTAGACCTTGGTGAGGTGTTCCACAACTAAGTAGGGCTCAGCCATGGTACGCCAATAATAAAAGACGGGGGAGGTTTTTTCTCCCCCGTCCCGTCCGACGAAGTCCTTCGACCTAGCTGCTCACTTGCCCTCGCACCATGGCGGGTTGGGAAGCCCCACGAGCTCGCGGTAATTGCAATAGTAGGTGTCGTCGATTTCTTCCACCGCCGTCCACTCGTAGAAGTTCGGATCGGTCCAGAGCTTCTGGCCTTCGGGGGAGGCGATGTGTTGCTTGATGGCCTCCACGATCTTGTCCTGGACCTCCTCGGGGAAGCCGGGGGAGAAGGCGATGCAGTCGTTGGGCATAGGGCCGACAGTAAGGACTACGCCGATCTTCTGGACGATGTCCCAGATGTCACCGTAGGCGCCGATCTTTGCCGCGGCGCGGCGGAGGTCTACACACTTGCCGCGGTACTGTTCGGGCATGAGCTCGTTCTTCCACGGATTCCACAGCCAGAGCTCAGGGTAGTTGCCATACTCCCAACGGGTATCACAGGCCTTGAGGGCATCCTTGGCGAACGCGTAGCATTTGCTCTCATCTTCGCCCGCTTCGAGGCAAGACTGGAAGAGGTACAACACGGCTCCATCACAGTCCTTGGGCGGCAGGGGCGGGGAACCGTAACCGGTACAGAAATCACCTTGTCCCTCCAGCAACGCCACCATGGAGTTGGTGTGGCCGCCGGACTTCACCACTCCCTTGAAGGTGATCTCGTTTTTGTCGAAGAACATCTTGGGGAGCTTGTATCCGGAAGTGGAGCCTTCGTCGTTATAAATCCACACTGTTCCCTGGAGGTCCTCCACCGACTTGAAGCCCTTCTCGCGGGGGGCGTAGATGGAGGCGAAGTAGTAAGGATAGCCGTAGCGGACGGCCGCGAGGCGAGGAGTGGTCTCGAAGTTGGTCTCCACTGAGATGCGGGCGTACTGGTCTGTGGTGGGGACACCCATGACGTTGCCCTCCGCGGCCTTGAAGGCCTCGATCAGCGCGGCATAGTCAGGCATTACTTTGGGGACGATAAAGAGGCCGGTCATCTGGCCGATGTCGGCGGCGATCTTTTTGGCGATCTCCTCGATGAGCGCCGGGTGCGTGGAGGGTGGGAAGACCCAGATAATGGGGTTATCGCGTGTACCGATTTCCTGGGCCAAGCTTACCAGCCCCACCAATCCAATGAGAATTAGAAGGAAGAACTTACGCACACTACCACCTCCTTGAAATTTTGGCACTAGAGATTATACGGCACATCCTCTTTTCCGCGGAGAAGGCAAGATGCTGTCTTCTCAGCGGAGCGCTGCCTCCAGGGAGGCGATGCTTTCAGCAATCCGGCCCTTGTCGAACTCAAGGTAGGTCCCGGCCACCCGCTCATGGAGGAGCTCGAACAGGATCCCGGGGCGTGTCAGAGGCTCGAAGGAGGCGGCGAGCTCCTCCGCGACCCGCAGGCGCTCTTCCCTCGGGAGGGAGCGAAACCGCTCCAGCAGTCCATAGGGGTAAGAATTCGGGTTGCCCGACGTGGTCGTCGCCGCAGCACAAGTGGGCGATCCTCTCACGCCGACGAGGACGACGTGATGGGACTCCTCCTCGTCGACCACCCGGGCGACGAACGCGGCCACCCGCTCCGCCATCGTCCGCATGCCGAGCCGCTCGTAGACCTCCCGTGGTGCCGGGGGGCGAGGGAAGCCGACGAGGGTGAGCTCCGGGCAAGGATAGGAGAGTACCGCGATATCCACGTTGTGGCCAAGAAATTTCCTGACTGCGGCCGCCGCAGTGAGGTCCTCCTCCACCGCCCCCCGGTAGACGGTATAGGGCGAAAGGAGACATGGTGCGATCANCACCATCTTCCGCGGACGCATGACGCATGGGGCGAAGTTCCTGCCGCGGATCCGCCTCCCCGGGCCGGGACTCACTCTCGGCGGTAGGGAACACCCAGGGCCTTGGGAAAGCGGACCCGGCCGATCACCCCCGTCACCACGAGCAGGGTGACGATGTAAGGGATCATGGAGACGAACTGCCACGGGACCGCCTCCTTCACCCCGGGGATGTTGGCGATCCAGGTGGCGAGCGAGTCGAAGAAGCCGAAGATGAAACCTCCGACCAGGGTGAGGATGGGCCTGAGCCCCGAGAACACCACGGTGGCCAGGGCGATGAAGCCGCGTCCCGCGGCCATCTCCTTGGTGACGGACCCCATCCAAGAGATGGACATATACGCCCCCGCGAGGCCGGCCAGCGCAGCGCCGAAGGTGGTGGCCAGGAGCCGCACAAGTTCCACCGGGACCCCGGCCACGTCCGCCGCCTCGGGGTTCTCTCCCACTGCCCGCACCCAGAGCCCCGCCCGAGTACGGCTAAGGAACCAGTGGATGACGAATGGCATTATCAGCGCCAGGAAGACGATGGGGCTCAGGCCTCCCACCGGGGTGGGGATGTTCGGGACCTGGACCGCGCGGGGAACGCCGTGGAATCCCGGGGTCCCCAGGGCCTGGAGACCGAAGGCCACGAATCCCAACGCGAAGAGATTTATTCCCACACCGGTGATGAGCTGGTCCCCTTTCCAATAGGCGTTGATGAGCCCGAAGAAGAGCCCCACCACCGCCCCCGTCCCCAGCCCCACCAGGAGTCCCAGCATCCATCCCCCGGCCTCGGCCCCCAGCGCCCCGGTGAAGGCGGAAAGCAATAGGATCCCCTCGAGCCCGATGTTGAAGAGCCCGGCCCGCTCCCCCACCACCTCCCCAGCGGCGGTGAGGGTGATGGGGACCATGGCATGAAGCGATAAGAACAGGATGCTCCAGAAGTAACCGAGGCTCATCTCTCTCCCCCGATCTTCACCTTGCGGCGCCACAAGATCCGAAAGATCCGTAGGAGCTCCGGCAACGCGAGCGCCAGGACGATCACCCCCTGCACCACCCGCACCATCTCCAGGGGGATCCCCGCGAAAAGCTGCATCACCCGCGCTCCTGACTGGAGCCCTCCGTAGAAGATGGCCGCAGCGATGATCCCTAGGGGATGATTCCGGCCGATCATGGCGACCCCGATCCCGTCGAACCCCAGGTTCGAGATTTGGGGGAGGCCGGAGTAGACGGCGTAGGTAGGGGGGCGGCCCAGGGACTGTGTCGCCCCGGCGAGGCCCGCGGTGATCCCTCCGAGCAGGAACACCAATACGATCACCCTGGCGCTCCGGACGCCCCCGTAGCGGGCAGCGTCAGGGTTGGCGCCGGCGGCCCGCATCTCGTATCCAGTCACCGTGTGCCAGAGGAGAAAGTAGACCACGAACGCGACGGCCACGGCGAGGAAGATGGCGTAACTAAGGTCGGTGCCCGGGATCAGGGTGGGGAAACGTGAAGTGGGGAGCGCGGTGATCGTCTTCTCCGCACGGTGGGGGTCCACGAGCACGTTGGCCACAAACCAGAAGGCGAGGTACCGGCTGATCCAGTTGAACATAATCGTGGAGATCACTTCGGAGACGCCCCGAGTTGCCCGGAGCACCGAGGGGACGAGCGACCAAAGGATCCCCGCGGCGGCGGCGAAAGTGATCGCCACCAATAGGTGAAGCACTGGCGGGAGCCGGAAGAGGCTCGCCGACACCGCCGCTAGGGCCCCCAGGTACATCTGGCCCTCGGCCCCGATGTTGAACAATCCGGCCCGGGCCGCCACGGCGAAGGTGAGGGCGGTAAGGATCAGGGGGGTGGCGTTGGCCAGCGCCCCGGCGAACCCGTACAGGTCCTTGAAGCTTGCCTCGAAGAGGGCGACATAGGCCGAGATCGGGGAGTACCCCCAGGCCTTGAGGATGGCCCCGGCCACCACGAAGCCGATGAACGCGGCGAGGACGGATTCGGCCACCGCGCGGAGCGTACCATAGAGCCCTTTCATCTGCTCATTCCTCCCATGTAAAGCCCGGCCTTCTCACGATCCACCTCGGCGGGTGTCGTGACCGCGGTGAAGGTCCCTTCGTACATAAACGCCACCCGGTCCGAGAGCTCCAGGACCTCGTCCAGATCGGCGGAGACGAGCAAGATCGCCTTCCCCTGGGCGCGCATTTCGAGGAGGATGTCGCGGATGTACTCGGCGGCCCCGATGTCGAGCCCCCGGGAGGGCTGGGCTGCGATCACCACCTCGGGTTCCTTGGCGAGCTCCCGCCCCACGATGAGCTTCTGCTGGTTTCCGCCCGAGAGGGACTTAGCGGGGGCCTCGAGTCTCGGGGCCTGGATGGAGAAGCGCCGGATGAGCTCCCGGGCGTATGTGAAGATTGCGCCCCGCTTGAGGATCGAGAGGAGCCCCAGGAACTGGGACGACCGCTGTCTCCCCAAGATCGTGTTCTCCGCCACGGTAAATGACAGGATCAGCCCGTACTTCCAGCGGTCCTCAGGGATATGGGCGAGCCCCAATTTGTAGAGCTCGAGCGGGGGGAGACCAAGGACCTCACGGCCCCGCAGCCGTACCGAACCCCTGCCTTCCCGCAGGCCGCAGATCGCTTCCACGAGCTCCGTCTGGCCGTTCCCCTCCACGCCCGCGATTCCGAGTATCTCGCCGGGGTAGAGCTCAAAGGAGATCCCCTTCACTGCCTCCCCGCCGCTATCGGCGGGG
>MTNJ01000058.1 GCA_002011425.1 Candidatus Acetothermia bacterium JdFR-48 | reverse complement strand
GGGCACGAAGGTGCGGGATCACAAGTTCCCCAAGCCCGAGGCGATCTACAAGCTTTTCTACCTCGAATGTGAGCGCCACGGGATCAAATGGGAACGAAGGCTCAAGGGGTTTGCCGAAGCCCAAGAGGAGCTCAACCGGTCGTTCGAAGGAAGGTACCCCACGCCACATAATGTGACACAGAATTCTTGAAACTACCGGTCCGCAGGAGCACAGCCAGGAGCTCGGCGTCTGACAAAACCTCCGTCCCCTTTCCACCGGCTTCTCCCGGGGGCGGGTGAACTCCGGCAGGTCCTTGATCCGCACCCGGGGCATCGTTCACTCCAACGCCCACCGGGCCGAGAGCACCTCCGCCTGCTCCAACACGGTCTTTGTGGCCTTCTCCTGCTTATCGGGGGGATAGCCGTACCGGCGCAGGATGCGCTTCACCAGCACGCGCAGGTGTGCCCGCACGTTCTCCCGCTCGGTCCAGTCGATGGTGACGTTGCGGCGCACCACCTCCACCAGCTCGCGGGCGATATCGCGCAGGGTCTCATCTCCCAACACCTGGACGGCGCTCTCGTTCTCGGCCAGGGCGTCGTAAAAGGCCAGCTCCTCCTCGGACAGGCCCAACTCCTCGCCCCGGCGATCGGCCGCGCGCATCTCGCGGGCGAGCTGGATCAACTCCTCGATCACCTGGGCGGCCTCGATGGTGCGGTTTTGGTAACGGCGGATGGCCCACTCCAAAAGCTCGGCGAAGGAGCGCGCTTGCACCACGTTTCTCCGCCGGCGGACCTTAATCTCGCCCTCGAGGAGCCGCTTGAGCACCTCCACGGCCAGGTTCCGCTGGGGCATCTCGCGCACCTCGGCGAGGAACTCCTCGGACAGGACGGAGATATCCGGCTTCTCCAGGCCGGCCACGGAGAAGATGTCCACCACCCCCTCGGGGGCGATGGCCCGCTCCACGATCTGCCGCACCGCGTGATCCAGCTCCTCTTGGGTGCGCTCCGTTTTGGGCGTGCGCTTAACCAGGGCCGCCTTCACGGCCTGGAAGAACGCCACGTCGTCCCGGATGCGCATCGCCTCCTCGTGGGGCACGGCCAAGGCGAACGCCTTGGAAAGCTCGGTCACGGCCTGCCGGAGCCGCTCTTCCCCTTTCTCCAGGCCCAGGATGTGGTTGAGAGCCTCCTTGATCACCGCGAGCCGCCCAGCGGGATCGGCCCCCATCCACGGAGACCAGTCGAAGCCGTGGAACAGGCCACAACAGATCTCGTACTTCTCGAGCATCACCGCCACCGCCTCTTCCTTGTCGATGGCCGTACGCCCTTTGCCGCCGCTCTGGGTGTAGGTGTGCAGTGCCCGCTTGAGCTCGGAGGCGAGGCCGATGTAGTCCACCACCAGGCCCCCGGGTTTATCGCGGAACACGCGATTCACCCGGGCGATGGCCTGCATGAGCGTGTGCCCCCGCATGGGCTTGTCGATGTACATGCTGTGGAGGGGCGGACAGTCGAAGCCCGTGAGCCACATATCGCGCACGATCACCATCTTCAGGGGGTCGTCGGGGTCCCGGAAACGGGCGGCCAGCTTCTCCCGGCGCTTCTTATCGCGGATGTGGGGCTGCCATTCTGGAGGATCGGCGGCGGAGCCGGTCATCACCACCTTGATCACGCCCTTATCATCGTCATCGCTGTGCCATTCCGGGCGGAGGGCCACGATCTCGCCATAGAGCTCCACGCAAATGCGGCGGCTCATGCACACCACCATCGCCTTCCCCTCCATGGCCTCCAGCCGCCGCTCGAAGTGCTCCACGATATCCCGGGCCAAAAGCCGGAGGCGCTTCTTCGTCCCCACGATGGCCTCAAGCTGCGCCCACTTGGTCTTGAGCCGCTCCTTGCGTTCGACCTCCTCCCCCTCGGTTACCTCCTCGAACTCGGGGTCGATCCGGGGGCGTTCGGATTCATCTAGGGCCAGCTTGGCCAGACGGCTCTCGTAGTAGATGGGCACCGTGGCCCCGTCGTACACCGCCTGCTGGATGTCGTAGATCGAGATGTAATCGCCGAACACCTCGCGCGTGTTGCGGTCGTCGAACTCAATGGGCGTCCCGGTGAAGGCAATGAACGCCGCGTGTGGCAGGGCATCCCGCATGTGGCGGGCGAACCCGTCGATGAAGTCGTACTGACTGCGGTGGGCCTCGTCGGCGATGACCACGATGTTGCGACGCTCCGAGAGGACCGGATGGGTGTCCCCCTTCTTTTCGGGGAAGAACTTCTGGATAGTGGTGAAGATCACGCCGCCGGATTCCTGCGATAGTAGCTCTCGCAGGTGGGCGCGGCTTTCCGCCTGCACCGGCGGCTGGCGTAAGAGCTCCTGGCAGCGGGAGAAGGTACCGAACAATTGGTCATCCAAATCGTTGCGGTCGGTGATGACCACGATGGTGGGGTTGTTCATGGCCGGATCGCGGATGATGCGGCCCGCGTAGAAGACCATGGTCAAGCTCTTCCCCGCCCCCTGAGTATGCCACACCACGCCGATCCTGCGGTCCCCGGGCGCCCCGCCCGGCTTCCGGCCGGCCTCGTACGCCCCAGGCTTCTCCCGGACGACACCCTCCGGAAGCCTCTCGATCCCGATGGCGCGCAGGGTCTCCTCCACGGCCACGTTGACCGCGTGGTACTGGTGGTAGCCGGCCATCTTCTTTTCCAGCTTCCCCCCGCCCGCGTCCTCGAACACGATGAAATGGCGGATTAAGTCTAGGAACCGCCGCTTGTCGAACACCCCGTAGAGGAGCACCTGGAGCTCGGGCACCTCCTCAGGGGCCAGGGTCTCGCCGGTGATGGTGCGCCAGGGCCGGAACCACTCCTTGGGCGAGGTGAGGGTGCCGATGCGCGCCTCGATGCCGTCCGATATCACCAGCGCCTCGTTGTACTCGAAAAGCGAGGAGATCTCGGCCTTGTAGGTCTGGAGCTGGTTGAAGGCGCGCCAGATGTCGACTTCCTCGTCAGCGGGGTTCTTGAGCTCGATAACGGCCAGGGGGAGGCCGTTCACGAACAGCACGAGATCTGGGCGCCGGTTGCGTTTGTTTTCGATGACGGTGAACTGGTTGACCGCCAGCCAATCGTTGCTTTCGGGGTGCTCGAAATCGAGCACCTGCACCTGCGCCCCGGCGATGGAGCCGTCGGGCCGCTTGTACTCCACGTTTACGCCGTCCACCAGCATGTGGTGGACGGCGCGATTGCGGGCCACCAGCGTCGCCCCTTCCGGCCGGGTGAGCTTGCGGAAGGCGTCCTCGAGGGCCTCCTCGGGGAGGCTCGGGTTGAGACGGTAGAGGGCATCCCGCAAGCGCCGGGCCAGCACCACCTGGCCGAAATCCTCGCGCTCGGCGGTGAGCGTCCCGGGCGCGATCGCCGGGCCGTGTTTCACCTGCCAGCCCAGCGATTTCAGCCAGGTGAGGGCGGCTTGTTCAGCTTTGGACTCGTTAAAGGTCATAATTTGTGCCTCAGAAACATCCTGGTTTTAGGCGTGCAGCTTAGCCATGAACTAACAAACTTGGAATTTAATGTTTTAGAAGCCAAAACGTATCCATGTTCGACCAAAAAAGAAATAGCAGGGTTCAAGCGCCTAACAGGCCATTTAATAAGTTCTTGAAGTTCTTTTGCAGATAAACTGCCTTTGTTAACAATAAGCCCTGCAACTTTTAGCGCGTCCTTTGAGGGTTTCCAACCTTTAACTATAGGATCTAGTTTCCAGAAAAGAGAATCATTTGCGCCTATAGATGAAATACCACGAGGAGCCCCCAAAGCTTTATGTATCGTGACAAAACCTTCCTCTTCTAGCTCATACAAAGCTTCCTCTAACTCGTCTTCGGAAATTTCTAGCACGAGTAAATCTTCCCATTTGATGATCGGATCCAATTTTCGTCCTGACTCTGATTTCTCACATAATAACCTCGCTATAACAAATGCATTATGGGAAAGACCTATATTTTTTGTTTCGATAACCGGTGGTTCCCCAAGAGGGGGCTTTTTGGATAGTCCTAGGACACTGTTTATTAATTTCATAACGACTTCATCAAGATTTTTAAGGTCATTCTCAGCTTTTATGCCAAATATAGTTCGTAGGGTTAAAGGAGCATCTTCTATGCTTAGTTTCCAAAAAATTGGAATTATCTTGTATCCTTGTTTATTAGTCCATTTTATAAAGGCTGCATCTAACTCCGCATTTACCCAATTACTTTTTATGCTATTAGGCGTAACTACAATTACGAAACAATCAGAGTCGGCAATTCCACCTTCATCTATTATTTTACGACGCAAACTATCACCTGGCTGTAATTCCCATTCATCAAGCCAGGCATCAATTCCCTTCTCTCTGAGCCTTTTAGCTAATTCCCTCACAAAAGCCTTATCCTCATGGGCATGACATAAAAACACTTTTGGATTTTTCATGAGCCTTGACCCTCCGAAGACTTTTCTGTTTTTATTTTGATTTCCCCTCGGATGAGTTTGGGGAGAAGAGCGTCACGCAAGGCTGCAAGAATGCGTGATTCATGGATTCTCGTGACAATCTGGTCGATCGCTGGACGAACTAGCTTGGTAAAGGCAGCGACAATGTAGTCCGGTGGAAGCACAACCTCATAGCGTGCCATGTCTTGCCAATTGGTGCGTGGCATCTTTGTACCAGTAGACACCATAGTTGTGTACTCAACAAATTCCACACTTGAAACATGGCCTAATACAAAGCCAAACCAGTTTTCGTGCCGGGGCTTCACGACAATGATGTCGGTCGAGCAAACACCATCCACCGGAGCTACGCCCACTTTGTGGAAGTACGGACGAAGCTTCCCAAAAAGGATTTCGCCACGCTTGAATTCAAACTTATTGCTTTCCACGCCATCGGCAACCTCCCATTCTGACAAAGCGATGCAGCGCTTAGGCATGTGCTCGAGCGCAATGTAGGGCGTGCCAGGCTGAATCTCGTTCGGCTGAATCCCGCGGCGAACGTGTTCTGCAACGTCGCCTAGTGTTCCAACCCTCCACCCATCCGGGATTGGGCCAAGTTCCGAATCCACGAAGCGGTCGGGGAAGAGGCGGCGGATGTGCTCCGGCAGGGGCTTGCGCCTCTCGCCCAGGGCCAGGCGGCGTTTGGCTTTCTCCTGGAGCTCGCCGGGGATGGGGTTGCCAGCGGCCAAGGCGTTGTCGATCACCGGGTCGAAGTCCACGAACCAGGACTTGAACAGCGCCCGCGCCATGGCCTCCAGCGTCTCGTTCATCCGCCGCAGGAGCTCGATCTTGTCATCCAACGTGCCCAGGATGTGGGCGATAGCACGTTGTTCGGAGAGAGGAGGGATAGGAACTTCCAGATGGCTAAACGCTGAGATAGGCACTCTCTGGCGGCCGGACGTTCCTGTCATCTGAGAAATTGCATGTTGACGCACGTAGTCCCAGCAAGTGAGGTAATAAGCGAAGTCGTTGTCAGTAACCCCGGCCCGGCCGCGAATGACGATAAATTCAGTAGATCCGTGCCCTACCGTGTGTTGGCCATCTGAATAGAACCGAGCGATTTTTCCGTTTTCCAAACATGGGGTAATACGCGCCATGAGAGTGTCCCCATCTGCAAAGCGAGAACCGCTACCCTTAAACTCGCGGTACTCGCTAGGACGAACAGTTCGCGAGTGCGGTTCAACTGCTTGCATGTCCACGAAAGGGTAAATATGTCCTGGCTCCAGAGGCACTGGAGGATTTATTTCCACGGCCTCGTCAAATGGCAAATACTTCCACTCACCCGCCATACCCCAACGTCCCCAAATTCTTCCAGATGGCCTCGTCCAGCCGGGCTTCTCTAACCCGCCGCCTCATCTGAAGGACCCGCCTTTTTGCTTTCTTCGACATGGCCTTCCCCTGCCAGCTCGCGTTCGAGCTCCACCAGGGGTGGGAGCAGGCGTGAAATCGCGTCTTTCAATCCAGGCAGGTCGCGCTCCACGAAGGCCCACACCCTCTCCAAATCCACTCCTTCGTATTGATGAATCAGCACATCCTGCAGGCCAGCCAGAGCACGCCACGGGATCTCAGGATGTGCCGCCCGGTAGGACTCGTCCAGTCGCTTGGCCGCCTCGCCGATGACCTCGAAGTTCCGCAGCACGGCGTCTTGAATCATTTCCTCTTGGAAAAACTGGTCCCTACCGCCCTCTGTGAACCTCTCGATCTTCTGGATGCATTCCAGGATGTGTGCCAGGTATACGCGGGGGTCCTTTTTCATAAGGCTCGCGCCTCCTTCAGGATCCGACGCCGGAGCAGCCAGTACAACCCCTTTTCGGTGACCACATCCACCTTGCACCCAAGCAACTCCTCCAGCTCGGCCACCAACTTCGCTTGGTCCAGAAGGCTTCGACCCGGTTCGAACTCCACCAACAGGTCGAGGTCGCTGTCTTTTTTGCCCTCACCCCGGGCGATAGAGCCGAATATCCGCACGTTACGGGCACCGTACTTGGCGCATATCCGCAAAATCTCTTCCCGCTTTTCCTCAAGAAGTTTTCGGATGTCCATACCCGATGGCCTCCAGGTTCCGCGAGATTATTTCATCCAAACGCCGCGCTTCTTCCTGCTGGCGGCGCAGTTCATTCACCAAGCGGGCCATCTTCTCCTCGAAGGGCTCGTCGTCGTCCTCCTGGGGCGGCACGCCCACGTAGCGCCCCGGGGTGAGCACGTAGCCGTGCTTGCGGATCTCCTCCAGGGTGGCGGACTTGCAGAAGCCGGGGATGTCCTCATACTTGCCGGAGCCGTCGCCCCGCCAGTTGTGGTAGGTGTCGGCGATTTTCCGAATGTCCTCTTCGGTCAACTCCCGGTGGGTGCGGTCCACCATCACGCCCATGCGGCGGGCGTCGATGAACAGCACTTCCCCTGAGCGGTCACGCAGGGGTTTTCCTTCCAGGCCCCGGCCCCGCTTCTTGTCCCGGGCGATGAACCAGAGGCAAGCCGGGATTTGGGTGGAGTAGAAGAGCTGTGGGGGCAGGGCCACCATGCAGTCCACGAGATCCGTCTCGATGATGTTCTTCCTGATCTCCCCTTCGCCCGATTGGTTGGATGACATGGAGCCGTTGGCCAGCACGAACCCGGCCATGCCGGTCGGGGCCAGGTGGTAGATCATGTGCTGTACCCAGGCGAAGTTGGCGTTCCTCACGGGGGGCACGCCGAATTTCCAGCGGGGACGTCCCTCAGCCGTTCGCCGCCCCAGTCCTTCATGTTAAAGGGGGGATTGGCCAGGATGTAGTCCGCCTTGAGGTCCGGGAATTGGTCGTTGAGGAAGGTGTCGCCGTGGGCGATCTGGCCGTCGATCCCGCGGATGGCCAGGTTCATCTTGCATAGGCGCCAGGTGGTGTAGTTGGACTCCTGGCCGTAGATCGAGATGTCGCCGATCCGGCCGCCGTGGGCCTCGATGAACCGCTCCGATTGCACGAACATGCCCCCTGAGCCGCAGCAGGGGTCGTAGACGCGGCCCTTGGAGGGGGCCAGCATCTCTACCAGAAGACGTACTATGCAACGGGGGGTGTAGAACTCGCCGCCCTTCTTGCCCTCGGCGCTGGCGAACTGGCCCAGGAAGTACTCGTACACCCGGCCCAGTACATCCTTGGAGCGGTTTTCCTCATCGCCCAAGGAGAGGTTGCTGAAGAGGTCGATGAGCTGGCCGAGGCGCTGCTTGTCGAGGGCGGGACGGGCGTAGTCCTTGGGCAATACCCCTTTGAGGGAAGGGTTTTCCCGCTCGATGGCCTCCATGGCGTTGTCCACCAATACGCCGATCGCGGGGTCCCTGGCCCGCGACTGGAGGTACGACCAGCGCGCCTCCTTCGGTACCCAGAAGATGTTCGCCGCCAGGTATTCGTCGGGATCCTCAGGGTCGGCGTAGGGCTCTCGCAGGAGCTTGGCCCGGTGCCGCTCGAAGGCGTCGGAGATGTACTTGAGGAAGATCAAACCGAGCACCACATGCTTGTACTCGGCGGCGTCCATGCTGCCGCGCAGGGTGTCGGCGGCCTGCCAGAGTTCCGGTTCGAACCCCAACGTAGCCCCGTTGGAGCTGTTGCCCGAATTCCCCCTCTTACGCGGCGCCACGGTTCCCCTCGCAGTTATCCCCTGGTTTCATGTTCTGACCGAAATCATCTTAGCGAGTCGAACAACGAAATGGCAACTCCAGCGAAGTCCTCAGCCGAAGAGGCGAACGATGTCCTTCATGGTGATGATGAGCAGAAGCCCCAGGAGGAAGAGGAAGCCGATGGTGTGGATCGCCGCCTCCACCTTCCGGGGGATGGGCCGCCGGGTGACGAGCTCCACCAGCGCGAAGAGGATCCGGGAGCCGTCCAGGGCGGGGAAGGGGATCAGGTTGAACAGGGCCAGGTTCAATGAGATGAGGGCAATGATGAACATCACCCACACTCCCCCCGCCTGAACCCCCAGGCCGATGGCACCCGCGATCCCCACCGGTCCCGAGACCATCTCCCCCGCCTCCCGGGGCCGTCGGACGAGGAGCTCGACGGCCCGCTTGAACCCCGCGAAGGTCTCACCGAACCACCGGCCCGTGAGGGATAGGCTTACTGGGAGGGGCGGGCGGCGGTAGACGATGGGAAGGGCCCGGAACGCGATCCCACGGAGGACCTCCTCCAGCGGCCCCGCCGGGAGCGTGACTTGCAGTGTCTCCTCTCCCCGACGTGCGGTGACCTCGCGACAGCCGGCATCCAACGCGGTGAGGAGCTCGGTGAGGGAGGCCACCGGTCTCCCACAGGCAGCGGAGATCACGTCACCCTTCCATAAGCCGGCCCGTTCGAGGGGAGATCCCGGCTCGAGGGCGGTGACCTCGGGGAGGAATAGGCGGGGGGAGAAATAGGCCCCCACGATGTAGCGTTTCTCATCGGGGACGTACTTTACAGGAATTCCGAACGAGAGCTCCTCCCTCCCACGGAGGACGGTGATGGGGACGGGGTTCGGCGCGATTTCTTGGATGCGGCGGCTTAGCTCGGGGAACCCAATCTTCCAGTCCCAGATAGGCGTTCCTCCCACTTCAAGCACCACGTCTCCCACCCGCAGATACTCCGCCGCCGGGGCATCCGGGACGAGCCCCGCCACCTGGGGCTGGGGGAGGCCGAAGGAGATGATCCCGAGCCAGGCGATGAGGGCCGCGGCGGCGAGGTTCATCGCCGGGCCGGCCAGAGCCACTGCCACCCGCACTAGGGGCGGCTTCCCGGAGAGTGTCCGCTCGAACGGGATCCCCTCTTCCAGCTCGAATCCCTCCCCGGCGAGCTTCACATACCCGCCCAAGGGTAGGAGGCGGAGGGAGTAACGGGTCTCGCCCCGCACCCGGGAGACGAACGCGGGACCGAAGCCGATGGCGAACTCGATCACCCATACCCGGAAGAGCTTCGCCACGAGGAAGTGACCGAACTCGTGGACCCCAATCAGAAAGAGGATCGTCGCCAAGAAGACGAACAGCGTGATCATCGGAGCCTCTCCGCCTCCACCCGGAGGACCTCCACGGCATCCTCCGGGACCTTGTAGTCCTCCGACAGTCTAACCCCGACGACCCAGATTATCCCTGCTGCATCGCAGATGAGGGGGACGCAATCTCGCTCCTCCGGCGGGATCCCGGCGGAGGAGAGGAGGTCCTTCAGCTTCTTCGTCCGGGGGAAGCCCAGGGGGCGGATCCGGTCCCCCGGCCGACGGGTGCGGACGCAGAGGGGTGGTGAGACCTTCCGCGGGTCGAGGTAGGCCACGTAGGGCGAAGGGGGGACGAGCTCCGCCGGCCGGGGGATTCGGGCGACCCTGAACCGCCAGCCGAGCTCCGGGATCTCCCGCTCGCCTTCCAATGGAATTTCCCATTCCCCTTCAGTTGGAGGTCCCGATTCGGCGCCTGGGGGTCCAAACCTGAACCGAAGCCATTCGCGCCACCGTTCGACGAGGAGGCCTTTCGGCAGGGTGGCCATGGCATGCCCCTCCCCCTTTTCCAGGATGTGGAGGACCTGCTCCACGTGGACCCGGTCGATCCCCCGCTCCGATCCCAGGAGCTCCGCCGCCAAGGCCCGCACCACTAAAGACCTCACGCTCCGCGGCATCTTTCTCAACCGGCTTACCGAGAGAGTGTTGTTATCGAGGCGAACTTCTTCCAGGGCCCTGGCGGTGGCCCACTCCAAGGTTTCCTCCGCCTCCGCCCAGAGCTCCGCCGACCGGGCCAGCGCCCCCTCGGGATCAGGCGCGAATTTTTCCAGGTAGGGGAGAAGTTCCAGCCGGATCGCATTGCGCAGGAGCCCCGTGTCCAAGTTGGTGGGGTCGATGGCGTAGGGGATGTCGTGCTCTATACAGAATGTCTTCGTATCCTTCCGCGAGATCCCCAAGAGAGGTCGGATATAAGGGGGAGAGGCGAAGAGAATCCCCCGAAGGCCCCCAGGCCCGGCCCCACGCAGGAGGTGCATGAGGATTGTCTCCGCGAGGTCGGTGCGAGTGTGTCCCAGGGCGATCTTTTGTGCGCCTACCCCGGATGCCGCCCGCTCGAGGAACTCACGGCGGACGACCCGGGCCGCCTCCTCGAGGTTCATCTTCTTCTCCCTCGCGAAGGCTGGGACGTCCCGCCGCTCGTATATCAGGGGAAGGTCCAGGTCTTCGACGGCAGCACGGACGGTCGTGAGGTCCCTTGAGGTGTCGGAGCGGATCCCGTGGTCGAGGTGGGCCACGGTGAGGGTGAGGTCGTAGTCACGCCGCAGCCACCAGAGGCAATAGAGGAGCGCCATGGAGTCCGGCCCCCCCGAGACGGCGACGAGCACGTGGTCCCCCGGGGAGAGGAGCCCCCGGCGCTTCACCTCTTCCCTCACCTGCTCGAAAATCCCCATACATGTCATGGTAACAGGCCTTCCACCGCGTTCCAACCGGCGTATTCGGTATTCGGAACGAAATGAGGCCAGTTTGGTAAGTGGTGTGGCCCTGGCCGAGGTCAGGGGACGCGACGGAGGTCGCTCCCACGTCCCACGATCACATCCGAAAGTCCCACTCCCGAGAGATGTGTCCCCCCATCAACCACACACCCTCCGAGCACACAGTCCTCGATCACCGCATCGTCCAGGACCACGGACTCGTGGATCGTGGAATTCCGGACTTCGGCGTCCGGGGAAATCCAACTTCGGCCCTCATTGAAGTGGAGGTTTGCGCGGATATAGGCTTCCCGGGATCCGATATCGAACCAGGGTCCGTCGAAGATGAACGCCTCGATCTCCTCGCGGGCGAGGAGCCACTGGAGGAAATATCCCGGGGCGTCCTTCCCCGCTATGGCCTGCCGTAGGAACTCCTCGAACCGCGGGAGGACCCGGGCGGGGAAGAGGTAACATGCGGCGCTCACGAGGTCCGAAGGGGGGGCGTCCGGTTTCTCCATGAAGCTTATTACCCGTTTCCCTTCTACCTGCGCGACCCCATATTGCCGGGCCTTCTCGCGGTCCCCGAGCCGGTAGAGAGCGACCAATGTGCCGCCCATGAACGCCCGGGCGAACTCGGCGAGGGAAAAGGGGAAGATGTTGTCGCCCCCCACCACGAGGAGGTCTTCTTCGATACCGAGGTGTTTTATGATGTAGGCGAGGGCCCCTACGGCTCCCAGTTTCTCTTCTTCGGATTGGGTCTCCTCTATCACGAGTTCGGCCCTGTGGCCCGAGCGTTCGAGCCAGACAGAAAAAACGTCGGCGAACCGACGGTTCACCGAAAGGACCGGCACGGCCCCTTCCGGCATCTCCGCGAAGAGATA
Source organism: Candidatus Acetothermia bacterium JdFR-48 (assembly GCA_002011425.1). Taxonomy (GTDB): domain Bacteria; phylum Bipolaricaulota; class Bipolaricaulia; order Bipolaricaulales; family Bipolaricaulaceae; genus UBA3571. The sequence goes on along the minus strand of MTNJ01000058.1, from coordinate 3,678 downwards.
GTGGAGGATGGGTTTCCCCGCCACGGGGAGGAGGGGCTTTGGTCGCGAAATGGTCAGGGGCCAGAGTCTTTTGGCGTATCCTCCAGCTAATACCACGACCTTCATGCCACCGCCTCCTCTAGGATCTTGTCTAGGTCTCGCTGGAGTCGTGCCAGCGAGAAGTTCGCACGGCCGAGGGAGAAATTGTGTTCGACTATCTGGCCCCGGAGGTCAGCGTCTGCGAGGATTTTTCCCGTCTCTTGTGCTGCGCGGTGGATCACCTCCTCGGGGACCAGTGCCAGGCCGTCGGCGTCCCGGGTGAATCGGTCCCCGAGGGAGACGTAGCGGAACCCACACGGAGCGATATCCGCCTTGAACACGGGGTACTCGAACACCGCCAACGGGAGCTTCGCCTTAACGGCTTCCAGGAACTGGTTCCCCCATCCCTCGACCAAGGACGGATAGGTGACGAAATCGGCGACGGCGTAGGCATCCCAGAAGGAGTAGGTTTTCCCGTTCTTCTCTGCGCGTTCCGCGCGGAACCTCTCCGGGACGAAGACTGTCTTCACCCCCAGTTTTTCTGCTCGGAGGGTGAGTTTTTCATAATAAAGTCGATCTTCGATCAAGTTTGGAAGGAACAGGAGGGCCCGCTTTCCCTTCCCCGGTATGCGAAGGCGGGGGAGGACCTCGTGTTGGAAGTGATGGACGAGGTCGAGGGCGATCTCGATTCCCTTGCGGGTCACGATTCGCGTCGCCTGGAGGAAAACGATGTCCTCCAGGGAGAACCCGAGTTCCTCCCTGAGGGAGGCGTTGGAACCACTCGTCTCCCAAGGCTCGTCGAAGTCAATGACATTGGGGACAACGGTCGCCTCGATTCCCCGACGTCGCCGGAGCTCTCGCTGCGCGAGGGAGTTTATGACCACATGACGGGCTCTTCCGTAGCGCGGAGGGAAGTAGTCGCGGAGGATTTCCGCCACTTCGGGGCATGTAGGTTGGTAAATGTCCCGCTCCCACCAGAAGTCGTGGTGGTGGGCGATGGCCGGGAGGTCGAGGCGCTCAACAGCCTGCAGCGTCCCCAGGGCCGCGGGGAGGTTTATGGGGAGAGACCATAGGTTCTCCAAAATCAAGAGTTCGACGCCCTCTTTTCGCAGTAAGCTTCCGAATCTTTCCGCGATCAAGTCGGCCTCTTTCTTGACCCTTTCCGCCAGCGCTTGGGGCGTGTAAGCAGAGAGCTTCGAGAACGCGTTCCGTCTGATCCCCTCCGCGTAGTGGAGGGAGAGCTCGGGGAGGATTTGGGCCTTTCCGGTCGGGTCCTCTCCGGCGACGATCAGGACCTCGTGCCCGAGCTGCTCCAAGGCCTGCTTCCACTTCACCATCTCCAGCGAGACCCCGTCGGACATCCCGTAGCGAAAGTGACACATGGCGACCTTCATTTTTGTAGCCATAATGAAATTCTACCAGAAATCGCTTCTTACTTGACATCTTCCCGCCGGGAGGACTAAAATGGTTTTGTCCATTGAGCAGAATTTAGGAGGTGATGTACCGGGTCGGGAAACCGCTCCTTTTTCGGGAACAAAACACCATTAAAGCTTGAAAAGGAGGGAGTGCGGTTATGAGGAAATACGGCATTTGGGCTGTAGCGTTGTTCCTGAGCGCGTTTGTGGGATTCGCGGCCCAGGAGATCACCTGGATGTCCACCCAGTTCGTCCCCATCGCCGAGGCCCAGTTCGTGCGCAACGAGCTCCTCAAGCCCTTCGCCGAGGAGACCGGCATCGACGTGAAGTTCATCGGCGCTGAGTACGCCGAGTTCGTCTCCCGTGTCGAGGCCGAGTACGAGGCCGGCAAGGGGGAGATCGCGGTCCTCTGTGGCCTGCACGGCGATTTCGTCAGCGTGGTCGATGCCCTCGCCGACCTGAGCGGTGTGGCCGTGGGGGGCACCATCAGCGACACGCTGATGAAGCTCGGTCGGATGGGCGGCAAGCAGGCTTACATCCCGCTCATGCAGGCCACCTACCTCATGGTGGTGAACAAGAAGGCGTTGGAGTACCTCCCCGAGGGCGCCGATATCTGGGCCCTGACCTATGATGACCTCCTCCAGTGGGCCAAGAACATCTACGAGGCCACCGGCATGCAGAAGCTGGGCATCCCCGCAGGGCCGAAGAGCCTCTTGCACCGGTTCATCCACGGTTACCTCTATCCCTCCTTCACCGGCTATCAGGTGCTCGCCTTCGACAGCGGCGCCGCGGTGAAGATGTGGGAGTACATGAAGGAGCTGTGGCAGTACGTGAACCCCGCCGCTCCCACCTGGGACGCCATGGACACCCCTCTCCTGTCGGAAGAGGTCTGGATCGCGTGGGACCACACCGCCCGCGTGAAGCAGGCCATCGTGGAGCGCCCCGATGATTTCATCGCCATCCCCTCGCCGGCCGGACCCGCGGGCCGGGGCTTCATCACGGTACTCGCTGGCCTCGCCATCCCCACCACCTCCCCCGACTTCGACGCCGCGGCCAAGCTCATCGAGTACCTCACCACCCCCGAGGCCCAGGTGAAGATCCTCCAGGGCGTGGGCTTCTTCCCGGTGGTGGCCGAGGCCGCCGGCGCCGTGCCCACCGGGGCCCTCCAGATCCTCGCCAAGGGGGTCACCGCCCAGGCCGGTTCCCCGGACGCCATCGTGTCCTTCATCCCCGGCGGGATCTCCGACGAGTACAAGAAGATCTACAAGGACACCTTCTTCAAGTTCGTGATCAGGGGCGAGCCGGTGGACGTGAGGTTCCTCCGCTCCCAGGCTACCCGCTTGCGCGAGCTCTACCTGGAGGCGGATGCGCCCTATCCGGCCCCGGACGGCGGCTGAACCGGACCGGGATGAAAGGAGGGGGAGGGCATGCCCTCCCCCTCCTTTTCTCTTAATATCGGCCTGATGGAAGCGAGATTACGAAAATTCCTGGGGACGGACACCCTCCTCTCCTATTGGCTCTTGTTGCCCACCCTTGTTTTCATCGGGGTTTTCTTCCTCATGCCCCTGTTCAACGCGATCATGCTGGCCTTTAGGGCCGACAACGGCGCCTTCACCCTGGATTACTTCAAGAAGATGGTAGCCGACGTCCGCTTCATCGAGACCCTCAAGTACACGTTCCTGCTGGCCGTGACCATCGTCCCCCTCCAGTTGATCACCGCCCTGGCGATGGCCCTCCTCGTGAACACGGGCTTCAGGGGTTCCAGGTTTTTCCTCTACCTCTTCGCCCTGCCGCTGGGGATCTCGGACCTCGCAGCCGGGCTCATTTGGCTCTCCATCTTCACCCAGCACGGGTTCCTGAACTCCATCCTCTACTCCCTCGGAATCATCGAGCGGCCGATCTATTTCATCTCCTACCAGAACATCGGGCTGACCTTCCTCGCGGTGGTGGTGGCGGAGCATTGGCGGGCCACGGCCATCGTGCTGGTCATCCTCGTGGCGGGGCTCCAGATGATCTCCAAGGACTACCTCGAGGCCGCCGAGGTGTTGGGGGCACGGGGGTGGAGGAAGGTGTGGTACGTGGTCCTCCCTATGCTCAAACCCTCGTTGCAATCGGCGCTCATCATCCGCACCATCTTCGCCCTCCAGACCTTCGCCGTGGTGTTGGCGCTGGCGGGTGATATCATCCCCGTCCTTTCCGGGGAGGCGTACTTCTGGCATTTCCTTTATCGCAACAGCCACATCGC
>MTNJ01000045.1 GCA_002011425.1 Candidatus Acetothermia bacterium JdFR-48 | reverse complement strand
GTAGCCGGGAAAGCCCCGCCAGCGGAGGTGGATGTGGATGGGCTCACCCGCTGCAGTGCGGTTGAGCCCAATTCCCTCGAACTCTTGCTTTCCGTTCCAAATTGCCAGGAGTTCCTCTTCGAGTAACGGCTTTACCTCTGGAGTTATGATCGCCGGCATCCGCTCGAGCAGCTCCCGGAAGTCCCTCACCTTGTAAAGGCGTAACGTGGTGCGGTTCACCTCCACCACACGCAGGAGCCGCACGCATTCCTCCACGAGCTCTGGATGGTCCCGGATGTAGGCCCTGAAGTCTGTCACCCCTTGTTCCTTCAGAGCATCGAGGTGTTGCTTTATGGGAGAGAAGTCCTCCACCCAAAGGGATACAGGGGACTCCTCGAAGAGATAACGGGCTTCCTCGTAGAGTCTGGCGTTCTCGACGGCCACGGCGGCGGCATCCGCCAATGAGGAGAGGACGGGGAGACGATCGTCGAAGGCATGGGGCGCACGGCTGAAGACGGAGAGGATACCCGTGACCCTGTCTTTGTACTTGATCGGCACGCTGGCGAAGGACTTCACCCCCGCCTCTACCACTACCGGATTTGCCGTGACCGTAGTACCGTCAAGATCCTGAATCGCCGGTATAGTGGAACCGTCGGACTTCACCTCTCCTACGAGCACTGGCATCCCCGTGGCAAGGATCTTTCTCGTCAAACCTTTGGTCCTTATCCGGGTGGGCAGTGGTCCGATCCCCATGGGGCGGTCGATTATCCGCTTGAGGTTGCCGTCCTCGTCGAACACCGCGATCACGACGTACTCGGCCCCTACCAGTTCTCCGGTGAGAGTGACAAGCCTCCTCAACACTTCTTCGGTCTCGAGGGCCGAAACCATGGACCGAAGGGCACTATTCAGGGCTTCGAGCTCCTTTATATGGCGCTGCAAGGCCTCTTCAAGTCGCTTACGCTCGGTGATCTCTCGGTTCACGGAAAGAGTGGCCACGTGACCGTGGTATTCGAACCTGACCGCTGCACACTCGGTCCAATAAATCGTCCCATCCTTCCGACGTTTCCTCTCCTCAAAGATCACCCTCTCGCCCCGGGCCAAGCGTTCCTTGAGTTCCTCCACGGGAACGCTGGGTCTCCCCACGGCGAGATCGTGGATGATATTCATTCCAATCAGCTCATCGCGGGAATAGCCCGTTTGTTCAGAGGCAGCGGGGTTGGCGTCGAGGATGGTCCCGTCGAACGAGATAATGAAGACGGCGTCGGCCAACCGCTCGAATAGGAGGCGGAATAGTGCCCCCGTTTGTGAGAGATCCTCCCACTCCCGGGCACGCTCCAAGGCACAAACCACTTCCCCCCAAACCGACTGGAGCCGTTCGAGACTGGAAGGAGAGAGCTGCTCAGGGATGTCAGGACCAGCCAATGCCAGGTAGCTACGAGCGTCACCCCCTCTAATAGGGGCTATAAGGACAGCGACCCCGAGATCCGAGAGGGGGCCCCGTTCCCGCCCCCGAAGGACCTTGGGGCGGTCGAAGGCCGGGAAGACATCGCCAGGTATCACAACGTCTCTCGAATCCCAGCCCGTGGCACCCCAAGGCCTATAATTCCCTGCATCATCCAAGAGAAAGAGCGCTCCAACTTGGGCGCCAGGGATTTGCGAGATGGCGTAGCGGACCACTGCTCTCGCGGTCCCGTCCAAGTCCCGAGAGCGATTCAACTCTTTCAAGAGCTCAAGGAGGTCCTCTCCAGCTTTCATCTCTAAGTTCGATCATGGCGAAAAACTGGTGGGGTTGACAAATCGAGGCCTACCCCTTGAGTGCACTCTCGATAGACCCGATATCCATCGGTCCAGTGAGCATCAAGCACGTTCCCTGTAGGTACACGAACACAGGGGAATTTTCGGAACCATTCTTCCCCACCGGGACATTGAGGAGTGGGCCTCAATGGAGGCCCAGCAATGCTCACCTTGCTCAGCCGACGGGGGTAAGGCCACGATGAAAGAGAGAATCTCGAGAAGTTGAACTTCGACGTCTGCAAGGAGCAGGGGACACGATAGAAAAAACGAGTGCATGGGGAGGTAGAGGCTCATAACTGATTGGGGAGGTGTCCCACCCGGCGCCACTGAAAGGCTCCTCTACATGGCACGCTTAGGGTGCTCGTGGAGACGCGGAAGCTTGGAGTCCAGGATGTGTCCGCCCCCACCTTCCGAAAGCCAGCTTCGTGGGGGTGGCCGCCGCTCCGAAACCCGCTCGATATCGCATTACCCCATTGTCCAAGCTTAAATACCGTTGTATCATCTTTTTCGGTCCCTCAAACCTGGTTGTGATCGCACTGCCGGATCACAACCCCGACCAGGGATCGACCTTGAAGGTGCTGGGCTTCTCCCAACCTAGAGATGGTTTACAGTGCCATACAATTAACTTCCCGCTGCGGCAACGTGAAGTTAGCCGCACTTCAGTAACTTCATGGGGGCAAGAGAGGGGCATTCGGAGACTCAAATTCATACATTTGCTTCCAAAAGAGGAAATCGTTCGTTAACCATAAAGATGATCCGATGGCCAATATCTGACGCGCCCGGTTTACCTCTGTTGTCCTTTTTTCAAGCCAGTTCTTGAACGACGACGGGGTTTGCAAAATCTTCTGAACATCGAGTTGTTTCAGCAACAGGGACAAGTGCCACAGCAATGATGGATTGATCTGAAGGAACGCGCTTCACCCATTCAATACCGAGACCGCGCTCTCTCGTATAATCCTTGAACATAAGAGTCTTCGCCGAAGTTAGTAGAGGCTATGAATTCATCGATCTCCTGAATCTCAAATTGGTTTACATACCCAATAGGTGGTTTCGAGATTTCTTATACCCCATGAACTTGCGAAGAAAAAGACCATTGGGATTTATGGAGCTTCCCGGGAAAATACTTCGGTTATATGCGGTAGTAGATTTCCCTAGATCATTGCCCGTTTCTTCTTTCAGATTACCAAGTGGCCCTTTAACTTCGACGGTTGCGACGGCTTTCCCATTTTGAATAATGTCGCCATTGTGTCCTGATCGTCCATCCATGAGAAGTTTTGTGTTTTTCAAGCATTTCTTTCGAAAACAAATTTCCAAAATCTTGGCCCAATCTTTTCCGTCCCTCGCTCCAGGGCCCGCATTGCTCATTAGGCAGCGCTACTGAGCAACTCGAGCTCCGCTCGCTCCGGGAGAATGGGCTTGCAGGGCGATTTTGCGAGGGCCTCCCCTGGCTCTGTTTCCCCCGGTGGACAAGGATGAATAAATCGAACACCTCCAAACCATCGCCGTTTCGGAATATAGCCCAAGAAGCCATTCCCACGCTAAAGGGTAGTCGGGCGGTGGGGGCGAAGGTATATTTTTGACCGGGGTTAGTGTGTCTAAATACGACAAAAGAGACAGGATTTAAAACCGCTATGGAGAAGATCGTCATCAAGGGCGCGCGGGAGCATAACTTGAAGGATATCGACCTCGAGATCCCGCGGAACCGGCTCGTGGTGATTACCGGGATCTCAGGGTCGGGCAAGTCTTCCCTTGCCTTCGACACCATTTACGCCGAGGGCCAACGCCGCTACGTTGAGTCGCTTTCCGCCTACGCACGCCAGTTCCTCGGCCTCATGGAGAAGCCCAACGTGGACTTCATCGAGGGTCTCTCTCCCGCCATCTCCATCGACCAGAAGGCCCGTTCCCACAACCCCCGCTCCACCGTGGGCACCGTCACCGAGATCTACGACTACCTACGGTTGCTCTTCGCCCGCATCGGGAAGCCGCACTGCCCCAAGTGCGGCCGCCCCATCGAGCGCCAGACTGCCCAGGAGATCGTGGACCAGATCATGGCCCTTCCCGAAGGGACCCGGGTGCAGATCATGGCGCCAGTGGTGCGGGGTCGGAAGGGCGAGTACCGCCAGCTCTTCGAGGAGCTACGGAAGCAGGGGTTCGTGCGCGTACGGGTGGACAGGTCCCTGCGCACCCTCTACGAGGAGATTGAGCTCGACAAGAACAAGAAACACGACATCGAGATCGTGATCGATAGGATCGTCGTCTCCGACAGAAAACGTGGCCGCATCGCGGATTCCGTGGAGACGGCCCTTAAGTGGGGCGAGGGGCTCGTTGTCGTCCAGCTCGTGGACCAGGGCGATGAGCACCTCTACTCCGAGCACTTCGCGTGCCCCGAGTGCGGGGTTTCCATCGCGGAGCTCGAGCCGCGCCTCTTTTCGTTCAACTCCCCCTACGGAGCGTGTCCCGAGTGCGGAGGTTTGGGGGTGCGGATGGTCGTGGACCCCGACCTCGTGATCGATAAGCGCAAGTCCATCCGCGACGGGGGCCTCATCCCATGGGCGAACTCCCGGTCGCGATGGCTGTGGGCCCAGATCGAGGGGGTCTGCCAGGAGTACAAGATCTCCTTGGACGTCCCGTTGGGGAAACTCCCCAAGCGCAAACTCGATATCCTCCTCTGGGGGACCGACGAGGAGATCCCGTTCGTTTACACCACCACATACGGCCGCACCCGCACCTACTGGCGGTACTTCGAGGGGCTCATTCCCTCGCTGGAGCAGGCGTACCGCGAGGCCCAGACCGACGAGGAACGGGAAGAGATTGAGCAGTACATGTCGGCCCTGCCGTGCCCGGCCTGCGACGGGTCTCGCCTGCGTCCCGAGGCCCTAGCGGTGACGGTGGGCGGGAAGAACATCGCCGAGGTCACCGGGATGACGGTCAAGGAAGCCCTGGGCTTCTTCGCTGCCCTGGAGGGGAAGTTTTCCGAGCGGGAGCGAATGATCGCCCACCAGATCCTGAAGGAGATCCGGGCGCGCCTCGAATTCCTGGCCGATGTGGGGCTCGACTATCTCACCCTGGACCGGCCGGCGAACACCCTGGCCGGGGGCGAGGCCCAACGGATCCGCCTCGCCACTCAGATCGGCTCCCAACTCACCGGTGTCCTCTACGTACTCGACGAGCCCTCGGTGGGGCTTCACCCCCGGGACATAAAGCGGTTACTTCGAACTCTGAAGCGCCTCCGGGACCTCGGGAATACAGTGATCGTGGTGGAGCACGACGAGGAGACGATGCGGTCCGCCGACTGGATCATCGACCTCGGGCCCGGAGCCGGGCTCCATGGAGGGTATGTAGTGGCCACTGGCACTCCGGAGGATATCGCCCGCTGCGAGCGGTCGCTTACCGGCCAGTACCTTGCGGGCAAACGCACGATTCCCATCCCCGCGGAGCGGCGGAAGCCGAGAGGCAAATGGCTCATCGTCCGTGGCGCCCGGGAACACAACCTGAAGGGCATTGACGTCAAGTTCCCCCTGGGACTATTCGTGTGTGTCACCGGAGTATCGGGCTCGGGAAAGTCGACATTGGTGGAGGAAATCCTCTACCGCGGGGTGGCCTGGAAGCTTGGCCTACACACCCCCAAACCCGGCGCCCACGACGACATCGAGGGAACGGAGCACATCGACAAAGTGATCGTGATCGATCAGTCCCCCATCGGGAGGACGCCGCGCTCTAACCCCGCTACCTACACCAAGGTCTTCGACGACATCCGCAAGGTCTTCGCCGCCACTCCCGAGGCCAGGATGCGCGGGTACACCCCGGCCCGGTTCTCCTTCAACCTGAAGGGCGGCCGCTGCGAGGCCTGCCAGGGCCAGGGAAAAGTGAAGATCGAGATGCACTTCCTTCCCGACATCTACGTCCCCTGTGATGTCTGCAAGGGGGCCCGCTACAACAAGGAGACCCTCCAAGTCCGCTATAAAGGGAGAAATATCGCCGAGGTCCTGGAAATGACCGTGGAGGAAGCGCTGCACTTCTTTGAGAACATCCCCCCGATCCGCCACAAGCTCCAGACCCTGTACGATGTGGGCCTCGGCTACATAAAGCTCGGCCAGCCCGCCACGGAGCTCTCGGGGGGTGAGGCCCAACGGATAAAGCTCGCCCGAGAGCTCGGCCGGAAGGCGACCGGGAGGACCCTCTACATCCTCGACGAGCCCACCACCGGCCTTCACCCCGAAGACGTGAGGAAGCTCCTCCAGGTCTTGCATCGACTCGTGGACGCGGGGAACACCGTGGTGGTGATCGAGCACAACTTGGACGTGATCAAGACCGCCGATTGGATCATCGACCTCGGTCCCGAAGGGGGAGACGAAGGCGGACAAATCGTGGCCGAGGGGTCCCCCGAAGCCATAGCCGAAGTGGAGGAATCCTATACGGGCCAATTCTTGCGCTGCATCCTCCCCGTCGCTCGGGTTACCCCGGGATGAGGATCAACTTTTCTGGGGGAAGGTAAATCCAGAGCACCTCCCCGGGAGCGGGGATCTTCCCCGGAAGGAGTTGGGTCCGCAGCTCCCACTTCCCCAGGCGCAGGCGACAATCGACGGAGTCCCCGAGATATGCGGCGCGCACCACCTCGGCCTGGAACGCGTTCTCGAGGTCCCCAGAAGGGCCACCCAGAACCTCCACATGTTCTGGCCTCACCGCCAAGGTCACCGCCTGGCCTTCGACGAGGGCATCCCGGGGGACACGGAAGTGCAACCCATCCTCCGTCTCCAAAACCGCCATTTCAGCCTCCACTTCGGTTACCCGGGCTTCGATAAAGCTGCTTAACCCTATGAACCCGGCGACGAACCGGTTGGCGGGACGCTGGTAGATCTCCTCCGGGGTCCCGAGCTGCACCAAGCGCCCCTCGTTTAGGACGGCGATACGGTCGGAGAGGACCAGCGCCTCGGCCTGGTCATGGGTGACGTAGATGGCGGTTATTCCGAGCTGGCGCTGGAGCTCCCTGATCTCGAACCTCATCTCCTCCCGAAGCTTGGCATCCAGATTCGAAAGCGGCTCATCGAGGAGGAGCACCCGGGGACGGAGTGCCAGCGCCCGCGCCAGGGCAACCCGCTGCTGTTGCCCCCCCGAGAGCTGACGGGGATAACGGTCCTCCATCCCCGAGAGCCGCACCATGGAGAGCACCTCCTGTACACGCTCCCGAATCTCCTCCTTGGGGATGCGCCGGAGTTGTAGGCCGAAGGACAAGTTTTGGTAGACGGTCATATGTGGCCAGAGGGCATAGTTCTGAAAGACGAAACCAATATCGCGCTTTTCGGGCGGAAGGTGCGTCACCTCTTCCTCCCCCAGGAAGATGTGGCCCTCGTCCAGAACGACGAAACCCGCAATACACCTCAAGGTGGTGGTCTTCCCGCATCCCGAGGGGCCGAGTAACGTGAGGATCTCCCCCTCGTGTACGGTGAGGTCCAGACAGTCCACCGCGGTCACCTTCCCGTAGCGTTTGGTGACTCTTTCCAGTCGCACTTTGGGCATCTTCCCTCCTCGAGGCTCAGCCGGCGATTCCGCCCATGTATTCGGGCCGGAATACTCTCTGAATGAGAACCATGAAGAGGAGGCTCGGGATGAGGAGGACAATGGCGATCACTGACGCGAACTGCATGTTGTAGCCACTGGAAGAATAAAGGAGCATGGGAAGCGTGGTCACGAACGGGAGACCGATGAAGAAAGTCCCCGTGAACTCTGTCAGGGAAGTGATGAACACGAACACGGTGCTTACAAGAAGCCCCGGTGCCGCCAATGGCAAGAGTACCTTCCAGAATGTGCGCCAACGGGTCGCCCCCACGCTCCGGGCCGCCTCCTCCAGCTCCTGGGGGATCGCTTTGAAGGCCGAAGTTGTGATCCAGACCCCAAAGATCAGGCATACAAGGATGTGGATGAGGATCACGCCTTGCACGGTTCCTGCAAGGCCCCATCGAGTGAAAGTGGGGAGGAGGTTGACGAAGATCGGTTGCTGGGGGAAGGCCTTGGGCATGAGGAATAGGAGCAATATCAGGGCTTTGAGTGGGACTCGGTATCGGGCCAGGGCGTAGCCCGCAGGAATGGCCATCGTCATCACGAGCGCCGTGGCCACCAAGGCCACCAACATACTGGTCCCAAACGCCCCCCAAATGCTCACGGCTGCGATGGCCCAGTCCCGTTGGAGCCCTAAGGCTTGCTTCCAATAGGCGAGGCCAATCTCCTGGGGAAGTACATGGGGCCAGTACCAACGGATGGCGATGGACCAGATGACCAAACTCGAGATGGGCCCGAAGATCACGAAGAACAGGAGACAGAGGAGTGCCCCTTCGAGCACCGCCCGCCGCCACTTAGTACCCATAGACCTCCTCCCGCACCGTGCGGCGCAGATAGTAAACCGCCATCACCCCCACGATGAGGTAGAGGAAGACTCCCAAAGCACTTGCCACCCGGTAATCGCCGAAGTACGTGACCCGGTGGGCGATGTCCACCGTAACGGTGGTGGGATTCCCGGCCACGATCATGTAGGGAAGGGTAAAGGTGCTCACGATGGTGCAGAATGTTAGAACGACGGCGATGGCAATGGTGGGCTTTATCATAGGGAGAAGGATTCGCAGTATTATGTGGCGAGTTCGCGCCCCTACGCTCCGAGCGGCCTCGATGTAGGTATCGTCGATAACTTGAAGGCCGCTCAGAACGATGAACGTGATGAACGGGGTCTCCTTCCAGAGGAAGCCGAAGGTGAGACCTCGGATATTGAAGAGCTGTAAAGGAGAATCGATATCCACGAGCCCCATGTTCGCGAGGAGAACATTCAATAGCCCGTGGGGCGCGAGGAAACTCCGCATCATTTGCGCCACCACCACATACGGGAGGAAGATACCCAGCCGGCTCAAGGAGTTTATGAGCCGCGCCATACGGGAGTCGCTCAAGCGAATATAGGAGGCTAGGGCGAGGCTTAATACCGTAGAGATGAGGGTTCCCAGGATAGCCACTTGAATAGAGAAGAGGATATCACGCCCGTACAAGGACACCGCCTTGTAATAGTTCACCAATGAGAGGCCGCCGGACTCATCTGTGAAGCTGCGAACGATGGAGAGGGCGAAGGGATAGATGTACATTACCAGGATAAAGGCGACAGCGGGCAATAAAAGAAACAAGGGGAGGAACCTTACGGTTCCTCCCCCCAATCCCTTTACTTCAACCGCCGATGACCCACTTCTCATAAGACTCCAGGACCGCTTTGAAGTATGGTGAGAGCGGGAAGGCCAAGCCCTTCACCTGCAGTTCCTCTGGCGTGATATCCCGGTACAGGCGCTCGTAAGCCTCAGGGCTCACGTAATCCTTGACGTAAGTCCCGTCGATGCCGGGATACCAGTTGTACATCTCAACGATGACCTTACCCTGAATCTCGGGGCTAGTCACGAACTCCACGAACTTCTCCGCCCACTCCACGTTCCGAGCCTTGGCTGGAATGACGAAGTACATGGGCTGCCCGGGCATCCCTGGCTCGGGAAGGACGAGACGCATATTGGGATCCATCTTACCGGTGAGCATAAAGGTGTAGAACATGTCGACCCAGACCGGCCCCATCCAGATCTCGCCACGGTTTAAAGCGTCCAGGGTCCCCACGTTACCGGCGGTTATGGTGACGTACTTGTTGAACTCCTTCAATTCCTTGAACACGGGCTCCCAGTTTGCGACCTCTTCCTCCTCGAAGGGCCCGGTAATCGCATATTTTTCATATTTGCCGGTTTTCCAGTAGACCCAAGCGTTGACGAAAGAGACGCCGGACATGCCACCCTTGATCCCGTTGTAGCCGAACTTGTCTGGGTGGGCTTTGACCCACTCCACGAGCTCGTCAAAGCTCCGCGGCGGCTCAGGGACGTACTTCGGGTTGTACGCAATGGCTGTCTGGCTGTGGAACATGGGCATTACATACCCTTCCACCGGGACCCCAAGGGCGTACTTGGCATGGGGCGAGGTCACGTACTTCCAGGTCTCGAGATCCTGAGCATATTTGAGGAGAAGGTCGCCTTCCTCCATGGCCCAGGTGAGGAAGATCTGGTGTACCATGGCAACGTCCACGTCCCATGTCTCCTTACCGGCCAATTTTTCCGCGCGGAGCTTCTCGAAAATTAAGCGGGAGCCGGCATCACCCGGACCAGTATGAATAGTGCGGAGATCCACTTCCGGATACCGCTCGGAGAACATTGGACCGAGGACGTTCTGGGCCAGGGCCAGCATATTGATATCGCCTGCAGTCATGTAGAGAAGGGTAACTTTTGCCTGTAGTACACCGCCCAAGAGGAGAAAAACTAAACCTACAATCCCAAATTTACGCCACATATCTCCCTCCTTTCCAGCGGTCGAAAAGGGTTTTGCAAAAGTTTTCCGTTTATTTCTCACCTCCTCTCCTAACGTTTGCATAAAACATTATATGGTCGTATTCGAAGACCCGGCAAGGGCCGTGGGTTCAGACGATGTTTCGCAGCTTGGGATCGAGGCGATCCCGCAGGGCGTCCCCCAATAAATTGAAGGAGAGGACTGAGAGGGCGAGGAAAACCCCGGGAAAGAGGATGATCCATGGCGCGCGGATGATATAGGTGCGTCCCTCGTTCATCATCCCGCCCCAGCTGGGAATATAAGGCGGGATCCCCACCCCGAGGAAGTTGAGGGCCGCCACCTCCATAATGGAGAACGCGAAGGTAAAGGTGGACTGGACGATAACCGGAGAGAGGAGGTTCACCACAATATGGCGGATGAGGATCCTCCCGGAGGAAGCCCCCAAGGCCCGGGCCGCCTCCACGTAGGTATTCTCCCGCAAGGAGAGGGTGGAACTGTAGACAACACGTACCATCCGCGGGGCCCACACCATCCCCACGGCGATAATCACGTTCACCATTCCCGGCTTCCCCATGATGGCCATGAGCGCGAGAGCGAGGATGATGGCGGGGAAGGCCATGACGGCGTCGATCACCCGCATGAGGACCATCCCCACCCGGTCGTAGTAACCGCTCAGGACCCCTAGCGGCACTCCGAACACCAACGCAAACGCGGAGATGGAGAGGCCCAGGATGAAAGTCACTCGCGTCCCCACAAGGGTCCGGCTGAAGATGTCCCGGCCGAAGTGATCGGTGCCGAAGAGGTGTGCCGTACTCGGGGGCCTGAGGCGGTCGCTGAGGCTCAGGGCGTCGGGGTCATAGGGGACGAAGTAGGTAGCGAAGATGGAGATAACGACGAGGGAGAACAGGATCCCCACGGCGAAGAGGAGCGTCTTACGGCGTAGGATGAGCTCGATGAATCCCACCTCTCCTCCCCTAGCGATAACGGATCCGCGGGTCCAGGAAGGCGTAGGTGAGGTCAGTGACGAAGTTGATCACCACGTACAGGACCGCGACGACCAACATGATCCCCTGGATTACGGGGTAGTCCCGCTTGAGGACGGACTGGACAATGAGGCTCCCCACTCCGGGGAGGGCGAAGACGTTCTCCGTGACCACCGCGCCCGAGATGAGGGAAGCGAAGGTGAAGGAGATCACCGTGGTGATCGGGATCGCGGCGTTGCGCAGGGCGTGTTTGAGTATCACCACCGAATCCCGGAGTCCCTTGGCCCGGGCGGTGGTGATGTAATCGACCCGCAGTACGTCCAGCATGCTGGATCGGGCGGTCCGGGCCACCAAGGCCGCGTTCACGAATCCCAAGGCGAACGCGGGGAGGACGAGGTTCTTCAGATTGGCGATGTTCCCGGTGGCGATCACCGAGGTGTAGCCGGAGCTCGGGAGGAGGTGGAGCTTCCCCGCGAAAAGGACCATCAGCATCAGTCCGAGCCAGAAGCTCGGGATCGAGGCCCCGGCCAGGGCGAGGAGAAGGAGGGAATTGTCTACCCAGCTATTGGGTCGCACCGCGGCGATCACCCCTGCGGGGACCCCCAGGCCGACCACCACCATCAGGGCCATGATCCCGAGGAAGATGCTGGTCTCGGCCCGCTGACCGATGATCCGGAGGACCGGCTGGCGGAAGAAGATGGACTCCCCGAGGTTGCCATGGAAGAAGTTGGCGAAGTACTTGTAGAACTGGACCCAGATCGGTTGGTCGAGCCCCCAGGTCCGCTTCAGGCCTTCGATCTGCTCCGGAGTGGCGTTGGGGCCGAGGAGGACCGAAGAAGGGTCTCCGGGGATGAGCTGCATGAGGACGAAGGTGATGGTGACCACCAGGAGGACGCTCACCACCATCCCCGCGGCCCGACGCACGATGTAGGAGAACATCCGGCGCCCTGCCCTCCGTGTGAAAAAGGGGCCTCCCCATAAAGGGGAAGCCCCTTAAATCTTTTTTATTCTTTCCAGGAGTTCCAGAAGTACGGGGCGGCGCCCATGTTGATGTAGTCCGTCCCGTACCCCTTGAGGTCGGCGCGCTTGAGGTGCAACTGGAACGCGTCGCCGAACTTGATAGTGGGCACTTCGATGTACCAGAGCTCCATGATGGCCTCCCACACCTTGTAGCGTACCTTGAAGTCAGTGATCTGGTTGAGGACCTCGACGAGGATCCGCTTCTGTGGCGTGTCCCACCACCCAGCGTACTTGGGGTTCAACGGCAACACCAGCGATGGGTCGGGAATGGTATAGAAGAAAGTGAACGCCAGTTCCCATTCAGGATTCTCGCGGTTGTTTCTGCGGGCGAAGAAGGTAGCCTTGTCGTAGACCTGAAGGTCCACGTTGAAACCGACCTTCTTCAGTTGATCCGCCACCACCAGGGACTGGTTGTACTGGGCGGTCATATCGCCGGCCACGATAATTCGGAGAGGCTCGCCGTTGTAGCCCGCCTCCTTGAGAAGCCTCTTCGCCTCCTCGGGGTCCGCCTGGTCGTAGGCCTCAGTACCGGCGGTGGTGTACCAGCGGATGCCCGGGGCGAAGTAGCTCCCGTTCAACTTCCAGAACTTCGGATCGCCATAGCCGGCCAACATGAGGGGCTCCATGTCGATGGCAGCGAGGATTGCCTGGCGGATTTTCATCTTTCCGGTGAGGGGGGAGATGGTATTGATCAACGCCACCGGATAGACCGGCGGGTGGTCGACGATGATGGGCACGAGGTTCGGGTCGCCCTCCACGTTCGGGTAGAGGTCGTTGGGGATGTTGACGGCGTAGTCATACGTCCCCGCCTGCACGCCCACGAGGCGGGCATTGTCCTCGGGGACGAAATAGAAGAGGAGCTCATCGAAGTAGGCTACGCGTTTGCCGGCGTAGCCACTCGGAGCACTGTCCCGGGCCGAGTACCCGTCGAAGCGGACGAGTTTGATGTAATCACCGGCCTTCCACTCTATGAACTTGTAGGGGCCGGTGCCGACGTAGTCCTCGGGGGGTATGGGCTCCGCATCCGCGGCCTCCACTACTTCCTTTGGGTAGATCCGGGGCCCGCCATAGATGTTAGCGAGGTAAGTCTCCAGGGGAGCGAAGGGTTGGTCGAGGACCATCACCACGGTGTAATCGTCCACGGCCTCGAGCTTCTGGACGTGGTTCCAGAGGGCTTTGGAGGTCAGGCCGTACTTCCCCCAGCGCTCGAGGGACGCCACCACGTCCTCGGCCACGAGCTCCTTCCCGTTGTGAAAGAGAACCCTCCTGCGCAGGTAAAAGGTCACGGTCTTCCCATCGGCGCTGAGCTCCCAGTCCTCGAGCAGCATCGGGCGAGGGGTGTAGTTCTCGTCGAAGGCGAACAGGCCTTCGAACACGTGCCTGGCGGGAATGCTCGCCGCCACGCCAGTGGTGAGCTGCATATCCAGGGTGCCGGGCTCCGACGCCAACGCCACCCGTAAGACCCCGCCGGACTTCGGTCCGGCCACAGCTGCAACGGCAATTCCTAGAAACAGAACACACAAAAGGCCTAACTTATGCCACATGCACCCTCCTTTTATGAATTTTTAAACAAATAGGACTTGTGGGGTACGAATCACCTCCTTCCCTTTGATAAACGCGCGTCATTATAAGGTCAAAGGAGCTAGGTTGTCAGCCTGCCTAACAACTTGATAGCATTGCCAGCGTCGCGACCTCGGCGAAAACGGCCACAGCCAAGGAGCGTGAGAATGATTGATCTTACCTTTAACGAACGGCAACTCGAGCGCACCGCCCAGCGGGCCCGGGAACGGGGGATCATCATCCCCACCTTCAAACAGATGCGCGACCCGGACAGGTTCGTCCCGGGGAAGATCAAGGAGCGTTTGAAGGGGATCGGCTTGTGGGACCTCCATCCTCTGAACCTCTTCCGCATCACCTGGAAGAACGAGCCCGTGCCCAAAGGGGGCCTCTACAACGGGGTGAACCGTCTCGTCCTCCCTCCGGAACTGACGGGCGTCGACGCCCTGATCATCGGCCTCGTGGGCAAATGGTTCCCCACTGGATCCCACAAGGTGGGAGCCACCTTCGGATGCTTGGTCCCCCGGCTCGTCACGGGCCAGTTCGACCCCACCTTCCACAAGGCCGTCTGGCCCTCCACCGGGAACTTCTGCCGCGGGGGGGCATACGTGGCGAACCTCCTCGCGTGTGAGTCCATCGCCATCCTCCCGGAGGGCATGTCACGGGAACGGTTCGAATGGCTCTCCAAAGTGGCGGGCGAGGTGATCGCCACGCCCGGGACGGAGTCCAACGTCTGGGAGATCTTCCAGAAGTGCAGGGAGCTCGAACGTACCCGCGAGAACGTGATAGTCTTCAACCAGTTCGACGAGTTCGGAAACCACCTCTGGCACTACGCCGTCACCGGTCCGGCCATGGAGGAGGCCTTCGGGGAGGAGGCGAAGGAGAACCGGCGGCTAGCCGGCCTCTTCCTCACCTCCGGCTCTTCCGGAACCCTCGGCTGCGCCGATTATATCAAGGAGAGGTTCCCACACGCGGTGCTCGGGGTAGGCGAGGCGTGGCAGTGCCCCACCCTCCTTCTGAACGGATTCGGCGAGCACCGGATCGAGGGGATCGGGGATAAACACGTCCCCTGGATCCACAACGTCAGGAACACCGACCTAGTAATGGCCATCGACGATGAGTTCTCCATGAGGTTGATCCGCCTCTTCAATGAGCCCGAGGGCCAGGAGTATCTCGTAAAACAAGGTGTCCCCCCGACACTGGTGGAGAGGCTCCCGTGGCTCGGGATCTCCTCGGCGGCCAACCTCGTGGGGGCGATCAAGCTGGCGAAGTATTACGAACTCACCTCCCGGGACGTCGTCCTCACCGTCTTCACTGACTCCATGGAGCTCTACCGCTCACGCCTCCAGGAGATGCGTGAGCTGTTCGGCCCTTACTCCCGCGAACAAGCGGCTATCGATTACCACCAATTCCTCATCGGGATAAATACGGACAAGGTCCAGGAGCTCACCTACTGGGACCGGCGTCGCGTCCACAACCTGAAGTACTACACCTGGGTTGAGCAGATGGGGAAGTCCGTGGAGGAACTCCTCCAACAGTGGTACGACTGGCCCGATTATTGGGCCCGGATCCACAACCAGGTGGACGAGATCGACGAACTCATCGAGGCGTTCAACCGACGGACCGGCTTGCTAGAAGAAATTTGAGACCGGACGTCGAAGCCCGGACACCCATGGGGGCCAGTCGTGGGCCCCCTTTTCGTCGATTTTTTAAGTCAGAACAGAGTCAGCTGGGAGGACCCTTCTTCCCCTTCCAGGGGGATTTTGATCTCGCCGTAGACACCATCGTAGCCGGGGCGGATCTCGAGCTCACGTCGGCGCACCTTGAGGATCGCCTTTCCGATCTTCCCAGGGATCCTCCGCTCGATCTCCTCCTCTGGCAAGTCCAGGAGAATAGAAAACTCGCCCCCAAAATGCTCGACGAGCTTCCTGTACTCGTCGAATACCGCTCTCGTCCCCGTGCCTTTCCCTAAGGCCTGGGCGATGATCTCCTCAAGGGGGACGAGGGATCGGTAGGGGATGGCTCCCTGGGGACAGAAGCCCTCAGGCCTATCGGCCAAGGCCTCCACCCGGTGCAACACCCCGACGGTGAGGGGACGCCCACAGATGGGGCACCGATTGCCCCGTGCCAGCGACTCCGTGGGGGAAAGGACCACGTTGCAGGCGCGATGGCCGTCGTAGTGGTACTTTCCCTCCTCGGGAAAGAACTCCACAGTGAAGCAGAATCTTTCTGCATCTTTCTCCTTTATTGCCCAAACGAGCTCACGGTAATTGAGTTCAGGGAGCTCGAATACACAGGCCTCGCGACCCAGACGCGAGGGGGAGTGGGCGTCGGAGAAGGAGACGAGGGCCACTCGGTCCAGGGCCGAGAGTCGCCAGTTCATGGGGGGATCGGAGGAGAGGCCGGTCTCGATGGCGAAGATTTTTCCGGCGTCGTCCCCGAAAGCCTCCTCCAGGGAATCGAAGCCGGAGTTGGAACCGAAGATGGAGTACCACGGGGTCCAGGCGTGGGCGGGGATCAACGCCGCCCCTGGTGCTGCACCGAGGATCGTGCGGAGGAGCGTCCGCCCCGAAACTCCGAGCGTTGGCCGCCCGTCTGCGGCGAGGTTCCCGAGGCGCGAGAGCTCCAGGTTCACCTTGGCGGCGTCCTCCAAGCTCGGTACCAGTACCAGGAAATGGACACGCCGCTGGCGGCCTCCCTGGCTCCAAATACACGAGATCTCCCCCGTAATGAGAAAATTAGCGCCACCGAACTCGTAGATTCCCTCACCCGCAGGAGAAAGCTTCTCCTTTAGTTCCCGGAACCATTGGGGATGGGTGAAGTCTCCCGTTCCCAGAAGATCGATGCCCTTCCAACGGGCCCACCGGGCCAAATGTTCGAGGTCCATGTCGCGGCTCGTGGCGCGGGAGAAGCGAGAATGAAGATGCAAGTCAGCTATGATCCTCACAAAAAGAATTATAGCCCCGGACGCCCGGGGGGATAAAAGCCTTGCACGCGTCCTTCCGACGGGTTATTGAACCCCAAAAAGGGGGGTGACTCCATGAGGCTCATCGTGGCGGTTTGTGCCATTTTGGGCGCGGTGGTTATCGGGCTTGCGGGGGAGCTCGTAGTGGGAATCTCCGGGGAACCACGAAATCTGGATCCTGCTCTTTACACCGACATTTCCTCGGCGTGGCTCATCCAGAATATCTATGATCCGTTGGTGGAGCTTTCGGTAACGGGCGACCCAGTGCCGGAGTACTCGTTATGTGAGGCGTGGGAGTTCAATCAAGACGTAACCGCTATTACCCTCCACCTGCGGCAGGGAATCAAGTTCCACGATGGAAGCGAATTGACAGCCGATGACGTAGTGTATAACTTCGAGTGGATTCTCCGCCCGGAAAATGGTTCCCCGGTGCGCAAGGCGCTGGGCCCCATAACGGCCGTCGAGGCCCTGGACCGTTACACCGTGAAGGTCACTTTCCAACATCCTTTCCCCGAGGCCCTTCAGTACTGGTCCCGGGCCCTGATCGGTATTGTTCCCGCTGGCTCCCGGACGGGGAAAGAGAGCCCCTTGATACAGAATCCTGTCGGGACTGGTCCCTACGAGTTCGTAGAGTGGAAACGAGGTTCTTATATCGTGCTCGAGCCTTTCCGGGCTTACTGGATTAAGGGGATCCCACCGGGGGAGATCGAACGGGTCAAGTTCCTCTTCTTCGCCGACGAGGCCTCGAAGGTGGCCGCCCTCTTGGCTGGGGCCGTGCACTTGGTGGATTGGGTCTCACCTCGAGACTACCTGGCCTTGCAGGATGCCCCCGGAATAGAGGTCACGCGGATCCCCGGAATCCAACACCAGTATGTGGCCCTGAACTTGGGTTCCCATCCCTTCGGCATCACCAAGGACGAGGTCGGGGACGAACGGGCGATAGAGCGCGCCCTGATGGCGCGGAAATTCATGATGTACGCCATCGATCGGGAGGAGATCCGGGACGAGATCTTCTTCGGCATGGCCACCATCATGTACGGGCCCTGGTACCCAGACTCCGAGTGGTTCTCGCCAAAACTGCGGGGCCGCGTCCTCCACGACCCCGAGCTCGCCCGCCAGTACCTGGAGCGTTACTACGAGCTCGGCGGCGAGAAACCCCTCAGGTTCAGAATTATCGCCACCAACGCCCAGTGGTTCGTGGACGTGGCCACCTTGATCCAGGCCCAGCT
>MTNJ01000018.1 GCA_002011425.1 Candidatus Acetothermia bacterium JdFR-48 | reverse complement strand
GAGCCAGTCCACCGAGAGGCCCGCGCCCTCCGCGAACCGGCGTACCGCGTCGGCCTCGTCGGCGAACATCGGCGGGTCGACCAGGGCCGCCCTCCGCCCATCCAGGGCGATCAGGGCCGAGAGCATCTCGGCGAACCGCGACCGGAATGCCCAGACCCCCGGGGCGAGCTGGTGCGGACGCATGTCGTCGCAAGTTTAGCCGGAGATCCTGTCCTGGGTATCATGGGGAATCTACACGTGGTGAGGGGGGATTCGGGTGAGGGTAACGCTGGTGGCGATCACCCCTGATCCCGAAGCGCTCATCGCGAGGTGCGCTCGCGTGTCCCACCGGTCCGAGGCTCGGGCGTCCCCGGAGGCCGATCGCGAGCTCATCCGGAAGCTCTTGCGGCGTGGACACGAGTCGGTGCTCGAGTTCGCGAGCGCCACGTTCACGGTGGAGGGGATCTCGCGGGCGGCGGCGAACCAGCTCACGAGGCACCGGCTCGCGAGTTTCGTCCAGGAGTCGCAGCGGTTCGTGGACGTGCACGACCGCGGCCTGGTGCGTCCCCCCAGTTTCCCCGACGTGCTCTGGAAGAAGGTGGAAGCCCTGCACCGCGCTGCTCTGGAACTTTACGGGGAGTCCCTCGCCGCCGGGGTTCCCAAGGAGGACGCGCGCTACATCCTCCCCATCGGGACGGAGACGAGGCTCGTGGTCTCCGCGAACTTCCGCGAGTGGCGTCACATCATCCGCCTGCGCGGCTCGCCCGCGGCCCAGTGGGAAATACGCGAGCTAGTGGCGCGTGTCCTCGCGATTTTGCGCGAGCACGCGCCCACGGTGTTCGACGATCTGGAGGTGGAAAGGCCGTGACGCATCACGCGTGATGCGTCACGGGCTCAGGGAGGGGCGCATGAGCTGGAGCATCCTGTCAGATCGGGAGATCAAAGAGCTCTGCGAACGGGAGCCACCGATGATCGATCCGTTCGTGCCTTGCCAGGAGGGGAAGCCCTCGTACGGGCTCGGCTCCTTCGGCTACGATATCCGCTTGGGGCGGAAGTTCCTCGTGCCCCTGGGTGGGGTGAACGCGGTCCTTGATCCCCTGGACTTTCCCCGGGAGCTCTTCAGGGAGATCGAAGCCGAAGGGGTGTTCGAGCTCGCCCCCCACTCCCAGGTCCTCGCCGAGAGCGTGGAGTGGTTCGTCATGCCCGACGATGTGATGGGGGTGTGCTGGGGGAAGAGCTCTTACGCCCGCTGCGGGCTGTTGGTGAACGTGACCCCCCTGGAGTGCTTCGATGACCGTACGGAGATACTCACCCTCGAGGGATGGAAGCGGTTCGAGGACCTGGAGGACGGCGAGATCGTGGCCACCCTGAACGAGGACGGCACCTTGGAGTATCACCCGATCATTGCCCGCCAGAAAAGGTGGTATGAAGGGGAAATGATCGCTATCAAGGGGCCGAGCATCGACCTCTTGGTAACCCCCGGGCACAGCCTTTACGTGCGCCGACGGGGGAAATTCGATTTCGAACTGCTCCAAGCGAGTGACGTGGAGGGTTACTACGAGCTGGAGTTCAAAAGGGATGCCCTTTGGCTCGGGGAAAGTCCCGAGTATTTCACACTCGCCCCCGTGCCCAACCAAGGGCAAGCCTCGATTAGAAGGGTGGTGCTCCAGGTCCTCGATATCCTGGAGGGACTGGGGGAAGCCACCACTCCGGAGCTCTACGTGCGACTGGAGCCCCCCAGGCCAACTCGGAGGATGTTCCATCGGCTCATGGCGATCCTAACCGATCTGGGAGTTGTCGAACGCCATCGGGTCCACTCCACGGAGGGCCGCGCAATCGGGGCCTCGCACTTCTGGAAATATAGGCTGAAAAAGAGGATGGATGAGTTCGGGCTCTTGGAGCCGATAGCCGTCCCCACGGAAGCGTGGGTCCGGTTCTTCGGGCTTTGGCTCGCGGTGGGTTCGGCCTACGTCGCCAAGAACGGGGACCATATCGTGAGGGTCGCCTCCCTTAATACGAACACGAAAAAGAAAGCGAGGGAAATCCTGGGCGATCTCCCGTTCAAGTGGAGTGAAACAACCAGGGGATTCGTAACGGTGAGCAAACAGCTGTGCACGTACCTCGTGCAGTTCGGCCACGCCCATGAGAAGCACGTTCCGGAGGAAATAAAGGGCCTGTCCCCCGATCTCCTCCGGAAGTTCCTCTGGGCCTACATGTTGGGGGACGGTAACTTCGCCACCCTCACTGCCTCCACATCTTCCAGGCGCCTGGTGGATGACTTGCAGGAGATAGGGATCAAGGCCGGATGGCCCGCCTCGCATTGGACCGGTGCGGAGCCCGGCACCCCGTTACACGCCGATCCCCGATATTCCTCCGATCACCCGGCCTTCCGAATCCGCTTTTCCAAGGACGGCACCCCCAGGCACGGCAGGGCCAGTAGGGCTTGGTCCCGGGTGCCGTACAAGGGCTACGTCTACGACGTGACCGTACCGCCGCATCATACGATTTACGTGCGGAGGAACGGCAAGGCCGTGTGGTCGGGCAACTGCGGCTGGCGTGGTAAACTCACTATAGAACTGGCAAATCTCTCGCCGCTCCCGATCCGCCTCCATATCGGCCAGGGGATCGCCCAGGTGGTCTTCTTCCGCGGCCGGCGCCCCCTGCGAACCTACGCCGAGAAGGAGGCCGGCG
Organism: Candidatus Acetothermia bacterium JdFR-48; assembly: GCA_002011425.1. Taxonomy (GTDB): domain Bacteria; phylum Bipolaricaulota; class Bipolaricaulia; order Bipolaricaulales; family Bipolaricaulaceae; genus UBA3571. The sequence goes on along the minus strand of MTNJ01000018.1, from coordinate 16,722 downwards.
GCTCCTATCAGGACCAGCCCGGCGTTACCCCGCCACGGTAAACACGAACAGAACTTGACGGACGGCTTCTGGGCGGTGTAGGATCACCCGGAATGGCGAGAGATATTTTCTACAACCCCACGGTGGGAGCACTGACCTTTCCCCGGGTGGTGGACGAGATCGTCTCCATGATGGAAGACGCCCCCAAGGCGGCCTACGAGATCATCGTGGGGACAGATTCGCAGACCTATTACAACATCGCGGAGTACGTGTCCGCCATCGTGATCCATCGGTTGGGAAAGGGTGGCCGGTACTTCTGGCAGCGGCGCCGCGAGAAAAATCCGCCCACCATCCGCGAGCGTATCTGGCGGGAGGCGTGGCTCTCCTACGAGCTCGCCCGCAGGCTCGTGGAGGCACTCCAAGAGCGGGAGGTCCTCGGGTTCTACCTCGAGATCCACGTGGACGTGGGCCGCTCGGGCCGTACCCGGGAGCTCGTGGAGGAAGTCGTGGGAATGATCCGGGGAAGCGGCTTCGCCGTGCGCACCAAGCCCGAGGCCTACGCCGCGTCCACCGTGGCCGATAAGCACACCTGAGCGCCCCTCGGGGTGTGTGGACGTCACGTCTCCGCTCGTTCTCCTAGGATTTTCTCGGCCTCGGGCGAGAGCTGGATCGCCCTTCCCCCCCGAATCGCTTCCTCGGCCAGGGGGGGCCCCGCCGCTATCTCGGTCACGGTGTAGGGGAGGACGTCCACCGGCAACGAGATCCCCCGTGACCTGATCCGGGACTCGATTCGGGAAGCCCCCGCGCTCGTGGAGCACGAGGAGGAGGTGCACCTCGCTCCCCAAGAGAGCTCCACCTTTGCGGGCGATGCGGATACCGCCACTCCGATGACCGCCGGACGCTTCCCCAGCCCCCCGGATTAACGATGTATCGCGTTCCAAACCACGTACTGGAACCGTGAATCTCCTCCGCTCTGCCGACGGCATCCTCCGCCTCCGTTTCCCGGGGAGAACTCGGGAGGGGCTCTCGGAGAGAGCCCGCCGGGATATCACGTGGGGATGCGATGCTGTCGGGGACCCTCGCGTCCTCGAAGGGGGTCGTCCGGGAGAGACATCTCCGCGGCGAGAGCTTCCAAGGGGGAACGTATCGAGCGCCCGCCGGAACGCGTGCCCCGGTTGTGCACGCGCCGAATTGGCCGCCCCCTCCGACACCCATTGGGACGCGGAACAGGCCCAACCATAAGCTCCCCGCGGGGTTGTTGGGGCGGACCATAGATCGGCCTCGGCTTGGGCCTACCGTTCCCTCGGGCTCCCCATCCGTCGTCCCTATCGGGCTTCCTCGTTCGTCAGGAGCTCCTCTATTTCCAGGGGCAGGGTCTCGCTCGGGCCCTCCCACACCGCGCGCAGCGCGCCCTCGGCGTCCACGAGGAAGAAGGTCGGCGTCCACCGGATCCGGTACCGCTCCATAATTTCTTTCTCCCGTTCGCCGAGGAGCACGACCTTGAGCCCCTCGCCGTACTTACCCGAGAGGCCTTCGAGCTCTTCCCGGTCTTCCGCGGAGAGCTCCTCGCCCTTGGAGAGGACGACGAGGACGACGGGGAGGAGCCGGGTGAAATCGTCCATCATCTCCAACGAGGCCCGACAGGCGGGACAGGTGGTGCTGAAGAAGAAGAGGAGGGACGGCCGGGGCAAGTCCTCCTCGTTAAATTCCATCCCCGCGAGGTCGATCCCGGCGAGCTCCGGGGGCGGTTCGCCCAGGAGGTCCTGGGGCCGTGGGATCACGAACGCTTGGAGCGCGGAGAGCTTTCCCCGGAGCTCCTCCTCCGTGAACGGCCACTCTAAGACCTCGTTGAACGCCCCCTCGGCGAACAGGGCCACCGTGGGGGCGACCTTGACCTTGAACCACGAGGCGAGGACGAACTCCGGATCCACGATCACCGGGAAGGGGACCCCCTCCAGCGATTCGCGGAGCTCCGGGGTATCCCAGGGGACGACCAAGGCCACCTGGATCAGGCTCTCCGTCTGCTCACCTTGCCAGAGCTTGAGCCAGCCGATGGCGACGGCGCACGCCAAGCACTCCGGCGCCACCACGAACGTCAAACACCATTTGCCCTCGTAGAGGTCATCCAGCGGGATCTCTCCTCCCTGGAGGGTGGAGAACTTCCAGCCGGCGAACGCGTCGAGCGGGAAAACGAGGAAAAGCGCTGCTACCAGAAAGATCCGCATCCGTCACCTCCCTGTCCCGGGGGTCCAGAGGATTATGAGGCCCACCTCCGCCGTCCCCCGCTCCACGATCCCGAGCTCCAGGGCGGCCGCATAGGAGAGGTCGATGATGCGGCCGGGGACGAACGGCCCCCGGTCGTTTATGCGTACCACCACCGACCTCCCGGTCCTCAAGTCCACCACTTTCACCACCGTGCCGAAGGGGAGGGTCTTGTGGGCCGCCGTGTAGGCGTACATGTCGTAGAGCTCGCCGTTGGCCGTGGTCTTCCCGTGAAATCCGGGGCCGTACCAGGAGGCGATCCCCACCTCGTCGTAGCGCGGGATCTGGGAGAGGAGGAAGATCCCCGCGGCGAGGAGCCCCACGATAAGGATCAAGACCCAGGTCTTCACGGGGTGATTCTAGCTCAAGAAGGGCCCCGTGCCCGCCTGAAGATGGAGACGAGCTTGTCGAGGAAGACGTGGAGGAGGTTCGAGAGGTAGATCCCGGCGAAGAAAGCCCCGACGGACTTCGCCGGCGGCAATTTCCACCCGACCCGCAGGCCGAGGGCGAGGTACGACGCCCCCCAAATACAGGCGGCGAGGAACCCGAGGTACAGCACCCGGGTCAGTGGCCCGAAGACGATGGAGTGAGACAGGCCGCGATGTCTGAAGATCTTGGTGTATGGCCACCACAGGAGACGCAATAACCCCCACCGCCGGGTGACGTCCGAGTCCGCGAGGTCCAGGTCCGGGGAGAGGAGGAGGGAAGCCCCGGCATAAGCGGCGGTGAACACCACGAGCTCGTCCCACTCCACCCCCAGGAACACGCCGCCGAAGGTCCAGAGGGGCAGGGCCACGAGCTCGAAGGCGAGGTGTACCTTCCCGCTGGGCATCGTTGAACCGAGAAAAGCGTAACGCTACAATTTTAGCAGTCCAACACCTTCAGTGCTAAATATCGACCATTTCAGGGAGGTGACGCCATGAAGATCAAGCCTCTGGGGAACAGGGTCCTCATCAGGAAGGTCGAACAGGAAGAGCGCAAGACTCCCGGCGGTATCGTCCTTCCGGAATCCGTAAAGGACGAGAAGGCCATCCGCGGCGAGGTCGTCGCCGTGGGCACCGCTGAGAAGATCGAGGTCAAGGAGGGAGACAAGGTCCTCGTCTCCGCCTATGCCGGGACCGAGGTCCGCATGGGCGAGGAGAAATACCTCCTCGTCAAGACCACGGACATCCTCGCCATCATCGAGGAGGAGTGACACAAGGAGGTGAACGATGGCAGCGAAGGAAGTCATATTCGGTGAAGAGGCACGCAGGAAGGTCCTCGCCGGCGTGGAGAAGCTCGCCAACGTCGTCCGGGTCACCCTGGGCCCCCGTGGCCGCAACGTCTGCCTGGAGAAGAAGTTCGGCTCCCCCGACATCGTGAACGACGGCGTCACCATCGCCGAGGAGCAGGAGTACAAGGACGCGTTCGAGAACATGGGGGCCCAGCTCGTCAAGGAGGTGGCCTCCAAGACCAACGATGTGGCCGGTGACGGGACCACCACCGCCACCATCCTCGCACACTCCCTGATCAAGGAGGGCTTCAAGATGGTGGCCGCCGGGTCCAACCCCATGGCCCTCAAGCGCGGCATCGAGAAGGGCACCAGGGCCGTGGTGGATGAGCTCAAGAAGATGTCCAAGAAGCTCACCTCCAAGGAGGAGACGGCCCAGGTCGCCACCATCTCCGCCAACGACCCCGATATCGGCCGCATCATCGCCGACGCCATGGAGGCCGTGGGCGAGGACGGCGTGATCACCGTGGAGGACTCCGAGACCATCGAGACCTACTACGAGATCGTGGAGGGGATGCGCTTCGACCGGGAGTACATCTCGCCCTACTTCGTCACCGACCCGAAGAAGATGGAGGTGGTGCTCGAGGAGCCCTACATCCTCATCACCGACCGCGAGATCAAGAACGCCATGGAGCTCATCCCCCTCATGGAGAAGGTGGCCCAGACCGGGAAGCCCCTCCTCGTGATCGCCAAGGACGTGACCGGTGAGGCCCTGTCCACGCTCGTGTTGAACAAGCTCCGCGGGACGCTCACCTCCTGTGCCGTGAAGGCCCCGGGCTTCGGCGATCGCCGCAAGGCCATGCTCGAGGACATCGCCATCCTCACCGGCGGGCGCGTCATCTCCGAGGACGCCGGGATGGAGGTCCGCAACGCTACCCTGGAGGACCTCGGCCGCGCCGAGAAGGTCCGGGTGACCCACGAGGACACCACCATCATCGGCGGGAAGGGCAACCCCGATGCGATCAAGGCCCGTATCGAGCAGATCAACGAACAGATCAAGACCACCGACTCCGATTACGACCGCGAGAAGCTGGAGGAGCGCAAGGCCAAGCTCGCCGGCGGTGTGGCGGTGATCAAGGTCGGGGCCGCCACCGAGACCGAGCTCGAGGAGAAGAAGCACCGGTTCGAGGACGCCCTGGAGGCCACCAAGGCCGCGGTGGAAGAGGGGATCCTCCCCGGCGGCGGCGTGGCCCTCCTCAACGCCTCCAAGGTCCTCGATGACCTCGAGAAGGAGCTCGAGGGCGACGAGAAGGTCGGCGTCCAGATCCTCAAGCGGGCCCTGGAGGAGCCGGCGCGGCAGCTGGCGGAGAACGCCGGGTTCGAGGGGGCCGTGATCGTGGAGCGGCTCAAGCAGGAGAAGCCCGGCATCGGCTTCGACGTCGTCAAGGAGGAGTTCCTCGACATGTTCGAGTCCGGGATCATCGACCCCACCAAGGTGACCCGCTCGGCCCTCCAGAACGCGGTCTCCATTGCCGGGATGCTGCTGACCACCGAGGCCCTGGTGGCCGAGATCAAGGAGGAGAAGAAGGAGACCACCACCCCGCCTCCGCCCGAGTTCTGAGGCGGGACCGGTACGGAGTGACAAAGGGGCCCCCTGGCGGGGCCCCTTTCTTTTTTCGGCGTTCCCCGCGATCAGAACGGGGATTCGCCCTCCTCGTAGCGGAAGGAGAGGAACTCCCGGGGGTTCTCCACCAGCCGACGGACGTTGTCGGCGAGCTTCCGCATCACCGTCTCGTAGCTCTCCTCGATGATGCGCTTCCGGCCGATGGGACTCGCGGTGGAGACCACCGCCCGGGGGAGGAAGGGGTGGTTCACCCCGAGCTCCTGGATCTTCACCACCGCTTCCCGCACGAGCCGCTCCACCTCGAGGAGCATCTCCGCCCGCTCCTCGCGTGCCCCCAGGGCCGCGGAGAGGGGGAGGTCCAACCAGCGGTCCACCCGATGGAGGATGCTCTCATAGGCGGACCCGAAGAGCTTCGGCGCCTTCTCGTAGGCGAGGCCGAGGGTCACATAGTGGATCGACTCGACGGCGTCCCGGAGCTCGGCGTCGCCCTCCACCCGCTCGGGGTCCACGTCGCGGTACCACCGGTAGACGTTGAGGGCGACGTAAGCCTTCTCCCGCAACGACATCTGCTTCTCGACGTTCAGCTCCATGAGGTCGAACGCGAGCTTCTCCGGGACCACGATCACCGGGAGCTCCTCGATCCCGAGCTCCCGGGCCGCCAAGTACCGGTGCTGGCCGTCGATGATGACCACCCGCCCGTCGCGGCGTATCCCGATCACCGGGACGAGGAACCCGAGCTTCCTTATGGAATCGGCCAGGCGCTTGACGTGATACTGGGAGGGCTTCCGCTGGATCTCGATCACCCCGAGCTCCTCCACCGGGACCATCTCTATCTCCAGGGTATGGCCGAGAAGCGGGTCCCGAAGTTCCGCAATCTTGGCCATCCTCTCACCTCCCCTTTATGATCTTTGGAGAATTTAGGTTCCTAATAATTATAAAAACCAGAAATTTCAGAGACAACCCGGAAAAATTGGCCCCGGCTTCACGCGGTGCACCGGGCCTTTTCTCGGGGTAAAGTCATCTTTCGTGTTGACCACGAGGAGGTAGAGGATGCTCGAGGGGAAGAAGATCGCGGTCTTAGGGGTGGGCATGGTGGGGAAGGCCCTCGTCTCCGGGCTCGTCCGCTCCCACAAGGTGGCCCCGGAGATGATCGTCGGGAGCACCGCCCACGAGGAGAGCGCCCGGGCCGCACGGGAGAAGCTCGGGATCGAGGTCATCCTCGACAACCGGGAGCTCGTCCAGGGCAAGAACATCGTGATCCTCGCGGTGAAGCCGAAGACCGTGCCCAAGGTACTCGTGGAGATAAAGGGGGCCTTGAGCACGGACCAGCTACTGATCAGCGTCGCGGCGGCGGTGAGGACGAAGTCCATCGAGGAGGCGCTGGGGAAGCCGGTGCCGGTGGTGCGGGCCATGCCCAACATGCCGTGCCTCGTGGGCCAGGGGATGACGGTCCTCTGCCCGGGGCGCTTCGCGGACCGGGGCCACCTCGCCCTCGCCCGGGAGGTCTTCTCGGCCGTGGGACGGGTGGCGGTGGTGGACGACGAGGACCTGATGGACCCCGTGACCGCGCTCTCCGGGGCGGGTCCGGCCTACGCCTACATCATCGTCGAGGCCCTGGCCGAGGGCGGGGTGAAGATGGGCCTTCCCCGGGAGCTCGCCACCGAGCTCGCGGCCCAGACGCTCTTGGGGAGCGCCGCCATGGTGCTGGAGACGGGCGAACATCCCGCCCTCCTCAAGGACATGGTCACCACCCCCGCCGGGGTCACCGTGGACGGGATCATGGCCCTGGAGGAGGGGGGTATCCGCGTGGACCTCATCAAGGCGGTGATGGCCGCCACCGAACGCGCCCGGATCCTCAACCGCTGATTCGCCGCTATAATCTTTTGGGTATGGCGAAAGTAAAGGCCCCGGAGCGCTTCGATCTGGTGACGAAGCTCCGCCCCAAGGGCGATCAGCCCAAGGCCATCGCGGAGCTCACCGAGGGTGTGCTCGAGGGCCTCCGATACCAGACGTTGCTCGGAGCGACCGGCACCGGGAAGACGTTCACCATCGCCCATGTAATTCAAAATGTACAAAAGCCGACCCTAGTCATCGCCCACAACAAGACCCTCACCGCCCAGCTCTACAACGAGTTCAAGGAGCTCTTCCCCCACAACGCCGTACACTACTTCGTCTCCTACTACGACTACTACCAGCCCGAGGCCTACATCCCCGAGACCGACACCTACATCGAGAAGGACGCCTCCATCAACGAGGAGATCGACCGCCTGCGCCACGCGGCCACCTCCGCCCTCCTCGAGCGCCGCGACGTGATCATCGTCGCCTCCGTCTCCTGTATCTACGGCCTGGGGTCCCCGGAGACCTACGCCGGGATGTCCCTCGTCCTCGAGGTGGAGCGCGAGTACGACCTGGACGAAGTTCTGCGGCAGCTCGTCCTCATGCAGTACCGCCGGAACGAGATCGCCTTCGAACGGGCCACCTTCCGCCTGCGGGGGGACGTATTGGAACTGATACCTTCCTCCGGGGAGGAGGCGCTCCGGATCGAGTTCTTCGGCGACGAGGTGGAGCGGATCACGGTGATCGACCCCCTCACCGGGGACTACATCGACGACCGGGACCGGGTGGTGATCCCGCCGGCCAGCCACTACGTGGCCCCCGAGGAGCGGCTGCGCCGGGCCATCGCCGGGATCGAAGAGGAGCTCGAGGAGCGCCTGGCCGAGCTCCGGGCCCAGGGGAAGCTGTTGGAGGCCCAGCGCCTGGAGCAGCGCACCCGGTACGACCTCGAGATGCTCCGGGAGGTGGGGTGGTGCCCGGGGATCGAGAACTACTCGCGGCACCTGGACGGTCGCGCCCCGGGCGAGCCCCCCTGGACCCTGCTGGATTACTTCCCCCCGGACTTCCTCGTGGTGATCGACGAATCCCACATGACGGTGCCTCAGCTCCGGGGGATGTACCACGGCGACCGCTCCCGGAAGCAAACCCTGGTGAAGTTCGGCTTTCGCCTCCCCTCGGCCCTGGACAACCGGCCCCTCACCTTCGAGGAGTTCGAGGCCCGGGTGAGGCAGGTGATCTTCATGTCCGCCACCCCGGGCCCCTACGAGCGCGCGGTCTCCCAGAAGATCGTGGAGCAGATCGTGCGACCCACCGGGCTCGTGGACCCCGAGGTCATCGTCCACCCCACCAAAGGACAGATCGACCACCTGATCGGCGAGCTCCGGGAGATCATCTCCCGGGGCGAGCGGGCCCTGGTGACTACCCTCACCAAGCGCATGGCCGAGGACCTTTCCGAATACCTCCTGGAGGCCGGAATCCGCGCCCGGTATCTACACTCGGAAATCGAGACCTTGGAGCGCGTGGAGATCCTGCGGGACCTGCGGCTGGGGAAGTTCGACGTACTCGTCGGGGTGAACCTCCTGCGGGAGGGGCTCGACCTCCCCGAGGTGTCGCTGGTGGCGATCTTGGACGCCGACAAGGAGGGGTTCCTGCGCTCGGCCACCTCGCTCATCCAGACCATCGGCCGGGCGGCGCGGAACGTGCGTGGCAAGGTCATCCTCTACGCCGACGAGCTCACCGACTCCATCGTGGAGGCGATCGCCGAGACCAACCGTCGCCGGAGGATTCAACTGGAGTACAACGAGAAGCACGGGATCACCCCGGAGACGGTGAAGAAGGCGGTCTACGATCACCTGGCGGAGGAGATCTACGGCCAGAAGGCCCCCGCGTTCCGGGTGCCCAAGGAACCGAAGAAGCTATCCCGCGAGGAGCTCGTGCGGACGGTCAAGGAGCTGGAGCGGGAGATGAAGGCCGCGGCGGAGAGGCTGGAGTTCGAGCTCGCCGCGGCCCTCCGCGACAAGATCCGCGAGCTGCGTCGTCTCCTCTGATACCCTCGGTTAACCGAAGAAATAGAGGGCCAATGCGGCCAGGGAGAGGACCACCCCGGTGATCCCCACGATGAGGGCGAGCTGCATCTTCCCCGCGAGCCCCTGGACCTGGGCCGGCCCCTGCTGTTCGAGCTTGCTCACCCGCGTGGAGAGCGAACTGACCGAACTCTTCAGAGTCTGCACCTCGCGCACTACCTGGACGATGTCCTGCTCCACTTGACGGACACGTCCCTCGAGGGAGCTGATCTTCTGGGTGAGGCCCTGGACGTCCACCGCCGGCTTCTGGCCCTCCAGGTACTGCACCGCCTTGGCGATCCAGATGGCCCCAGTACCCCGGGTCAACGACTCGTCCGCGCGGAAGGTGCCGCTCGGATCCACGGTGATAATCCCCTTATCGAGGAGGTAAACCACGTATTTATAAGCGGGGTGGCTCGGGAGGAGGTCCTGGAACACGCCCCCCCCGCCACCGCCGGCGATCCCTGGGGTGAAGCCGATCATCCCCCATACCGCAGCCACCAGCACCGCAAGGATAAAGATCTTCGCTCTCATCCCCTCCCCTTTCTTCTGTCGAAGCTCGTAATGGATGTTACAGAAACGATGTGGCCCATTCTGTGGCAAAACGGGCCATTTCCAAGGGACCTTTGTCCACCCGTGGCCCCGTCCATTTGGCATGGGGGTCGTGGGGTAAAATAAGGAGAGATGCCGGCCAATCTCACCCCGGAGTTCCTGGAAGCGCGGGAACGATTCCGCAAGGCGAAGACCGACGAGGAGCGGCTGGACGCCCTCATGGAGATGCTCGCCACCATCCCCAAGCACAAGGGCACCGAGAAGATGCGGGCCGACATCAAGCGCCGCATCGCCAAGCTCAAGGAGAAACAGGAACAGCGCCGCCGCTCCGGGGGGCGGTCCGGCCCAAGCTACCATGTCGAACGCGAGGGCGCGGCCCAGATGGTCCTCGTGGGACCGCCCAACACGGGAAAGTCCTCGTTGCTCGCCCTCCTCACCAACGCCAACCCCGAGATCGCTCCCTACCCCATGTCCACGTTCCGTCCCTGTCCCGGCATGATGGAATACGAGGACATCCAGATACAGCTCGTGGATCTGCCACCCATCACTCAGGAGTACACCGAGGGGTGGGTCTTCAGCCTCGTCCGCACCGCGGACGGGGCGATCTTCTGTGTGGACCTCTCCCTGGATGACTGGCGGGGGGCCGCCGAGGAGGCGCTGGAGCTCCTCCGGGAGCGCCACATCGTCCTGGGGAAAGGCCCCACGCGCGCGCTCGATTGGCGCACGGTGGAGCTGCGCACCCTCGCCCTGGGGACGAAGGCCGACCTCGCTCCCGAGCGGGCGGTGGAGTTCCGCCAGTGGGCCACCGCGCAGTTCTTCGCCGCGGGCCTCGTGTCGCTCGAGACCTTCGAGGGGATCGAGGACGTGCGGGAGTTGATCTTCAGGTCCGCCGGGATCGTGCGGGTGTACACCAAGAAGCCGGGGCATCCCCCGGACATGGAGCAGCCCTACACCCTGCGGGAGGGGGCGACGATCCTGGACGTCGTGGAGCACATCCACAAGGAGTTCGTGGAGAAACTGAAGTACGTCCGCCTCTGGGGCTCGGGGAAGTTCGACGGCCAGCACGCCCCGCTGGATCACGTGGTCCGGGACGGGGACATCGTGGAGATCCATACCTACTGAGTCCCCGGATTTGTCAAACGCCCACGCGAAGGCCACACTGGTCTCACATCCACGGACCAAGGAGGGAGGATGGACCAACACAAGGTGGAGGAACTCCTCCGCAAGCACGGAGTTCCCGGGAGGGACGTGTACGATCTCCCCGCGAGCCCCCTGCGCTTCCCCGACGGTGCCCAGTACCGGATGGAGATCTCGGGGGTGGAGCGGCCCGAGGTCCTGGAGGCGGCGGTCACCGAGGCCCAGCGGCGGAGGGTCCCGGTGCACCGGATGATCTCCACGGTGATGGGGGCGACGCTCTTGGACCGGGCGGAGCTCAGGGACTTCGCCCAGATCGCCGCCGACGCCGGGGTGGAGGTGATCGTCACCCCGGGCCCCCGCTCCGGTTGGGACACCGGGAGGCAGCTCGTCACCCCCGAGGGGTCGCTCTCGGGCCTCCGGTTCCGCGGAGCGGACCAGCTCCGCTACGTGGTGGCCGACGTCCTGCGGGCGGTGGAGCTCGGGTTCCGTGGCTTTCTGGTGCTGGACGAGGGGCTCCTATGGTTGCTTTCCCGGATGCGGGAGGAGGGGGACCTCCCGGAGGACGTGGTGTTCAAGGTCTCCATCTTCGCCGGTCACGGGAACCCCGCCGGGGCCAAGGTCCTCGAGGGCCTGGGGGCGAACACCTTCAACCCCCTGGCCGACCTCTCACTCCCCCAGCTCGCCGCCATCCGCCGGGCGGTGCGGATGCCCCTCGACCTCCATATCTACCTCACCGACTCCTTCGGCGGCTTCAACCGGTTCTACGACGGGCCGGAGATGGTGCGCGTATGTTCCCCGTGCTACTTCAAGATGGAGCCCGGTCCCGCGTGTGTCGTCGGCCCCGGGGCCCTGTACAAGCCCTGGGTCCCGGCGAAGACCCTGGCGGACTGGGCGCGGGAGAAGGTGAAGTTCGCGCAGATCCTCCACGAGCTCATCCAGGAGTCGTACCCCGGGGCGGTGCTCTCCGGCTGGGGCGCCCCGGACCTGGCGGTGCCGGTGGTGTAAGCTCGCGCGGAGGCACATCGAGGAAGTCCCGGACCTGATACGGGAAGAAACGCCCGGGTGGGTGGAGCTCCGGGAGACCGCGCTCCCGCTATCCCCCTGCGGCGAAGTGGATCCCCGTGCGCTACTACCACCACGAAGTGGGGACCCTGGGGCAGGGGGAGATCGAACTCGGGTTCGGGAGCTTGCTCGAGGCCGCGGACCGGGTCGCCATGGACCTTATCGCCCGCCTCGCGGCGAACGCCTCCACGGCCAGCCCGGGAACGGACTCCACCTCCACCAGTGCCTCGGCAGGGGGAGTAACCTCCCCGCTCGGGAAGAGGAGGAAGCTAACCCCGGATCGAGGCCCCTCTCGGAGCCCGGGCTCCAGTACGTGGGCGGCCTCCTCCCCCGGAGTTCACCGTCGGCGGGGTCTTCCCCCAGGGCCCCGTCGCACGCTGGATCGAGATGAAGCGGCGGGAGGTTGAGGAAGTCGCCGCCCGGCCGCATGCCCACGAATTCCTCCTCTACGGGGATTTCCAGCGGCTCCGAGCGGGTTCAGCGGGAACGTCCCCCCCGGCGCTCCTCCCACAGCGCCGCCGCGTACCGCAGGGCCTCGTCCCGAGAGGCGATCTCCCCGGCCAGGATCCGTTCGTGTACCCGGTCAAGGATCTCGCCGAGCACTGGCCCGCGGGGTATCCCCATCGCGAGGAGATCGTGGCCGTTGATGAGGGAACGGGCGAATTTCAGGCCCTGGACGCGCTGCAGGTGCAACAGGACCCGGACGGTCTCTGCGAGCACGGGGAGCCATGCCGTGGCCCGGTGCCCCGAGGCCTCGGCGTCGCAGAGGAGCAGCCGCAGGAGGTCCGCGTAGGCCGGGAACCGCCGTGGGAGGTCCTCCAGGGGGTACCCCTCGCGTTCCCCCGTGGTCACGAGGAGGACCTGCTTACCCCGCCCCATCTGGGGGAGGCGGGCGACGCGCATGTGTTCCTTCACCAGGAAGAGGACGCGATCGATCTCGCGGTTGGAGAAGCGCAGGCGCTTCATGGCCTCCTCGGTGATCCGCAGGCCGATGGCCTCGTGTCCCCCCATGTGTTCCCCCCGGGCCCTGGCGAGGGCCCGGGGCTTTCCTACGTCGTGGAAGAGCACGCCGAGCTTCACGATGTAGGAGAAGCGGAGGATATCCGCCACCTCCAGGGCGATGAGCGTGTGGGTGAAGACGTCGCCTTCGGGATGGTAGTTCTCGGGCTGGGGGATCCCTTTCAAGCCCGAGATTTCCGGGAGGATCCTCCCCAGGAGGCCGAGCCCGTCCAGGAGGCGGAAGCCGTAGGCCGAGCGCGGGGTCTCGAGGATCTTCACGAGCTCGTCCCGGATCCGCTCCCACGAGATCCGCGTGATCTTCGGGGCGTTCTCCGCGATTGCCCGCCGGGTCTCGTCCTCGATCGCGAACCCCAGCTGGCATGCGAACCGTACCGCCCGCAGCATCCGCAGGTAATCCTCGGCGAAGCGAGCCCGGGGATCGCCGATGGTGCGGATGAGCCGGGCCCTGAGGTCCGAGATTCCCCCCACCACGTCGATGACCTCGCCGTCGGGGCGGGCAGCGAGGCCGTTGACGGTGAAGTCCCGCCGCCGGAGGTCCTCTTCCAGGCCAGCCCAGGCCACCGCGTCGGGGCGCCGGCCGTCGGAGTAGCCCCGTTCGGTGCGGAAGGTGGCCACCTCGTATTGGCGGCCATCGGGGGCCACCACGATCATCACCCCGAACGTCTCCCCCACCGAGAGGACGTGGCGGTCGTGGAAGATGCGCCTTATCTCCTCGGGGGGAGCCGAGGTGGCGATGTCCACGTCCTTGGGGGCGAAGGGCTTCCCGGCCATGGAGGCCAAGGCCCCATCCCGCACCGCCCCGCCCACGATCACCGCCTGGTGGCCGGCACGGGAGAGCCGGCGGAGGATCTCCTCCACGAACGGGTGTTCCGCCAACAGCTCTTCCACGGGAATTCGCATCTTCCCGAGCTTACTAGACCGCGCTGTGGCCACAAAAGGCGCGTGAGAAAAGTCCACTAGTGATCCCATTTGCGCCGGGATCCTGCGGGGGTAAGCTCTCCCGGGAGGTGGGTATGGGTATTTTTTCCAACCCGTATTTTCACGGGGGTGATCGGGGCGGAGTGAGAGGGGGCAAATCGTCCAAATTCTGATTTCAATATCCTAAAGGGGAGGTTGACATGAGGAAATTTGTGCTCGTCGCTTTACTTTTCGGGGCTTTCGGCAGCGTGATGCTGGCCGCGCAGCCACAGGAGTACTACCTTACCGGCAACGTCAGGGAAGCCACAGGGATTGTCCTCACCGGTCGAGGGGAACAGCGCGTCCCCTTCTTCGGGGCGATCGGGATAAAGGTCACGCTCACGGGAAAGAGACTCACCCTCCTTCTCACGGATTTGAATCTGGTCTCCAAGGGGGTCCCCGCGAAGCGCGACGGAACCGGGCTCATGAGCCTGATGGGGGATGGAGGAGATACAAAGCTCTTCTGGAATCCGAAAACTGGACAAGCTCTGTCCGAACTCTCGTTGATTTTGCATTACGAATTGATCGACAAGCTCAAGGGTTTTCGTAAAGCGGGCTCCAAGGGCGAAATGGATGTATTCGTGCCGTTTACCGAAAGGATGCGGGGGAAATTCGTCATAAAGTTCTTAGGGGGACTCCAAGTGAGAGAGAAGGGGAAAACGTCGGCGGAATGTGAGCTCGATCTGGAGCTCAGCTCAGCCGTACTGGGCGTAGTGAAAAGGATCAGGTTGCTCATGCGCGTCGAGTTCAACTGGACCAGGCTCTTCGCCCCGGCCCAGTATCTGAGGATACAGCCGGTGTTCATCGGGACCGGTCCCTCCGACCCGAACGCCACGGGTAAGGCCTTCCATGAGCTCATGAAACGGGCCGTGGACCTCTGGGACCGCTGCGGGAGCGTACGGTGCATCAAGTTCATCGTGAACCCCCCGCTCTACCTCAACAAGCCGGCCTATAGGGTGTTGGAGACCGAGGCGGAAGCGGCCACCTTGCGCTCCGAGGTGAACGTGGCCGACGCGGTGGAGGTGTTCGTGGTGGAGCGGATGGACTTCGCCTGCAGCTGGGGCGGCGGGGCGTGTTTCTCTTCCGGTACGGCAGCGGCGAAAGTGGTCACCTGCGACCAACAGCTCGAGGTGCCCGCGCCCTGTCCCTGCCCGGCCTATTGTCCTGCCACCTGTCCGCCGTGCCCTCCGTGCCAGACGGGGGACGTGAACTATTACCACCTCGCCCACGAGCTCGGACACGCGTTGAACCTGGCCCATCCGCCGGGCCCGACCGGGGGCCTGGCGGCCAGCACCGTGGGCTCAAATATGGAGCCCAGCGGCTTTTGCTGCGATAACCCGGACGCGCAGAGCGCGAAGAACTGCCGCAACGCCGCTAACCCCCTGCTTTACTGGAGCCTCTCGATCTGTAGGGGGTGGCCGGATATCAGGGATTGATGGGGCTCGCACGCCACCCGGAGGGAATCGAGGTCAGGGCGTCCTCTTTGCCCGGGGGTTCCGTGACGCAAGCGGTAATATCGTTGCATGCGATACTTTTTTCTTCTTCTGATTTCCTGGTTTTTCACGGGTGTTGTAGGACACGGTGAAGTACTGGAGGCTGGAGAATCGATTCAGGCAGCGATTGACGCGAGTCCCGAAGGGGCCACTCTGGAGGTCGGCCCGGGTACGTGGGTGGAAAACTTGCGCATCACGAAATCCATCACCCTCAAAGGCGCTGGTATGGGAAAGACTGTGATACGGGGTGCCGTGTCCAAGGTCCCGGTTATCCTCATCGCCGGCGATGAGAGCGTGTCCGTGACGCTGACGGGCATGACGATAACGGGGGTTCCCGACGGGAAATGTGCCGACCCAGTAAGGGAAATTTGCCCCTCAGGAATCGTGATACAGGGCAAAGCCCACGTCGAGGTGACCCTCTGCGAGGTAGTCGGAGCGCCCGGCTACGGCCTGTTCGTCGGAGGTTACGCCCATGTTTTGATCGCCGAGTCGGTCTTCTCCGGCAATGGGCGTGCGGGCATCTGGGCCCACGCCGCGGCCGAGTTGACCATCACCGGGGCTGAGATAGCCCGTAACCATTACGGCCTCATCGCCTCGGCTTGGTCCAGGGTAACCATCCGGAACTCCCGGATTGTCGAGAACGGACGGGACGGCGTCCTAGCAGCCGACGGTTCTCACCTTTACTTGTGGGAAAACGAGATCTCGGGGAATGGCCGTACCGGGGTTTGTGTGAACATCCCGGGTTGTTATCGCACCAAACGTACATTCACAGGGATCATACGGGGAGGGGACAACGCCATTCCTTCTGGAAAGGAGGAAGGTGCAAACGAGGCCGCAGCTTATTGCCCCAAGGCCCTCCACTTCCTCCGGTCGAAGTTGGGGGGCGTCTACCCTACGCCTTCCCCACGGATCCTCTTCTCCAAACTTCCCTCGCTTCCCCCGATGCTCGGGTCACCGGGTGCCCCCCTCACCATGATCGAGTTCTCCGATTTTTCCTGTCCTTATTGTGCCCGGTTTGCCATGGAAGTAATGCCCCTTTTGCGTCAGGAGTACATCGATACAGGGAAACTCCGCCTCTTTTTCCTTCCCCTTCCGGTGCACGGAGAGGCCGCGCGAAAGGAGGCCGAGGCCACCCTCTGTGCCCAGGCCCAGGGGCTCTTCTGGCCCGACTTTGACAACCGTTTTTTGAAGAATTCGGTTAGGAACGGTATTTAAGCTAGATCGATGGGGCGTGTGGCACCATGGCCCCCCTGGAAGTGAATGGGGAGCCGGAGGTCAGGCCAACCGCTCTACCAGCTTGGGCGGCGCCATCCCGAGGGCCTTAAGGGCCGGCATCCCGTCGGCGGGGATCTCGTCCCGCACCCTGTACTTGAGCCCCGCCCCATCCTCGATCTCCACCGCCCGCACCTGCTTGAGGGCCTCAAGGAGTCCGGTGAAACTACCTTCCCACCCCAGCTCCTTGAGCTTCAGCCCCAACTGCTGCCTGAGAACGAACGCCAGAAAGCACACCATCACATGCCCTCGCACCCT
>MTNJ01000051.1 GCA_002011425.1 Candidatus Acetothermia bacterium JdFR-48 | reverse complement strand
GAAGCTCGTATACTTGGTGTTGGTGCAGGAGAACGAGAAACTGCTTAAAAGAAGGCTGCGTGGGTTTGCGGAAATACAGATGGGAAGCTGCCATGCCGCCGAGACACACTTCCTGAGCAACTGTGTTAAGGGTCAAGCGGGAGCGGGGTTGTATCGCCACGGCCTTCCACCCTGACGATGGCGTTCAGGATCACAAGAAGCTTCCTCATACATGCCACCAACGCCACCTCCGTCGGCTTCCCTGTCCCGGTTAGCCGGAGATAAAACTCCCGGATCACCGGGTTCCAGTGGGTCGCCGCCACCGCCGCCATGTACACCGCCGCCCGCACCGTGGCCCAGCCTCCCCATATCCCCCTCTTCCCACGCCAGTGGCCGCTATCGCGGTTGAACGGTGCTACTCCCACCAACGCCGCGATCTCCTTCCCCCGCAACTCACCCAGCTCCGGCAAACACCCAAGCAGGGTGGCGCTCAGCACCGGCCCTACCCCGGGCACACCCCGAAGCAGCCGATCCCGCTTCTTCCACTCCTCCCGCTCCAGTTTCAATGCTGCGATCTCCTCCTCAAGCCACTCAAGGTGTCGGCGAATCCGCAGCCGCATCTTGGGGGAGGCCCTCTTCAAGCGGTTCCTCTCCGCCGTCACCATCTTGACCAGCTGTTGTCTGCGGACCACCGACTCCCCCAACTGGGCGGTGGCCTCGCCCATCAGGGGTCGTGGCTCCGGCCGTATCACTTCTGCGAATCGCGCCAACACCTCCGCGTCCAGGGCGTCCGTCTTGGCCAGGCGCCCCATCGCCTTGGCGAAATCCCTGATCTGACGCGGGTTCACCACCGCCGTCGGTATCTCGGCCTCCTGCAACGCCCACGCCACCGCATGCTCCAAACCGCCGGTCGACTCCAACACCACAAGCTCCGGATCAAGGGCGGTCAGCCTTTCCACCAACAGGGCCCGTCCCTGTGGGGTGTTGGAAACCCTCCAGCCGTTCCCCAAGGGTCGCACGTACACGTCCAGGCAGTCCCGGCTTACATCGATCCCCACGAACGCCTTGCCCATGTTTCCCCCTTTGCGTAACTTCCCCCTGGGGCTCGGTCTTGTGAGATGCGGGCGATGTGCCCACACAACTGTTCGAGCTTCCCAGGAGGACGGGATGGGGCCTCTTGCTCATTTCGGCCTTTGAGACAAAGACACTCGCGAGTCGCCTCGTCCCTGGCTTTCTTGTTACTCGTCCCGGAACATACAAGACACTACCGGTAAAACATGGCCAGGGCCTGGGAAAAGAACATCCCGGGCCCCATTTTGTCATCACAAACCTCAATCGGAGGGAGGCCCTTGAGGTCTACAAGGCACGTATGAGGATCAAGGAGAGCTTCTGCGATCTCAAAAGCCTCCTCAGCCTCGGACGGCTGATGAACATGGCTAGGGAACACATGGAGGAGATGGTAGGATTGGTATTTTTAGCGTACGTGGTGAGGCTTTTGGTGGGGGAAAGGCTGAGGGATGAGTTCTTGGGGACTCGAGGAAGTGCCTCTCTAGGCATTTCGTACTGTTGAAGCTCAGGGGCATGGTAGAGAAAGAGAGACAGTGCAAAAGGTCATCCCTCGGGCCCTTGACCGCTTCAGGAATATAGTCCGTCCTCCTAGCCCAACTCATGTCTGAAGCTCAATAGATGCGCCAACACATGCTGACTCATCCCCCAGGCCGGATCTTTCGGCGTTCTAGGGGTTCTTGAAGATGTGCGGCATCCCTCCTATTGATGAATTGATGAGACCAGAAAAGGAAGGGAATGCCGGGGTATTTGCTCACACTTTACCGCAACTCTACTTCTTGCCCACCCAGGAGGGCAAGGTGATGTTGCGGCTCAGGATCGTGGGATCTTGCGGGAGCATCCGGAAGACGGCCAGGAGGCTCTCCACCACCCGCAACACCGTGCGCAAATGGGTGCGGCGGTACATGTGGGAAGGGAAAGAGGGGCTTTCCGACCGCTCCTGCCGGCCAAAACACTCTCCTACCGTACCCCACCGGAGGTTGAGGAGCAGCTGTTGAAGCTGAAAAGGGAGCGCGGCCAGGGAAGGGGGAGGATCGCCCACGTCCTGGGCATCCCCGAGGGCACGGTGCGGCACATATTGCAGCGCAACCTCCCGGAAGATGGACGGCGTCGACGCAAGAAAAGGAAGGTCTTCTACCCCGCCCATTGGGCCTGGGACGAGGACGAGCCCTTCCGCTTGGCGTAGGTGAACACGAAAGACATCTTGGATAAAGGGAGCTGGGAACAAGGCTATGGGACTACCTAAGGAAACACCGGCTTCCCCAGTACAAATGGACTTTCCTTGGGGCGAGGATCAGGTTCAGGTTTTTGGCTTATAGCCACGGGCTTTCGGTGGTGAATGGGCTGTGTTTTGTGGCATTGGTGATGGGTTGGCTTAGGGCATGGGGGATCGAGGTGGAGGTGCAATGGCAGGAGGATTGGGGTTCCGAGTTCGGGGGCGAGAGCCCCTGCCGGCTTGCGAAGCTGAATGAGAAGTACCACCGGCCCTTCCGGCGAGGTTGTGTCGGGCACCCAAAGGGAGGAAGGGATACCAGGGGAGGGCGGAGCGATCACACCGCACCGACGACGAGGAGTTCTACCTCCCATGTCTGGGGCAGCTAACCACCACCAGGGAATTCCTCATATGGGCCCAATGGTGGCAGTGGTACTACAACGTGGAGTGTCCCCATTTCGGGGCGAGGATGGAGGAGAAGACCCCCATGGAGGCGCTGCGGGAATTGAGATTGGACCTTCCGGATGAATTCGCGGCGTTTCCGGTGCTCCTTTTGGATGAGGTGGCGGTGATCTGGACCTCTAAGGGGGTCACGATGTGTTGGCCTATTACACGTCTCACCAGGTCTCGTAGAAGCCGCGTCCAGAAACTATGGCCCTCGCACGCCCGCATCGAACCCCAGCACCTCCCGTCCCCCGGTCGCCCTTACCCCAATCGCCACCACCACCGCCATGGACACCACCCGACCGTCCTCCCTCACCTTCACCACCTTGGCGTCCAGCCACACGTAGGGATACCTCACTTTCGGAGATCCCCTCAAGCCCCAAGCTCCTGACAAGCCCGTCCACCTTGCGGGTGCTCACCCCATGGACGTAGGACTCCTGGCCCGCCGAAAGCAGGGCACGCTCCGCCCGTCTCCGCGGCTCAAGGAAGCTGGGGAAGTAACCCCCTTTGCGCAGCTTGGGGATCCTGAGGTGGATCGTCCCCACGTGGGTGTCCCAGCGCCTTCTGCGGTACCCATTGCGGTAGATCTTGCGGGTGGGAGCGCGTTGATACCGCTCGGCCCCGGTCCTCTCGGTGACCTCCAGCTCCATGATGGCTTCGACCAGAAGCCTGAGCCCTTCCGGCAACGCGTCTCCGTTCCCCTGGTACTTGTCGAGGAGCTCCTTTAGGGCCACCATTAGATCGGCCATCGGTGGGCGTTCTTCCTTTCGGTGAGAGTTTTCCTCGAAGGAACCCACCGGTGGACACTTTGTCAAGAAGCTACCGCTTTCACACCACGTCCCGGGACGTCACCCCGCTCTACGCTTATGCGTTCCAGGGGAAACGTCACGATACGGTCGGAGAGAAGCTGGATACCTTCAGGCCATTGGGAAGATGGCCGCTACCGCCTCACAAGGCACGGCGCCGATTTGTCGTACTAGGCAGATTGAGGTAAAAAGAGTTGATAAATCTGAATTTTGAAGCACAATGAGTTGCAGATGTATATGTTGGGGTTAATAACTGTATTCTCGTTTGTAGTGAGTTTTGTAGGAGCGTGGATCCTGATCCCACGGCTCAAACGCGCGGGCATCGTGGGGAAGGATATGCATAAGCCAGGCCAGCCGGAAATCCCGGAGATGGGCGGACTGGCAATCGTGGCAGGGCTCGGCGCCGGGATGCTTCTAGCCATCGCAATAGAAACCTT
This sequence comes from Candidatus Acetothermia bacterium JdFR-48, assembly GCA_002011425.1. Classification (GTDB taxonomy): domain Bacteria; phylum Bipolaricaulota; class Bipolaricaulia; order Bipolaricaulales; family Bipolaricaulaceae; genus UBA3571. Next base: position 17,806 of record MTNJ01000051.1, on the reverse strand, counting down.
TCGACCCAATTCTTTCGCTTTTGGATTCGAGACGTTGCTCGCTGTGCTCTGTGTGGTGCTTCTCGTCACATTGATCGGTATGGCGGACGACCTCCTGGGCATCCGCCAGTGGGTCAAAGCCGCGTTGCCCTTGGTGGCTTCCCTGCCCCTCGCGGCTGTGCGGGCGGGGGTTTCCGCAATAGCCCTCCCGTTCATCGGTCGGATAGAGTTCGGCCCACTGTATGCCCTGGTGCTCGTCCCCCTGGGGATAACCGGGGCGGCGAACGCCGTGAACATGCTAGCGGGGTTCAACGGAGTAGAGGTGGGCATGGGGCTTGTGGCCATGGGAGCGTTGGCGATCATCGCGGCGAGTTTGAAGGCGGGCACCGCGCTGGTACTCCTCCTCGCCGGGATCGGGGCCCTCCTCGGCCTCCTCTACTTCAATTGGTACCCGTCCAAGGTATTCGTGGGCGACGTGGGCACCCTCTCCATCGGGGCGATCATCGCCGCGGCGGTAATCGTGGGGAACTTTGAGTGGGCTGGGATCATCGTGATCACTCCCTACGTCGTGGACTTCGTGATCAAGGCGATCCACAGGTTCCCCTCCAGGGGCTGGTGGGGGGAGCTCGGCGAGGACGGAAAGCTCTACTGTCCCCATCATGGTCCCGTGGGTTTGGCTCAGCTCGTCCTCAAACTCGCCGGCGGCCTCCGCGAGCGCACGTTGGTGTTGGTGCTCATTGGCCTCGAAGCCCTGTGTGGCCTCGCCGCTGTCTTGCTCTACCGCCTGCTTTGACGGCTGCAGACGGTTTGTTGAACGAAATGGCAGGAATATACCCCGGTTTCATGACATGCTGCTTGACTCAATGATCGCGGTCGGAGCGGTTTTCTTCGGGACCTCGGTCCATATCCTCGCATCGCCTTTCGGGCCTCTCCTCGGCGAGATCGAAATCCCGCCATATCGTCGCCCATTTACGGATCCGGCGATTATTTGGCCGGAGTAATAGCGTCAATGCGGGCTCAGCGCCCCTCTCCCCGCGGATCCCTCAGCCATTTAGCGATGCCGTTGACGAACTTTTCTAAGGTTTCTATTCGCTGGGGCAGGGTTTCATAGATGCGTTTGTGGTCAAGCTCCCAGTATACGTGTACAAGAAGGTTGCGGAAGCGTGCCATGTCTGCCATCGCCTGTGCAGCGTCTTCGGACAGAACCCCGGCTTCTTGAAGGATCCGAAACACGTCGGCGTAGTCCCGCGGTGCCCGTAGTCGCATACGGGCGATGACGTGATTTCCGATGTTGAGAGCGCTTTCGATCGCCGTCTGGAGTCTCCTCTCAACGATGCTTTGTTGGTCTCGAGAATTCAAATATTCCTGCAGCCCGAGTCCCCTCTTCTCTCGTAACGTCTGCAGATCTTCGGTTATCAGACGCAGAAAAGACGTCACACGCCCCACATCCACAGCACGTTTCCCACACATGAGGGCCTCCAGGAACTGAGAATTTCCCCTCTCGATGAGCCAGCGTATATCAGGTGCGCGGATGAAAATCCTTTCCGCCAACGATGCTACCGCATCTGAATCGCGGCAGAAGAGCAGTTTCCCCTCGGCCAGGACATGCCAGCTCAAAAAAGTGGGAGCATGCCTCAGGTCGACGAGGGAGATTTCATCGGTACCCAAAGTGGAGGAAACTATGTGATACAATCGGCGCTCGAAATCCTCCGCGGCTCCCGCATCGAGGGGCTTATCCGTGAGGAACGCCAGGTCTACATCGCTGAGGGTTGTAGTATCGCCACGGGCGAAGGAGCCGAAGACCCATAAGGCCGAAAGCCCTTTCACCCCGACAATCCGCTCCCGCAGCCGCTTCAGGCGTTCGGGGATATCTTTCGGGATCAAGTTCAGTTTGCTGGTCATATCTCTTGTGGTCATTTTAGCGGATAACTGTTCCCGTCAAGGGGGAGCTGATCAGCCGGGTTTCGGCGAGGTAATCCAATTATAAAAATGGTCGGATGGGAGATTGTCTAACTTTGGACCCACCCGCGTTTTCTCTTCATTTGGGTGAGGCAGTTCTTCCCTCATGGTCCCCCTCAGAACGAACATTGTCCATTTGTGCGTGGAGGAAGCCCTGTAAAGGCACATGAAATACTCGGTTCAATGGCGGTGGTCTTGCGCAGAGACCACGTTCCTTCCCCGATGGCCCGGGTGGGCGGAGGCCGCGATAGATCAGGGTGGAGAGCAACGGATGGAGTGCATGGGCCCGAAGGCCGCGATGCCGGCCCAAGCCGGCACAGCGACGGGCCCAGAGCTTGTTTCCCCATTCCCGCGGGCATGGTGCCACACGCTATAGGGATGCTACCTAAACCCATTCCCGAGGGGGGTTCTTGGGAAAGCCCCTGTTAAAGTCGGGTCTGAGTGACATCTATCACCTCGGTGCGTAACGAATAACCCGCACGCACGAGCCCAAGTGGCGACGTTGACACGGCATTTCATCTTAATATTTTTTCGAAAATAGCCTCGGAAAAGGGGGCGTGATGCTGCGAGGGAGATTCATGGGAGGGGTGTTCCTCCTTTTGGCCGTTCTGGCCTGGGGGGCGAGCGCCGAAGTCACGTTCGTGGACCAGGGCTTCGCCGCCGGCTACCTGAACCCCGGGGACGACGGCATCGTGGTGCAGAAGGTCCGGGTGACGAACACGTCCGGCCAAGCGGTCCTCTTCGACGTCATCACCGTGCGCAACACGGGGACCGCGACCCACCAGGAGATCACCCGCATAGAGCTCTGGGACGGCGGGGCCCAGATCGGCTTCGTGGACGGGCCCATCGGGCTTTCCACCGGCGGCGTGGCGATTCCGGTGACCTACACCCTGCCCGCGGGGGCGACGGTGGACATCTCGGTGGCGGTGGACGTGGCCGACGTGTCCCAGATCGAGGGGGGCGAGACGCTGGCGTTGCAGGTGCAGTTCCATTACTTCGTGGGCACCACCGCCCACACGAGCGCCTGGATCGCCGACGGGGAGACGGAGGAGATAAGGAAACCCGGCTTCGAGGAGATCACGGAGACGGCCCTGCCCGCGGGGAACTACAACCCCGGCGATGGCGCTGGGAGCCCGGTGCAACAGGTGACCTTCACCGACAACGACGCCAACGGCTCGGCGGTCAATGTCACCCAGATCGAGGTGCGCAACCTGGGAACGGCCACGGACAGCGACGTGGGCCAACTGAGGGTGACGGTCCGCGACGGGGGCGTCGATTACACCGCGGTGAAGAACGACCTCACAAACTGGAACGACGGCGGGGTCGTGTTCACGCCGGCAGATCTCGGGTGGGATGGGGTGGTGGACGATGATGCGGCCATCACGATAACGGTGGAGATCACGGTCAGTGCCGCGCCCCTCGACGGGCGCACTGTCCTCACGGAGGTAACGGTCGAGCTGACGGAGCAAGCTCAGGGGAACGCGCAGGTTTCACAAGCGCCGACCACGCAGATCATACGCAACGCGGGCGTGGAGGAGATCGAGGAGCAGAGCACACCGCCGACTTCCGGGGTCCTCAACCCCGGGGAAATCCTCACCCAGACGATCGTTGTGCGGGACGACGATGTGAACGGGAACAACCCCACCATCACTAGGATTTGGGTGCAAAACCAGGGGACGGCGGGCGACGCGGAGATCCAAAGCATAACCGTAAAGGTCGACGGTGCCACCGTGAACACCTTCAACGCGTTCGCCGGCTTCTCCACCACGGGCGTCTGGCTGGACATCGCGGATCAGCAGGTCGCCGACGACGGCGAGGTCATCGTACAGCTGCTGTACCGGATAGGGAACGTAAATCCGGGCGGCACCCTGTTGCCGAAGGCGAAGATCGAGACCGAGGAGCCGCCGGGGACGGGCCCGTATGAGACGGCGGAGGTCGTCTTCCCAAGTGCCGTGGAACTCCGAACCCCCGGGTTCGAGTACGTCGAAGACGTGCCCCAGGATTCGGGCACGGTTTTCACCGGCCAGCGGTTCGTGGCCCAAGTGATCCGGCTGGATGACCAGGACGAGAACGACGATGGGGTCTCCATCAACCCCGTCGTGATCAAGAACCTCGGCACCGCCCGGGCCAGCGACATCACGAGGATCGAGGTCCGCAACGCGAACGGCGACCTCTTGGGCGAGACGACGGATGTCGCCGGCTTCGATACCGGCGGGGTGACGATCTCCACCCTGACCAACAACGTCGTGGCCGACGACGGCGCGGTGGAGCTGTGGATCTGGGTCACCTTGGCCGTCCCCCCCACCCAGGAGGCGGAGGAGGACGTCCGCGGCCGGACCGTGCAGGTCGAGACCACGGTCTACCACCTGGAAGGCGGGACCACCTACCAGCCCACGGTCACCTCGGGGGCCACGTTCACCATCGACATCAACCACCCGCCGGTGGTGGACTTCAGCTGGGTTCCCCCCCAGCCCACCTGGGAGGACGAGATCACCTTCACCCCCAGCGTCACGGATCCGGATGACGACGCCATCGTGTGGTCCCAGTGGGACTTCGGCGACGGGACAGACCCGATCGTCCGCGACGGGCCGCCGGAGGTGGTGACCCACACCTACCCCGACGGGGGCACGTTCACCGTGACCCTCACGGTGCGCGACGCCCGGGGGGTGGAGGGCTCCGCGGCGAAGGATATCGCGGTCCAAGGGCCCCCGAACCAGCCGCCCCAGGTCGATTTCACCTGGGTGCAGGGCGCGGATCTCGAGGTTACGTTCACACCGCAGGTGAACGACCCCGACGGCGACGCGATCGCCTCTTTCCGCTGGGACTTCGGCGACGGGACCGTGCTGGAGGGGGATGGCGCGCCCCAGCCGATAACCCACACCTACGCCAACACGGGCAATTATCTGGTGACCCTGACCGTGACCGACGCGCGGGGCGCCGAGAACTCGGTCACCAAGACCGTCACCGTGGCCAACCGCCCGCCCACCATCACCGCCCTGGCCTACGATCCGGATGAGCCCCTGGCCGGCCAGGCGGTCACCTTCACCGTCACCGCCCAGGATCCCGACGGCGACCCGATCACCGATTGGGAGTGGGACTTCGGCGACGGGACTACCTCCGTTCAGGCGCCGCCCGTGGTCCATACCTACGGCAGCGAGGGCGTCTACATCGTGCGGGTGCGCGCCAGGGACGCCGGGGGAAGCGGCCAGTGGAGCGAGTGGTACGAGGAGGCCATCTACGTCCGCCGCCCCGGCGGCCCCGAGGTCGGGGCCTACGTGGAGCGGAACCCCGTGTCGGACCGGGCGACCATCGTCTACTTCCTCCCCGAAGGGGCGACCGATGTCCGGCTCCGGATCTTCGACCTCCTGGGGAGGTTGGTGTTCGAGACGCAGCTCAACCCCGGCGGCAACACCTACTCGTGGAACCTGCAGGATTCCGTCGGGGTGGACGTCCCGAACGGCCTCTACTTCTTCATCATCACCGGCGAGGTGGACGGGCGGGCCGTCCGCTCGGATGTAGTGCGGATCCTCGTGGTCCGCTGAGGAGGGAAGCGATGAGACGTTACCTCGTGGGGCTTCTCCTCGTGTTCTGGGGCGGGATCGCGCTGGGCCAGGGGCTGATAAACCCCTTCGACCTCGAGCCCTCCGCCCGGGCCGCCGGGTACGGGGGGGCCTACTGCGCCCTCGCCGAGGGGACGGATGCCCTCATCTTCAACCCGGCTGGCCTGAGTTGGGGGGAGGGCCTGTACGTCGATTCGGGCTATCTCGCGCACATGGGCGGCCTCTCCTCGGTCATCTGGCTCGCCGGGGCGTTAGGCCCCTTCGCCGCGGCGTTCACCACGCTCTCCGCCGGGGGGATCGAGGCGACCCCGGGCGGGGCGGAACTCGCGTTCTCCCACCTGGGGACCGTCCTGGGGGTCGGGCTCCCCGGCGACGCGTTCGGGCTCCAGTTGCCCATCCGCTGGGGGGTGGGGGCGGCCATACGCTACGATAGGGCGCAGCTCGCGGACCAGGCGGGGTCCGGCCTCTCGCTCTCGCTGGGGGCGTTGGGGACCATTCCCGTGGGCCCGTGGGAGCTCCGGTTCGGGCTCTCCATCGAGGACGTCGGGTTCGGCATCGCCTTCGGGGACGCCCAGCACCGCGAGCCCTGGACGCTGGCGATGCGGGCCGGGGTGGCGCTGGTGGCGCCGTTCATGAAGGTCGCCCTGGACTACTACGGGGGCCTGCGTTTCGGCGCCGGGGTCCGGTTCTCGCCCATGTTCGAGGTGCGCAGCGGGATCGCCATCGGCGACGCGGGGCTGCAGTTCGCCCTCGGCCTGGGCGTCCAGTTCGGCGACCTCTCGCTGGACTACGCGCTCCTCACCCACCCGGTGTTCGCCCCCTCACACCGCTTCGGCCTGAGCGCGAGATTCTGAGCCGCGGGGAAGGGTCCCCCCGAACACCACGGGCCGCGGCCAGCACCGCCGCGGCCCTTTTTCACATAACGTTACGCGAACGCGGCGAGGTGATCGCCGCGCCGCCCCGGACGGGCTCCGCCGGCCCCCTCCCGGGAATCTCCCCGTGCCCCCCGCGCGGCGGTTATGCCTTGACTTTTTGAAAAGTTTTTGTTAAAATTTTGTTAATGAACCGGGGAGAAAAGGCGGTCCAACTCGTCCGCGCCCTATGGTTCCACGGCCCCCTCACTCGCCGGGAAATGGAGGAGATCCTCCACGTCTCCCGCCCCACCCTCGATAAGCTCGTGAAAGACCTCCTCCGGCGGGGCCTCATCCGCGAGTTCGGCGAGCGGAGGGAGCGCGGGGGGCGCCCCGCGGTGCTCTTCCACCTGAACGAGCGCGCCAGGGTCACCGTGGGCGCCGACCTGGAGCTCCCCGGCCTCTACCTCGTCGTCGCCGATCTCGCGGGGGCGATCCACGCCGAAAAGGAACTCCGCCTCTCGGAGCCGTTGGCCTCCCCCCACGAGGCCCTCCGGGAACTCGCGGCCTCCCTCCTCTCCTGGCTCGACGAGCTCGCGATCCCCCGGGACCTGGTGGGCGGCGTGGGCGTGGGGATGCCCATCTTCTTCGAGGGAAATGCGGTCACGGTCAAGGGCAAGAACCTCCCCACGTGGATCCGCGTCCCCGCCCGGGAGATCTTGGAGGGGGAGCTCGGCGTCCCGGTCACCGTGGGGCACGACGTCCACTTCATGGCCCTGGCCGAGGCCGAAAAGGAGGGGCTCACCGACAGGGTCCTCCTGTACGTGGCCTTCCGCTCGGGGCTCCGCGGGGACGTGCGTATGGGGGCCTGCCTTCTCATCCGTGGCCAGCTCTACCGGGGGGCCCACGGGAACGGCGGCACCCTCCACGGGGCGTTCGTGGACCCCGAGGAGATCGAGGGCCGACCCCGGGGGGAGGCCGCCGAGGCCATCGCGGAGAAGCTCGCCCCCCACATCGTCCAGGCCGTCGCGCTCCTCGACCCCGACGTGGTGGTCCTCAACACCGAGGAACTGGGGGAGCTGGCCGGTCCGGTGGAGGGCGCGGTGCGGGAGAGGGTCGTGGCGGCCCTGCGGGGTGAACCCCTCGGCTCAGTTGAGGTGCGGCGGGCACGGGTCACCGATGCCCCCGGGGCCCTGGGGGCCGCGATGGCGGTGGTACGAGAGCTCTTCGACCACCCCGAACAGCTCCTCGCGGGGGAGGTGGTAGCCGGCGGGAAGTCGCCCGTGTCGCTCATGGATTCAGGGAGAAAACCTTAAAAGGAGGGATCGTTATGCGAAGTTGGTGGCGTGTGTTGGGCGTATTGTTGGGAGTGTCGGTCCTGTTCGTCGGGGCGTGGGCGGAGAAGCTCATCGTGATCGGGCCCTGGTCCGGCGCCGAGGCGGATCCGTTCGTCGCCGTGCTGGACGCGTTCAAGGCGAAGACCGGGATCGACTACGAGTACCGGACCATGCGCGCGGAGGACCTGAGCAAGGTGCTCCCGGCCCAGTTCAGCGCCGGGATGGCCCCGGGCGACGTGATCTTCATGTGGGGCTGGTGGATCGCGAAGTTCGCGGATCACATGGCCGACCTCAGCGCCGTCGTCGCTGACGTCCCGTTCGCCTACGTCGACCCCCTGGTGGTCGGGGGGCGCACCGTGGGCGTCCCGTACGTCGTGTTCGTCAAGCCGGGGTTCTGGTATCGGAAGTCCTTCTTCGCCGAGCACGGCCTGCAGGTGCCCACCTCCTGGCCGGACTTCATCTCGTTGCTCAAGCGGATAAAGGCGATCCCCGGGATCGAGGACGCCGCTGCCTCCGGCGACGGCGTGGGTTGGCCGCTCTCCGACACCACCGAGCACTTCATCCTCGCCTACGGGGGCGTGAACACCTTCCTCGGCCTCACCGAGGGCACGATCGCGTGGGAGTCCCCCGAGGTGCGCGCCGTGTTCGCGGACTACCTCGTCCCCTACCTGGACTACGCCAGCGAGCCCATCGAGTGGACCAGCGCCCTCGACCTCTGGTGGGAGGGCAAGTACGGGATCTACTTCATGGGCAACTGGATCACGGGGATGGTCGATGACCCGAACGACCTCGGCGTCTTCGCCCTCCCCGGGGCCAAGGCCGTGACCGGTGGCCCCGACATCTTCTTCGTGCCCAAGTACTCCAAACGCCTCGAGGACGCCGTGAAGCTCGCCTCATTCCTCATGAGCAAGGAGGGCCAGGAGCGGAGGGCGGCCGGCGGCGGCAAGCTCGTGGTGCGCGCCGACGTCTCGCCCACGGCCTACCCGCCCGCCGAGCGGGCGCTGATGAAGGCCCTCGAGGGCTTCACCCTCGTCTCCGACATGGACGACACCATCGGCGGCGAGTGGCAGGCGACCTTCTGGGACCAGCTCAAGCTCCTGTGGGTGAAGCCTGACGCCCTGGACGACGTCCTCCGCGTCCTCGATGAGAAGTTCCCCAAGGGCTGAGCCGAAGGGCACGGGGGAGGGGAAGTCCCGCGTGGGGCTTCCCCTCCTTTTTTGGCGGCCGTTCCGCCGCCGCGGCCGGAAGGAGGAGTGGATCGCCGCCCTCGGCTTCCTCTCCATCGGCCTCCTGCTGATCGTCCTCTTCGTGATCTGGCCCTCCATCCGGACCATCTGGTTCAGCCTCTTCGACAGCGAGGGGTTCGCGGGCGTGCGGAACTTCGCGCGCCTCTTCGGCGACAGGGAGATCGTCGATCTGGGCCGATTCCTGCGGCGGGAACCGCCGTGGGGGGCCCTGCTCCACAACTTCGTCTGGATCCTCGTCCATCTGCCCGTGTCGGTGGGCCTGGGACTCATCCTGGCGGTGGTCTTCTCCAAGATCCGCAGTTGGTGGGTGGGGATAGCGCGGGGCGCCATCTACCTCGGGATCGTGACGCCCCTCATCGTCGGCGGCGTCATCATCCGCTTCCTGTTCGATAAACACGCGGGCATGGCCCCCCAGATCCTGGGGGCCCTCGGGGCCCCCACCCCGTGGTCGGCGGGGTGGACCGCGTACCCCGAGACGGCCCTACTGGCCCTGGTCATCGGGTCGATCTGGCTCTGGACCGGGTTCAGCATGGTGCTCCACTCCGCCGGCCTCTCGACGATCGATCGCGAGCTGTACGAGGCCGCCCAGATCGACGGGGCCTCCGAATTGGCCCAGTTCCGGTACATCACCCTGCCGCTCCTGCGGCCGGTGACACTGGTGGTGGCCGCCATGACCTTCCTCTGGGAACTGAAGATCTTCGACATCGTGTACGTGGCCACCATGGGCGGCCCCGGGGGGGCCTCCAACGTCCTCGCGCTGGAGATGTACTTCTCCGCCTTCAGGGAACTCGACCCCTACAGGGCCTCGGCCATCGCCACCCTCATCACCCTGTTCAGCCTCCCGGTGGGCTACTGGTTCGCCCGGCGGCGGCTCAGGAGGTAACGGTGCGGAAACGGAACATCCTGGCGAAGTCGATCGCCATCGGCGTCGCGATCATCTGGGCGCTCCCCTTCATCGGGATCGTGATGACCGCCCTCCGGCCCTCGCGGGAGGTCCTGTACGGGTGGTGGTATCCGCCGTTCCACTTGTCCATCAAGAACTTCGTCGGCGCGTGGACACACCCCACGGCCGCGCTGGGCATCGGCCTGCGTAACTCCGTCCAGGTCGCGGTGGGCGCCACGGTCCTTCCCACGCTCGTGGCCTCGTTGATGGCTTACGGATTGGGCCGGTTGCGCTTCCCGGGACGGGGGCCGCTCCTCATGTTGATCGGCCTGCTCCTCGCCCTGCCCCAGCAGATGATCGCGTGGCCGCTCTTCCGGGAGATGCACGCCATGGGGCTCCTCAACAGCCTCACCGGGCTGATCCTCGCGCACAGCGCCTGGGGGCTCCCGTGGATCGTCTTCTTCCTGCGCGGTTACATCGAGACCCTGCCGGTGGAGCTCGAGGAGGCGGCCCGCATCGACGGGGCCGGGCGGCTCAAGACGTTCCTGTACGTGATCTTCCCGCTGATGCTGCCCGCCCTGGCATCGGTGATGGTCCTCCAGTTCACCTGGGTCTGGAACGACTTCTTCCTGGCCCTGATCCTCATCTTCGACCCCAACAAGATGGTGCTGACCCAGCGCATCCCCCTCCTCCGGGGGCAGTATCACGTGGACTGGGGCCTCCTGAGCGCTGGGGCGCTGATCACGATGTTGGTACCATTGTTGGTCTTCATTTTCCTGCAGCGCTACTTCGTGAAGGGCTTGATCGGCGGCGCGGTCAAGTAGGGAAGTCCCTAAATTGCCGGGTACTCTAGGAGGTGTAATGATCGAGCGCTACATAACGCACGCGGGCGCAGAAGCGATCGCCGAGATCGTATCGCTGGCCCGGGGCCTGCATGGCCTGCGGGTGCTGCACGTGAATTCCACCTATCACGGCGGCGGCGTAGCGGGGATGCTGCGGAGCCTCGTCCCCCTGATGAACGACGTGGGCCTGGATGCCGATTGGACCGTCCTCTTCGGCGAGCCCAAGCTCTTCTCCGCCACGAAGAAGTTCCACAACGCCCTGCAGGGGGAGGGGGTCTTCCCCGACGAGGAGGAGCTTTCCGTCTACTTCCGGGTCAACGAGTTCTTCGCCCGCTATGCCCCGTTTGCACACGACCTCGTGGTCATCCACGATCCCCAGCCCCTGCCGGCCATCCACTTCCGCCACAAGGAGGAGCCCTGGGTGTGGCGGTGTCACATCGACCTCTCCTCGCCGGACGAGCGCGCGTGGGAGCTGCTCAAGCCCTACATCCTGCGCTACGACGCGGTGGTGGTCTCTTCCGAGGCCTTCCGCAAGGAGGACCTCCCCACCGAGGCCTTCGTGGTGCCCCCGGCCATCGATCCCTTCTCGGACATCAACCGCGAACTCTCCCCGGCCGAGATCGAGGGTAAACTCGCCCAGTACGGGATCCCCTCGGACAAACCCCTGATCGTCCAGGTCTCCCGGTTCGACAAGTGGAAGGACCCCCTGGGGGTGTTGGAGGTCTTCCGGCGGGTCCGGGAAGGGGCCGAGGCGCGGCTCGTGATGCTCGGGAACATGGCGAGCGACGACCCCGAGGGCCCGGCGATCTTCGCGGAGGTGAGGGGGCTGGCCGCGGCGCTCCCGGATGTCCACCTCGTCACCGAGACCGACGAGCTCCTGGTGAACGCCCTCCAGCGGGCGGCGGCGGTGGTGCTGCAGCTCTCCACCCGGGAGGGGTTCGGCCTCACCGTCTCCGAGGCCCTGTGGAAGGGGACCCCGGTGGTGGCCACCGCGGTGGGGGGGATCCCGCTGCAGGTGCAGGACGGGGAGAACGGCTTCCTCGTGACGCCCGGCGACTACGACGCCGCGGCGGGGAGGGTCCTGGAGCTCCTGCGGGACCGGGACCTCCGGGAGTCGCTCGGCCGCGCCGGGCAGGAACACGTGCGGCAGAACTTCCTCATCACCCGGCTCCTACGGGACTGGCTCTCCCTCATCCACGGGCTCCTGGGGTGAGCTGGCCGCCGCGCCCCTTTTCTACAGCCCCGCCAGGACCTGCCAGGGGAGGACGACGACCTTCCCCCCAGCCGCACGACCTCGTCGCCGCAGAAGGCGAGGATCCCCGCGCGCCATTCCGGGTATTCGGAGAGGAAGACGCGCAGCGCCGCATTGGCATCGGCGTAGCGAATGGCCTTCCCGAGTTTCACCCTCGAACGCCACGAGGGATCTCCCCCATCCCACCGCGAAATCCGCCTCGGCCCCCGTGGTGGTAGTCAGTAGTAAAGGCATGCTGGCGGACGGAGGAGGTCGGAAAGCACTTGCAGGTGTAATAGCACCAAGTTCTCGAAGATGGCCCCGGCTTCACGGGCCCCGCGCAAGCTCTCCAGCGAATAACGGCCCATGAGGAATGAAGCCAGGCGGGGATCGGCCCAGTGGAGATCTTCGGCGATTCGACGAGACGTCTGGCCCGGCTGGCGGCATACGCGGGAAGATGGTGAAGGAGGAGAGAGACCTCCAGCGGATCCAGATAACGGTACACCGTGGGCTGAGAGACGCCGGCATCGCGGGCGAGTTCGGTTTGATTCAATATCCGGCCCGTCCGCAGGGCGGCAAGCTCCATCACGCGGCGGAAATCGCTCAGGAAAACCACCCGGGAGAGGTCCCGGAGATCCCGCCCGAGGTAGGCGGCGACATGACCGCTCCACCACTCGAGGATCGACTCCCGGGGGAAGCCACATGGCGGCCGGCATTAACCCGTTGAGCGATGTCCCGAGGGGATCATGTCCGGCTCCAACCCGGCCCTCCGGGGGGATCTCCCCGTGGAGCAACGGTTCCAAAATCCTCGGAGGGCCCTTCCCCTCCCGCTCGCCCAGGGCCATCGGCCGGAGGGTCAAGGGGACCGCGCGTCCCGCCAACGCCTCGCTCACCCGACGGAGGAGAGGGAGATCCGCCGACCGGAGAGGACGAAGCGCCTCCCCCTGGGCGTGTCCACCGCTCGCGTCACCGCGGGGGTAAGCCCGGCGGGCACGCTATGCCTCGTCTATCACGACCGCTTGGGCCCACGCCCACAGTTCCGCGGGCGCCTCCTCAGCCAAACCGAGGGCCTCCAAGTCGTCGAGGGAGAGATAGCGCCAGCCCGCCACGGGCTCCGGGTGTCTGAGAAGCGTGGATTTCCCCACCCGCCTCTCCCGGTGGGGACCGTGACCGGATGGGTGCGCACCGCCTCGGCCAGCCGGGCCTCCAGCCAGCGGGGTTTGTAAATCCATTCATTAACTGAATGATTATCAGGCCGTGGGCGCGACCCCGGGCAACGGGGGACTCGGGGCCGGACATCGGGGACGGTGGGTTTGTCCCCGCTGTGGACCGTGGGTAGAGTGGAACAATAATGGCGAAGCGGCTCTCGGTGGTGGACGTCGATCGCTGTGTGGACTGCCTCCTGTGCGCGTTCGCGTGCGCGCGGCGGTTCGGGGAGGGGGGCCTGGCAGGGTCGGCCATCGCGGTGCGGTCCGTGGGCGGCATGGAACGCGGCTTCGTGGTGATCGTCTGCCGCGCCTGCGCGGACCCCTCCTGTATGGCGGCCTGTCCCACGGGCGCCATCCGCGTGGCGGAGGTGGGGGTACGGGTGGACCTCGAGCGGTGCACCGGCTGTGGGAAGTGTGTGGATGCATGCCCCATCGGGGCCGTGTTCTGGGACGGGGAGCGCGGGAAGCCCGTGATCTGCCGCCACTGTGGCCTCTGCGCTCAGTTCTGCCCCCACGGGGTGATCGCGTTCGTGGAGGTGCCACGTGGATAGGGGCCTTTCGCGGGTGCTGTTCGTGGACCTCTCGGCCCACCGTGCCCACGTGGAGGAGCGCCCCGAGCTCTTCCGTGCCCGGCTCGGGGGGACCGGGGTCGCCATAGAGCTCCTGCACGAGCTCTGCCCGGAGGGCGCCGATCCCCTCTCCCCGGAGAACCCGGTGATCCTCGCGGTGGGGCCCCTGAGCGCCCTGTTCCCGCTGGCGTCGAAGACGGTGGCCCTTTTCAAGTCCCCCCACACCGGGAACCTGGGCGAGTCCCACTGTGGGGGGCGGTCGGCGGTGGCCCTCCGGCTCGCGGGCTACGGGGCGGTGGTGATCACGGGGAGGAGCGACATCCCGGTCTACATCGTGATCGAGGGCGGGAAGGTCCACTTCCGGGACGCCCGTGCCCTCTGGGGCCTGTCCTCTTCCTTCACCGTGGGCCGCATTATCTGGGAGCGGGAGTCGGGGTCCGGGTTCCGTTCCATCCTGCGGATCGGGGTGGCCGGGGAGAACCTGGTGACCTACGCCAACGTGGTGGCGGAGAGCTACCGTCACTTCGGCCGCCTGGGTCTGGGGGCGGTCTTCGGCGCCAAGCGCCTCAAGGCCGTGGTGATCATCGGCAAGGGCCGCGTCCCCGTGGCCGACGGCCCCCGTTACAGCCGCCTCTACCGCGAGCTCCACGGGCGGGCGGTGCGGTCGGAGCTGTTCAAGAAGTACCACGACCTCGGGACGCCCCAGAACGTGCGCCCCCTGAACGCGATCGGGGCCCTGCCGGTGCGGAACCTCCGGGAGAACCGTTACCCCGACGAGCCCCCGTTCACCGGGGAGCGGATGGCCGAGCGGTACTTGGGGCGGCGCCTGGCGTGCGCCGGATGTCCGGTGGCCTGTATCCACCTCGCGGCCCTGCGGGAGCCCTACCCCGACGAACCCTTCTTCTACAAGACCACCTTCGTCTCCTACGACTACGAGCCCATCTACTCCCTGGGGACGATGCTCGGCGGCCAGGATCCCGAGGGGTTCCTGAAGCTCATGGAGGCCGTGGAGCACCTGGGCCTCGACGCCATGAGCTGCGGCGTGGTCCTCGCGTGGGCGACCGAGGCCACCGAGCGGGGGCTGATATCGGGCGCGGACACCGGGGGCCTGGTCCCGCGTTGGGGAGATTACGGCGTCTACATCCAGATGGCCCGGCGGACATCCAGATGGCCCGGCGGATCGCCGCGCGGGAGGGGGAGCTCTACGACCTCCTCGCCCGGGGCGTCGCCGCGGCCGCGGCGCGCTACGGCGGCCAGGAGTTCGCCCTGGCGTTCGGGGGGAACGAGATGGCCGGCTACCACACCGGCCCCGGGGCCTACATCTCCCACCTCATGGGGGCACGCCACTCCCACCTCGACTCGGCCGGCTACGCCGTGGACCAAGCGGACCTGCGGGAGGGGCGGAAGCGGTCCCCGGGGGAGCTCGCCCGGGCCCTCTTCGCCGAGGAGGCCCGGCGCCAGGTCCTCTCCTCGCTCGTCGTCTGCTTCTTCGCCCGGGGACTCTACGACCTCGGGACCGCCTCCCGGTGCCTCTCCGTCCTAGGGGAGGACTGGGACGGTGAGGGGCTCCGGACCCTGGGGGAGGAGATCCTGCGCCGCAAGTACGCGTTCAAGGTCCGCGCGGGGTTCGACCCGGGGACGCTCCACATCCCCGCCCGCATCGCCGAGACCCCGACCCCGTTCGGGGCGCTCGACCCCGCGTACCTGCGCGAGGCGATCGCCGCACTGGAGGCGCTCCTCGTCCCCTCAGAGTAGCCGCACCCCGCGGGCGTAGACCCCCTCTATCGCGAGGCCATCCCCGAGGACGAGGAGGTCGGCGTCGCGACCCACCTCGATCCTCCCCTTCCCCGGGATCCCGAGGATCCGGGCGGGGTTCTCGGTGACGAGGGGGAGGAGCCGCTCCAGGGGGTAGCCGGCCGCCGTGTGGAGGTGCCGCACCGCGGCCCAGAGGGGTTCTACCCCGAGGTACTCGTAGGCGACGAGTTCTCCCGACGCGTCGAAGGTGGGGCGACTCCCCCCGCCGTCGGAGCTCATGGTGATCCGCTCCCAGCCGATCCCCGAGGAGTCGATCTCCGCGAAGGCCCCCTCCAGGCGGGAGAGGGAATCGGCCGGGGGGGCCGTGAGGTCGAAAGAGCCGCCGCGACGGGCCCATTCGATGGTCTGGGAGAGGAGTTCCTCCGAACGGCCCACGTGGGTGGGGTGGAATTGGGAGATGGGGATGTCGCCCTCCTCGAGGGCGGCGAAGAGCGGTTCCAGCCCCCGCTTTCCGCCCCCGACGTGTACGTGTAACAGCCCCTTCTTCCCGGCGAGCATCCCCCCCAAACGCGCCTCGGCCGCGAGCACCAGGATCTCCCGGGAGTCCGGCTGCGAGCAGCGGTGGTCGGAGATCGCGACCTTCGCCCCGAGGACCTCGGCGATGAGGACCAGATCCCGGGCGACGCTCCCGGTGAGGGTCACCGAAGGCAGGGCGTAAGAGCCGGTGTAGAGGTAGGCGGTGAGGCCCCGCTCTTTAAGGCCCCGCACCGCGGCCAGGAGGTCCTCGGGGGATCGGGTGATCCCGTCGGTCCCGAGCAATCCCACCACGGTGGTCACCCCGCCCCGGACGATGTCCTCGAACGATAATGGGGGAACCCGGGAAGCGGGCCCACCCTCCCCGCCGCCCCCGATCAGGTGCACGTGCAGGTCCACGAGCCCGGGGATCACGGTCCGGCCCTCGAGGTCCACCTCCTCGGTCGGGAACGCCACGGGCTTCGGGAGGTCCGCCCCCACGGCGGCGATCCTTCCGAAGACGACGAGGACGTCCACGATCCCCACGGGTTCGGGTGCGAAGAGCTCCGCGTTCCGCAGGAGGATCGCCCGAGAGATCTCCCCGTGTCCGCGCTGGAAGATCGAATTCTTCATCGCGAGCTCCATTTTACGCTTTTCTCGATGGATTTAGACATCGGTTGTCTCACGTGTGGGGGATCGGGGAAAATATCGAGGGGATGAAGACGCGGGTGATCTACGCGTCGCTCACGGGGAACACCGCCAAGGTGGCCCGTGCCATCGCCGCGGCCCTCGGGGTCGAGCCCGAGGACGTCCGGGACCTGAAGTCGGGGGATGTCGCGGGCGTGGGGCTCCTCTTAGTGGGCGACGGCGTCTACGGCTGGAAGCCGTCCCGGAGGATGGTCCGCTTCCTCAAGGGCCTCCCCGATCTCCGTGGGGTCAAGGCCGCCGTCTTCGGGACCTACGGCGCCCGTCCGACACAGCTCCCCGTCCTGAAGGGCCTCCTCACGGAGAAAGGCGCGGAGATCATCGGCGAGTTCGCGTGCCCGGGGGTGGATTGGTTCACGCTGGGGTTGCTCAGGCGCGGGCGCCCGAGCGAAAGGGACCTCGAGAGGGCACGGGCCTTCGCCGCCGAGATGGCGCGAAAGGCCGGTTATCCCCTGCCGGAGAGCTCGCGGTAGGCCCGCTTGAGGTTCTCCCGGTGGATCCAACCGGCGAAACCGCCCACCGCCTCCTCCGGGATCCCGAAACGCGCTAAGGGGATCGCCTCGACCTCCTCGGGGGCCACGGCCGGAGGAGATGGCGTGCGCCACCTCCTCCCCCAGCCGCTCCAGATAACGGATGTTTTCCTCCAGCAGACGCCGGGCGGCGGCTCCCCGGAGGACCTCGCCGTGGCCGAGGACGAGGGTCTCCCCGCGGAAGCGCCGCCGCAGTCCCCACAGGGTCGCGAGGAGCTCCACGCGGTCTCCGGAGGAGATGAGGGGGATCCCGAGCACGGTGTCGCCGACGATCCAGATCCCGTCCTCCGGGAGCTCCACCATGAGCCCGTCGGGGGAGTGCCCCGGGACGTGCCTCAGGAGGAGTTCCCGCCCGAAGCGAATCCCGAGCTCTCCGTGGACGAGGAGGTTGGGTTCCCGAAGCCGCGGCGGCTCGAACTCGGGAAGGACACGGGGGAAGAACTCCCGGTCCACGGGCTCGACCTCCCGCCAGAACCCCCAGAATCTCTCGTGGACCACCACGGTGGCCGCGGGGAAGTGAACCATGCCGTAGGCGTGGTCACCGTGGGCGTGGGTGTGGACGAGCCAGTCCACCGAGAGGCCCGCGCCCTCCGCGAACCGGCGTACCGCGTCGGCCTCGTCGGCGAACATCGGCGGG
>MTNJ01000037.1 GCA_002011425.1 Candidatus Acetothermia bacterium JdFR-48 | reverse complement strand
AAAGACGGGGCGACCCATGCTTTCGTGCGGCCTTTTCGACCAGGAGGGAAGGCGGTCTACCCCGTCCCTTTCCTACGACAAGCAGCATACAAGGGGGAAGGTTGATTCAGGAGAAACTCTGGTAATAGGCGAGGTCCCCAACCCAGAAGATAAACCACCGGAAGAGGATGGCCCGAATCCCGCCAGCCCCCCAACGAAGACGGCGAGACCACTCAAACGCAAATTAACCCAGAAGATTCTCTTCCAGGAATCCCTCGAGCCCATCCCGGGAATAGGAGTATAAAGTGCCGGGTTTCCAGCGCCAAAGGGGCTCCGTTGTCCCCCAATGCTTCCGTGGTAAGATAACCTCGAGCGAGCTATCACAAGGCGGTGATTTTCCATGCGTTACCTTGGGATCATCGTGCTCCTATTCGGCGTTTTGGTTTCGGCGGCGACGAAGGTAACCCTGTATCAAGCAGGGTTCGCCTTCGTGGAGGAGAAAAAGATTCTGGAACTCGTGAGCGATGCCCTTGCGGTGGTATCGAACATCCCCGTGACCCTCGTGCCCGGGTCCCTCAGCTGGGAAGGCCCCGCGGTGGAGGAGTGGCGTCTGACACCCCCGAAGCGCGGCCTCGAGGGCTTGATCGGGGAGGAGGTCCTGGTGAGCTATGGCGGGAGAACTGCCCGCGGGGTGCTCCTCTCCCTCGAGGACGGACTCCTCCTCGAGACCATAGAAGGGTACCTCTTCATTCCCGAGTACGAGAGTATCCTCTCGACGGCGAGGCCGGAGCTCGATGGCGGGGCCACGCTGGAGCTCGTGCTTGTTGCTCCCCCTAGCTCCGAGGAGATCAGGCTGCGGTACCTCGTCCGGGAACTCACTTGGGAAGCGAGCTATATCGGTTTCTACCGCGACGGCGTTTTGACTTTGCGCGGGATCGCCACGCTGCACAACGGGTGTGGGGTGGACTTCGAGAACGCCGAGGTCTCACTTGTGGCCGGCGAGGTATTCGGTCCCAAAGGGGCAACGCGCTTTGCCCTGGAGGCCGCACCCCTCGCCGCCGCGCCGGCCCCGCGCGTGACCCCTATGGGTGAGTACCATCGGTATAGCCTTCCCGTTCCGGTTGACCTCCGCCAGGGAGAGGTCCTGGTGGAGTACCTCCCGGCGACCGAGGTTGCCGCAGAGGAAGTCTACCGTTTCTCTTATGGTTCGGTCCTCTTCGTCCTCCGGTTTGTGAATACCACAGGACTGCCCCTCCCCTCTGGGACGGTGCGGGTCTTCGGTGCAGGGGCCTTCCTGGGGGAGGCTACGATCGGCCACCTCCCCACAGGGGAGGCAGTGGAACTTCCCCTAGGGGCGGCATTCGATTTGACGGGCGAGCGAGTACAAACCGAGTACAAGCGCCTCGCCAAGGATCGTTACCGCGAGAGCTACCGTATCGTGATCCGCTCGGCGAAGGAGGTGTCCACTACCGTGGAGGTCATCGAGGAGATGCGGGGAGAGTGGCAGATCACTTACTCCTCGCTCCCCTACGAAGTCCTCGACGCACAGCGGGTCCTATTCCGGCTCGATGTGCCCCCAGGAGGGGAAGCGGAGCTCACCTATACGGTGGAGTACATATACTGAAAACGAGCGTTCCAAAGTGGACGAAGAAAGGTTCCTGGCCCTGAGGGCCAGTTACAAGAAGGCTGTCGAGCAAGCCTTGGAGCGGGTGCCGGTGCGGAATGGCATCGCTCGGGTGCATGATCTGTGGCTCGAGACGGCGATCCCCAAAGACCTTATCATTGAGCTCCTGAAGGAAAATAAAATTCGGTTTCCCCCTCACGTGAAGAGGGTGGAGCTCCGATAGGAGGGACCTGTGGCAGAGACGATCCGGTTCGGCACCGATGGCTGGCGTGGGGTGATTGCCCAGGACTTCACCTTCGCCAACGTGGCCCGCGCCGCGGCCGCCACCGCCCGTTACCTCACGGATTCCGGTCGCAAGGACCTCCCCTTCTACCGCGATTGGGGCGTTCCTTACCGAGGGCCCGAGGCCGGGGTGGTGGTGGGTTACGATACTCGTTTCCTATCCCGGGAATTCGCCGAGCTCGCAGCTAAGGTCCTGGCGTCTGAGGGCGTTCCCGCCGCGCTCACCGACGCCCCTGTGCCTACCCCGGCACTCTCATTCATCGTCGTAGAGAGAGAACTGGCTGGGGCGGTGATGATCACCGCGTCCCATAACCCTCCCCGTTACAATGGCTTCAAGTTCAAACCCGAATACGGGGGCTCGGCTACTAAAGATGCCACTGACCTGATTGAACACCACCTACCCCAGGAGCTCCCGGAACTCTTTGCTGACACGGTACCCATTACTTCCATCCGGGAGGAATATCTCTCCGTCCTCGAGGGGCGCGTTAATTTGATGGAGATCGCCGGAACGGAGTTGCACGTAGTGGTGGACCCCATGTATGGCTCCGCCCAGGGATACCTCACGGAGCTCCTGAGGAAGTATGGTATTCCCTATACTGCGATCCGTTCGCGGATCGATCCCCTCTTCGGGGGGAAGAAGCCAGAGCCTTTGCCGGAGTTAATGGGGCCCACTCGGGCGGTGATCCGGTCTCTGAAAAGGCGCACACGCCGGAAGATCCTCGTGGGATTGATCACCGACGGCGACGGCGACCGGGCCGCGTCTATGGACGAGGCGGGGAACTTCCTCGATACTCACCGGACCTCGTCCCTCATCCTCTGGCACCTGATAAGGAACCGCGGGGAACGCGGCCTCGTCCTAAAATCGTTCGCCCTCACCGATCTCATCCGGAAGATCGCCGAGGATGCTGGACTCGAGGTCCGAGAGGTAAAGATCGGGTTCAAGTGGGCGGTGGAGGGTCTGGTACGCAAAGAGGCCATGTTTGCCGGCGAGGAGTCCGGCGGCTACGGATACCGTTGGCACCTCCCGGAGCGGGACGGAATTCTGGCCGGGCTCTTGCTACTCGAGCTCATCGCCGCCGAGAGAAAGGGCTTGGGCAAACTGCTCGCGGAGCTCTTCCGCCGTTATGGCCCCCATTATTACGACCGCGTGGACCTAGAGCTCCCGGAGCGGGTAGAGGCCGTGGAACGGATCAAGGCCGTTCCGCCGGAATCCATCGCGGGGAGAAAGGTCGTCGACGTCGAGACCCTGGATGGGGTAAAGCTCCGGTTCGTGAACGGGTGGCTCCTCTTCCGCGCCTCGGGGACCGAGCCGATCCTGCGCGTTTATTGCGAGATGGAATCCCCGGAGGCGGTGGAGGAGGTGATCTCCACCGGAACGGCACTGGCCAAGGAGGTAGCGCATGGGTGAGCCGTACAATCCCAATGAGATCGAGTCGCGCTGGAAGGACTTCTGGCGGGAACGGGGGTTCTTCAAGGCCGACATCCAGGACACCGAGCACAAGTTCTATTACCTCAATATGTTCCCGTATCCTTCGGCCAAGCCCCACGTGGGCCACGGCCGGAATTACATCCTCGGCGACGCCATCACCCGCTACCTCCTCATGAGGGGCTACAACGTCCTGAACCCCATGGGTTGGGACGCCTTCGGCCTCCCGGCGGAGAACCAGGCTATCCACCATGGCATCCACCCCAGGGACTGGACGGTGCGGAACATCGCCGAGTTCAAGCGGCAGTTCCGTGACTGGGGCGTGGTCTTCGACTGGGATCGGGAGATCGCTACCTGTGAGCCCGAGTACTACAAATGGACCCAATGGATCTTCCTCAAGCTCTACGAGAACGGCCTCGCCTACCGAGCGGAGGCGGAGGTCAATTACTGCCCTATATGTGACACGGTGCTCGCCAACGAGCAGGCGGTGGGGGGGCGTTGCGAACGGTGTAATACCCCGGTGGAGAAGAAAACCCTTACCCAGTGGTTCTTCAAGATCACCGCTTACGCCGAGGAACTCCTGCGGGACCTCGAAGCCCTCGATTGGCCCGAACACGTGAAGACGATGCAGCGAAACTGGATCGGCCGTTCCGAGGGGGCGAACGTGGCCTTTCGGAGCGAGCAGGGTGATGAGATCGTCGTCTTCACCACCCGGCCCGACACCCTGTGGGGAGCGACCTTCATGGTCCTCGCCCCGGAACACCCCCTGGTGGAGAAGCTCACCGCCCCCGATAAGCGGGCGGAGGTCGAGGAGTATAAGAAATTCGCCGCGCGGCAGACGGAGGTGGAGCGGCTCTCGGCGGAGAAAGAGAAGACCGGGGTCTTCATCGGGGCCTATGCGGTGAACCCCGTGAACGGCGAGCGGATACCCATCTGGATCGCCGACTACGTCCTCATGACCTACGGGACCGGCGCCATTATGGCCGTTCCTGCCCATGATGCCCGCGACTTCGAGTTCGCACTGAAATTCGGGATCCCCGTGGTGCCGGTGATCGCCCCGCCCGGAGGCACGGCCAAGAGCTACGTGATGAAGGGCACTTACCGGGAGGGCCTCCCGGGGGCGTTGCGGGAGGCGGGCTTCGAGTTCGCGGATGAGGACGGCTCCCTGTACGTGACCCTGCGGGAAGGGGACCGCGCACGGTACATCGCCCTCGTCCAGAGTTACCTCGAGCCCGATTCGTGGTCAGAGGTGATCGGGGCTGGCTGGCAGTTCGTCTTTTCGGACTCTGTCATGAACGTAGGCTCCATCGCCGAGGAACGGAAGGTCTTGGAGAGGTGCCAGGCGCTCGAGCCGGATGTCCGCGAGGTGCACACCGTTGCCGAACTCCTTTGGAACGTGGAATTCTACCGGGACCTCCTCTTCCACGACCGCTACGGCACGATGATCAACTCCGGCCCCCTGACCGGAACGCCGGGCGACGTCGCGGTCGAGAGGACCATCGAGTGGCTTGAGGAACGGGGGATCGGAAAATTCGCGGTCAACTACCGTCTGCGGGATTGGCTCATCTCCCGCCAGCGCTACTGGGGGGCGCCAATTCCCATCGTCTACTGCGATGAGTGTGGCACCGTCCCGGTGCCCGAGAAGGACCTCCCGGTCCTCCTCCCCGAGGTGGAGAGGATCGGTCTCAAAGGCCTCTCTGAGATTCCGGAATTCGTGAACACCACCTGCCCACAGTGCGGTGGTCCCGCCAAACGCGAGACGGACACTATGGACACCTTCGTCGATTCCTCGTGGTACTACCTGCGCTATATCTCCCCTCACGACGACAGACGCCCCTTCGACTCGGACCTCGTGAACAAATGGCTACCGGTGGACCTCTACGTCGGCGGTGTGGAGCACGCCATCCTCCACCTCCTCTACTCCCGCTTCATCACCAAGGCCCTGCGGGACCTCGGGTATCTGGATTTCGGCGAACCTTTCGCACGGCTCTTCACCCAGGGGATGATCACCTACCCCGCCTACTGGTGTCCCGAACACCGATGGATCCCCCCCCAGGAAGTGGCGGAGGGGAGGGGGTGTCCGCACTGCGGCCGGGAGCTCGAGGTCTCGGTGGTGGCCATGTCAAAATCGAAGCTGAACGTGGTCTCCCCCGACGAGCTCATCGGGAAGTACGGCGCCGACACGGAGCGCCTCTACACCCTCTTCATGGGGCCACCGGAGAAGGAGATCGAATGGTCCGAAGAGGGCTTGAGGGGAGCCTGGCGCTTCCTCAACCGGTTCTGGGAGCTCCTCACCGCGTGGATCCCCCGCGTCAAAGACGGGTCCGGAGAATTCGACCCCGCGGCGCTATCCGAGGCCGCGAAGAGACTTTGGGCCAAGTTTAACGAGACGGTACACAGGGTGACGCGAGAGTTCGAGTCCAAGCGCTTCGGGTTCAACGTGGCCATCGCCGCCATCATGGAATTCACTAATGCCTTGGAAGAGTACCTGGGGAGGGAAGAGCCGGACCTGGGCTTGCTGCGCCGGGTCATCCGCGACCTGATTCTCCTGATCTCTCCCTTCACCCCTTTCATCTCCGAAGAGCTCTGGTTGAGGCTCGGCGAGGGCGGGGCCGTGCTCGAGCAGGGATGGCCCACGTACGATGAGGAGGCGCTGAAACTTCTGGCGGTGGAGATCCCGGTGCAGATAAATGGGAAAGTTCGCGCCCGGGTGAGGTTGCCTCACGACACCGCCGGAGATATCGAGGCCCTGCGGGAAGCCGTCCTCGCGGCAGAAGAGGTGCAGCGTTACCTCAGGGGAAAGGAGCTCGTCAAGGTGATAGCCGTCCCCGGGAAGCTCGTCTCGCTTGTAGTCAAGTGATGCAGGATCGGTGACGAACGATACGCCATGAATGAAAAGGTCGTCTCCGAACATCCATCGCCCATCACAATGGGAAAGGCCGTTTTCCTGGATCGGGACGGGGTAGTGACGGAGCAAGTTGAGGGGTACCTGGACGATCCCGAGAGTGTGGAGCTTCTCCCCGGGGCGGCCGCGGCGATAAGGCGGCTACGCGAAGCGGGCTTCAAGGTGGTGATGGTCACGAATCAGGCCGGAGTCGGCTATGGGCATTTTACCGAGGAGACCCTGGCGAAGATCCACATACGCCTTGTGGAGAAGCTTTCCCAAGAGGGGACCGAACTCGATGGGATTTACTACTGTCCCCACACGCCCGACGACAACTGCCCTTGTCGAAAGCCCTCCCCTGGGATGTTACTTCGCGCAGCGGAAGAACTCGGCATCGATCTCTCCCGTTCTTACATGGTGGGGGATATGACCACGGACATCGAGGCTGGGAAACGTGCAGGTTGCTTCACGGTACTCGTACGCACGGGATTCGGAGGTTCGGACGCTCGATCCGATTCTGAGCCAGACGCCGTCTGCGAAGACCTTGCCTCAGCTGCAGACTTCATCCTCGAACGGGAAAGTGGTGGGGGGATGAGAGATGGGTGATGTGTACAAATCTTCCCGTTCGCCCATCATTGATTGCTCATCATCTATTCGAAAGGCGGTCATTCTCTGTGCTGGTGAAGGGACCAGGCTCCGTCCCCTTACCGAGGAAGTTCCGAAGCCCCTCATGCACGTGGGAGGAAAGCCCCTCCTCGGCTGGAACTTGGAAGTCCTCGCCGCGGCCGGGGTGACCGAGGTCCTCATTAACCTTCACCATAAGCCGGAGAAGATCGTCGCCTATGTGGGAGACGGGGCGCGCTTTGGAGTATCGGTACAGTACTTTTTCGAGGAAGAGCTCCTCGGGACCGCGGGGGCGTTGGACGTGATGCGGAAATATCTCCCCGAGAGGTTTCTCGTGGTCTACGGGGACGTAGTGCTGGATAAGTTTCCTTTCGCAAAGCTCTTCGAGTTCCACCATGATAAGGCTGGCATCGGGACCGTGGTCCTCCAGGAGACCGATCGTCCCGAGGATTGCGACATCGCTGAACTCGATAGAGAAGGGCGTATCATCGCCTGGCACCCCGCTCCCGGGGATTTCCGCTACGGGAGGTGGGGAAATGCCGCGGTCTACCTCCTCGAGTCCCGGATCCTCTCCTATCTGCCCCCTAATTCTCGGTGGGACTTCGTGCAGGATCTCTTCCCGAGGGCCATCGCGGCAGGGGAGAGATTGTGGGGGTTCATCTCCCCGGTAGAGCTCTTGGACATCGGGACGCCGGAGCGTCTGGCGACCGCACGCCGGAGGCACGGAGGATGATCATCACCCGAACTCCGTTCCGCACGAGTTTCCTCGGCGGAGGCACTGATCTCCCCGTGGTCTACCGTGAGATCGGGGGGGCGGTACTTTCCACCACCATCGACAAGTACATGTACGTAGCGGTGAACCGTCGCTTCGAGGAGACGATCCGGGTGGCCTACACCCGGACCGAGATCGTGAAGCGGCCCGAGGAGCTGCGGCACGAGATCGTGCGCGAGGCGTTGAAGACGGCGGGGGTACGCAAACAGATCGAAGTCGTTACCATCGCGGACGTTCCCGCCGGGACGGGGTTAGGCTCTTCATCCGCTCTCACCGTGGGGCTCCTCAACGCCCTATATGCTTACCGAGGGGAATCAGCATCCCCGGAGCGACTCGCCCAGGAGGCGTGCGAACTCGAGATCGTGCGCCTAGGCCACCACATCGGGAAACAGGACCAGTACGCTGCTGCATATGGGGGGTTTAACTTCATCGAGTTCTATCCCGACGAACACGTCGCGGTGACCCCGCTTCAGCTGCCGAATGACCTCCTCGAGGAATTCTTCGCTCGGATAAGGCTCTTTTATACCGGTTTGAGACGGCGTTCGGGAGAAGTTCTCTCCGAACAGAACAAAACCGCGGAGCGGAAAACAATCTTGTATAAAGCTCTGAAGGAGCTCGCATATGCGGGCAAGGACGCGCTTCTCCGCGGGGAGCTCGATCGGTTCGGGGAACTCCTTCACGAAGGATGGGAGATAAAGCGCTCATTTTCTGCGAAAATCTCCAACCGGCTGATCGACGAGATGTATGACTTGGGCCGGGACGAGGGAGCTTTGGGGGGGAAGGTGTTGGGGGCCGGTGGGGGAGGTTTTATCCTCTTTTTCTGCGTGAGTCGGGAAAGGGCCGATGCTCTGAGCCGAAAATTTCAGGCCTTGAACATCCGGGAATTGGAAATCTCTTATGAACCCTGTGGCTCCTCGCTGATTTACCGTGGCTGATCAGCCGGTAAGGCCTCTGCCGAGTTACTGCATTTATAAAAGTTGCTTAAGCAAAAAGTTCCCTCAGAGTTTCGGCCAACAATGTGCGTGGGGAAACCACCAGTTTGCCGGTTATTTCCCGAACCTTCCGTTTCATCGCCGCTGTGTAGCCGAAACACGTCATGATCACGAGTCCAACCTCCCCTTGAGCCCTGATCTTGCGGGCCACTTCCTCAACTGTGCCCTCCGCTCTTGATGTGTAAGGCGAGGCTGCGAAGCCGATCGCTTCAAAGCCGAGTTTGACGAAGCGTTGCCTTATGTGCTCCAACTGCTTCTCTGAAGGGGCCAGGAAGGCGATCTTGCCCTCGACGATCAGAGCTTCGAGCAGCCCTTCCACCAGCTTGTTCGGAAATAGGAGAGGTTTTTGGGACCTCAACCCCGGAAATTCTCCGGCACAAAGCAGTGCGATGAGGTCGACCCCTTTCGCATTCAAGGCGTTGACCTTGCTCTGGAGCTCGGCAAGAACACGGTTTTTTCCTACGATGACCTCGTTTCCGTCCCGCAGCCGCGTCACGAGTACATCCTCATCGCTCTCCGGCGCAAACCTCCGCTCTATCTCCTGCAACGAGAAGTCATCCAAGGCCCCCTTCTCCACGATCTCCACGTCCTCGGGCAATACCTCCTCCAGTTCTGGGACGATATCCGCCCGTGGTGACTGTCCAATGGTCACAAGCCCGAGCCTCTTCACGTGTGTCACCCCCTCTTCCCCCGCAATCTGGGGTTCAAAGCATCGTTCAACGCATCTCCCAAGATGTTGAGGGAGAGAACCGTCAAGAAGATGGCGAGGCCAGGGAAGACCGCCATCCACCAAGCCCGTCGTATGAACCTCTGTGCGTTATGCAACATGCGCCCCCAACTCATCACATTGGGGTCCCCTGCCCCAAGGAAGCTCAAAGAGGCCTCGACGATGATCGCGGTCCCCACGTCTAGGGATAAGGTGACCACGATCACGTGGAGGACATTTGGCAAGAGATGGCGGAGCACTATCTTTACACTATCTAGACCTATCGCCCTCGCCGCCGTGACGAACTCCATTTCCTTTAAATGTAATATCTCAGCCCGCACCAGCCGCGCCATGCGCGGCCACGTGATAAAACCGATAACTATCACGATGTTCCAGATGCTGCTCCCAAAGAAACTCACGATGACAAGAGCGAAGAGGAACATTGGGAGTGATTGGAACATCTCGCAGAGTTTCATCAGAATGTAATCAATGCGACCGCCGAAGAACCCGGAGACCGAGCCGATCAGCACCCCGATTAAGGAGGCCGTTGCCGCCGCGCTCAACCCAACCATCAGGGAGACTCTCGCCCCATAAACCACTCCGCTGAAAATGTCCCTCGCCAGGTCATCCGTTCCCATTGGGAAATCACGAGACGGTGGGGTGAAGGGCCGTCCCACCCCGGGTTCCAGGGGGTCGTGACTGGTCACCCAGTCGGCAGTGGCGGCGGTAATCCCGAGAAATATGATGAAGGCCAAGGCCAGGACTCCCGCCTTGTTCCTTTTGAACTCTCTCCAAAAATCCTTCATCTCCGCCCTTCAATCGTAATGAATGCGCGGGTCGAGCAGTGCATACAACACGTCAACGAGCAGGTTTATGATCACCACACCGATGGACATTATGATGAGAAGTCCCAACAATACCGGATAGTCACGCCGGTAAAGAGATTCGAACATCAGCCTCCCGAGCCCCGGCCAGCCGAAGACCGTCTCGGTCACCACGGCTCCAGTGAGCAGGGAAGCGAAGTTCAGACCTATCGCGGTTACCACGGGTAGAGAAGCATTGCGCAGAGCGTGCTTGAGGATCACGGACCCCTCCTTGAGCCCCTTGGCCCGCGCCACCATGACGTAATCCATGTTCAAAACTTCTCTCATATTTGCCCGTGTCAACCTCGCTATCAGTGCAAGCTGGTATACGCCCAAGCAGGTTACCGGAAGGACGAGGTGCGATGCCCAATCCAAAAGGCCCCTTCGGATTATGGGAACCCCCCCGACCGGTAGGACCCGCAGGAATACCCCGAAGATTAAAATCAGAAGCTGGCCAAACCAGAAGGTAGGGATTGAATAGCCGAAGACGGCTATCACCGTGTTAGTATAATCGATTGGGGAATAGGGATAGCTCGCCGCCAAGACCCCGAGGCTGATGCCGAGGATTGCCGCAAAGAGGATCGCCAAGCCAACAAGCAGGAATGTACGCCCAATCCTCTCGAAGATCACCTTTATTACCGGCTGTTGGTAGAAGTGAGAGAATCCCAGGTTCCCCTTGAATACGTTCCCGATGAAAATGAAAAACTGTTCCGCTAAAGGTTTATCCAACCCTAACCGCTCGCGTATCTGCTGAACGTACTCCTCCGTCACCTCCCCTCCGCCCTGGATAAAGATGAACACAGGATCCCCGGGGGCCAAGTGGAGGATGAGAAAGTTGAGGACCAGGACCAAGAGTACCACGGGGAATGCCCCAGCGATTCTCCTGATTATGTAGGGAGCCATTTTTAAGGAACGGCTGCGCCCCAGGCAGTGTACCTGGGGCGCAGCCATCTACCAAGCCCTCACTCGAGGGGCTTGACCTTGTTGAGGTGCATCCAGAGGTACCCTAGGACCCAGACTCCCTGGGGCTCCTCGGTGAACAGACCTTCCCGTATGGCGGTGGCGTTCAGGGGACCGAGAAGGAAGGAAGCTGGCTGGTCCCAGACGAGGAGCTCTTGCATGCGCTGGACGAGCTCCAAGCGTCGCCCTTTATTTAGTTCACTTATCATCAACTCAAAGAGGGCGTCGTACTCGGGATTGCTGTAGCCCAAGCAGTTAGCCCAGCTTATGCGCTTAATGTTTTCGGTGTGGAACCGCTTTAGGGTAGGAGGAGTGGGGCCGCTGCAGAATGGAATCAGAGTGGCGTCGAAATCCCAGCGCTGGAATACCTGTTCATGCCAGGCCGCATGCTCCAAGCTGATTATCCGCATGTCCACTCCGATCTTCTTGAGGTCTTCCTTGATAAGTTCAGCGACCTTGAGATGCTCAGGGTAACCGGTGGTGTGCTTGAGGGTCATGTGGAACCTCCAGCCACCTTCCTTAACGGTGTAACCCGCCTCGTCCAGGATCTTCTTGGCGAGCGCGGGATCGTAGCCGATTTGCCTCGCCTCGGGGTTGTACCACCACTCGGAGAAGGGGGTCGGGATAACGTAGCTATCGGGCACCTTCGCACCACCGTAATAAACGAGTTCAACGATCCTCTGCTTGTCTATCGCCGCCGTCAAAGCTCGTCTCACCGCGACGTCGTTAAACGGCTCCTGCCTCAGGTTGTAAGCGAGGATGAGGCTGACACCACAGGGTGAACCATGGAAGAATACCCGGGCGTTCGGCAGGTCGTTCAGCCTCTCCACCTCGCTAGCCGGGACCGTGAAGGGGATCCAGTCTACCTCTCCCGTCTCAAAGGCCATGGCCAAAGTCATTGGGTCGGGAATGATGCGGAAGATAATCCGGTCAATGTACGGGCCTTCGCCGAAATAACCCTCGTACCTTTCGAGGACGATGTGGCTGCCCTTGACCCACTCGACGAACTTGAAGGGCCCAGAACCCACCGGTTGGAAGTTGTAGGGGTTCGTGAGGGGATCGGTCCCCTCGTAGAGCTCTTTCTTCAGGACAGACGAACAGTGGGGGCCGATGCCGTCATAAGGATTGAGAAACTCGGGATACGGAGCCTTCAGATGGAAGACAACGGTGTAGGGATCCGGCGTCTCGATCCGGTCAATGACCGTGCCCAAGCCTCGGGCACATATGCTCCCATATTTGAGGGCGAGCTCAACGCTGAACTTCACATCCTCCGAGGTTATGGGGCTCCCGTCATGGAAAGTAGCATCACGTCGCAGGTAGAAAGTGTAGGTCAAGCCATCAGACGAGGCCTCCCAGGACTCCGCGAGATCGGGCACCGGCTGGAAGTTCTCATCGGCCTGAATCAAGGAGCTGTACAGCCGATACCCGACCACCCAGTCAAGGAAGGTACACGCGAAGACGGGGCTCAACCCCCGAGGATCCGCGGGGATGCCGACGACGAGGGTTTTCTTCCCCGCCGCCTGGGTTACCCCACCGAGCACCAATAGCACAACCAACACGGCCAAAAGACTCCGCTTCAAACCGACCACCTCCCTATGGAGAGGATTTTAAGCTTTTGTCGGCCAAGTCAGAGACTCCCTGAATGCTGAACTCGCTGAGTTTCAAGAATGCGCTCTTGTTATAGACACAGCCGCTTCCTTGGCAAAATCTTTTGGTCATCTCTATGCGAAACCTGCCCGTTCTTTTTCCGAGGATATTCCCCCGGATCAACCCCATACCTTTTTGGAAACCAAAAGATTGTAGACAACGGAACCAGAAGCCACAACTGGATCTAAAACGACGACACCCAGCTCCCGGTGGATCAAGGGGGCGATGCCGATAGTCGAGAAGCCCGTACAGCCCAGGGCGATCACGTTACACCCCTCTTTCAGTAGGTGTTCTGCGGCCTGTAGAACCGCTTCCTTTTTCCATTTCAGATCCAAGGTCGAGCACACTCCCGCGACCTTCTTCCAAGGGGGGTCGCCGAGTCTTTCTCGCAACGGGCGGGGGACACCATCGGTGATAGTGATCACCCCCACCTTGCCTCCCAAAGCCCGTGCTATAGAGGCCAAGCTCTCCCCTGAGCCGACAACGGGGACGCTGACCTCCCTCCTGAGCTCTGCTACGCCCGGATCAGCGACACAACTCACGATTATCGCGTCGACCGAGTTCTCTATTTCCCGGGCGAGCCGGGGAACTTTCAGGGCAGCGAGCGCCTCTGTCTCCTCGTCGTAAACCCCATGAGGTTGGTCTTGTATGCACTTCGAAATGGCCCGAAGCTCCGGAAAGAAGCTCTCTATCAATTTGCCGTGTCGCTCGACCTCTTCCCTTTCCTTGAGGGAAATAACCCTTATCACCCCAACCCTCAACATAACATAATGATTATATTAGATAATGTCCCTCGCCGAGAGGCCATCCCTAGCTTACAGCATAACAAACAAGTTTTTCTTTTGTTGGAACCCACGGGACCCGAGCTTTCCAAAATTTGTTCAACTTTTCGTCGTATTTTCTCGTTATTTTCTCGAAAATCGTATAAATAAAACTAAATCTTGACATTTTTCGCGAAATAAAGGATAATTTAAAGGGAGATAAGGTGCATTCACTAGACGAACTCGACTACAAGATCATCGATTTATTGCAAAGGGATGGAAGGGTGCCGAACGTCGAGCTCGCACGTCAGCTCGGTGTTTCGGAGAGCACCATCCGTCGGCGTATCGATCGCTTGGTCAACGAGGGGTACATCCGCATCGCGGCCATCGTCGATCCACTCAAAGTCGGGATGAACACTGTGGCCCTCATCCATCTCGATGTGGATCTGCGCCATCTGGACGAGGCCGGTGCCATGTTGGCCGCGATGCCCTGTGTCCGCGTCGTGGCCTTTGTCACAGGAGTGGACGACATCATCATAGAGACTGTCTTCCCCTCCACCCAGGAGCTCTTCCTATTTCTCAAAGACAAGCTCCCGAAGATCCCCGGAGTTCGAAACGCTGAAACCTCGCTTCTCCTCAAGCTCCTGAAGAGAAGCTACGAGTGGTTGCTTCCGTATCAAGCGATGTCCGATGGATGTGGCGATGAACACTTCCTGAAGGGGGGTGAAAGCCGTCTCAAATAAGTGCCTTTTCGCATTGATGATGTGGAGGAGGTGAGAGGATGCGGAAGCTTCAAGGATTGTTGGTCGGTCTCCTGTTCTTGTTCCTGATGGTGGTGGCTTGGGGGGAGGAGGCAAAGTACGGCGGAACTCTGGTCGTAGCCCTGGGCACTGACATCCCTATCTTCGATTGTGTCTATTGCCATGGCATTCCCAATCTGGGCATCATCCACTTGGTTACCCAGGGCCTGACCCGGGTAAACCCGACGGGCGGGGAACCCAAGGTCCTCCCGGTACTGGCTACCTCCTGGGAACAGTCTCCCGAAGATCCGCGAGTCTGGATCTTCCACTTACGGGAAGGCGTTAAGTTCCACGATGGAACCCCGTTCAATGCCGAGGCCGTCAAGTTCAACATAGAACGGATGCTCGATCCGGAGACCGGGGCCCTCGCCAGATCCGCCTTCGCGATGATCAAATCGGTGGAAGTAGTGGACGAGTACACCGTCAAGATTATCACCAAGGAACCCTTCGCGGCCTTACCTGCCCAATTGGCCTACTCACCCATGTGCATAAACAGCCCCACCCAGGTACAAAAGCTGGGCAACAGAGATTATCACAAAGCCCCCATGGGCACGGGGCCTTTCAAGTTCGTACACCACATAAGAGGCCAAGAGATCCTATTGGAGGCGAATGAAGGGTACTGGGGTGGAAGGCCCAACCTGGACGCCATCATCGTAAAACCAATTCCCGAAGCAGCTTCACGGCTCATGGCACTTGAGGCGGGCGAGGTCCAGGTGGCCTACCACGTCCCGCCCCGCGACGCCAAAAGGTACATAGAGAACCCAGAGTTGGGCATCGACATTTTGACCCCTCCCCAGCAACGTCGGATGTTCATCGGTCTGAATGTCCAATGGGGGCCCTTCAAGGATCCCAGGGTCCGGCAGGCCTTGAACTACGCTGTCGATAAAGAGGCGATCATCGAGAACATCTTCCTCGGCCTGACGAAACCGATGGACTCGCCGATGCCACCCACGGCTTTGTGCTACACCCCCGCTAAGTACTACGAGTACAACCCCGAGAAGGCGAAGGCACTCCTAGCAGAGGCGGGGTATCCCAACGGGTTCGAAGTGACACTACACTACGGCCCAGGGAGATACCTGATGGACACCGAAGTCGTGGAGGCAGTGCAATACTATCTTGAGCAGGTCGGGGTTAAAGTCAAAGTGGTTCCTCTCGAGTGGGCAGCTTACGGGGCAATGATGAGAAAGCCTCTGGAGGAGAATAAGCTCCAGATGTTCTTCATCGGTTGGGGTTTGCCGACGTTGGACCCCGAGCTCGGGGTTGGGCCTTTCAGCAAGGCCGCTTGGGCTCCCGGACTGAATTGCATGTTCTATAGTAACCCCGAGGTTGAAGAACTCATCAAGGCTCAGAGAGCCGCGACCACTTTGGAGGAACGCTGTGAGATCGTGAAACGAATCCAAGAACTTATCATGGAGGACGCGCCGTTCATTGCTCTTTACTACGAGCCCCAGATCCATGCGAAGAGGCGCGAGGTCAAGGACTTCGTCATTTCAGTGACGGAGCGGATAGATGAGGTTCTCATCCGTGACACCTGGATTGAGAAAGAGAAGTGAGGAGAGGGGAGTCGCCCGTGCAGGGGGCGACTCCCCTTTTGATCAGTAATGGGTCGTTACATCCTATACCGTCTGTTTCTGACTTTATTTGTCTTAGTCGGCATCACGATCCTGGTTTTCGCAATGATAAGGCTCGTCCCCGGTGACCCCGCGGAGCTTTTGGCCGATCAGTGGGCCACTAAAGAGCAGATAGAGTTCTTGAGGCGCACCTGGGGCCTGGATAAGCCACTCCTGATCCAATACCTCGTATTTGTGGGGAATTTACTCCATGGAAATCTGGGCGAATCGATCGCCTCTAATATGCCCGTGGCGTACGAGATCGCAATGCGCTTCCCCAATACCCTCAAACTAGCAGTGGCAGGAATGGTCATCGCCGTGGTCATAGGGGGGATTGCGGGGATCGTCTCCGCTACTAAACCGTACTCGCTTTTCGACAATGTGGCCATGGTGCTCGCCCTCATAGGTGTATCGACCCCGGCCTTTTGGCTGGGACTCATGATGATCCTCCTCTTCTCGGTCAAGCTGAACTGGCTCCCCTGTACCGGGGCTGACACTCTAAAACATCTTGTCCTCCCCGGCTTGACTCTCGGGCTCCTGGCGGCCGGGATAATTGCCAGACAGACCAGATCTAGCATGCTGGAGACGTTACAACAGGATTACATAACAACTGCCAGGGCCAAGGGGTTGAGAGAGGCGGCAGTTATCTACAGACACGCCCTCAAGAATGCTTTGATCCCAGTGGTAACCGTTGTGGGCCTGCAGTTCGGACGTCTCCTGGGCGGGACAGTTCTGGTGGAGACCGTTTTCAGTTGGCCAGGCATGGGGAGGCTGATGGTCGATTCCATCTTCACGCGAGACTATCCCGTTATTCAGGGAGCTGTGCTCGTATTCGCCACGGCCTTCTCCCTGATCAACCTCGGAGTGGACCTCCTCTATGGCTTCATAGATCCACGGATAAAGTATGAATAAAGAAAAAATTTTTTTAAGAATTCGGAAGAGAAGGGCATTGAGGACCCTCCTAAGGAACAGGTCGGCAAAAGTCGGTATGGTTATTGTTTCATTGGCTATCTTGACAGCCATCTTTGCGCCCCTTATTGCCCCCTATGACCCCCTGAAGGCCAATTTACGCGAGATGCTACAAACCCCGTCGTTACGGCATCTCTTGGGAACGGACGAGCTCGGAAGGGATATATTGAGCAGGATCATCTATGGCAGCAGGATCTCCTTGACATTGGGCGTTGTCTCCGTGGGCATAGGCCTGATGGGAGGGCTTCCACTGGGGGCTGTTGGGGCCTATTACGGCGGCCTGGCGGATCTGATAATCATGCGTTTTATCGACATACTTTTGGCTTTCCCCGCGATATTGCTCGCCATAGTGGTCGTAAGCATTTTGGGCCCCGGTCTCTACAATGCCATGATCGCTGTGGGCATTTCTCAACTCCCCTTCTACGCCCGCTTGATAAGAAGTGTAGTTCTCTCGATAAAGGAAACGGAGTTTGTCGAAGCTGCCCGAGCCCTGGGCGCTGCTGACTCGTGGATCCTCTTTCGACATATTGTCCCCAACGCCATTGGTCCGATAATCGTTCAGGCAACCCTCAATGTGGCCTCCGCAATCCTCTCCGCAGCGGCCCTGGGATTCTTGGGCTTGGGAGCCCAGCCTCCCACTCCGGAGTGGGGAACTATGCTCAGCAAGGGACGTGTCTATCTACGCGTGGCACCACATGTCACCACTTTCCCCGGTTTGGCGATCCTCCTCACGGTGTTGGGATTCAACCTATTGGGGGACGGATTAAGGGACGCTTTAGATCCCCGCATGGTGAGGATGAGGAGATGAAACCCGCCTTAATGGGGCGGAAACAACGGAAAGGAGGTCTTCATGCTTTCACGCGATGAGTACCTCAAACTGCCCTTGGAAGAGCGACTGATCAAGCTCGACCCGGAGCAGCATGAACGAGCGGAACGGCTCTTCGAGGAGTTGATCACCGTCGATCTACATACACACATGTTCGGCTCCCTCGATTTCCACTTCGACTACGAACTCGTGCGCCAAACCGGCATAACCTGTTGCTTCGAGGCAGTCCCCGGAATTCCAGAAGATTTCGAGGACTCAATAGAACTGCTCGGAAAGTACCTCTACCACGTGTCGAAGGAGCCCGGTCTGGTCCTCGCCACCTCGGCCGGGGACATCCGCCGGGCGAAAGAAGAGAGGAGGCAAGCCTTCATGTTCCAGCTTGAGCCCCAGACCGTGGGCGAGAGGTTGGAGCTAGTCGACGTGGCCTATGGAATGGGGGCCCGCATGATGCTCCTCACCTTCAACACGAGGAACTACGTGGGCGATGGTTGTGCGGAACGAACCGATAGCGGGCTAAGCTATTTCGGGATCGCGTTGGTGGAGAAGTTGAACGAGCTCGGCATCCTCATCGACCTCTCCCACTGCGGGATTCAGACGACCCTCGACGCCATAAAGCACTCCAAGGCCCCGGTGCTCTGCAACCATACCGGGGCCCGGGCGCTATACCCCCGCTGCAAACGGCTCAAGACTGACGACGAACTCAAAGCCTTGGCTGATAAGGGCGGGGTCGTGGGCGTGTCGGCGATCCCGAACCAGCTGAGTGGCAACCCCGAACAGGGGATCGAGGACGTCCTCAATCACGTCGACTACATCGTGAAGCTTATCGGCATAGATCACGTTGCCATCGGTACCGACATCGTCTTCCATGACCAGGTCGCGGCCCATCGGTCGATGGCCAAGTCCAAACCCTTCGACCTCGAGAGGCTGGGGATCACGTTGGCGGCCGATTACATGTACGGGATCGAATCGCCCCTAGAGTGGAAGAACATCATCCGAGGATTGGTGGCACGGGGATACTCCGACGAAGAGATCGCGAAGATCGTGGGAGGCAATGCCCTCCGCATCATCGAAGAGGTGGTGGGTTAAGGAAGGAAAATGGCAAAAGGTTTCACGCGCGAGATCGCCGCCTTCGTAGCAGGGACTTCTTTCTCTGACTTATCCTCGAAGGCGTTGGCCAGGTTGAAGTTGCACATACTCGATGCCCTGGGGATCGCCTTGGGTGCCTACGGCACGGGCCACCGAGTCATCGAGGGTCTCTTCGAGCTAGCGCAGGAGTGGGAAAGAGATGTGGGACCCAGGGCAACAGTTCTGGGTTCGGGATTTCAGGTCCCCTGTCCCGAAGCGGCAATGGTGAACGCCGTTTTGACCAACTTCCTCGATTTCAGCGATGGTCATTTCATGGGCGGTCACATCAACGACCGCCTCGTCCCGGTTGCGCTCGCCGTCGCCGAGTCCACCGAAGCCTCGGGGAAGGAATTCTTAACGGCCCTTAGCGTGGGATATGAGGTCTACATCGAACTTTCCTACCAGCTCTTCGCCCAGGTGGAGGCCGCCTCCGTCGCCCTCCCCTACTTCGTGATGTTGGGAACCCTGGCGGGTGCAGCGGTGGCCGGGAAGCTGTTGGGGCTCGGGGAGAAAGAGATAGCTGGGGCCCTAGGATCGGCGGCATCTATCCAGATTGGTGGAGCCCAGTATGTGCTCAGCGGTGGACATGAAAAAGACCTCTGTCCGGGCCACGAAGCCCACCGGGCGGTCCTCGCGGCCCTACTCGCCCAGAAGGACATCCTGGGTTCGGGCGACATCCTCGAGGGCGAGAGAGGCATTTCCCAGTCCCTAGGGGTTAAACCTGCCGCCCCCTCCTCGGGGCTCGGGAGAGGGGAGAGAATTTGGGAGTGCTACATCAAACCGTTCCCAGCTTGCCGTTACCTCCATGCATCCATCGAGGCAGCCATGAAGATCGTAGATGAACATGGGTTTAGCCCTTCCGAGATCGTCAAGGTTACGGTAAGGACCAACAGTTCCTCGGCCAAAAGGGACAGTCATGTGATAAGATCCCACGTCAATGCTATTTTCAGCCACTCTTATCAAGTGGCAACGGTACTCTGGGAAGGCCGTCCCGACCTCCCAACGGCTTGGGAGGGAAAGCTACACGATCCCTCCTTTCTGGAACTCATGCGGAAAGTCGAGGTCCTGGCCACCCCGGAGTACGACGAACTCTTCCGAAAGAGATCGCTGACACAGCCCCCTTGGCCGGCGGATGTAGAAGTAATCTTGAGGGATGGCACCCCGTATCGTTCGCAGGTTCTTCTGCCCAAGGGGGATCCCGGGAATCCCATGTCCCCGGAAGAAGTCCGGCGGAAGTTCGCGGATCTCGCGAAGAAAGCCCTCCCCGAGGATAGACTGACTGAGGTGATCGAGGCAGTCGAGGGGCTGGAGGAGCTCCCCGACGTGAGGAATTTAGTGCATCTGCTCGTGGTCGCGGAAGGCTGAAAGGGGGTAGTAGATGCAGGTACTGATCATCGGGGGAACGCGCCGCTGTGGTCCCTACATCGTGAGAGATCTCGTGGAACGGGGCCACACCGTGATCTGCTACCACAGAGGACAGCACAACGTAAGTTTTACCGACGAGGTCCTCTACATACACGGCGATCGGCGGGACCACGAGACCTTCAAACAGCAGGTGGCGAAGCTCGAGGTCGACGCGGTAATCGACATGATTGCGATCGACGACCGAGACGTGAGGGCCGTGGTCGAGGTTTTCAAGGGGAGGATCGGGCGCTACATCTGTATCAGCAGCTACGAAGTTTACGAAGCCTTCGAGGCGGCCTGGAAACACGTACCGAGCGCACAACCGGTGCCCATCCCCGAGGAAGCCCCCAAGCGGGGGGAACTCTTCCTCTACGGTCCGGACTTTCATTACGACAAATTGCTGGTCGAGAAAGAGGCCTTGGAGGCCCATGAGAGAGGAGATTTCGCGGTCACGATCCTCCGTTGGCCTGCCCTTTACGGCCCCAGGGACGTGACCCCGCGGGAGTGGTACTATGTGCGACAAGCTCTCGATGGCCGGCGTCAGATCCCTGTCCCCGAGGGGGGACAGGCCCTCTTCCCACGGGGATACCTTAGGAATATGGCACACACCGTGGTATTGGCTCTGGAGAGAGAGGAAGCGGCGGGCGGCATTTATAACGCTGCCGACACCCGCGCGTTAAGCTTGCGGCAGATCGTGGAACTGATAGGCAAGATTATGGATCATGAGTGGGAAATTGTCCCAGTTCCCCGGAGGCTCCTTCCCCACGTGCCACAGACCCAGGGGAGGCCCTTCTCGTGTGATCCCTATGACATCGAACCGCACCTCCTTCTGGACCTTACCAGGATCAGGACAGAGCTTGGGTACCACGATCTCGTCCCCCCAGAGGAGGCCTTGGAGGAGACGGTGAAGTGGCTGTGTGAACGTCCCCCACGGGACGACTGGCTCCACGTCGATTACGGAGCTCTCGATGAGGCGATCAGGGTGACCACTGGAGGGGAGTAATGGGGGCACTCGAGCGTGTCCTCTCGGGGGTCGTTCGGGAATGCACTGCGCTGAGAGGAGGGGAGAAATGTCTTTTGGTCACGGACCATAGGGCCACAGGTCTCCGGCGGGCCCTCGAGGCGGCGGTGCGGTCTTGTGGGGGGGTCCTTTCCATCGTAGAGGTCCCCGAGCAAGGCTACCCTGGGGGTCACCTCCCCGAAGGATTAGAGGAGAGGATGGCGTCTGCGGACGTCGTCTACATACTCACAGGCAAGCTCTTCCCCCACGGCCCTCGCTGTGTGGCAGCGAGGGCGGGGGCCAGAGTCCTCTCCCTTTGCATGGTGGACGAGGGGGTGGCCCTCCGGGCGTTGGATCTCGACTATATGGAGCTTTCCCGGGTCACCCGGACCCTGGCGGAGGGCCTCGCCGAGGCAGACGAGGTGTTCATAACTACATCTTCTGGGACCGAGCTTCGTTTGAAGGTGAGGGGACAGCCGGCGATGGCCATTGACGGCCTGGCGCGGGAACCCGGAAGGATCTCCGCCCTCCCCGCCGGGGTGGCCGCCGTGTTACCCACCCCAGAGACGGCCCAAGGGCGGGTCGTACTGGACGGAAGCCTCGCCTCCCTCGGCCTCTTGAGTGAGCCAATTGTGCTGGCGGTGGAGAGAGGGAGGGTAGTGGAGGTCCAGGGTGGGGCCGAAGCCGCGGAGCTCCGGAGGGCGTTCGGAAAGGATGCGAACGCCATTTGTATCGCTGAATTCGGGATAGGGACCAATCCCAAAGCGATCTATACCGGAAATTTGGTTGAGGATGAGCGGGTGAGGGGATCGGCGCACATCGGATTCGGGGGGAATACTCACCTGGGTGGCACAATCGAAAGCAATTTTCACCGGGACGGAACACTCAGGGCGCCGACCATCTACCTAGATGGCGAGTTGATCGTGAAAGACGGTAAACTTGTTCCATAACGAACTCGGTAATCCTCATGGTCCAAATTTTAGGATCGCGTACCGCTAAGGGTTGTCAATCGGGTTCCTCCTGGAAGTTAAGCGCCCGTTTGCACTTCCTCTGTACAGGAGTCCCCGTTCCTCTTACATCCCATAGAGGAGGGCCATGAAACTTCGCACAAGGCCGTCCACCTTTCGGATGCTCACTCCGTGGGCACAGGCCTTTTGCACCAATGAAAGCAGGACCCGCCCCCACGGCTCCAGAAGGCTCGGATTGTATGTCCCCCTTCCTCAGCGAGGTGAACAGTCCTCCACCCGGACGCCCCAGCGATGTTTTCAGTACCCATTTTGACAGGCTTTGCGTGCGCGGTGTGCTGGTAGCGTTCGGTCCCGGATCTCCCCGCTTACCTCGAGCTCAGGCGACGCTTGGGCCAATAGCCCAACCTGCAGGGCATCGAGCTGTTTCCTGTCCTTGTAATTGCTTGGAAGCTCCAAAGTGACATCCTTGGGTCGGTCACCGGTGGTCGTTCTCCCTTTCTCGGCAGCTTTTACTCCATGAAGAAATCAACCGATGGCTAACCCCTCTCAGGATCTCCGCCTGACCATTTGCACCCCGCAACCTGTGGTCACCGGTTACATCACTGCCGGGACACCATCGTCAGGGGCACACGCTTTCATAACATCTTACTCACTACCGTGGTCCCGCTCTTGGCAAAGAGGGGGGCAAAAAGGGGCGGGATGTTCCCGCCCCCAAAACGGGCACAAAAGACCAAGGGCCCTATTTCATTCGGCGCCCACCGTCTCTTCGGCCGGGGCGAAGAGCTCC
>MTNJ01000040.1 GCA_002011425.1 Candidatus Acetothermia bacterium JdFR-48 | reverse complement strand
ATTGCCCAAGATTCCCCACTGCTGCCTCCCGTAGGAGTCGGGCCCGTGTCTCAGTGCCCGTGTGGGGGGCCACCCTCTCAGGCCCCCTACCCGTCATCGCCACGGTGGGCCGTTACCCCACCGTCTAGCTGATGGGCCGCAGCCCCCTCCCCGCGCGGCGCCGAAGCGCCTTTACTCCCGGAATCCTTCGACCCCGGGAGTCCATCGGGTATTAGCCCGAGTTTCCCCGGGTTATCCCCGTCGCGGGGGCAGGTTGGCTACGTGTTACTCACCCGTTCGCCGCTCCGTACCCCCGTTCCGTCCCCGAAGGGACTTCACAGGGGCCGATCGCACGACTTGCATGTGTTAGGCGCGCCGCCAGCGTTCGCCCTGAGCCGGGATCATACTCTCTTGATTTAGCTTTCTAAAGAAGGGAATTGAGGGACCAGCCTTTCCCGTCTCCTCCTGTCCACTTGTCAAAGACCGGCCTTCTCTACGCCCTCGGGCGAGGGCACACGTATTATATAGGTGCCCTAAGGAACGGTCAAGATAACCGAGGACGGAATCATTATACCGCCACGGCCATCCCGATGCGACGACGGCGCGAGTCCCCGGCCCAATACCTCACCGTGCCCGGCCCTAAGGGAGAAAGGAGGGAGAGATGTTCGTGACGAGCTTGGAGGAACACCCGGAGATCGTCGCCGGCGACGGGTCACTTCTGCGTGAGATCCTGAAGCCCGCGCGGGACGGGCTCGCGGTCCGCTACAGCCTTGCATACGCCCGCGTTCCCCCAGGGGAGTCCACCTTCCCCCACCGCCTTCGCGAAAGCGCCGAAGTCTACTTCTTCCTGTGCGGGCAGGGGCGGATGTACATCGGGGACGAGGAAGCCAACGTGCACGCGGGCCAAGCGGTCTACATCCCGCCGGGCACGGTCCAATACATCGAAAACACGGGGTGCGAGGACCTCATCTTCCTGTGCATCGTGGACCCGGCGTGGCGTCCCGAGGACGAAGAGGTCCTGACATCTTGGGGTCACAGGAATGGGAGGTGAGGGATGTGAACGAGGGGGATAGATTGAGCCAATTTTATTCGGTCTTCCCATGGTTCGACGATCCCGGAAGCGAGCGGGGCCGGACGTACTTCGAGGTGACGCTCGCCGCAATGGGAAAGCTCGTCGAGCACCCCTGGATCGGGAAGATATCCCAACGGGGCCCGGTGGAGATTCTAGAGATCTGCGGCGGGGCGGGATTCGGGGGCGTGGCCCTGGCGAAGCGTCTCGTCGATGCGGACGTCGAGGTCGAGCTCACCATCACCGACCTCCGGCCCGAGGCCTTGGAGCGGGCGCGGATGTTCGGGGCGGAGGAGCTCGGTAAGGCCCCGGCGACCCTGGTCCTCGACGCGCGAAAGGTCCACGAGCTCGAAAAAAACTTCGATATCATCCTCCTCTACGGGCTCTCCACCCCCCACTTCGATCCCTGGGCATTCGCCGAGCTCCTCGCCGCGGTGGGCGAGGTTACGAAGCCAGAGGGTATCTTCGTCGTGGAGGAGACCGACCGCCGCTACCGGATCTTCATCCAGATGGGCTACAAGTGGGCGTTGGCGGAGGGAGCGGACGAGAGGCTCGCGGTGAGCTTTCACACCGGCTACGATCCCTACCGGGGCACGGTCAAGCGGCACTACCTGGACCTCGGGTCCCCGGGTGCGGGCGTGGCAATGGAGACATTTATGTGGGGGCTGGCGGAGGCAGGGGCGTTCCTGTGGGTCTTCTTCGAGGAGGTGGACTTCGTCCGGCTCCGGGACGTACGGCACTTCATCCTGGGGCGCGGTCCCCGACGGAGGATCGTGCCCCGGGACCTCGAGAGGCCGGGCGTGGTGAGATAGTGGAGGCGAAAGAGAGGGCAATGTGACTCCAGGCAAGGGATACTTCGACCGGGTGGCGGGGGAGTGGGACCGGATGAGGGCCCAGTTCTTTTCCGAGGGAGTGCGTGAGCGCGCGCTGTCCGTCGCCGGGGTGCGGCCGGGGAGGGTCGCGGCGGACATCGGCGCGGGGACGGGCTTCATAACCGAGGTCCTCCTGCGCCGGGGGCTGCGGGTCATAGCCGTCGACCCCTCCCCGGGGATGCTCGCCCAGATGGAGCGGAAGTTCGCCGGGGCGGAAGGGCTCGAGCTCCGGCAGGGCGCGGCGGAGGCTCTCCCCATTCCCGACAGCGCGGTGGACTACGTCTTCGCCAACATGTGCCTCCACCACGTGGAGCGGCCCCCGCGGGCGATCCGGGAGATGGTCCGCGTCCTGAGGCCCGGGGGCGTGCTCGTCGTCACGGATTTGGACGAGCACCGGTTCGAATTCCTCCGGGAGGAACACTGCGACCGCTGGCCCGGGTTCAAGCGGGGGGAGGTCGCGGGGTGGTTCCGGGAGGCCGGGCTCGAGGAGGTACGGGTGGAGGACGTGGGGGAGCGCTGTTGCGCCCGTTCGTGCTGCGGGGACGAGCACGCGAACGTGGGCATCTTCTTGGCCTCCGGGAGGAAGCCGCGTTGAACCCACGCCGTGGGATCTGTTTCCCCACTCGGGCGACCACTGGAACGCTTGGGTGGAATTCCTCGGCGGATCGGTTTCGGGCCCTCGTTGCGGCGGTGGCCCTCCCAGCGGGCCTCCGGCGTCTCGTCGCATACAATGGGCCTTCGGTGTGGCTTTCCTCTACGGGATCGGCGGCAGCACGGGGAAAACCCGGGCTTCCATCGGTTGCCGGAGCCCCAGAAGAGTGAATCCAGGGATTACCCTCGCCGCTAGCCGTCCCAACGAAGTGCCGCGGATGATCGAGCGAGGGATGGAAGACCGAGGTAGGCCGCGGGTTTCGGAGGCGGGGATGCACGTAAGGGATGACTTCTGGTCCTCCTGGGTCCAGACAATCCTGGTGCTCGAGAGCTCGCGCTCACGGAGGTTCCGCCCTGAACTCAAGGAGCCCTTCTTCGAGTACCTAGGGCTTTTCGAATACGCGAGAGTGCTCGATGTGGGGTGCGGGCCGGGAACGTTCGCCCGGTACCTCGCGAGGTATATAAAGCCGCCGGGACTCATCTGGGGCATCGACAGGGACAGGACTTTCATCGAGTACGCCCGCAGGAGGGCCGAGAAGAGAGGAGTGAGCGGCTACATGAAGTACGCCGTTGCCGATGCCCTCGCGCTCCCCTTCGATGACGGGACCTTCGACTCCGTCACAAGCTACACACTTATCGAACACGCACCGAATCCCGAGGTCCTCGTCCGGGAGATGGCCAGAGTCTGTAAACCGGGGGGCACGATCTCGGTGATGGCGGTCCTGTCGGTGGAATCCGAACACGGGCTCCTGCGGGACCCCTTCGACCGGAGAATCGAGGAGCTATTCCGCAAGTTTCGAAAGGCGATCGAACCCCTCGAGGAAGCGTATCACGTCGGGAGGGGACTTCCCATCGAGGAAATCCCACGACTGTTCGAGCGCCTCAGCCTCGTAGAGATCCGCATCTCGGGCTTCTACACCCCTTTCTGCCTCGACGACGCCCGCTACCCGCTGGCGGAGAAGGAAAGAATCCTCCGCGAGGAGCTTACCGAGCCCACCGAGGGGTTCGTCTCGAGGCTCTTCGAAGCGTTCCCCGAGGAGTTCGGGGAGGGCTCACCCGCCCGCGCCGAGGCGGAGGAGCTTCTCCGTCTCGTACGCGAGAGGTGCGAGCGGCGGCTCCACGAGCTTCGATCGGGGGTGCGGCGCTGGACGGTCGAGGGA
This sequence comes from Candidatus Acetothermia bacterium JdFR-48, assembly GCA_002011425.1. Lineage (GTDB taxonomy): Bacteria > Bipolaricaulota > Bipolaricaulia > Bipolaricaulales > Bipolaricaulaceae > UBA3571. The sequence continues at coordinate 19,527 of MTNJ01000040.1, read as the reverse complement.
CGTCCTTCCCTCATCGTGAGCGGAAGGAAGGGAAAGGCCCCGTGATGGTGACGTGGGATGAGCTTTTCAGGAGGGGTGAGTTCGCCGTCCGTGAGCCGACTTGGGCGGTGCGGCGGTTCGCCGCGCTCCTCGCGGAGCGGAACGTCAGGCGAGTGCTTGACCTCGGGTGCGGAGCGGGGAGGCATGTGCTGTTCCTCGCCAGGGAGGGGTTCGAGGTCCACGGCCTCGATTCCTCCGCGGAGGCCCTCCGGATATGCCGGGAGAGGCTCCGGGAAGCGGGCCTACGTACCCCCCTCGTCCAGGCCGACATGCGAAGAATCCCCTATCCGGATGGCACCTTCGACGCCGTCCTCGCCATCGCCTCCCTCTACCACGGCACACTGGCGGACATACGACGGACGCTCGCCGAGGTCCGCCGCGTCCTCGTGCCCGGGGGCCTCGCCCTCCTTGAGTTCAAGTCCGTGCGGAGCTTCCGCTACGGCAAGGGGGTGGAGCTCGAGCCCAATACCTACATCCCCGACATCGGCGAGGACGCCGGGATCCCCCACCACTACTCCGACCGGGCCGAGGTGGAAGCGCTCCTCGTGGGGTTCCACATCCTCGAGATCAACCACATGGAACGCATCTTCGAGGGGCAGCGACGCTCCGGGCGCTGGGAGGTATGGGCCGAACGGCCGCCTTAGCCGGGCTCACGGCTCGTACACCAACGTTTCCCCGGAGAACCCCGACTCCGTTATCCCCCCGAAGAGGACCGTCCCGGTCCCTTCCCCCTCCATCGGTGCCAGGACCGGACAGCCGAGGCCGAAGGGGAGAGACATGATGTTCTCCCAAACGAGGCCGGCCTCGAGGATGAGCCGCCAACAGTCGGCGAGAAGGTTCCCCAGCTTGGAGAACCCGCCGCAGATGAGGAGTCCATCATCCCAAGGGGTCCAGCCGAAGCACTCGCGGGGAGGGGGTGCACCCTCCGTGTGCTTGTAAAACCAGCTGTCTTTCTCCACGGAGTAGATCCAGAGCCCTCCTTCAGGCTCACCGGTGTAGGCGAAGAAGTAGTTCCCGTATGGAAAGAGGGCGGCTCCATAGATCGGCCCCCCGGGGAAGTCGGCCCGCCGCTCCCAGGTCCCGGAGGTCGGGTCGAAAGCCCAGAGGTCCCTCAGCTGGCCTTCGTCCCCGACACCCCCGAGGATGAGGATCCGGCCGGCACAGGACGTGGCCGTGTGGTCCGCACGGGCCGGCGGCCAGGTGCCCGAGACGGGGATCTGGGACCAGGTGTTCGCCGCGGGATCGTAGACCCAGACGTCATTGAGGAACCGGGGTTGTCCGTCCTCCTCGGTCATCCCGAAGAAGACGTACATTTTGCCCCTGAACCCCACCGCCGCGTGGCCCTTGCGCGCCGGCGGGGGCGGCGTAACGGGCGTAATTTCTTCCCACTCATACCCTCCCTTCCACTCCCAGAGGTCGTTGAACAGGTCCTGGGGGCTGTGGCGCTCGCCGGCGCCACCGAAGAGGAGGATCCGCCCGCCCACGTTCACCAGGCTGTGGCCGAACCGGGGGCAGGGCGCGCGCTCGAACTCCAGGATCCGCCACCCCGCGAGGGCACAGGTCGAGAGGAGAAAACATCCCAAGAGGACCAACACAGATCTACCGCGCATCCGCCTCACCTCCCCGTGGGTTTAGGAAATGAGACCCCATATTTTAGCGCTTCCAAAACAGGGGGTCCCTATAATGGGGCCGGGAGGCGGAATCGGGAGATGGTGAGGATAGTGCGCTTTGGGGTGTCGATGGAGGAGGAACTCCTCGCGCAGTTCGACGGGCTCATCCGGGCGCTCGGGTACGCGAACCGCTCCGAGGCCATCCGGGACCTGGTGCGGGAGAGGCTGGTGCGGCACGAGTGGGAGGAGGGGGAGGAGGTGGTGGGGGTGATCGTCCTCCTCTACGAACACCACAAGCGCGAGCTCTCGGACGAGCTCATCAACCACCAGCACCGCCATCACGACCTCGTGATCGCCACGATGCATGTGCACCTGGACGCCGACAACTGCCTTGAGATTCTCGCCGTCCGCGGTCCGGGCGCGGAGATCCAACGGCTTTTCGACCTCCTCCGCAGCCTCAAGGGGGTGAAGCACGGCCGGCTCGCCGCTACCTCCACCGGGAGGCGGCTGTAATAGGCCGGTCCCGGTTGCCCCTTGGTAGCACTATTTATAAACTTGTGCTACCAAGGGGGTATAGGTGCACATCCCGGACGGTTTTCTGGACGCGAAGACTTGGGCTTCCTTAGGTGCCGCTTCAGCCGTCGCCATCGGGGTCGCCATCCGACGTTCCGGCGCAAATGCGGATGAGCGGACGGTCCCCATGATGGGGGTCGTGGCCGCGTTTATCTTCGCCGCCCAGATGCTGAACTTTCCCATCGCCGGGGGAACCTCGGGCCATTTCCTGGGCGGGGTATTGGCGGCGGTGCTCCTCGGGCCCGCCCGGGGATTGCTGGTGATGGCCACCATCCTCATCGTCCAGGCGCTCCTCTTCGGCGACGGAGGCATCACCGTGCTGGGGGCCAACATCTCCAACATGGGCCTCATCGGCTCCGTGGGCGGATTCCTCATATACCGCGCCGCGCAGCGGTTGTTTGGCCGAAAACATCCCGCGCTCCCGGCCTTCGTGGCGGGGTGGGCCTCGGTGGTGTTGGCCGCCATCGCCTGTGCGTTCGAGCTGGCGTTCTCGGGCACGGTACCCCTCTCGGTGGTCCTCCCGGCGATGGCGGGGATCCACGCCCTGATCGGGCTCGGGGAGGGGGCCATCACCGCGGGGGCGCTGGTCCTCATCGCCCGGGTCCAGCCGGGCCTTCTCCCCGCGGAGGGGGTGCGAGGATGAGGAGCGCGAAAATCACGGCCTTCCTGCTCGCGGGCCTGGCGGTGTCCCTAGGGCTCGCCCTGTTCCTCTCCCCGTTCGCCTCGTCCCTCCCCGATGGACTGGAGCGGGTGGCGGAGGACCACGGGTTCCTGGGTCTTGGTGAGGATGGGGCCTTCCCCTATGCCCCGTTTCCCGACTACGCCCTCTCCGGCGTGAGGAGCCCCCTCTGGTCCACAGGGCTCGCGGGGGCGGTGGGGACAGTGGCGGTGTTCGGCCTCGCCCTGCTTCTGGGGATGGGGCTCAGGGGCCTGGGGCAGGGGAGAGGTGGCTGAGGCCGTCCCCACGGCCGGGGTCCAGCGGTCTCCGCTCGGGGTGATCGACCCGCGGGTGCGGATCGCCTACGCCGCTGCCTTCGCGGCCTTCGTGGTCCTGACCCCCGCCCGCCATCCCTTCCAGTTCCTGGTCCACGGGACCCTGGTGGCGGCGCTGTACGCTGTCTCGGGCCTCCCGGTGTCGAGCTTCCTCAAGCGCCTCGGGGCGGCTTCTGCATTCGTAGTGATCATCACCCTCTCGGCGTTCCTCGGGTGGCACGGGGAAGGGGGCTCGCCCCCGTTCCTTGAGCTCGCGTTGCGGCTCTGGGTAAAGCCCTTGCTCGCTGTGGCGGGGGCGACCGCCCTGGTGTCTAGCATGGAGGGGCACGAACTCTTCTTCGGGCTCAGGGGCCTGGGGCTCCCCCGGGCCCTCGGCGACACTCTCATTTTCCTCTTGCGTTACGCCCCCACCCTGAGGATTCAGATTGGTGAGCTCAGGATGGCGGTGGAAGCCCGATCCTTTGGGTGGCGGGGGATCGCGGGCCGCCGCCGGCTCCTCTCCTCCCTGGGGAGCTTGGTGGGGACCGCGTTCCTGCGCAGCCTCTACCAAGGGGAGGCAGTGTACCGGGCCATGCTGGCCCGGGGCTTCTCCGGTGAACTCCCGCGGCCCCGGGTTCCCCTTAAGCCGCGGGATCTGGGGTTCCTGCTCTCGGGGATCGCCCTCCTTTCCCTCAACTTCGCGTTTGTGCCATGAGGATCGCTGTACGTATCCGCGACCTGCGCTACGTGTACCCGGACGGCACCGAGGCCCTCCGGGGGGTGGATCTCACCGTGGCGGAGGGCGAGAGGGTGGGGCTGATCGGGCCGAACGGCGCGGGGAAGACCACCCTGCTCCTGCATCTGAACGGGCTCCTCCGGGGCCGGGGGGACATCGAGATCCTGGGGATCCCGCTGCGGAAGGGGACGCTGGGGGAGATCAGGCGCCTCGTGGGGCTCCTCTTCCAGGACCCCGATGCCCAGCTCTTCATGCCCCGGGTCTTCGACGACGTCGCCTTCGGCCCCCTCAACCTGGGGCTGGACGATGGGGAAGTACGCCGCCGGGTGGCGGAGGCCCTGCGGGCGGTGGGGATGGAGGGGGCCGCGGACCGGGCGCCCCACCGCCTGAGTTTCGGGGAGCGGAAGAGGACCGCCTTGGCCACGATCCTCTCCATGCGGCCGGCGATCCTGGCCCTGGACGAGCCCACCAGCAACCTGGATCCCCGGGGACGACGGGAATTCATGGAGCTCATCCGGGGGCTCGGGGCCACCGTGATCATCGCCACCCACGACCTGGAGTTGGTGCTCGAGCTCTGTGGGCGGGCGGTGCTCATGGATCGCGGGCGCGTGATCGCCGATGGCCCCGTCCGGGAAATCCTCGCGGACGCCGAGCTCATGTACTCCCACGGCCTCGAGGTCCCGCCATCGCTCAAGGCATGGAGCCCGTGAAATCGGGGGCGTCCCACGAGCTGTCCCGCGCGAGCCTCGTCAGCAACGTCCGGGCCTCCTGCAAGGCCCGGTCGGCCAACGCTTGGGGGATGAGGCCGTCCTCGGCCTTGCGCGCCAGCACCTCCTCGTCCACCACCGCCACCTCACCGTCGGGGTAGCGGACCACGTCCACCTCCAGGTCCAGATACCTCACCCCGTCGGGATATAGCTCCGGCGGGGTGTGGATGTTGTAGATCTCCCCGATGGGGGTCCCGTCGGCGCGGAAATAGGTCCTTCTCCCCCACCACCGGTCCTCGTAGAGCTCCACGGCGCCGTGGTCGCCTTCCTCCTTGGGGACGTCCAACGAGTCGTACGCCCCCCCGCCCCGGAACCGCCGCTCCAGCACCAACACCTCCCCCGGCACGAGCCGCGCCACCGTGCCCCGCCAGGAGAAACCGCCCCCGGCTTTCCCGTGCCACACCTCCACCGTCCTCCCCGGCCTCAGGAACCGGTAGACCAGCTCCTCCCGCAACGCGGCCGCCGTGGCGGGGAGCTCCGCCGGCAGCGTCGTCTCCTCCACCTCGTCCACTCGGCGGGGGTCGATGGCCTTGAGGTGGTGGTGCCCCGGAAGGGTGGGTACGTACTTGGCCCGGATCCCGTCCAACGCCTCCTTCACCGGCCTCGGGAACTCCGCGAGCACCCTAGCCTTGGCCGCAGCGAGGGCGGCGAGGAGTCCCTTGCCTTTGGGAACTTTTGCCTCCTGGCGGATGAAGATCGCGTAGGGGAGGGCATCCCCGAGGGCCGCCACCACTTCTTCCACCGCTCCCCGCACGCCCTCGATCACCACGCCCTGCTTGTCCCGGCGGTCGACGATGAGGACCTCCTCGGGCCCGGAGCCCTCCGGGAGCCCGAACCGCGCTCGGATCACCTCGCTGGGGGAGACGATCTCGAGCCCCCGCTCCAGGAGGAGCCCCGTCAGGGCGGTGGAGTAGATGCCCCGGATCTTCACCCTAACCCCGGCCATAGCCTATCCCCCGGATCGCCAGCGTGTTCCCTCGGATCTCCCACGAGGCCCCCAGGATCTCCTCCACCAACCACAGGTTGGACTCCACGTGGTCAGTGACCCTAGGGATGAGGTAGCGGCTCTCCCCTTCGGCCAGGGCGGCGTAGGGGATGAGCTGGTCCGCGAGATGGCGGTCCACCGTGGCCCCGGAATCGAGGTCCTCCAGGAGCATCCGCGCCACGGCCTCCCCGATCTCCTCGGCGGAGCGCCGCGGCGCGCCGGCCCGGTCCGCCCCCAGGCGCGCGCCGTGCGCGTCCTCGGCGAAGAGGGCCAACGCCGCCCCGGGTTGGGATGCGGTCTCGTCGTGGAGGATGGAAAACGGGGCCGCGATCCCCCGTCGCCGGAGTATCGTCTGGCACCGCTTGGCCATCCGCTCCGAGACCTTCCGCTCCCTGAGGTGGGAGGAGAGGGAGATCCCCCAGAAGCGGAGTGCCCCCCGAAGCTCCGTGCGCACGAGGGGCCGAAGCCTCCCCGGGAGGGGCTCCACCCTGAGCTCGATGATCCCCCCTCCCTTGGGGACGTAGCCGGGGCGGACGATCTCCAGTTCCGCCGCGAGCCCCATCTCCCCCAGGGCGGGGAGGAGCACGTGCTGGGTGTAGAAGGCCGAGGGGGCGAAGTCCTGGAAGAGGCCGCCACGGATGCGGAAAACGGAAGGTTTATCGGCGAAGGCCGCCACGGGGAGGACGGTGAGGGCGAGCATGGTGGTGGAGCCCGCGGTGCCGATGTCCCAGACGTACCCCCCTCCCGAGAGCCTCCTCCCGGGGCGGAAGCGGAGTTCCATGCTCCCCACGGCCGCCCCGTCCAGCTCCCCGCCGCACAGCTCGGCCACCGCCCGCACCGCCCGCAGGTGCTGGGGGCGCAGCCCGGACTTCTCCCGCTTGGCGCGGATGTTGTAGAGGAACAGCTCCTCCCCCAGGAGGGCCGCCAGGGCCACCGCGGTGCGGACGATGGTCCCGCTCCCCGATTTCGCCGCCCCGTCTATTCTCAACATGTCCCGGGCGAAGTATAAACTGGGGATCCACCGTGGACGCCAGGATAAGGGAGGCGCGGCCCGAGGATACGGAGGCGCTCGCCCGCCTGGTCGCCGCTTTCCGGGCCGAGCTCGCACGGCTCCATGGCGAGGAGCGGACGCCGGACCCCGGTGCCGCCCGGGAGGAGCTCGCGGAGTTCCGGGCCAAGGGGTTCCCGATCCGCGTCGCCGAGGTCGAGGGGAAGCCCGTGGGATACCTCGTCTGCCGCGTGGAGGACGACGTGGTGTGGGTGGAGCAGCTGTACGTGGCGCCCGGTCACCGCCGCCGCGGGATAGGCTCGGCCCTATACGCCGAGGCGGAGAGGCTCTGTCGCGAATTGGGCGGCGATACGGTCTACAACTGGGTCCACCCGAACAACGATGCCATCATCGCCTTCCTCGCGAAGCGCGGCTACACCGTGCTGAACCTGATCGAGCTCCGCCGCCCCCTGCCGGGCGAACGGCCGGAACGGAGGATCCGCGTGGGGGCCCACGAGTTCGATTACTGAGGGGATACGAGCTCGAGGACCCGGGAGAGGACGGCGATCCCAAGGAGGAACTCCGCGACCCCGATGTGCTCGTGCGGGGTGTGGTCGAGCCGGGAGTCCCCGGGGCCGTAGGCCACCACCGGACAGCCCCACGCCGGCCCCACCAGGTTCATGTCGGAAGTGCCGGTCTTGAGCACGAACCGGGGCCTCCCCCCCGCATCCCTGATCGCCCGCAGGAAGGCGCGCACCAGGGGGGAGTTCTTGGGGGCGATGAACGCCCGCTCGCCGCCGCCGAAGCTCACCGCCGCCCCGCCCGCCATCCGCCGCACCTCCCGCCGCAGGGCCGCGGGGTCGAGGCCTGGGGGGAGGCGGAAGACGAGGTAGAGTTCGGCGCGGTCCACGAGGCCGTCCTCGGCGGAGCTCACGCGCCGGAGCGCCACGTCCAGGGCGTCGAACCGACGGGTTCGGCCCCGGTTGAACCGCCGGGTGTAGAGGCACACCCTACGCCAGAACTCGAGCGCCCGCTCGGGGGCGGTGGCCCCCGGGGAGGCGGAGTGGGACACCGGGACCTGGACGCTGTAGCGGACCGCGAGCCGCCCCTTGTAGCCCAGCACGACCCCGTCCCAACCGCTCGGCTCCCCCACGATGACCGCCCCGGGGCGGAACCGGGGGATGAGGTGCTTCGCCCCCTCCCCCTCGGCCTCCTCGCCCACCGCGCCCACGAGGACGACCCCCCTCCCCTCCAGGGCCCGCCGGGCCCGCAGCAGGGCCGCGACGGCGGCCACGAACGGGCCCTTGGCGTCCACCGCACCGCGCCCGTAGAGCCGTCCCCCCTCCTCCCGCACGGGGATGAACCCGGGCACGGTGTCCACGTGGCCGAGGAGGAGGAGATCGGGCCGTTCCGTCCCCCCGTCCCGCGGGATCTCCCCCAGACACGCGACCACGTTCCCCATCTCGTCGATCTCGGCCGCGAACCCCAGGCGCCGCAGGCGGTCCGCGAGGAACGCCGCGAGCTCCCCTTCCCCCCCGGAGGGGCTGTAGATGGCGAGGGCTTCCCGCAGGAACTCGAGCGCTTCGCGATCGGTCATGACAAGGCCTCCGCCAGCGCCCCCACCACCCGGGAGAGCTCCTCCCGGGAGATAACGAGCGGGGGAAGGAAGCGGACCACCGTGGCCCCGGCGGAGAGGGCCAGCACCCCCCGCTCTGCCAGGGCGGCGAGGTACGGCCCGGCCCGGCGGCGAAGCTCCACTCCCACCATGAGCCCCAGGCCCCGCACCTCGCGGACCACGGACGATGGTATCCCCCGCAGTTCCCGCAGGAAGAACGCCCCCAGCGTCGCCGCCCGCTCGGGGAGCCCCTCCTCCTCGATGAACCGGATCGCCGCCCGCGCCGCGGCGCAGGCCAGGGGTTCCCCCCCGAAGGTGGAGCCGTGGAGCCGGGGGGGCATCGGCCCCAGCCGCCCGTGGATGAGCACCGCCCCCATGGGTACCCCCCCGGCGATCCCCTTGGCGACGCAGATGAGGTCCGGTTCCAGGCCGTGATGCTCGCAGGCGAACATCCTCCCGGTGCGGCCGAATCCCGTCTGGACCTCGTCCACGATGAACAGGGCCCCGTGCTCACGGCACAGCTCCTGCGCCCGCCGGAGGTAGGCCCCCTCGCCTGGGATCACCCCACCCTCGCCCTGGACGACCTCCAGGATCACCCCCGCCACATCCCCGTCCCCCAGGGCCTCCTCCAGGGCGGCGGCGTCGTTGTAGGGGACGAACTCAACCCCGGGGAGGAGGGGGGCGAACGGCTCGCGGTACTCCCGCCTCCAGGTGACGGAGAGCGCGCCCAGGGTGCGGCCGTGGAACCCGCGGGTCGCGGCGACGAACCGCGTCCTCCCGGTGACGAGACGGGCGATCTTGAGGGCCGCCTCCACCGCCTCTGCCCCGGAGTTGCACAGGAAGGCCCGCGCGATCCCCGGAGGGGCGATGCGCACCAGCTCGGCGAGAAGCTCCGCGCGCACGTCGTTGCAGAAGGATCCGGGGCAGACGAGGAGTTTCCGGGCCTGGGCCGCGATGGCCTCGGCCACCAGCGGGTTGGCGTGGCCCACGATGGCCGCCCCGTGGCCCCCGACGCAGTCGATGTATTCCCTCCCGTCGGCGTCCCAGACCCGCGCTCCCTCCCCCCGCACGATGACGAGGGAGCGCTTGCGGTAGAAGCCGCTCTCGTACGCCGCCTCCCGCTCACATATATCCCGCACCGCTTCCCTCCTCACATGTCCCCCAGGGCGGCGATGACCGCCTCCGTGAACTCCCGGGTGGTGGACGCCCCCCCCAGATCGGGGGTGAGGCGCTTCCCCTCCCGGTAAACCCGTGCCACCGCGGCCTCGATGGCCCGACCCGCCTCCACCCCCCCCAGGTGGGCGAGCAGCATGGCCCCCGCGAGGATGAGGGCCGTGGGGTTGGCGATCCCCTTGCCAGCGATGTCGGGGGCGGAACCGTGCACCGCCTCGAACACCGCCACCCCGTCGCCCAGGTTGGCGGCGGGGACGAGGCCAAGCCCGCCCACGAGGCCCGCCGCGAGATCGGAGATGATGTCCCCGTAGAGGTTGGGACAGAGGAGGATATCGTGGCGGGAGGGATCGAGCACCAGATCCAGGCAGGCCGCGTCCACGATGCGCTCCCGGTACCCGACCCCGGGGTAACCCGCCGCCACCCGCCGGGCGCAGTCCAGGAAGAGGCCGTCGGACCTCTTGAGGATGTTCGCCTTGTGGACGACGGTCACACTGCGCCGGCCATTGCGGGCGGCGTACGCGAAGGCGAAGCGGGCGATGCGGAGGCTCGCCTCCGCGGTGATGCGCCGCACCGCCTCCACCGCGCCGGCCCGGGGCTCACGCTCGACCCCCACGTAGAGCCCCTCGGTGTTCTCGCGGACGATCACCAGGTCCACGTCCCGATAGCGGGAGAACACGCCGGGGATGCTCCGCACCGGGCGCAGGTTCGCGTAGAGACCGAGCCTTTGGCGCAGCGCCACGTTGACGCTGGGGAAGCCCTCCCCCACCGAGGTGGTCACCGGCCCCTTCAGGGCCACCCCGCATTCCCGGATCCTCTCCAACGCGGCCTCGGGAAGAGGATCGCCGTACCTCCCCAGGGCCGCATGCCCCACCTCCACCACCTCCCATTCCACCGCGATCCCGGTGGCGGCGATGACACGGCGGGCGGCCCGGGTGACCTCGGGGCCGATGCCATCGCCGGGAATGAGGACAACCCTATACGCGCCCATCGCCCTCACCCTCGGTGAACGCGAAGCCGAACCCGCCGCGTGCCAGGATGTGGGGCACGATCCCCCCGTCCTCGACGATCCGCAGCATCCAACGGGGGAGGGGCGCGAAATCGCGCGTGAACCCCCGGGTGAGGTCCCGTACCACCCCCGCCCCGAGGTCGATCTCCAACACGTCCCCGGTCTCGATCCCATCGGTGTCGCAGATCACGGGGAGGAGGCCCACGTTGATGGCGTTGCGGAAGAAGATCCGGGCGAAGGACGCCGCCACCACCGCTTGGATCCCCCTCTCCACCAGCACCAACGCGGCGTACTCCCGGGACGATCCCTGGCCGAAGTTCTTCCCGGCGACCACGATGTCGCCGGGGCGGGCCGCTCGCGCGAACCCGGGGTCGGCATCCTCCATGGCGTGGGCGGTCAGGGCCGCGAGATCGCCGCGCAGGTGGTAGTACCGCCCTGGGATGATGTGGTCGGTGGTTATCCCGTCCCCGAACCGCCAGACCTTCCCGCGGATTACCCTTCGCATCCGTCCCCCCGCTCCCCATCAGGCGAGGAACTCCCGCGGGTCCGCGAGCTCCCCCGCCACCGCGGTGGCGGCGGCGGTGGCGGGGGAGGCGAGGTAGATCTCCCCCCGGGGGTTCCCCATCCGGCCGGGAAAGTTCCGGTTCTGGGTGGAGAGGCACCGTTCGCCGTCCCCCAGGACCCCGAGGTGCACCCCCACGCACGGCCCGCATCCGGGGGGGAGCACCGTCGCCCCGGCCCGGACGAGGGCCTCGATCAGGCCCTCCGCGAGGGCCTCGGTGTAGACGCGGCGCGACGCGGGGGCCACGAGGAGCCTCACGTCCGGGTGCACCCTCCGGCCCGCGATGATCCAGGCGGCGAGGCGGAGGTCGGAGAGCCTCCCGTTGGTGCAGGTACCGATCAACACCTGGTCGATGCGCAGGCCCACGAGCTCCTCCACCGGGCGCACGTCGTCCACGGCGGGGGGGACGGCGACCAGGGGGGAGAGGCCCGAGAGGTCCACCTCCAGGCGGCGCTCGTAGGGGGCATCGGGGTCAGGGACCAACGGGACGAAGTCCCCTCCCCGACCCATGTGTTCGAGGAACCAGAGGATCGTACCATCGGACGCGCACAGCCCAGTCTTCGCGCCCGCCTCCACCGCCATGTTGCACAGGGTCATGCGCCCCTCGGCGTCGAGGGCCTCGACCACCGGCCCCCCGAACTCGAGGGCGCGGTAGACAGCGCCGTCGTCCCCCAACAGGCCGATGATGTGGAGGATCACGTCCTTGGCCGTGACGCTGGGCGGGAGACCGCGTCCGTCCGACCCCCGGCCCGTGAGGTCGAGGCGGATGGTCCCGGGGACACGGAACCAGGTGGCCCCGAAGGCCATGGCCACCCCCACGTCGGTGGAGCCCATCCCGGTGGCGAACGCCCCGAGCGCCCCGGCGGTGCAGGTGTGGGAATCGGCGCCCACGATGATCTGGCCCGGCGCGGCCCAGCGCTCGGCCACGATCTGATGGCAGATCCCGGTGCCCACCCCGTAAAGTCGGGCCCCCGTCTCGGCGGCGAAGGCGCGCATCCTCCGTTGGACATTGGCGAGCTCCGCCCGAGGCGCGGGCGCGGCGTGGTCGAGGAACAGGAGCACCCCGGTGGCCGGCCTTTCGCGGCCCAGGGCCGCGAAACGCTCGATGGCCAGGGGCGCCGTCCCCTCGTGGGCGAGGACGAGATCCACCGGGGCGACCACGAACTCCCCGGCCTCCACGGGACGGCCGAGGCGCCGAGAGAGGATCTTCTCGACCAGGGTCTGCCCTCTCATCCCACCCCCTGACGGGTGAGCTCCCGGTAGAGCAGGATGAGCTCCTTGTCGAACAGGGGGCGCTTGAGCTCCACCGCCATCTCCCGCACCCGCCCCAGCATGCGCGCGGCCGTGTCCGCATCCAGTTCGATGCCGAACTCGGCCCTGAACTTGTGGATCAGGGCGTGGGTGCCGGAGTGCTTGCCGATCACGATCTGCCGGGCGAGGCCGACTTCCTCGGGGCTGAAGGCTTCGTAGGTGGAGGGGTCCTTGAGGATCCCGTCGGCGTGGATCCCCGATTCGTGGGCGAAGATGTTGGTCCCGATGATGGCCTTCCAGATGGGGATCGCCCTCTGGCTGGCCCGGGCCACATATTCGGCCACCTCGCGGAACCGCGCCGTATCCACCCCAAGGTCGATCCCGTGCAGGTGCTTCAGGGCCATGACGACCTCCTCCAGGGGGGAGTTGCCCGTGCGCTCCCCCTGACCCCCGATGGAGGCGGCCACCGACCGGGCCCCGGCCCGGAGCCCCGCGAGGGCGTTGGCGGTGGCCATCCCGAACTCGTTGTGCATGTGGAGCTGGATGGGAACGGGGATGCGGCGGCAGAGCCCCGCGATGTGGAGGTAGGTGTCGAAGGGGTCGTTGACCCCCAGGGAATCGCAATACCGCACTGCCCACGCCCCGAGCTCCGCGGCCAGCCGGTAGTACTCGGCCAGGAAATCGGGGTCGGTCCGGGAGGCGTCCTCAGCGCTGGCGATGAAGGGGAGGCCGTGGCAACGGGCCTCGGCCGCGGCCTCCTCGAGCCGCTCCAGCACCCACCGCCGTGTCCGCCCGAACTTGCGCTCGATATGGGCGTCGGAGGTGGAGATGGAGATGACGACGCCGTCGACCACGCAGTCGACCGCGGCGCCCACGTCGTCCGCCCGTGCCCGGGCGAACGCGTATACCCGGAGGGGTTCCCCTCTCCCCCGGACCTCCAGCCCCGCCCGGGCCACCGTGGCGACGCACTCGGCCTCCTCGGGCCCCAGGGCGGGAAACCCCGCCTCGATCACGGGGATCCCCATCCCCGCGAGGAGCGAGGCCACCTGGAGCTTCTCCCACCGGGTGAAGATAACCCCCACGGCCTGTTCCCCGTCCCGGAGCGTGATGTCCATGAGCCAGATGTCCCTCATCGCCTTCCCCCCGCGGCACGCAGGGCCAAGTACTCCTCCACCACCTCCCGATCGAACAGCGAGCGCTTCAGGGAGATGGCGCGGGCGCGGAGCACGGGCACGAGCCGCGCCACCTCCTCCCGGGTGGGGTGATACCCGTGCTCCCGTAGTTTTTGCTGTACCACGCTGGGACCGGAGTACTTGCCCACGTTGAAACGGCGGAAGAGCCCCACCTCGCTGGGGAGGAAGAGCTCGTAGGTGGAGGGGTCCCGTACCACGCCGCTCGCCCGGCCCTCGGACTCGTAGACGAAGAGGCTGTCGCCCACCACCGGCTTCGTGGGCGGCAAGGAGCGCCCCGCGGCGAGGGCCACGTAGGCGCACAGCTCCCGCAGCACGGCGGTGTGGAGCCCCAGATCCACTCCCTCGCAGTACTTGAGGCCCATGACCAGCTCCTCCAGGGAGGCGTTACCCGCCCGCTCCCCCAGCCCATTCACGGTGGTGTTCACGTAGGCGGCCCCGGCCTTGAGGCCCGCCAGGGCGTTGGCCACCGCCATCCCGAAGTCGTTGTGGGTGTGCATCTCGATGGGGATGTCCACTTCCCCGCGCAGGGCCTTTATGCGGAAGTAGGTCTCGAACGGGTCCAGCACCCCCACCGTGTCGCAGTAGCGCAGGCGATCCGCCCCGGCCTCCTTGGCGGTGCGGGCGAACTCGACCAGGAACTCGGGATCGGCCCGGGAGGCGTCCTCCGCGTTCACGGAGACGTAAAGACCGTGTGCCTTGGCGAACTCCACGGCCCGCTTTATCGAGTCCAACACCCAACCACGGTCGCGCTTGAGCTTGTGCATTATGTGGATATCGGAGGCGGAGATAGAGATCGCCACCGCGTCCACTCCGCAGTCGAGGGAGTGCTTGATGTCGTCGATCACGGCCCGATTCCACGCCAGGACGCTCGCCGAGAGGCCCAAGTCCACGATGGCCTCGATGGTCTCCTTCTCGTCCCCGCCCATGGCGGGGATGCCCGCCTCTATCTGGTGGACCCCCAGGCGGTCGAGCATCCGGGCGATCTGGATCTTCTCCTCGTTGGCGAAGACCACACCCGCGGTCTGCTCCCCGTCGCGGAGGGTCGTATCGTCGATGTAGACCGGAGGTGTCACGGCGGCGGACAGGAACTTCTCCTCCAAGCAATCGGCCTCGAACGGCAGCCTCCCCATCATGTGCCCCCCTTCGCTGCGGGGCGCCCGCGCGCCCCCGTCCCCGGGGCCCGCTTGGCCCAGCGGCGGATGATCGCGTCCACGTCGTCCAGGGAGAGGTGCTGCCCATCGGCGAGGGTCTTGATGTGGGCAGTGACCTCTTGCAGCTCGTCCTCGTCGAGCTTGAGGCCCAGCTGTTCAGCCCGCCAACGGATGGCGTTTCGCCCCGTCAGCCGGTGGGCGATGGAGATATAACGGGTTAGTCCGAAGTCCTCGGGTCGGAGGACTTCGTAGGTACTCGGTTCGTTGAGGATCGCCTTGGCGTGGATCCCAGCCTTGTGGGTGAAGGCGGCGATCCCGGTGATGTAGTTGTTGAAGGGAATATCGACCCCAACGATGTCGGCCACCATCGCGTCCAGCCGCGGCAGGAGCCGGAGGTTGTACTTTCCCTTTATGAGCTCCGGGTCGAGGGCGTAGAGCCGCGCGATGAGGCCGCCGAGGGAAGTGATCCCGTTGCGCTCCCCGATCCCCAGGACCGAGGTGTCCACACAATCCGCTCCGGCGAGCAGCGCCGCGTAGGAGTTAGCGATGGCGCAGCCAGTGTCGTTGTGACCGTGGAACTCGATCTCCGCTCGCACCTCACGCCGCAGTACCGCCACTAGCTCGTACACCTGAAAGGGGGTCGCGATCCCCACGGTGTCCGCCACGCCCACCCGATCCACCCCGAGCTCATCCACCGCACGGTAGATCCGCAGAAGGTCTTCCCGGGAGGACCGGAACGAATCTTCAGTGCTGAAGCGGACTTCGAGCTCGGGCCGGCTTTCTCGGATGAGGGTTATGATCTCGCGGGCCCGGTCGATGATCTCCGGGATGTCCAGGCCGTGGGAGAACCTCCTCAATGGGGAGCTCGTCCCGATGACGATGTCTACCCCCCCGAGGCCCTCGACCTCCAGGGCGCGTATGGCATCTTCCTCCCGGCAGCGGATGTGGGTGAGCACCACCGCCGAAAGCCCGAGGGTGCAAATGATCCGGAGGTCCTGGAAGCTCCGAGGGGAGACCACCGGGGAGGTGAGCTCGATGTACTCCACCCCGAACTCGTCCAGCGTGCAGGCGATGTCGATCTTCTGGCCGGTAGTGAAGTTGGCTCCCACGAACTGTTCCCCTTCCCGCAGGGTGGAATCGATGATCTTAAATCCCTTAATGGCCGCGGTTTCCCGCTTCATGATCCTCCCTCCCCGGAGATCACCGTGCCCCGGCCCTCCAGGGCCGATAGCACAGGGCGCTCGGCCCGGCCGTCGGCGATAATCACCCGGCCGAGTCCGCGTTTCAGCGCCTCGATGGCCCCGAGGACCTTCTTCTTCATTCGGCCCTGGGCATAGCGGTCGAGGTACGCCCGCGCTTCCCCCGGGGGGATCTCGGGTATGAGGGAGGCGGGATCGGCGGGGTCGCGCAGGAGCCCGGGGACATTGGTAAGGATCACAAGGGCCTCCGCCCCCAGCGCGGCGGCCAGCGCGGCGGCCGCCCTGTCACCATCTACATTCAGGGCCTCGTTGTCCGTGCTGATCGCCACGGGGGCGATCACAGGGGTGTAACCTCCCTTGAGCAGCGACCGCAAGAGAGGGACGTTCACCAGCTCCACCGTGCCCCCGTAGTCCCCGCGCAGTACTTTCCTCTTCCCGCCCTCGACGGCGATGATGGCCCCCTTTCGCCTCCCCTGGAGGAGGCGGCCATCGAGCCCGGAGAGTCCAATGGCGTTCACCCCTAGGCCCTGCAGGTGTTCCACCAGGAGCTTGTTCACCCGCCCGGCCACGGCCATGAGGAAGATCTCCATAGTCCCCCGGTCGGTGTAGCGGCTCTGGAACCCCGAGGGGGTGGTGACGTAGCGGGGTGGCCTCCCGAGTTTCGTGGAGATATCGTCCATCTCCCGCGAACCCCCGTGGACCACCACTACCCATTCCCCCTTCCCCACCAGGGTCGCGATATCCCGGCAGGGGGCGTCGAATTCGAGTCCATTGCTCCCTCCGAGCTTCACCACCAACATCTCACTCCCCCTTCCCGGCGCCCACTACATCCCCGGTGAAGACCCCGAGGGCATAGCGGACCATCTCCCCGGGGATGTTCACGCCGGTGGGCTCGATGCTGTTCCGAAACTCGGGTGTGTGGTTCACTTCGCTCACGAGAAGCTCTCCGGTGGGGGTCTCCAGTAGGTCCACGGCGAGGATCCCCCCGCCCGTGGCCCGGGCGGCCGCCCGGGAGAGCCGATCGATCTCCGGGGTTATGGGACAGGCAGTGGTCCGGGCGCCTCGGGCAGTATTGGTAATCCAATGGGATGAATACCGGTAGATGGCCGCTATCGTCTGCCCACCCACCACGAACGCCCTGATGTCCCGGCCGGGCTTGGGCACGTACTCCTGGAGGTAGAAGACCGAGTGGGTGTATCCCCCCAGCGTCTTCTTGTGCTCCAGTAATGCCTCGGCGGCCTCGGGATCGTTGAGCTTGGCCAGTAGCCTCCCCCAGGAGCCGTGCAAGGGCTTCATGACCACCGGGAACCCCAGGACCTCCATCGCGGCAAGGGAGGCCTCGGGAGAGAATGCCACTGCGGTGGCGGGGATGGGGACACCCTCCTCGGCGAGGGCGAGGGATGTGAGAAGCTTGTCGCCGCAAAGCTGGATCGTCCGATAGGGATTGACGACCTTTAGGCCGTGGCTCTCCGCGATTCTTGCGACATAGAGGCACTGGAGGTGCCCGATACAGCGGACGAGCGCCCCCTCGTAGCCCGAGAGGGGATTGTCTCCTCCAAGCCTGAGGGGGACCTCTGTGATGCGCAGAAACTCGACATCGGCCCCCGCGGCCCGGAACGCCCGGAGGAGCATCTTTTCCTCGATCCTGACGCGAGAGACAAGGATCGCGATACGCACCTGAAAACCTCCTGAGATATGAAACACACCCCGAGAAATAGGGGCTAAGCCGAAGAGTGGGTAGAACCCGTACTTCCAGGGGCTCAGGCGCGTTTCGCCGGGCCGAGAGGCGCGATTATCCTCATGATAGACCTCGCAGTTTAGCACGTATCGCATATCGGGGGCAAGGCCTCAGATGGGGTGGAGCCCGGGGAATTCGAGCCCGGTGCGCTCGGGGAAGCCGTACATCACATTCATCGTCTGGACGGCGTTCCCCGCTGCGCCCTTCATGAGGTTGTCGATGGCCCCCACCACTACGAGCCTCCGCTCCTCCGGGGCCGCAGCGAACCCGATGTCGCAGTGGTTGCTCCCTATGAGGATCTTCGGTTCAGGGAGCCGGTGGATCCCACGCCGGGAACGCACCAGCCGCACGAAGGGCTCCTCTCCGTAGTCCTCCCGATATATCTCCCACGCCTCGCGCTCGGAGAGGGACTCATGCAGGAGGCAGTGGCAGGTGGCGAGGGCCCCCCGCACGATCCCCACCGAGGTCACGGAGAAGTAAAGCCCGGGGAAGGCGGGCGGGAGGCCGAGCTCCTGGATGAGTTCGGCGAGATGGCGGTGGCCCACTGGGGCGTAAGAGCGCACCACCCCGGCCCGCTCCGGATGGTGGGAGGCCGGGGTGGGCTTGCTCCCACCCTCTGAGGAGCCCACCTTCACCTCCACCACACATTCCCGCACCAGGCCCCGTCGGTAGAGGGGCCACAGGCCGAGCACGGTGACGGCAGCGTTGCACCCCACGCCGCTTGCGCGGCGAGCGCCCCTCAGCTCCCCTCGGTGGAGCTCGGGCAGGCCATAGACGAACGTGGGGAGCCACTCCGGGGCCGGGTGTTCGTCCCCGTAGAAGCGGACGTAGAGCGCCGGGTCCCGGAGCCGGAAGTCGGCAGAGAGGTCGATGACCCCCTCGGCGAGCCCGGTGAACTCCGCGATCCGCGGGGCGACTTCCCCGTGGGGGAGACAGAGAAAAAGCAGATCCACAGGGTTCAAGTCCGCGAGACGCACGAACTTGAGGTCGGTGTAACCCCGGAGGTTGGGGTGGACGGAGTGCACGTACCGGCCGGCATGGGCCTCCGAGGTGACCTGTACCACCTCCACCTCGGGGTGGAAGAGGAGGAGCCGCAGGAGCTCCCCGCCGGTGTAGCCCGAGGCCCCCACTATGCTCGTCCGCAACATCGCGCCTCCTCCGCCACGCGGATCACGTAGTCGGCGATGGCCCCGGGGACATCGGCGGCGGTGGCGGCCATGGCCCCGTGGAACTCCGGGGTATGGTTGACCTCGTTGGCGAGGAGCCTCCCGTCGGCGGTCTCCATGATGTCCACCGCCAGAAGCCCTCCCCCCACGGCCTGGGCCGCGGCCAGGGCTAGCCCCACGAGCTCCGGGGTGACGGGACACGGGGAGGCCACCCCTCCCCGGGCGGTGTTGGTGATCCAGTGGCCAGACTCCCGGTAGACCGCGTATATCAATCGGTCCCCCGCCACCAGAACCCGGATGTCCCTCCCCGGCTTCTCCACGTATTCCTGGGCGTAAAACAGGGCGTGGATGTAGCCACCCAGGGTCTCCTTGTGCTCCAAGATCGCCTCGGCGGCGTCTCGGTCGTTCACCCGGGCGAGCAACCTCCCCCAGGAGCCCACCAGGGGCTTGAGCACTGCGGGGTACCCGAGGTCTTCCAGGGCCGCGAGGGCAGCCGCCCGGGAGAAGGCCAGGGCGGTGCGGGGCTGGGGCACCCCGGCCTGGGCCAACGCCACACTGGTGAGGAACTTGTCGCCACAGGTGGTGATCACCCGGTGTGGGTTCACCGTGGGGACCCCAAGGAGCTCGAGCCACCGGGAGAGGTAGAGGGTGTGGGAGTGGCTAATACACCGCAAGAGCACTGCGCCCACCCCCGCGAGTTCGTCCGGGAGCTCGTCCGCCACCTGGAGGACGAGCCCCCGGGGGTCGAGCCGTACCGCCTCGACCCCCCGGTCCCGCAGGGCGGCGAGGATCAATTTCTCTTC
>MTNJ01000041.1 GCA_002011425.1 Candidatus Acetothermia bacterium JdFR-48 | reverse complement strand
GAAGCGCTTTACCGGAGTAGTCGGAGATTTTCTCCACGGTTCAGGTCTCGCCCGCCACTAGCAACTAGAACAGGCTCGCCGTCGGCCGCCCTAGATGTTGGTAGGCTTTCTCTGTGGCCATCCTACCTTGGGGGGTCCGCCGCAGGAACCCCTTCGCGATGAGGTACGGCTCGTAGAACTCCATCACCGTGTCCTTGTCCTCCCCCAAGGCCGCAGCCAGGGTCTCTATTCCCACAGGACCGCCGTCGAAGCGATCGATGATCACTTCGAGGATCTTCCGGTCCAGAGAGTCTAGGCCTTCATCATCGATCCCCAGTAACTCAAGGGTCCTTTTGGCGATCACGAGGTCCACCACGCCCTCGCCCTCCACCTGTGCCAGGTCCCGGGCGCGGCGCAGGAGCCGGAGGGCGATCCGTGGCGTCCCCCGGGAGCGTGTCGCGAGCTCCAGGGCTCCCTCTTCCGTTACCTCTAGTCCCATGCGTGTCCCGGCACGGCGGACGATCTCGGCGAGCTCTTCTGGGCTGTAGTATTCGAGGCGGAAGACGACCTCGAACCTATCACGTAGAGGGGCAGTGAGGAGGCCCTCCCGGGTCGTGGCCCCGATTAGGGTGAAGGGGGTGAGGTCGAGCCTGATGGAGCGAGCATGGGGTCCTTCTCCGATGACAATGTCGATCTTCCAGTCCTCCATGGCCGGGTAGAGGACTTCTTCCACCTGACGTCGCAGACGGTGGATCTCGTCGATGAAGAAGACGTCGCCGCGCTGGAGGTGTGTCAGGATCGCCGCGAGATCCCCCGGCCGCTCTATGGCAGGACCTGAGGACACTTGGATACGCACCCCGAGCTCGGTGGCGATGATGTGGGCGAGGGTCGTTTTCCCGAGTCCCGGCGGTGAAAGCAATAACACGTGATCGAGCGGTTCTCCCCGTTCCTTCGCGGCCTGGATGTAAATGCGTAGGCGCTCTTTGATCTTCTCTTGCCCCACGAAATCCTCGAGGGTGCGAGGACGCAAGGCACGTAAATTCTGTTCGGGTTCCTGGGATTCCGCACGTAACCAATTTCCCGGCATCGGGGCCATTTTATCCCCTGTCACCACAGGACTCCCAATCGTTTTGGAGGGAAGGTGGCTTCATCATAAAATGGGGTCGTGATGCGCAAGATCCTGTTGCTGGGATTCTGGGCAGTGAGTGCAGTGTTTTCAGCCCAGGCCGGATACATCGAGCTAAAAACGCTGGATTGGTCGCCGGACGGGAAGTGGTGGCTCATCGTGCAGCGAGGAGATGTGTATGTCATTTCCCCCGGCGGGGAGGATCTGCAGAGGCTGACCGATGAGGGGGATGTCATCTGGGCCCGATTCGCCCCGGATGGGGAACATTTTTATTACGTGGCGGAAGAGGCTGACAGGGTTGTCAAGCGGGGAAGCTTATCCGGTGGGGAGCCCGAGGTGGTGTTGCAAGAGGAAGGTGTGGATTTTTCCTACGCAGTTCCATTCCGAGATGGGAGGAGACTCCTCGTCATTTGCAATAAGGGTGGGCAGGCGGATCTCTGGATTTATGACCTCGAAACAGCGGAGTTTACGCGGCTCACAAATACCCCTTGGCCTGAGGAAACCCCCGATGTCTCTCCGAATGGCGAGTTGATCGCCTTCGTTGGTTTATGGGGAGAAAGTTGGGATGTGTTTGTCCTGAAGGTGGAAAACAGGGATATAAGTCACTTGACCGAGGACTTGGTCTTCGACTGGGGTCCACGGTTCTCCCCTGACGGTGAATGGATAGCGTTCGAGTCAGTTCGTTCCGGGAATTCGGAGATCTGGGTCATGCGTTGGAACGGGGAGAAGCTCACGTTCATCACCCATGATCCCTGGCGAAATGCTTTCCCAGCTTGGTCGCCCGATATGGAGAAGGTTGCCTTCGGCACGCGCCTAGATGGGGAGACCGATTGGATCATCGCCACCGAGGGGACCTACTGACGGGGAAGCGCTCTCCTTGGGTGCAGGGATGAACCGGATCGTCGCCGTCGGGAAGTTCGACGGTGTACACCTCGGCCACCGTGTCCTTCTCCGGGAGGGGGAGAGTTGGTCCCAGAAAGCTGGCCTTTCTTTCCTCATCTTGACATTCCCACCCCAGGGCGATGCCCTCCTCCCCTTAGAGATCAAGCTCCGTCTCATCCGGGAGTTCGCCGACGAGGTCGAGGTCCTGCAATTCGAGGAGGTGAGGGACATCCCCGCTCCGGCTTTCCTGGAGATCCTGCGGGAGAGGTACCATGCCCGGGGCATCATAATGGGACCGGGACACCGTTTCGGAAAGGGAAGGTCGGGGGACCCAGACTATGCGCGTTCCTGGGGAAGGAAACATGGGGTCGAGGTGCGGGTGCTGGCGCCTTTCCTATGTCAGGGACGGCCCGTTTCGGCGCGCCACATCCGTGAGCACCTGCGTCGGGGCGAGGTCCGTGAGGCCAGGTTTCTCCTGGGGCGATACCCAGCCCTCTTCGGGACGAAGACCACCGGCATGGGCCTCGGCAGGGAACTCGGCCATCCCACGGTGAACCTTGACCTCCATCTCGGTCTGCTCCGTCCCCGGACCGGGGTCTATCTCTCCTGGGCTTTCTGGAAGGGCGGAGGCGGGCCCGGGCTCTTTTACTTGGGAGAACGTCCCACCTTTCCGGGGCTTCCCCCCACGGCCGAGGTCCATCTCTTCGCCCCCCCGTGTCCTGAGCCCGAGGGGAAGGTGGAGGTGCAGCTGCTCGCATTTCTGCGCGAGGACCGCCGTTTCCCCTCTGTGGAGGACCTGGTAGCCCAGATCTCCCGTGACGTCGCCCGCGGGAAGGCTCTCCTCGCTTCCCTCCCGCGGCCTACCTCGCTCCTCTTCGGGAGATCCCGGTAGGGTGCCCCCCCTCGCCGCCGAGGCGAGAACGTCAGTTGTGGGAATGGATGGGAGCTGATAAGTTTAGCGGTAATCTCGCATCGAGGAGGACGGAATGGCCAGAGTGATCCTGCCGCAGGGAGAGACCGTCGAGGCCGCGGGGGTGAGCCTCCGGGAGTTACTGGAGGGACGGGGGCTCTCCGATGAGGTGGTGGGTGCTCTCCACAACGGGGAACTCCGCGACATCCGCGATCCCCTCCCCACGGAGGGAGAGGTCCGGGCGCTCACGCTCGCGGACCCTGAGGCCTTGGAGATCCTGCGGCACACGGCGGCCCACGTTATGGCCCAGGCGGTTCAGCGCCTCTTCCCCGGGGTAAAGCTCGCCATCGGACCTTCCATCCGCGACGGTTTCTATTACGACTTCGAGTTCCCCGTACCCATTTCCCACGAAGATCTCCCCCGGATCGAGGATGAGATGCGGAAAATCGTGGCCGCCGATTACCCGGTGGAGCGGGTCTTTCTCTCCCGGGAAGAGGCCCTGGAGCTCTACCGGGAGCGCGGTGAGGTCTATAAGCTGGAGCTCTTGGCGGAGATCCCGGACGAGCGGATTTCCTTCTACAAGCAAGCGGAGTTCATCGATCTCTGCCGCGGACCACACCTTCCCTCCACCGGCATGGTGAAACATTTCAAGGTGTTGGAACTCGCCGGGGCCTATTGGCGTGGCGATCCCAACAATCCCATGCTCACCCGGATATACGGTACCGCCTTCTCCTCCCAGGAGGCGCTGGAGGAGCACCTGAAGTGGCGGGAGGAAGCGCGGCGGCGCGATCACCGCACTTTGGGGCAGCAGCTCGACCTCTTCTCTATCCACAACGAGATCGGGGCGGGGCTTGTCCTCTGGCACCCCCGTGGGGCCAAGATCCGCCGTATCATCGAGGAGTTCTGGATACGTGAACACGAACGGGAGGGGTATCAGCTCATCTACACTCCCCACATCGGGAAGGCACGCCTATGGGAAAGGAGTGGGCACCTGGACTTCTTCCGCGAGAGCATGTACGCCCCCATGGACGTGGAGGGACAGGAGTACTTCATCAAGCCCATGAACTGCCCCTTCCACATAACCATCTACAAAACCCGCACTCGCTCCTACCGGGATCTCCCCATCAAGTACGCCGAGCTCGGGACCGTCTACCGCTATGAGCGGAGCGGCGTCCTCCACGGGCTGCTGCGTGTACGGGGCTTCACTCAGGACGATGCTCACATCATCTGTCGTCCCGACCAAGTCGAGGAGGAGATCCTGAAGGTGCTACGTTTCGCCCTGGAGATCCTGCGGGCCTTCGGGTTCACGGACTTCTCAGCCCATCTCTCCACCCGGCCCCCAAAGGCGGTGGGAACCGAGGAAGACTGGGGATTGGCCACCGAATCCCTCCGCCGGGCGTTGGAGGAGGAAGGGATCCCCTACGATGTGAAGGCGGGGGAGGGTGCCTTCTACGGCCCCAAGATCGACATCGACATCGAGGATTCGCTCCGCCGCTCTTGGCAGCTCACCACAATCCAGTTCGACTTCAATCTACCCGAGCGCTTCGACATGACCTATATCGGCCAGGATGGGAGGAAGTACCGTCCTTATATGATCCACCGAGCACTCCTGGGTTCGTTCGAGCGGTTCTTCGGGATCCTGATCGAGCACTACGGCGGGGCATTCCCGGCGTGGCTTGCGCCGGTGCAGGCGGTGGTCCTCCCCGTGACGGAGGAGCAAGGGACCTACGCCGACCGGGTGGCGGAGAGGCTGCGGGAGGCGGGGATCCGGGCGGAGTCCTGGTCCCGGGGCGGGAAGACCCTTCGGTACCTGATCCGGGAGGCCCAGCTCCAAAAGGTCCCCTACATGCTCGTCTGCGGCCCCCGGGAGGCCGAGGCGGGCACGGTGGCGGTAAGGCTCCGCACCGGCGAGGACCTCGGGCCCCAATCCACCGAGGAGGTGATCGCCCGCATCAAAGAGCGGGAGGGCTCCCGCACGTCTGAACTCTGAACAGATACGGGAGGGGATAGACAAGGCACGTCTGAACGAGAAGGCCGGGGCTGTCCCGACATTTTCCCGGTCCCTCGGGTTATCTAAAGAGCCGGTAGATGCCGCAGAGGATGTTCACGTCCCTCCCGGCGCGGTGACGCTCCAAGATCTCCGCGGCCCGGTCCCAGAGGTGGTCCCTTTCCTCCGCTGAGGCATAGCGGACGCGCATGCGGATCAGGTTCTCACCGGATTTCGTGACCAACGCCTCGAGCACGTATTCCCTCCCGCTCTCCCGCAACAGCCGCTCGATCTCGGCGAGGGAAGCCTCCAGGACCTCTTGCAATATCGGGTCCCGTGCAGCACGTTCCCTAATTCGTCGCTCTCCGTACCGCTCGAGCCACATCACCCGCCCCAGAGCTCGGGGTTCTCGGCGATCAGGGCCTCGGCGTCCAGCTTGGCGATCCGGTTCCAGAAGGGCCAGGGGTCTATGGGCCCCTCGAGCACGCGGGTGAGCAGTTCCCGGAATAGCCCCGCGTCCTTCTTGGGCACGGCGTAGTCGCGGGCGTAGACCCAGTAGTTGGCGAGGTAGTCGGGGCAGAGTTCGATGGCGCGCTCGAAGTACTCCCTCGCCCGCTCCAGGCTGGCCCCCATGAGGAGGTTGACGAGCGGCGTCGTGGCGATGTTGGCCTCGAAAGCTCCCAGGGCGTGGATCGCCGAACACCCCCAGAAGGTCTCCTCCAGCTCCGCCACCCGCTCGTACGCCGCCTTGACCGGCTTCATCAGGCGGAAGGCGGTGAGGGGGTTGATCATCCCCAGTAGCTGTCCCTGGGCCGCGGCGTACCAGAGGAGGGCCGCCTTGTCGTCGGAGATCTTTATGGCCGCCACCAGGCCCTCTTCCCTCTCCAGTTCGGCAAAACGGAGTTCGGTCCGCAGGGCGGCCAGGGCGTAGTCCCGGGCGCGCTCGAAGTACCATTTCTTCTCCTCATCGGTTGCCAATATCCCCCGCTCGTACCAGAACTGGGCCAGGCGCGAAAGCAGCCCGGGGTCGTCTTCGTTTCCCTCCAGAGAGGCCTCATAGATCTCGATCAGCCGTTCCAGCACCGGAAGCTCGTAACGTCGGGGGTAGAGCTCGGTCGCCTCGGGCAGGAGCCCCTCGTGCTCGCCGGATGCCGGGGCCCCCACCCCGGCGCACCCCAACACCAGGAAAACCACGAGCCAGCGTGTCATCGGTTACCTCCTTCGGTTCAGAGTCCGAGCTCTTCCCGGATCCCCTTCATGGCCGAGAGGACCACGTCCACGAACTCCTCCAGGGCCATCCCCAGCCGCTCGCACTTGGCGATGGTCCCCCGGCTGGCGGAACGGGCGAAGCCCTTCTCCTTGTAGCGGTTGAGGACGTTTTTCGTGGTGAGCCCTCCCAGTTTCTCGGGATGGACCAGCGCCGCGGCCACGATCAGGCCCGTGAGGGGGTCCACCGCGTGCAGGGCCCACTCCATCGGGGTCTCGGGCTCCTTCCTCTCCGCGTGGGCCAGGATGGCGTCCAGGATCTCCCCGTCGTCGAAGCCCAGCTTCTTCAGTTCCTCCACCGTGACCAGGGCGTGCCGCTCCGGGGCGTCCTTGGTCTCCTCGTAGTCGAGGTCGTGCAGGAGGCCGGCCAGGGCCCACCGGTCCGGGTCCCCGCCGAAACGGGGGGCCAGGGCCCGCATGGCCGCCTCCACGGCCAGGCAGTGCTTCACCAGGTTCACGTTCCTGATCCGCTCCTTGACCAGCGCCAGGGCTTCCTCCCGGGTCATCTCTCCCTCCTTCTACTCGAGCTCCACGATGGTGACGCCCTCTCCCCCCTCCTCGGGCGGGGCGAGGCGGAACCGCTTCACGTATGGGACCGTGGTCAGGTACTCGTGGATCGCCCGCCGAAGGGCCCCGGTGCCCTTACCGTGGATAATGTGGCCCACGCGGAACCCCGAGAGGAGCAAGCGATCCAGCCAGGCCTCCACCTCCCGCAGGGCCTCCGGGACCTTCATCCCGTGTACGAACAGCTCCAGGTCCACCCCACCCTTCACCCTCATCTCGGGCCGCGGCGGGGAGGAGCCCGTGGGCCGGGGTGACCGGGCGGGCTCGAGCTCCCGGGGGTCAAGCCAGATCCGCTTTCCCTTGATCTCCACCTCCACCCGTTCCGCGTCCACCGCCCGCACCACCCCCACGGCCTTGGTGGCCCGGAAGCGCACCGTCTGGCCCACTTGGAACTCGGGGGCGGGGCCGGTCTTCCGCGGGGAGAGCGCTTGGAGCCGCTCTGAGAGTCCCTCCAGACGCCGCAGGGTTGCCCGCCGCGCCTCGAGCTCTCCCTCCTTGGCCACGGAGATCAGGCGTTCTATCTCGCGCTTCGCGCGCTTGAGTTCTTCCTCAAGGCGTTGGAGTTCCCGTCCGAGCTCGGCCTTCCTCCGCTCCTTCAGGCGCTCGAGCTTCCGTTCGTACTCCTCCCGCAGGGCCTTGGTCCGAGAAAGCTCCGCCTCCAGCTCCCGCCGGCCCCGCTCCAGGGCTGAGCGCTCCTCCATCAGCACCCGGATGATCTCCTCCGCCTTGACCTCCCCGGAAGTGAAGTGCGATTTAGCTTTGTCCACAATTTGCCGGTCCAGGCCGAGACGTTCGGCGATGATGAGGGCACACGAGCTCCCCGGCACCCCTTCCAATACCCTGAAGGTGGGGGAGAGGGTCTCGAGGTCGAACTCCATGGAGCAGGATTTGACCCCGGGGTGCATGATGGCGAAGTTCTTGAGCGGGGTTAAGTGTGTCGCCACCGCCACTGTGGCCCCGGTGCTGAGGAGGTACTCGAGGATCGCGAGCCCCAAGGCCGCTCCCTCCTGGGGGTCGGTCCCGGCGCCGAGTTCGTCCAGGAGCACAAGGGTCTCCGGGTCAGCCTCCCGAAGGATCGAGACGATGTTCGTCATGTGAGAGGAGAAGGTGGAAAGGGACTGCTCTATCGATTGCTCTTCACCGATATCGGACCGCACCTTTCCGAAGAGGCGCAGCCGCGTGCGGGGGGATGCGGGAAGGGGGATCCCCGCTTGGGCCAAGAGCGCGAAGAGGCCGATCGTCTTCAGGGTCACGGTCTTCCCCCCGGTGTTGGGACCGGTGATCACCACCATCCGCTGGGGGTCCCCGAACGTGATGGTGACGGGGACGGCCCGTTCCCCGAGGAGGGGGTGGCGGGCCTCTACGAGCTCCACGGGACCCTTCTCCTCCAACACGGGGATGACCGCGGCCGCCGCCTCGGCGTAACGCGCCCGGGCGTACAGGGAATCTATGCGGGCGAGGATCTCGGTGTCGCGCAGAAGGTCCTTCTCCTCGGCGTGGAGGGTGGCGACGAGCTCCTTTCGGATCCTGCGGATCTCCCGTTCGATTTCGTCCTCGGTCTCCCGAAGGCGGTTATTGGCGCGCACCGCGGTGGCTGGCTCAGCGAACACCGTCTGACCACTGGCCGAGGTGTCGTGCACAACGAGCTCCAACAGGCCCTGGGCCCCGGACTTCATGGGAATGACGAGCCTCCCGCCCCGCTGGGTGATCACCGGGTCCTGGACGAGCTCGCGGTGCCGATCGATGAAGGCACGGAGGTGTTGGGTGAGCTCGCGGGTGATCTCCCGGCGCTGGCGATGGAGGAGCCTGAGGGCGGGCGTGGCGTCCTCGCGGATCCTCCCGTGCTCATCGATCATCCGCCGGATGGAGGCGAGGAGCGCCCGCTGATCCGAGATCTTCTCGACCAAACGGGATAACCGCGGATAGCGGGGGCTGGAGAGTTCCTGCCTTATCCGCATCACCGCCTCGATGAAGTCCGCGACGTCGAGGAGTTTCTCGGGGTCCAAGTCCCCGTGCTCTCGGGCCTCGTCAAGGATGGGGCGGATGTCGGAAAGCCCGCCGGGGACGAACCCCCGCGCCACCGCCTCCCGCATCTCCTCCAGGAACGCGAACTCCGCCCGGACCGCCTCCGGATCGGCCCGGGGCTCCAACGCCAATACCGTCTCCCGGCCTAACGAGGAGGCGGCGTGGCGGGCGACCAGCTCCAGGACCTTCCCGTACTCCAGGTCCCGCAGCGTCCGTTCGTTGACGACGTCCATCCCTAGAAATCCACCCCGCGTCTCAAGATCTCGCGCGCTCCGCGCACCATCTCCTCGATGATCTCCCGCACGGGTTTTATCTCCCGGACTAGGCCCGAGATTTGTCCCGCCATGAGGGAGCCCGTCTCCAGGTCCCCGTCGTACACGGCCCGTCGCAGGCCGCCCACCGCCAGGGACTCGAACTCCTCAGGATCCCTTCCTTCGGCCTCGTAACGGGCGAGGGTCTTGGTCAGTTTGTTCACGAGGCACCTCACCGGGCGTCCCAGGGTCCTCCCGGTGACGATGGTGTCCCGTTCCTTCGCCTTGAGGATCGCCTGTTTGTAGTTCGGGTGCACCGGTGCTTCTTCCGAGGCCACGAACCGGGTTCCCACCTGGACACCTTCCGCCCCCAGGGCCAGGGCGGCGGCCATCCCGCGGCCATCGGCGATCCCCCCCGCCGCCACCACGGGTATCCGCACCGCGTCCACCACCTGGGGCACCAGGGCCATGGTGGTGACGGTGCCGATGTGGCCCCCTGACTCCATCCCTTCAGCCACCACGCCGTCGGCACCGTACTTTTCCATTCGCACCGCGAGCGATACCGCGGGGACGACGGGGAAGACCTTCATTCCCGCACCCTTGAGGGCGTCCATGTACTTGGCCGGGCTCCCGGCGCCGGTGGTCACCAACGGCACGCGGGCCCGCGTCACCACCTCCACCTGTTCGGGAAGGTTGGGGTCCATGAGCATGAGGTTCACGCCGAAGGGTTTTCCCGTGAGTTTTCTGACCTCGGCGATCTCCCGCTCGAGTACTTCTGGGGGCATCCCCCCCGAGCCGATGATCCCGATTCCTCCGGCCTCGGAGACGGCGGCCACTAGCGTCGCCCGGGCCACGTGGGCCATTCCCCCGAGGAAGATGGGATACTCGATCCCCAACATTTCACAAATCCTGTTCGCCATGACGCACAAATATAGCGAGCGTAGGCCTCCGTCCCAAACTGTGGAGAAGTTCATGTGTTCTCAGGGACTCACTCGATCGCGAAGTTCGGCTAAGATTTATACAGATGGAGATTTTTAGGATTTGTAAAAGAGATGTGCCGCGGGCGATGGAGCTCCTGCAGGAGGCATTTGCGGCGGAGCTCTCGGCCTGGCAGGCGAACTTGGCCCGTGCGGAAAAGCTCCTGCGGTTCCTTCTCTCTTTCGACCGCCTCCCGCTCCGGGCCCTCAAGGTCCTGGGGCTGGAGTTCGAGGTTTGGGTGGCGCGCGAGGATGAGGAGGTCGTCGGCGTCCTGGGGCAATTCGACGGGCGGCCCCCCGTGCTCTCCGGGATCGCGGTGGCGCGGGAGGCCCGCGGGAGAGGGATCGCCAAGGCCCTGCTGCGACATGCCTTCGCGGACTTGAAGGGGAAGGGGGCCCGTCTCGTCTTGGGGGCGGTACGGGCAGGGAACGAAGCGGCCCTCGAGCTTTGTCTCTCCGTGGGAATGGAATCATACGGCCAGGTACGAATTTACTCCGTTAAGCTCCCACCACGGGCCCTCCCCGTGATCCCCAAAGGGGTCACGGTGCGCCCGGCGAGGAGGGGCGACGTGGGGAGGCTCGTCACCTCCGACATGGAGGGGGAATCGCTCCAGTGGGTCTCCCGTTTGAACGCGGCGTTCGCCCCCAGGCCCTTGCGCCTAGTGGGGATTCGGCGGTCCTCCCTGGCGGCGGAGGTCGATGGGGAGCTCACGGGATTCGTGGCCCTGCAGACGGGGCGTTATTGGGGCGGCGCCACCGTCCAGGCCCCGATCGTATTGCGAGGGAGGGGCGAGGTCTTCCTCGCCCTCTTGAGCGCCACCACGGCCGAGCTCATACGGCGCCGGGAAAGGCGCGCGTATTTCGTTCTCCCCCACGATCTCTGGGGATTCTCCTGGGCCATCGAGCGAATGGGGGGAGAGCCCATCGGGGACTGGGTCCAGCTCGTACGGTACCTGGGGTGATGGACGATGGAGAAGGGGCCCATCCGGTTCGGCGTGTACAGCGGCGACCCGTTCCTCGCCGAGAGGAGGCTCGGGGCGAGGCTCTCCGCCTTAGGGGAGGTGGACCGGGTCCTCCTCTGGGGAGATGAAGCCGGGGCGGATGGGGTCTTAGAGGCCCTGGGGACCCCGCTCCTCTTCGGGGCCGGGAGGCTCCGAGCGGTGGTGGTGCGTCGGGCCGATCCCCTGATGGGCGACCAGCGGCTTTTCTCGGCGCTGCGGGAAGGACCTCCCGAGGGGGTAGCGGTCTTCTTCCTCGGGGAAGAACTGAAGGGACCATTGGCGGCCGCTGCCGAGGAGTTCGTCCACTTCGGGAAGCCCAAGAAAGGGGAACTCCGAGATCTCGCAGTGGAACTCATGCGGGAGGCGGGGCTCCGGGTCCACGGTTTCGTGGTGGACCTATTGGTGGAAGCCTGTGGCGGGGACGCCATGCGCCTCGCGAGGGAAGTCGAGAAGCTCTCCCTGTGGAAGGGTGGAAGACTCCCACGGGACCGAATTCCCGAGCTCCTCTACTTCGCTGAGCCCGCGCCCTTCGGCTTCCTGGAGGGGATAGGCTGGCGGGACCTCGCCGGGGCACTGAAGGAACTCTCCATACTTCTCAAGCGGGGCTGGGACCCGACCCGGATCTTCTTCCTCCTCGCCGGACAAGTCCGGTCCCTCCTCCTCGCGCGGGCCGCGCTCGATGGGGAGGCTCGCCCCGAAGGCCCGGACTGGCTCTGGAGGCGTCGCCTCCAGCAGGCCCGGAACTTCACGAAAGAAGAACTCCTGGAGCACCTCTCATTGCTCCAGGAGCTCGATCTCAGGGTCAAGAAAGGGGAAATGAGCCCTACCTGTGCCCTCTACCTCTTCACTTTGCGGGTTGCTCCTGCACCACCTTGACCGGGATCCACTGGGCGAGGCCGGTGGTCTCCAAAAGGAGCCGCGAGACGACGAGCGCCGAGAAGAGCGAGCCGGCCACACCCAGGGCCAGCGTTATTCCGAAGCCCTGCACGGGGCCCGTTCCCAGCATGAAGAGGATCACCGCCACGATGATGGTGGTAATCTGGGCGTCGAGGAGTGCGGAGAGGGACTTCGCGAACCCCGCGGTCACACAGGCCCGTGGGGCTTTGCCGATACGGCGCTCTTCCTTAATCCGCTCGAAGATGATCACATTCGCGTCCACCGACATGCCGATAGTGAGGACGATGCCGGCGATCCCGGGGAGGGTGAGGGTGGCCCCGAACGCCCGCAGCGCCCCGAAGATGAACAGCATGTTCACGATGAGGGCCACGTCCGCAACGAGTCCCAGGGCCCGGTAGTAGATCACCATGTAGATGAGCACCAGGACGAAGCTGATGAACAGGGCCATGGTGCCTCGGCGGATGGAATCCGCCCCCAAGGTGGGACCTACGGTGTACTCCGAGAGGACCGTCACGTCCACCGGGAGGGCCCCCGAGCGGAGTACCACCGCCAAGAGCTTCGCTTCCTCGAACTCGAAAGCCCCGGTGATCCGGGCGCTCTGGATCGTCCCCGTCCGCTGTGCGGTCCGTTTGAGGTCCACATTGATGTAGGGGGCGGAGTAGACAACGCCGTCGAGGACGATGGCCAACCGGTCCCCCTCCTCTCCGGGGACCTCGCCTTGGGCCCGGAGCCCGGCAATGACCTTGGCGAACTGTTTCGCCCCCTCCCGGTTGAAATCGATCAACACCTCATAGTAGCCGGCATAACGGGGATCTGGATTTGCACGTACGTCGGTGTCGGTGAGGATGTCCCCGGTGAGGAGTGGTTCGCTCACCAGGTACCACATCACGGGGTTTCCGGTCTCGTCCCGTTCATGTGAGGGAAGGATATCCTGGAGGCCACGCCTTTCGGCCTCGAGATCATCACGATTGGGCGAGGCCTTGATGACCTTGCGGAACTCGAGCATGGCCGTGGCACCGATCAGGCGCCTGGCCTTCTCGGGATCCTTGAGGCCGGGGATTACCACCTCGATGCGGCCTTCCCCCAGGGGACGAAGAGTGACGTTCGCGAGTCCGTACTGGTCTACACGGTTCTCGAGGATGGCGACGATGCGGGAGGTGATGTCCCGCTGTTTCTCCGGCGACATCTCGGCCACACCCTCCGCCTGGAGGACGATGCGGGTGCCTCCCTTCAGGTCCAAGCCGAGCCGGATGACCTTGTCCAGGGGCCAGAAGGGGAAGAGGAGCCCCAACGCGGCGAAGATAACGGCGGCCGTCACCCCGAAGCGAATCCAGTTAGCGCGTTTCATCGCCCCTCCTTAACTACTTGCGGACCTTCTCCACGATGCTGGACTTGGCGATCCTGACTTTGGCCCCTTCCTCCAAGGAGAGGATCACGGTGTCGTCGTCGATCTTGTCGATGGTGCCGTAGATCCCGCCCGCAGTGACCACCCGGTCGCCCCGCTTCAAACTCTGAAGGAGTTTCCTGTGTTCCCGCTCGCGTTTCTTCTGGGGCCGGATGATGAGGAAATAGAAGATGGCGCCGAAGACCACGATGAGGATGATCAGAGATATCAACTGATTTCCCTGTTCCGGTGGCATATCATCACCTCTTTCCGCTTATGATCCTATAAAGCCCCAACCCAACGAAGGCCAGGGCCACGGAGATCATGACCACGGTCCAGATTAAGAGACCACTTCCCGTGAACCCTTTGCCCACCGCTACGAGCTGGTGGATCAGGGCAAAAATGACGATCCACAGTATAGCGTAAAGGAAAGCCACGATCGACCGCGGAGCCCGGTGAGCGCCGAGGTCGAAGAGGGCCGCGAGGGGAGGGAGCGTGAGCCAGAGGAGGAGGGCGGGGCGGGCGTCCACGAAGCCGAGTCCGAGGAGGAGCACCGCATGGCCGGGGAGGAGGTTCAACAAATTCTTTCGGGCGATTTCTCGCCGGTACCCCCCACGTTCCCGCCGCAACCAGTAGAACCAGAGGCCGAGGAGCTCCGCTCCCGCGACGGTGCGAAACCAGAGGGGGAGGGGCGGGATGGCGACGGAGATGATGAAGAGGAGCAGGACCAAGGGGGCGGTCGCGGCGCTCATAGGACCCCCTGGAGCATGTACCCGAGGCCTAACAGGAGGAAGAACCCCAGGGTATCTGTGAAGGTGGTGAGGATCACCGACGAGGCGAGGGCCGGGTCGAGGCCCAGGGCCCGAAGCCCCAGAGGAATGGACGCCCCCACCAGCCCCGCGATCACCATGTTCCCCACCATGGCGAGGAAGGCCACGAGCCCCAGAAACGGGTTATGTTTCCACACGAAGGCCACTGCCCCCACCACGAACCCCACCGCGAGGCCGTTGAACAGCCCGAGCAGGACTTCCTTGGCGAGGATCCTCAGGGCCCTGCCCGGCGGCACCTCCCCCAGGGCGATCCCCCTAGTGACGATGGTGACGGTTTGCATCCCTGCGTTTCCGCCCTGGCCCGCGACCACCGGCATGAAGATCGCCAGGGCCGAGATCTTGGCGATCACCCCCTCGAACGCCCCCACCACCGAGGCGGCGAGGAACGCCGTCGCCAAATTGATGTAAAGCCAGGGGAGCCGGAGCCTGAGGGACTCGTACCACGGGGTGTCCACCCGTTCTTCCCGGGGGACGTTGACCATCTTGTACATCTCCTCGGTGTCCCTGAGGATGACGGTGTCGAGGATATCGTCCATGGTGACGATCCCGAGGAGCTTCCCCGCCTCGTCCACCACGGGAAAGGCGAGGTAGCCGTACTTGTCGAACGCCTGGGCCACCTCCTCGGCGGACATCTCCGGCCGCAGCGTCACCACCTCGGGCCGCATGATCTCGCGGACCCGGGTGCTGGGCTTGGCGAAAACGAGGTCCCGCAGGGAGAGGACCCCGAGGAGCCTCCCCGCCTCGTTCACCACGTAAACGTAGTAGATCGTCTCCGCCTCCGCCGCTACCCTGCGGAGGCGCTCTATCGCCTCGTGGACGGTGATGTCGGCGGGGAGGGCCACGTGCTCCGGCGACATGAGTCCCCCCGCCGTATCCGGAGGGTACGCGAAGAGTTGCCGCAGGATCTCGGCCTTCTCGCGATCCAGGGTCTGTAAGTGCCCGAGTATTTCCTCCACCACGTCTCGGGGAAGCTCCTCCAGAACGTCCACCGCATCGTCCGGCTCCATGCGGGAGAGGATCGCCGTGGCCTCCCGCTGGGGGAGCTCCTCCAAGAGCTCGGCGGCCTCATCTGGATCCATCTCCTCCAGGGAATCGGCGGCGGCGCGGACCTTGTACAGTTCGCGGAGGAGCTCCACCGCTTCCTTTTCCGGGAGGCGGTGGAGGAGCTCCGCCACCTCTGCGGGGTGGCGCTTGGCGAGCTCCTGGGGATCGAGAGCCAGTGTCTCGCCGTTGCGCCCGCGCATCTCAAGGGCGAATATACCGGAAGAGAAAAGTTTTACCCAGGAGGTGTGATTTGCGCCTCTGGAGCACGCTGGAACGAGGTCCGGTGGAGATTCCACCCCCGGGGGAGAAGAAGACGGTGGGGATGTACGTCTGCGGCCCCACCGTCTACGATTACATCCACATCGGGAACGCCCGCCCCCTCATCGTCTTCGATGCCCTACGGCGGTACCTCGAGTCCCGTGGATACGAAATCGTCTACGTGGTGAACATCACCGATATCGACGACAAGATCATCAACCGTGCCGCGGAGGAGGGTTCCTCCCCGGAGGAGATCGCCGAGCGCTTCACCCGCGAGTACCTCGAGGACCTGGGGGCACTGGGGGCGAAACCGCCCACCTACCAGCCCCGCGCGCGGGCATACGTGGACAAGATGATCGAGCTCATCGGGGAGCTCGTGGCCAAGGGGAACGCCTACGTCGCCGACGGGGACGTCTACTTCGCGGTACGGAGCTTCCCCGGTTACGGGAAGCTCTCCGGGAAGGACCTCGATGATCTGCGGGCCGGGTCCCGGGTCGAGCCCGAGGAGAAAAAGCGTGACCCCTTGGACTTCGCCCTGTGGAAGGCGGCCAAGCCCGGCGAGCCCAGATGGCCCTCGCCCTGGGGTCCAGGACGCCCAGGCTGGCATACCGAGTGCGTAGTTATGGCCCGGGAGCTCCTGGGGGAGACCCTGGACATCCACGCCGGGGGTAGCGACCTCGTTTTCCCCCACCACGAGAACGAGATCGCCCAGGCCGAGGCTGTGAGCGGGAAGCCATTCGCCCGGATCTGGCTCCACAACGGAATGCTCACCGTCCGCGGCGAGAAGATGGCGAAATCGCTGGGGAACTTCGCCTATGCCAGAGACGTGGTAAGGCTTTTCGGCACCGAGGCGGTGCGCTATTTCTACCTCTCCCGCCACTGGAGAAAGCCTCTGGATTTCTCCCCCGAGGCCCTGGAGGAGGCACGGAAGGCGGTGGAGGGGGTCTATCGATTTCTCGCGGAGGCCGAGCTCGCCGCCGAAGGCAACGAGAACGCGGCGCTTCCCGAGAAGTTGGCGGGCGAATTGAAGCTCCGCGAGGAAAAATTCCACGAGGAATTGGAGGACGACTTCAATACCCCCGGCGCCCTGGCGGCGTTGCAGGGGATGGTGAACGCGGGGAAGCGGTTCGCCGCGGAAGAGGGGGATCGCCGCGCCCTGAGGGCGATCGCGGGGAAGGTCCGAGAGCTCGCCGCGCCCCTCGGCCTCTTCCAGGAGGAACGTGCACCCTCTCTCTCGGGAAAGACGGAGGAGCTCATCGGGCTCTTGGTCGAGCTCCGGAACGGGCTCCGCAGGGAGGGGAACTTCCAACTCGCCGATAGGATCCGGGAGAAACTTTCGGCGTTGGGCATCGAACTCAAGGATACCCCTCACGGAACGATCTGGACCCTGAAATAGCGGCCCATCCCACGTTATGGGTCGCCCACCACGCCCATTCGGTCAGAGCGATCCAGGTGGTGATTCTGACAGTGGTGATCCACATGGGAATGAATACGGAGAGCGCCATGCGAAATTGAGCCCTGTCCTCAGCTTGCATCGCGTTTCTCTCGCTCTTCAATTCATCGTGGAGGGCAGAGGCCCGTGCGTACAACCGGATCGCCGCGATGTAAGCTTTGCCGCAGCCTTCCCAAACGCTGGCCGATTTGTGAGATAGCACCCTAGATTTCGCCCTCCGCTCTTCAAGGCCTGTTCGGGCAAAGTAGATCAATAAGGGTAGGCCGCCGAAAGGCCCGGGACCCGTGCGGTTTGGGCCCTTCGCGGTGTTGACGTCCCCTGTTCCCCGTCCACCGGAGCCATTTGAAGCAATCTCTCACTTTCCGGAGCTGAGCAGCCCCTCTATCTGGTCGAGGCGGGGGAGAGAAGGTTGGGCACCGAGGACCGTCGTTGCCAACGCGCCGGCGGCGCAGGCGAAGCGAACCGCCGCTTCCATTTCCATTCCACGGGCGAGGGCCACGGCCAGGGCCCCGTTGAAGGCGTCCCCCGCGGCGGTGGTGTCTACCGCGTCCACGGGGAACGAGGGGACATAGGCCTCTCCCCTTTTCGAAACGACGAGCGCCCCCTTCTCCCCCAGGGTGACGATCACGTGCTTGGGACCTAACCCGAGGAGTTTCCGCGCCGCGGCGGCAACCCCCTTCAGGTCTCCTGTTTCGCCCCCCGTGATATGGGCGAGTTCGGTCTCGTTCGGGGTGAGGACGTCCACCAGTTGGAGCAGACCCGCCGGCAGGAGGCGGGCCGGAGCGGGGTTTAGGATCGTCTTCAGGCGTTTTTCCCGCGCGAGTCGTAACGCCTCCTCCACGGTCTCTAAGGGGACTTCCAGCTGTGCCAGCAGCACAGCGGCGTCCGCGAACGCGTCCCTGGCACGTCCCACGTCGCCTGGGCTGAGGCGGCCGTTGGCACCGGGCACGACCACGATCCTGTTCTCCCCGCCCTTCTCCACCACGATCAGCGCCACTCCCGAGGGGGCCTCACGATCCACGGCGATGTAGGAGGTGTCGATCCCTTCGTGGCGGTAGGTTTCCAAGTTTCTTCTGCCGAAATCGTCGCCGCCCACCCGGGCGATGAGGACTACCTCTGCGCCGAGGCGAGCCGCGGCCACGGCCTGGTTGGCGCCCTTCCCGCCCGAAGCCGTGGTGAAGTGCTCCCCCACCACCGTCTCCCCCGCTCGGGGGGCCCTCTCCGTCTGCACGATGAGATCCATATTGGAGCTTCCTACGACCACGATCTTCATTTGGTCCCCATTTTACCGCGGGTCTTCCCCGGGGTTTGTAGCTATAATTGGGTTTTGTTGTACAAGGGGGTGGAGACGATGTCCGACGGAGCGGAGAAAGTGTTTGAGGAAGTGCAGAAGCGGGGAATAAAGTTTGTGCAGCTCTGGTTCTCAGACCTTCTAGGGAACCTGAAGAGCGTCGAAATCACGGCCGGGGAGCTCGAGGAGGCGTTGGAGGAAGGAATTGGGTTCGACGGTTCTTCCATTCACGGTTTCGCCCGCATCGATGAGTCGGACATGTTGGTGAGACCGGACCCCGCTACCTTCGCGGTGCTCCCGTGGGGGAACGTCGCCCGCCTCATCTGTGACGTCCATGAACCGGACGGATCTCCCTACAAAGGTGACCCCCGCTGGGCCCTGAAACGGGCCCTGGAGCGGGCCCGGGAGATGGGGTTCGTCATGTACGCCGGACCCGAGGTGGAGTACTTCTATTTCCGTTCCGTGGGGGCCCCGGATACCCTGGACTCCGGGGGCTATTTCGACCTCATCCCCCCGGACGAGGGCTCCGAGATCCGCCGGGAGACGGTGTTGGCGCTGGAAGCGATGGGGATTCCCGTGGAGGCCACCCATCACGAGGTGGCCCCGAGCCAACACGAGATCGATCTGCGGTTCGCCGACGCCCTCACCATGGCCGATTCGTTGATGACCACCCGCTATTTGGTGAAGGAGATCGCCCGTCGCCACGGGATCCACGCGACCTTCATGCCCAAGCCCATCTACGGCGAGAACGGCTCCGGGATGCATACCCATCAGTCGCTCTTCCACCTGGACGGGCGGAACGCCTTCTTCGATCCCGACGACCCGATGTACCTCTCGCCCGTGGCCAAGGGCTACATCGCGGGGCTCATGCGCCATGCCCGAGAGATCATCGGAGTCTGTGCCCAATGGGTGAACTCCTACAAGCGGCTCGTGCCCGGATATGAGGCCCCGGTCTACATCACCTGGGCACGCCGTAACCGCTCCACCATGATCCGGGTCCCCGTGTACAAACCGGGCAAGGAGAAGGCCACTCGGATCGAGTTCCGCGCTCCAGATCCCGCTTGCAACCCCTACCTCGCCTTCGCGGTGATGCTCCACGCGGGTCTCGAGGGGGTGGAGCGGGGGTACGAGCTCCCGCCCCCCGTGGAACGGGACGTTTTCGCCATGGGGCCCGAGGAGCGCCGGGACCAGGGGATCGCGGAGCTCCCGGGCTCGCTGAACGAAGCCATCGCCGAGATGGAGAAGAGCGACCTCGTGAAGAAGGCCCTGGGGGAGCACATCTTCGAGAAATTCATCGAGAACAAGAGGATCGAGTGGGACCTCTACCGAGCTCGGGTGCATCGCTACGAGCTCGACCGGTACCTCTCGGTGCTCTGAGTCGGTGCTCTGAGCGGGAGAATGGGCACCACATGGGTGAGCTGGTGATCCGGAAGTTCCGGGGGGCGGGTGCGGGGGGAATAGCGGAGCTACTCAATGCCTCGGATCGGGCGCGGCCGGTTCCCTCACGAACGGGACACTTTATACCCCCGAGCGCGTCCCGGGCCGTCACCGGGGGCGCGATTACCCCGCCATCCTCGTTGCCGAGTCGGAGGGGAGGATCGCCGGCCACCTCGCCCTGACGTCCCATCGGTCCAATCCCCACGTGGGGTATGTGGGGTTCCTGAGCGTCCACTCTGAACACCGCGGGAGGGGTATCGGGAAGGCCCTCCTGTTCGAGACGATCGCCGTCGCCACCCACTCGGGCTTTCCTATCTCGGGATCGAGTTCTGGCCCGGGAACGAAGGTGCACCTGGAGAACTGCCTCCCCATGGTGCTCTGCCTTCCCCGGGGCGCGGATTTCCTCGGCGGTGTCCAGTGATATAGTTGCTTAGCGCGGTCTTCCGCGGAGAGGATCGGGAGAAATAGCGTGGCCGCCGGGTCTACCGGCCTGAACCCGAGGGGAGGGCACTCGAGGTCCTGATCGACGCCAAAGCCCCGTGCGCGGCCTACCCCCGGGTCCCATCGACGGGAGGCCTTTGTGTGGGGTTCCCTTTCGCGCTCCCCTTTCGCCCGATTGATTTGCCGACCGAGGCCAGGACGTGCGCCCCCCTTCACGGGCGCCATCGGGGTCGTCCTCTCCGGCGGGAGATGAGGATATGGAGTTGGTGGCTCCATGTCTTCTTCGGCGAAGGTCCCGCCCCCGGCGCGA
This sequence comes from Candidatus Acetothermia bacterium JdFR-48, assembly GCA_002011425.1. Lineage (GTDB taxonomy): Bacteria > Bipolaricaulota > Bipolaricaulia > Bipolaricaulales > Bipolaricaulaceae > UBA3571. The sequence goes on along the minus strand of MTNJ01000041.1, from coordinate 4,682 downwards.
GCTCTTTCACCTCAGACCGGTGGAGTAGGGGGGCTCTGTTCAACCTCCGACTCCTCCGCGGAGTACGCTTCCCGCAAGAGGTCGTTGTAAGCGCACATGAGGGAGGTGAAGGACCACGGCGTTATCACCAAGTTGCTCACCAGGGCAACGGCTATCGCGGCGCCCAGGGACTCCCGCCCCACCGCTCTTCCCAATAGCTCCAACACCGCGTTCGCCACCTGGAAGAGGGCGTAGAGGAGGAAGAGGGAACCCCGGTATCCCCGGGTGAGGGACGAGCTTCCCCTGAAGGATTCTATGACCGCGAACTTCCGATCGATGAGAACGATGTCGGCGAAGAAGAAGGCCATCGCGGCGATGATTCCCGGGATGACCAGGAAGATGAGTCCTAGGCCGACGGCCAGGAAGTAGAGCACTGCCACCGCGATCACGGCCAGCGGGCGGCGGAAGGGGGAGAGGAGGTCGTAGATCGTGGGCCGCTCGCCGCGTACGATCCTGAGGAGGTAGTACTGATATCCCAGGTAGAGCATCACCCCCACGGTGAGGTTCAGGATGGCGAGGGCGATCAACATCCATAAGGGGATATCCTCCTCCAAGGCGACGCTTCCCGCGGGTCCCGTCACGAACGGCATGATGAACGCGAGCCCCCCGCCCAACGCCATGAGGAGGAGGTAAAAGCCGAACAGGGCCAGAGCCCCCAGGACCACGCGGCCCCAGTGCTTCCGGTAAACGTGCCACCCTGTGGCGATCCACGCGCTCGCTCCCATGAACAGCACCTCCCGCGCCAGCATAGGAACGCGTCTCTTCGGCGACAAATTTCGCCCCCCAGTAGCCTCGGGTATATTTGGCTCCGTGACGAGGGGACGCCGAAGTGCGGTTTGGCTCTCGGCTGCGCTCCACGGCCTGAACGATGGCTACGGTGGGTTCCTTTCAGCATTGATGCCCCTTATCATCGAACGAATGGGGCTCTCGTTGGCCTTGGCCGGTGCCCTGAGCTCCGCCCGTATGGTGGCCGCCTCTTTCGCCCAGCCCCTGGCGGGCCACCTCGCCGATCGGCTCGGGTACAAGTTCTTCCTGCTATTCGGTCCCGCGGTGACATGTGCCGTGATGTCCCTCATCTTCCGCTTCCCGGGATACTTCGCCCTGGGGGCGGCGCTCCTCCTCGCGGGCCTGGGGACGGCCGCCTTCCACCCCGCGGGGGCGGCCCTCGCGGGCTCTGGCGGGGGGCCTCGGGGTTACGCCATGTCGGTCTTCATCGCCGGTGGCACCGTGGGGGCGGCATTGGGCCCTCTCTTCATCGGATGGTTCGCCGAGGAGGTGGGGGTCCCGTACATGGACTGGCTGCTCCTTCCCGCGTTGGCGACGCTCGCGTTGGGCCTCTTCTTCGTCCCCGGTGGGGGAGGAGTGGCCCATCGGGAAAGGCTCCTTTCCCTCCCCCGGGCCCAGCTCTGGACCCTGGCGCTCCTCTGGGGGATCGCGGTGTTGCGGGCACTGGTGGGGATCGCTTACCGGAGCTTCCTCGCGGTGCTCCTCGTGGAGCGAGGGGCTCCCCTCGCCGTCGGGGGGGCAGCGTTGGCCCTGTTCGCCATCTCGGGAGCGGTGGGCGGAATCGTGGGCGGAAGGCTCTCCGACCGCTTGGGCAGGAAGTACGTGATCGGCACATCGCTCATCGCCGCCATTCCCGCCCTCTATGCCTTCCTCTACGCCCGGGGAGCCGTTGCCATCCTTTTTCTCTCCGTCTCCGGACTCCTGCTGATGGCGTCAAACCCTGTGTCCGTGGCCTACGCCCAGGAGCTCTTTCCAGAACACCAGGGCACGGTCTCGGGAGTGCTCCTCGGGCTCTCCTGGGGTCTCGGGGCCCTGATGGCCCCCCTTATCGGACATCTCGGCGATATATGGGGGCTGGAACGGGCATTGGCCCTGGTGAGCGCGGCCCTCCTCCCCGCCGCCTTTGCCGCCTTCCTCCTCCCCGCCGAGGAATTTCCCAATTGAAGGAGGTCCAGACTCAATCCACGGAGCTTTTCGGGCGAGCGACGATGAGGAGGTCCTGGCCCAGACGCTCCACCTCGTGGATCTCGAAGCGATGGGCCTCCGCCAGTGTGGAAAAACCCTCGCCCCCTACGGCGGAGACGGCCTCTTTGCCCCCGATTATCACCGGTCCCACGAAGAGGTAGAGTTTCTGCACGAGCCCCTGAGAGAGGAATGCCCAGGCGACCTCCCCTCCCCCCTCGACGAGCACCGAGTCTATTTCCCTCTCCCCCAGCCACGCGAGGAGCTCTTCGAGGGCCACCCGGCCGCCCCGGGCGGGGAAGCGCCGCACCTCGGCACCACGCTGCCGCAGCTCCTCCTCTACTCCGTGGGGCATGGCCCCAGTGGCAGCAATGAGGGTCTTCGCGGCCCCGTTAAGGACCCTCGCCGAGGGCGGGGTCTTTCCCCCCGAGTCGAGGACGATCCGCAGGGGCTGTGGACCCTCCACCTCCCGCACCGTGAGCTCGGGATCATCGGCGAGCACGGTATTCACGCCCACGAGCACCGCGGCGTGGCGGCGGCGTAGCTCATGGGCGCGCCTCCTCGCTCTCCCCCCCGTGATCCAACGGGACTCCCCGGTACGGGTGGCGATCTTCCCGTCCAGAGAGGTGGCGAGCTTAAGGGATACGAACGGCCTCTTCGTCCTGACCCAATAGAAAAAAATTTCGTTGAGTACGCGGGCCTCGTCCTCGAGGACGCCCTCGATCACCTCGATCCCGGCGGCCCGGAGTTTTTCGAGCCCCCTGCCGTCCACGAGGGGATTGGGATCACGGGTCGCGACGATCACGCGCTTGACCCCAGCGGCGATGATCCGGTCGGCACACGGAGGGGTCTTCCCCCAATGTGAACAGGGTTCCAGGTTCACGTAGAGGTCGGCACCGCGGGCCTCCTCCCCCGCCCGTGCCAGGGCGACCGCCTCGGCATGGGGTCCCCCGTAGCGGGCGTGGTACCCCTCGGCGATCACCTTCCCCCTTTTGACGATCACCGCCCCCACCAGGGGATTGGGTCGGGTGTAGCCCTCTCCGAGCCGGGCGAGCTCCAGGGCCCGCCGCATGAACCTCTCGAGGACCTCCATCAGCGCCCCTCCGCGGCGGCGATTAGCGTGCGGGCGGCGGCAGCAGGGTCCCCTTCGGCGTAGATGGCGGAGCCGGCGATGATGACCTCAGCGCCCGCCTCCACCACCTGCCGCACGTTCTCGCGCTTTATCCCCCCGTCCACGGCGATGGTCACCGGCCTGTCGCCGATGAGTTCCCGAAGCTCGCGGATCCTGTCCAAGGCTTCGGGGACGAACCTCTGCCCCCCAAATCCGGGCTCCACCGACATCACCAGAACCCAGTCCACGCGTGGCAAATAGGGGAGAATGGCCTCCAATGGGGTGCTCGGTCGCAACGAGATCCCCACCTTGCAGCCGAGCCCCCGGATCACGCCGATGACCTCCGCCGGGGGATCGACCGCCTCCACGTGGAAGGTGATCACATCGGCGGGCCCCACCCGAAACCTGGGGGCGTAGACCGCGGGACGCTCGATCATGAGATGGATGTCGAAGGGGACAGAGGTATGGCGCCGCAGGGCGTTCACCACTGGGGGGCCGATGGTGAGGTTGGGGACGAAATGACCGTCCATGACGTCGAAGTGGACGAAGGCGGAGAGGTCCTCCACTGCCCTGATCTCTTCGGCCAAACGGCCGAAGTCCGCCGAGAGGAGCGAGGGCGAGAGCTTCACCTCGGCCCTCTCAGCGGCGCCTGCCGGAGACCATGCTCGCGAGTAGCAAGAGCCGCAGGAGCTGCGCGATGGCCATGGCGGCGGCGGCGACGTAGGTGAGGGCCGCGGCGTATAGGACCTCCTTCACTGCTCCGAGCTCCTCCCGGGTGACGAGGCCCGTCTGGGAGAGGGCCTTGACCGCCCGTCGTGAGGCGTCGAACTCCACCGGGAGAGTGACGATGGTGAAGGCCACGACCCCGGCGAAGAGGGCGATCCCCACGTAGAGGAGGGTGAGACCGAATTGGGAGCCCATGTAAGCCAAAAATAGGCCAGCGATGAAGATGGGGAAGGCGAGCTGTGACCCGAAGTTCGCGATGGGCACCACGGCCGAGCGCAGGGCGAGGGGGGCGTACCCCCGGGCGTGCTGTATGGCATGGCCCGCCTCATGGGCCGCCACCCCCACGTCGGCGATGGCCGGGGAACTGGGACGGGAGAGCCGGAGCGTGCGGGTGCGCGGGTCGTAGTGATCCCCCAGGACCCGGCGGACAGCCTCGATCTTCACCCCCGAGACTCCGGCTCGCTCGAGGAGCATCTCCGCCGCGGCGGCCGCAGTGACCCCCCTGCGGGTAGCTACCCGAGCATACTTGGCATACGCGGACCTCACCTTGTATTGGGCGTAGAAAGCGAAGAGCAACGCCGGGATGAGGATCAAAAGCGACCGTATATCGAAGAGCCAGAGCATCTCCGTTTCACCTCCTCGAAACCTCCCCAAAGTTTAGCGAGTCCAACGAAAAAGGGGAGAGGGACATAGGCCGGATTCTGTCCGTGGGGCCATGCATCTCCGCGGCCTACCCAGAGGCATCGGGCGGGCCACCCTCAAGCGCCTCCCTATTTGGCCTTGCTCCGGCCGGGGTTTGCCGTGCCCGGGAACCTCGCGGCCCCGGCGGTGGGCTCTT
>MTNJ01000020.1 GCA_002011425.1 Candidatus Acetothermia bacterium JdFR-48 | reverse complement strand
CCCCCCTGGGCGGCCCCGATCAGGGGGAACAGGGCGAGCACGCCCAAGACTACAACCAACACCATCGTGACCTTGCCCATCTTTCCCACCCCTTTCACCCAAACCAATGGACATACGGCAAATCAACGCTAGCGGGAAATGGAACTCGGATCAATTCACTGTTTTATCCCGCTTAAGTGGAACCCTTCCACGAAATACCGCTGGAAAACGACATAAATCAGGAGGACAGGGAGCACACTGATGATCGTCCCCGCCAGTATCATGTTCCACACGCTCCCTGTGACGGAGGTGTAATAGTGCAAGAAGAAATTCAACCCCACCGGCAGCGTATATTTTTCCGCCTCGGTAAGCACCACCATGGGCCAGAAGAACTCATTCCAGGAGCCCTGGAAGGTGAGGATGGAGACCGCGGCGATGGCCGGGAGTGATAGAGGCAAAATAACACGAGTATAAATCTGAAACGTGTTCGCCCCATCAATTCGGGCGGCTTCCTCGATCTCCCTGGGGATGGATTCCATGAATTGTTTCATCATGAAAGTGGCGGTGGTGGAGACAAGCCCCGGCAGGAAAAGGGCCCAAAACGTGTTCAGAAAAGTTTTGAGGCCGAAAAGCCTGGACAGCCCGAATACCCCGTCTCGAACCACCAAGTAGTTTGAAATGTAGGTCACCTGGCCGGGAACCATCATGGTATAGATGATGAAAAAGAACAAGAGGGTGCGACCGGGAAAACGAAGTCGAGCCAAAGCGTAACCGGCCATGGTGGTGAACACCACCGTGATCACCACCCTGAGCACTGCCACCACGAAGGAGTTCAAAATCCATTTGGGAAATAGGTTCCTTCCGCCTTGACCTTTGTAGGTGGTCCAAGCCCGGATGTAGTGGTCGAAGATGTACCGGACAGCCCCGGGAACGATGTTCTTCCACGTCAGGTACACCCCGCTGATCCTGGTACTGACCGTGTCCGGGGCTAGGGTAGCGCGGACGAACCGGCTGCCGCGCGGGCCAATCACAGCCAGGGGAAGCAGGGGATATCTGATGGTGCCCTGGTGCCTCAAGGTGACCTGATACATCAACTCTTTTGTCCCCTCGACCACGCGCTCCTCAAGCAGGATCACCTCCGCCCGGGTGTCGGGGGCTGGATTAGGGGCCCCGGACTCATAGGGTGGGGGGAGAATCCGCACCCGTGGCAGCGGCGGTTCCGGAGCATCGGGTGTGAGGGAAAACACCACCACCAGGTCCACCCGCCTGCCGGGCGCCCAACCGCCGGTCCAACCGTTCCCCCCGCCCTGGCGGCCTAAGTGCCAGGCCGCCACCCAGTTGGGTGGCCACAACTTCGGGCTAGTGAGGGTGGGAGGCCAGGACAGTGGATCGTTACGGAAAGAAGAGATGAACGCGTAAAGCAGGGGTGAAAGCATAACGCCAGCCAAGGCGAACAGCGTCAGGTACACTATCGTCTTGCGCACTTTCCGGCGGCGGGCCAGCCAGCGGGCCTCTACCTGATAGGCGCGTCCACGGTAGTACACGACGGCCAGGTCGGCGGGGACGGATGACCGACGCTTCACGAGTACCAACCCCTCTCCGAGAATCCGACCTTCCGCTGCAATAACACCACGATCAATGTCAGCATCGCCAGCACCAGCGCCGCCGCAGAAGCCATTCCCACCTTGGGCAAGGTGCCTGTGCCGAACACCGCCCAAAACACGTAGTAGGCCAGGGTGATCACCGACTCCAGGGGGGCTATCCCAGCGGTGATCGCCGCCTGGTCGAACATCTGGATGGTCCCGATCAACCCCAAAGTGATGACGAGGAACATCACTGGTCGCAACGCGGGAACGGTCACGTACCGGAGCTTCTGCCACGGGGTGGCCCCGTCTATGTCCGCCACTTCGTAGAGCTCTTGGGGGATATCTTGTAGCCCGGCCAAGAAAAGGATCATCATGGTGGGGGTGGTGGTCCAGATGTTCAGCATCATGATGGAGAGGAGGGGGAGGGGAATGCCCAAGAAGGTCTGCCGGGTGGTGAGCCACGGGATCAACACTTCCACTTCGGGGTTCGATCTGATAAGCCCGACGCGTCCCAGGATCACAGTGCTCACTGCGCCCACCAGAAGGCTGGTGGCCAGGAGGACCGGGTCCAGTGCCTTCACGGGCAACCCGTGTCGGCGCTCCCACAGGACCTGCAGGACCTGGACAAGAGCTGCAATGCCGAAGGCCGTGATCATAAGGGGCCAGTACTGTACCACCAGCCCCAGCAGCCAATTCACGGTGCCGCGCCGGTTGACAAGCCAGATGAAGATGGTGGTGATGGCCACGCTGGAGGCAATGGAGGGGACGTAATAAGCGGCCCGGAAGAACGTCAACCCCCTGATTTTTTGGTTGACCACCACCGCCAAAAGCAATGCCAGAAAGGTCTGGCTGGCAGTGACGATTGCTGCGTACACCAAACTGTGAACCAGTCCGAGGATGAAATAGGAGTCCCTGAACAAAGCCAAATAGTTTTTGAGCCCCACAAATTGACTTACTCTAAAAAGATTATAATCAGTAAAACTAAAATACACCGTGCGCACAAATGCGTAAAAAAAGGCGATAGCAAGGGTAAACAACAGGGGAAGTAAGAAAACAAACGCTGATACCCACTCGCCTCTCTTTCGCATGAAGGAAGTTAAAGTTGGGGGAGGGGCGATCAACCCCTCCCCCGGTCTTTCGTATTACAGGCCCAACTTTTCGTTGAGCTTGGTAGCGGCCTCGTCCATGGCCTCGTCCACCGTGGCCTCTCCCTGCATTATCAGCGTGAGAGCCTCGTTGACCACCCCCATGTAGTTGCCGCCACCCACGTCGCCGAACGTGAATGGCACCGTACCCGGGAGACCGGTGGCTTCGAACACCGTCTTGGTGGCCAGGGCGAAGGGATCGAGCTGCTGGAAGAAGGGGCTATCGAGCAGGGCTTTCCTGGAAGGAATCGCGTGGCCCGACTCCAAGATGTATTCCTGGACTTCCGGACTGGTGAGCACTTCGATTACCTTGAACACCAAGTCAGGCCGGCCGGAAGGTGGGTTCACAGGCATTCCATAGCCCACGGTGAATAGGTAGTTGCCCCGCGGACCTCCCTGCCACACGGTGGGAAGGAAGGTGGCCCCGAAGTTCAACGTGGGATTTTCATTGCGGATAGGTGGGATGAGCCAGCCTCCCTCGATGCAGACAGCGGCCTTCTCAGCGATAAACGCTGCTCCTGGCCATCCGACACCGATGTCGGCCGAGGTGGCCGCGATCCCGGCCCGATTGAAGGAGGTATACCAATCGGCAGCGATCTTGGCTGCCGGGAGGTCGAAGGGGGCCGTACCGTCATCCTTGAGGAAGGGCATCCCTGCGGCGAAAGCGAACGGCAGAAACCGAGCTGCGTCCGGATTGATGGACGCTCCATACCATTCGGGAGGGTTGCTCACCCGGGCGATCTTGTCCAGGAACGTAGCCCAAGTGTCGCCCGCGTCGGGATATGGCACTCCCATAGCGTCGAACATATCCTTGTTGTAGAAGATTACCAAGCTATTGAAGTCCTTGGAGATCGCATACAGCTTTCCATCGAAGGTGAACGCATCGGCCAGCACCGGGATGAGGTCCTCACGGCTGATGACCGGAGAGGCTGCCATGAATTCATCGAGGGGTTGGATCAATCCGGTTTCCACCACCGTCTTGGCCCAGTAGAGGTCGACGTAGATGATGTCAGGAGCGGTGCCAGCGGACAGGGTCCGCAATACGAATGCCAAGTAGTCCTCGGTTATGGGCTCCCACACTACCTGAACCCCGGGTATTACGCCGTTCACAAACCGGGAGAGGACGTCCTGCATGAGCGGCGTGTCTCCGGAATACCCCGCGAGGCGGATGGTAACGGTTTCCTGTGCAACCCCTAGGGCCGCCACTGCAATTAAACTGAATACTACCAAGAATTTTCGCATGTTCTTACCTCCTTCAGACTGGGTCCTAAATCGATTGTGAAACAGTTCCCGTCAGTGCATCACCTCCTGACGTCGAGATTCAATTTCTGTAAACAGCTTTTCGATCAGTTATTTGTAACCGGTTTCAAACCATTATAGCCCTCGCCTCGAAACGGGTCAACATCGGCTCAGATCGTGCTTTCCCTCACGACCAGCTGGGTGGGGAAGACCTTGTGGAGGCGCTCCGGACCCGTGCCCCCTTCCAGCCTCAAGAGCAGGATCCTGCCCGCTTCCTTACCCATCTCGTAGATCGGCTGTCGCACCGTGGTGAGGGGGGGATCGAAGAAATGCGCGTAGGGAATATCGTCGAAACCGATAACTGAAACCTCGCTTCCCACACGGATCCCAACTTCCTTGAACGCCGTGATCGCCCCCATAGCCGCGAGGTCACTGGCCGCGAACACCGCGGAGGGCGTTTTCCCCTTGGCCAGGAACCTTCGCACCGTCTCATAGCCGCTCTCGAAGGAGAAGTCGCCGTACACGATGAGGTCCGTGTCAACCTCGCGCTTCATCGCCTTGAAGGCCGCCCGGTATCCCTTCTCCCGGGCCAATGAGGCGGTGTGGTCCGCCGGCCCATTGATGAGGAGGACCTCCCCGTGGCCGAGGCGCAGGAGGTACTCCGTTGCCATCCGGGCTCCCCCCCGGTTGTCCACGTCGACGTAGTCCACCCGGGGGAATCCAATGGGGCGTCCTACGGTGACCACCGGGATTCCGGCCCGGAGGAAGTAACGGAGGCGTTTGTCGTTGCGCCGTACGCCCAAGACCACCGCCCCGTCGACGACGCCGCCCTCGGCCATGGACCGGCACGAGGTCTCGTACCGGTCCTCGGACTCCGCCGTGGCCAAGACCAACCTGAAGCCACGCTCGTCCAGAACGGCGCTTATCCCGCGCAGGAACTCAATGAAGAAAAGGTGGGAGGAGAGGCGTTCCGCGGTGTGGGCTACGATCAGGCCGATGCTGCTCGTCCGCTTGAGGCTCAGGCCACGGGCCACGAGGTTAGGGGTGTAGGAGTAGAGCCTGATCACCTCCTCCACCTTCCGGCGCGTCTCAGGGCTCACGCCTCCCTTGTTGTTCAACACCCGTGAGACTGTGGCCTTCGAGACTCCGGCGAGACGCGCTATCTCCTGGATCGTCATCTTGCGTTTCATTCCCCGATATTATAACTTTTCCTGAAACCGGTTACAGCAAGGAGGGGAAAAAAAGATGGAGCTCGGGGCCGTGATCTTCGATCTGGACGGCGTCATCGTCGACACGGCCGAATATCACTACCTCGCGTGGAAGCGGCTGGCCGAAGAGCTGGGAATTCCCTGCCCGCGGGAACGCAAGGACCAAGTAAGGGGGATCTCCCGCCTCGAAGCCCTACGGATCATCCTGGGGGACACATGGCCCCGTTACAGGGGGCGTGCCCAGGAGCTTGCCGACCGCAAGGACACCTATTACCGGGAACTCATCGAGAACCTCGGGCCGGGAGACCTCCTCCCTGGGACGTTGGAGTTCATCCGCGATCTCAAGCGCCATGGGGTTAAGGTTGCGGTGGCCACCGTGTCCCGCAACGGGAGGACAGTCCTCTCGCGCCTGGGGATTCTCAGCGAATTCGACGCCATCGTGGACGGACATTCCGGGGCCCGGAGCAAACCGGCCCCGGACCTCTTCCTCTACGCGGCCCGGGACCTCGGCGTTCCCCCTTCCCTTTGCTTGGTGGTGGAGGATGCCCCCGCGGGGATCGCCGCAGCGGAGATCGCCGGGATGGCGAGCCTCGCCCTGGGGGAGGAACGTCTCTTCTCCGCCCTCAACCCGGACCTTGTGCTCCCGGACCTGCGGGACCTGAGCTACACGAGGCTGCTCGAACTCCTCGAGGATGCCGCGACGGGGCGAGCTACCTGGACCGTAGATGAAAGTCTACTTTCAGACCTCTCCCTCGGGGCCAAGGAGACCGTGTTCTCCGTGGGGAACGGCTACTTCGGCACCCGTGGCGTCGCCGAGGAGCGGACTCCCGGGGAGCGCCGGGCGACTCTGATCAACGGACTCTACGACGATGTCCCCCTCTTCTTCACCGAGCTCGTCAACGCCCCGGACTGGACGTGGGCCGAGCTCCACGTCGGCGGTGAGCGCTTCTCCCCCGCTTCTCGGGGGCTCCTCTCCGCGGAACGGTCCCTGGACCTCAGGGATGGGGTCCTGCGCCGTCGCACGCGCTGGGCGGGCTCCCGGGGCGGTGTGGTGGAAATCCGGACGTTACGGTTCGCTTCGATGGCGGAGCCGCACCTCGCCGTGCAGGTTTACTCCGTCACCGCCCTGGACTTCGCGGGCGAGGTGAAGCTCAAGCTCCTGCTGGATGGGACGCCGGTGGGACCCGGCATTCCTCCGTTCCCGGAGGTCGGACTCGGGCATTGGGAGCCCGTCTCGTGGGGCACGCGGGACGGGGCCCTCTTCGTCCGCCTCCGCGCCCGCCGCACGGGCATCGAGCTCGCGGCCGCCTTCTGTGTCCAACACTACGGGGTCCCGGACGGGGCGGTCGAGGTACGGACGTGGGAGGGTGTCGAGCCGGGGATATCCCTCCACGCCCGCCTCTCCCCCGGGGAGACGCTCGTAGCGGTCAGGTTCTGTGCCTTCGCCAGCTCTCTGGATGCTGAGGATCCCCTCGCCCTCTGCGAGGAAAAGCTCTCCGTGGCACGGAAAAGGGGTCTATACGACCTCCTGGAAGACCACCGCCGCGCCTGGTCCAGTCTCTGGCGGGACTGTGATCTCATGATCGAGGGCGACGAAGAACTTCAGCGGGCGGTGCGGTTCAACCTTTACCACCTCCTGATCTCGGCCCCCCACCACGCCGATGGACTGAGCACTCCCGCCAAGGGGCTCACGGGCTTCGGGTACCGGGGACATATCTTCTGGGACACGGAGATCTACGCGCTTCCGTTTTTCACCTATACCCGGCCCGAGCTTGCGCGACGTATGCTCATGTACCGTTACCGCACCCTCGCCGGGGCCCGGGAGAACGCCCGGAAACGCGGGTACCGTGGGGCCATGTATCCATGGGAGTCCGCGGCCGAGGGGGCCGAGGTCACCCCACGGTGGGTGCCCGCTCCGGACGGGTCGCCGATTCCCATCCTGTGCGGGGAGCTCGAGCACCATATCACCGCCGACGTCGCCTATGCCGTGTGGCAGTACTGGCGTGCGAGCGGCGACGACGAGTTCATGCGCGATTACGGGGCCGAGATCCTCTTCGAGACCGCGCGGTTCTGGGCGAGCCGTGTGGAGTCAGGCCCGGACGGGCTTTACCACATCCCGGGGGTGATGGGGCCCGATGAGTACCATGAGGTGGTGGACGACAATGCATTTACCAATTGGATGGCTCGCTGGAACCTCGAGGCCGCCCGGGAGGTCTGGGAGTGGCTCGGGAGGGAACAGCCCGCACGCCGCGCCGAGCTCTCCGCCCGGATCGGGTTGGGTGAGGACGAAGTAACGGAATGGGGCGAGATCGCGGGACGGATCGCGCTCCTCCAGGATCGGAAGTCCGGTCTGATCGAACAGTTTCGAGGTTATTTCTCCCTGGAGGACGTGAACCTCGAGGCCTTGGGGCCGCGGAAGGCCTCCGTGCGCGACCTCCTCGGGCCCGAGGGGACAGTTCGCTCCCAGGCCATAAAGCAGCCCGACGTCCTCATGCTCCTCTACCTATTCCGTGACCGCTTCTCCCGGGAGGTCCTGGCGGCGAACTGGAACTATTACGCGCCCCGGACCGACCTCGATTTCGGCTCCTCGTTGGGACCGGCGGTCCACGCGGCCCTGGCCGTACGGCTGGGGGAGGTGGAAGAGGCCCTCCGGCGCCTCCGTCAGGCGGCTTTTGTGGACCTCGCGGATAACCGGGGGAACACGGCGGACGGGTTTCATATGGCGTCCGCGGGCGGGCTCTGGCAGGCCCTCGTCTTCGGGTTCGCCGGCCTCGAGTTCACCCCGGATGGGCCCAGGGCAGATCCGCGGCTTCCGGCACATTGGAAGGGGCTCCGGTTCACCGTGTACCACCGGGGAAAGCGCTATCCCATCGAGGTGCGCCGCTGAATGGGTCAGTCCTCGATGGGCTCGAACCGGGCGAGGAAGTGGCGCAGGGGGCCCTCCCCCGCGACGAGCCGCATCCCCTGGATCTCCTCCCGCTTACCGGCGATGCGGATGAGGGCCGTCACCACCGCCTCCAGATGCTCCCGAGTGTAGACGCGCCGGGGGATCGCCAAGCGCACGAACTGGAATCGCGCCTCCTCCCCCAACATGGCCGCCCCCACCTCGCACGCCCGGATCCCGGCCTCGAGGTATAACGCACAGGCCAGGGCCTGGCCGGGGAACTGGTACGGCGGAACATGGGGCAACAACTTACCGGCGTCCACGTAGACCGCGTGTCCCCCCGGCGGCCAGTAGATGGGAATCCCCTCCCCCCGGAGCCGCTCAGCGAGCCAGCGGACCTGTCCCACCCGGTCCCGCAGGTAGTCGATTTCCAGTGCCTCCCTGAGTCCCACAGATAGGGCCGCGAGGTCCCGCCCCGCGAGCCCCCCGTATGTTGGGAATCCCTCCACGAGGATCAACCGCTCACGACACCGCACGAACAGGGCCTCGTCCCGCATGGCGAGGAACCCGCCGATGTTCCCGAGGCCGTCCTTCTTGGCCGACATGATGCAGCCGTCGGCGAGGGAGAAGACCTCCCGCGAGATCTCGAGGGGGCTCTTTTCCGCGTATCCCGACTCCCACTCCCGGATGAAAAAGGAGTTCTCCGCGTGGCGGCAGGCGTCGACGAAGAGGGGGATCCCGTGGGCGCGGGCGATCTCTGAGACGGCACGCACGTTCGCGAGGGAAACAGGTTGGCCGGCCATAGTGTTGTTGGTGATGGTGAGGACGATCATCGCGATCGCCTCCGCCCTTTTCTCGGCGACGAACGACCGGAGTGCGTCGACGTCCATGTTCCCTTTGAAGGGACGGTCACTCTCGGGGTCCAGGGCCTCGGGGATGGGGAAGTCCACCGGGCGGCACCCCCGGGCGATGACGTTCGCGCGGGTGGTGTCGAAGAAGGTATTGGAGAGGACGTACTTCCCCGGCTCGAGGGCACACGAGAAGAGGACGTGCTCCGCCGCGCGTCCCTGGTGGGTGGGGAGGATGTAGGGGAACCCGGTGATCTCGCGGACCGTCTCGTGAAAGAGGGCGAAGGAACGCGATCCAGCGTAGGCCTCGTCGCCCTCCATTATGGCCGCCCACTGGGCCTGGGACATGGCCCCGGTGCCCGAGTCGGTGAGGAGGTCGATGTAGATGTCCGCAGAGCGGAGATTGAACAGGTTATAGCCGGCCTCCTTCAGCTTCCTTTCCCGTTCGGCGCGGGGAATAAGTCTGATGGGCTCTACGACCTTGATCTTGAAGGGCTTGTACCACGAGCTATCCATCCCGGCGGATACTACCGTCCCCGCCGGAGGGGAGCAAACCTACACGGCTTCATGGCGCCTTGTCCTCCGCCCAGGAGTCCCTACTATGGGAGCAAGGGGGAACGATGAGAGAGTTCAAGAAGCTCGAAGAGTTAATCTTCACGGCGATGGCGAAGGCCAAGCTCCCCGGCCTCTCGGTCGCGGTGACCGACGCCGATGGCGTCGTTTGGACCCGGGGGTTCGGCTTCCGCGACGTGGAGGCGGGGCTCCCCGCGACCCCGGATACCGTCTACGGGATCGGCTCTATCACCAAATCCTTCACCGCCATCGCCTTGCTACAGCTCCGGGAGGAAGGGGCCCTCTCGCTGGACGATCCGGTCGAAAAACATCTGTCCCTGAAGCTCACGGTGAGGGGGGAGCCGGTACGGATTTGGCACTTCCTCACCCATTCATCGGGGATCCCGGCCCTCGCTTACGCCGAGGCCTTCATCCGCGCGACGACCGGGGCGGCCACGGCGTGGATCCCCACCGCCACCGCCGACGACATCGTGACCTTCATGGCGGGTGCGGAGGAGTGGGCCCTGGAGACCCCCGGGGCGCGCTGGTTCTACCTGAACGAGGGCTACGCCCTTTTGGGCAAGGTGATCGAGGAGGTCTCAGGACGCGCATACCGGGAGTACGTGCGAGAGCGAATCCTCGTGCCGCTCGGCCTCGCGAGCGCGTGCTTTCTGGAGGAAATCGAGGAATCTCCCGAACCCGCAGTACCCTACGTGATCACCGCGGAGGGGGAGCGGCGCCGCTCCCGGGTGCCCGCAGGCCCCATCGCCGCCGATGGGGGGCTCGCCATGAGCGTCCTCGACCTCGCCCGCTACGTCCGGATGTTCCTCCGGCGAGGTGAAATCGAGGGCGGGCAAGTTCTCTCGCCGGGGTCGCTCGCCGAGATGGAGCGGCCGCGGGTGCCAGTGCCCTACCGGGGCCCGTTCGGCACTGAGGCCTACGGGTATGGCCTCTGGATCATCCCGGACTTCCTCGGCCGCCGCGTCATCGGCCACGGGGGCTCGGTCCTCGTCTACACCGCCTACATGGCCTATCTCCCGGAGGAGGGGATCGGAATTGCACTCCTCGCCAACGGAAGCGGTCCCCGCATGGCCCAGCTTGGGCTCTACGGCCTCGCGCTCGCCGTGAGTGCTGACCCGGAGGAACTTCCGTTCGTGGTGCATCAGCGGGCCCTGGAGGAGCTGGCCGGGGTCTACGAGGCGTACCGGGGCACCATGCGCGTGGAAGTGAGGCCCCTGGGGGAGATGCTCGGGATCGTCCTGCGGGATCGCTACACTGAGCAGCTCATTCCCCTCGTCCCCGAGGACCTCTCCGGCGCGGTCAAACGCTTCACCACCGTCCAGAACGGACGGAACCTTCCGGTGGAGTTCACGGTGAAGGGGAACGAAGTGACGCTCATCTACGAGCGATACTGCTTCCGCAAGGTGGGGGCGCTCCCGTGAGGAAAAAGCCGAACCCGTATAATAAACGGCTATGGCGGCGTTGAAGCACCGGGGGAAGACATACGAGGTCGGGCCCGGGACGACGCTCGAGCGGGCGCTGCGGGAGCTCGGGATCATCCCCGAGACGGTGCTTCCCGTACGGGACGGAAAGATCGTCCCCCTCACTCATCGAATTGAGGAAGGGGAGGAGATAGAGCTCGTGGACGTGATCTCAGGGGGATAGGGGTGAAGTGCACGATCTGCAAGAAGCCGGCGGTAATAAAGCTCCGCCACGCGAACCTTAAGCTCTGCCCGGAGCATCTCGTCGCCCGGGTGGAGAAGGTCGTGGCGGAGACGATAAAGAAATTCCACATGTTCACCCCGGCCGAAAAAATCCTCGTCGCCGTCTCGGGGGGGAAGGACTCCCTCGCGCTGTGGGAGATCTTGAGGAAGCTGGGGTACCGGGCCGACGGAGCGTATCTGGACCTCGGCATCGAGGGCTACTCCGCCCGGTCCCGGGAATATTCCGAGAAATTCGCTGCCGCTCGGGAACTGAAGCTGCACGTGGTGGCGGTCGAGGAGGAGCTCGGGACGGGGATCGACGGCCTCGTGAGGGTCGCCCGGGGCAAGGCCTGTTCCCTGTGCGGCACGGTGAAGCGCTATCTCCTCAACCACGTGGCCTATGAAGGGGGCTATCACGTCCTCGCCACCGGCCACAACCTGGATGATGAGGCGGCGACCCTGTTGGGAAACGTCATCCGATGGGAGGAGGGATACCTCGCCCGGCAGTACCCGGTTCTCCCCGGGGAGGGGAAGCTCGTGCGACGGGCCAAGCCCCTGGTCTTCCTCTCCGAGCGGGAGGTAGCCGCTTACTGTGTCATCTCCGGGATTCAGTACATCTATGAAGAATGTCCCCACGCCGTCGGGGCCCGCTCCATCGCCCTCAAGCACGTCCTCAACAAGCTCGAAGACCGCTACCCCGCGACGAAACTCACGTTCCTGCGGGGGTTCCTTAAGGTGCGCGACCGGTTCCGGCCGCGGGAGCCCGTCGAGCTCCGGGACTGCCCCATCTGTGGAATGCCCACCGCGGCCGAGGGCCCGTGCCGTTTCTGCCGTCTGAAGGAGAGGGTGTCCCATGGCGCGCCCGCTTGAGTACGGGGAACAGGTCCTCCTCTGGGAGGTGAGGAGGGGGCGGACCTTCTCCTTCGTCCTACGGGAGGGTGACGCCTTCCACTCGCACAAAGGGTCCGTCCCCCACGGGGAGATCGTGGGGAGGCCCGAGGGGAGCCGGGTGAGATCCAGCACGGGGACGGAGTTCGTCGTCTTCCGCCCTCGGTTGCCCGAGCGGATGATGAAGGTCCGCCGCCGGACCCAGATCGTCTACCCCAAGGACGCCGGTTGGCTCGCCCTTGCTCTGGACCTTGCCCCCGGGATGCGCGTAGTGGAGATCGGGACTGGATCGGGAGCCTTTACGATCCTCCTCGCCCAGCTCGTGGGGCACGATGGCCGCGTCTACACTTTCGACCGTCGCCAGGATTTCCTCGATAACGCGTTGGAAAACGTCGCCCGGGCAGGCCTACTGGACCGGGTGGAGGCACGGGTGCTCGAGGCCGGGAAGCCGTTTCCAGTGGAGGGGAAAGTGGACGCCGTGTTCCTGGATATTCCCGAGCCGTGGCTCGCGGTGCCCCCGGCTTACGCCGTCCTCGCCCCCGGGCGCCCCCTGGCGGGGATCGTCCCCACCGCCGAACAGCTGAAGGGCTTCGTCACAGCCCTGGAGCGGGGGAGGTTTGTGGCCGTCGAGGCCGTGGAGCTCTTGGAGAGGAGGATCCTCGTGCGGGAGAAGGAGGGTGTGCGTCCCTTCGAGCGTATGGTAGGCTTCACCGGGTATCTTATTTCTGCCCGCAAGGCACTCCCCGCCGGAAAGGAGGAGGAATGCGGAGGGTAGCTGTCCAGATCGATCGAGTGGGGATAGAGTGGGAAAGCGGCGAGGGTTATTCGTTTTTCTGGGAAGGTTCCTTTTCGCTCGTGACCGACAGGGGACGGATGATCATGGGCGTTTGGCGTAAGGAGACGAAGAAGGGAAGGCCCCTTATCATCTCAGAGTACCGCCTCCGCAAGGCCGATCGAGAAGAAGTGGCGCGCCTCATAAACAAGCTTTTGGAGTACGAATTTCCCCGCGAGCCCGCACCGAAAGCATCCTGAACCGCGGCGGCAGCCCTCGCCGGTCCCCGAAAAGGACGCCGTCTCCGCGTGGGAAGGGCCTTGATCGGCCCGGAGGGGACCGCTAAGATTTTTGACGAGGGCGGATAGCTCAGTTGGTAGAGCGCTCCCTTCACGGGGGAGAAGTCGGGGGTTCGAGTCCTCCTCCGCCCATTTATTTTTGCCATGCGTTATGTCACCGTCGAAGGCCTCCCTGCGGTGGGGAAGAGTGAGCTCCTCTCAACCCTCAAGCTTTACTTCCCCGACCAGGTCCTCGTCTTCCCGGAGCTTGTGAAGGAAGCCGCTGAGCGTGAGGGGATAGATCTCTTTCGCGAACGTGAGCGCCTGCGTGAGGCCATCCTCCGGGGGCTCCCGAGACGCCAGGAAGAGGTGAGGGCGGGCCTCGCCCGGGGGCTCGTCGTAGTGGAAGAATCCCATCTCGGGGTCCACGCCGCCTACTCCGCCGCCGTGGGGGATGAGGCCTTCCTCACGGAGTTCCGACGTCTGGAGGAGGAGATCGTTTGGCCCGATGTCTTCATCCGTCTCGATGCCCCGATCCCCGTCTCCCGGGAGAGGCAGCGTGCCCGCGGCGACCCCCGTTACGAAGTGGGAGGGGAAGTGCTCGAGCGGATGTCCGCCTGGCTCTCCCGCTGGCACGCGGAGCGCGGCGACGAGCTGGTGGTGGTCGACGCCGACAGGTCTCCGGACGAGGTCCTCCGTGACCTCGTCTCGGTCCTCGGCCTCAGGTACCGGTCTCTCCCCCGTGATGATGTGCTCCCGTGCCTCATCCTCCTTGGGCGACCCGCGGCGGGGAAATCCGAGCTGATCCAGTTCCTACGGGGACTCCCCCCGGACGAACGCGCCCGCGTATACCATTTGGGGACGCTAGCGGTCCTGGACGACTTCCCCATCCTCTGGGAGAAGTTCATCGAGGACGACATCTGGGAAGCAGTGGGCAAGGGCCGACTCCTCTCCCGCCGGGCCGGCGACAACTATTATGTCACCGACGACCTCACCTGGCCCTTCCTGATCGAGAAGCTCAACCGCCGAATCGACGCCGAGCCCGAGCTCCCGGGGAGGACGGTGATCGTCGAGTTCTCCCGCGGTGGGGTGGACGGTTACCGGGACGCCCTCTCCCGCCTCCACCGCCGGGCCTTGGAGCGCGGGGCGATTCTCTACCTCGACGTCTCGGTGGAGGAATCGTGGCGACGTAACCTCGCCCGTTACGACCGGGCCCGCCGCGACGGGATCCTCACCCACTCCGTCCCCTGGGAGGAGTACGAGCGGACCTATGAGACGGATGACTGGCACGCCTTGGCCCCGGCCGCGTCCGGCTACCTGGAGGTAAAGGGCGTGCAGGTACCCTACGTGACGGTGTCGAACGAGCCCGAGCCCGTGCGTCCCGCCGATTTCGAGGCCCGATTCAAGCCAGCTCTGGCGGAACTCTTCCGGCTATGGAACGAAAGGTAGAGGAGCGGCCGCGGTGTTATCTCCTCGTGGGCGAAGCCCCCACGGAGGAGGCGGCACGTAGAATTGCCGGGGTGTATGCTCCGTGTCCCTTCGTCTACTTCATGGGAGCGTTCGGGAACATGGTGGTAGGGGTGTTCTTCATGCCCCGGTGGCGCGATTGGTGGCTGCGGGCGATTTCCGATAATCCCGAGGTGACGCTTGGGCTCCGCAAGGCCGCGGTGTACGTGATGGATTCGCCCGCCTTCCCCTCTTATATGGAGCCCCGGGTCCCGGAAGAGAAGGGCGAGCGGTCGCCGTGCGGGGCGAACTGTTCCGAGTGTCTCCGGTACTTAAAGGAATGCCCGGGTTGTCCGGCCTCCGTCCTCTTTCGCCCCGCTTTCCTCGAGTGGAAGGGCAAGGATTCCCTTGGCAGTTGCAATTAGGCCAGGGAAACACCGAAAAAATCGGGTTTTTGCGTTTCAATCATTTTGGGGAAACCTCTGTTCGCATAGAATAGAAAAACTCGGGCTTTGGGGCAGCACAAGTCCGGACAATCACTGGACATCCACCCATCACTCCCGCATTCGTGCAAATTTGTTCACTTTTTTGCGCATATTTGCTTGACATTTGAACGAATAGCAGTATAATGGATTCGATGGGAGATGCAAAAGGTCGATAGGCTTTCCTATATCTTCGACGTGCTGAGGCGAGAAGGAAGCGTGTCGGTAAAGCACCTAAAGGAGGTGCTGGGGGTATCTGAATCGACGATTAGACGAGATATACAAGCCTTTCTCAAGATGACGAAGCTCCCTGTGAAAAGGGTCCATGGCGGGTTGATCCTGGACGTGGATAAAGGCTCCATCGAGCCCATGTTTGAGGCCAAGCTCTCCTTGATGACGAAGGAAAAAGTTAAAATCGCGGCAAAGGGTTTAGAATACATAGAAGACGGAGACAGTATACTGCTTGACTCGGGCACTACTGCTCTTCATTTGGCCCGCCTCCTTCACAAAAGACGGGGCCTGAAGGTCATCGTGACTGATGTAAAGTTGGCCGAGGAACTTGCGAGTTTTTCCGATATTGAGACCTACATCGTAGCTGGGCGTGTAAGGCCTGGCTATTACAGCATTGGGGGCACGATGGCCGAGCAACATATATCTCAATTCACCGTGGAAAAAGCTTTTTTGACGGCCGACGCAGTAGATCCTGATGCGGGGGTGACCAATTCCTCCATGTTCGAAGTGGGGGTGAAAAAGGCCATCGTGAACTCGGGAAAGACCGTTATCCTGTTGGCCGATCATTCGAAATTAGGGAAGAGAGCACTGGTGAAAGTGTGCGATCTTTCTGCCATAGACGTGTTCATAACTTCCATCGGTGGAAACCCAAAGATTTTGGAGGCAATTGCGCAAAAGGTCCCACAACTGGTGCAGGTGTGAAAAAGTAAGGACCATAGGAGGTGAGACAGTTGTTGATTGAGGGGCTCGAGAAGTCCAAAGTGATTATCGGAATGGTGCATTTCCCTGCCCTTCCCGGTTTCACTCTCTACGACGATGCGAAAGGGATGGAGGGGATAGTTTCCCGCGTCAGGGAGGACCTGCACGCCCTCCAAGCCGGAGGTATCGATGCGGTAATGTTCTGCAATGAGAACGACCGCCCCTACACTTTGCGAGCGGACTTCGCCACTGTCGCCTCTATGGCCCGAACCATTGGTCAACTTTTGGACGAGATCCGTGTGCCCTTTGGGGTAGATGTGCTTTGGGACCCTAAAGCGGCCATTGCGATTGCTAAAGCGACGGGAGCCTGTTTTGTAAGGGAGATCTTGACCGGAACCTTCGTTTCCGATATGGGCTTCTGGAGCACAGCTGTGGGAGAGGTTTACAAATATAAAAAGCTATTGGATGCTACAAGGATAAAGGTCTTCTTCAACATAAGTGCAGAGTTCGCCAGCTCTCTGGACCGAAGACCCGTAGAGGAAATCGCCAGAAGTGTTGTTTTCACGTCTTTGGCGGATGCCGTGTTGATCTCGGGCCCTATGACCGGGGTTCCCCCTTCGCGAGAGGTTTTGATCCGCGTGAAAGAGGCGGTGGGATACGCTCCCGTGCTTGTCAATACTGGGGTTAACTTGGAAAACGTCGCCGAATTTCTAGAAATTGCGGACGGGGCAATAGTGGGAACAAGCTTGAAAAAAGATGGCGTAACCTGGAACCCCGTAGATGTAGACCGTGTGAAGAGGTTTATGGAGCGCGTCGAAGCCTTGAGAGAATCGGGTTTGACCTGAAAACAGTGGGGGGAGCCCTTGGCCTACTTCCTGGGCATTGATATCGGGACTTACGAAAGTAAGGGATGTCTAATAGATGAGAAATTCCGCGTTGTGAAAACAGCCATTACACGGCATGAGCTCAGTATTCCCAAGCCGGGATGGGCGGAACACGATGCTGAAGCGATCTGGTGGAAGGATTTCGTCGAGATTTCCCGCCAGCTCATGGGTGAAGTGGCCGGGGAAGAGCTGGTGGCGGTGGGCTGTAGCGCAATTGCTCCCACGATGTTGCCCGTGGACGTAGATGGAAAGCCGTTGCGGCCTGCCATCTTATATGGGATTGACACAAGGGCTTATAAGGAGATCGAGGAGCTGGAGAGGACTTTGGGAAAAGAATTGATAAAAAAGAGGTCTTGGAACAGCCTTTCGTCCCAATCCATAGGGCCCAAGATTCTTTGGTTTAAAAAGAATGAATCGACCCTTTACCAGAAAACGTGGAAGATAATGACAGCGAGCAGCTACTTGGTCTTCAAATTAACAAAGAAAGTTGTGATAGATTTTTATACAGCCAGTGCTTTCACGCCCCTCCTCGACCTTAATGAACTAAAGTGGAACGAAGAGCTGGCCGGACTTCTGGCACCTGC
This sequence comes from Candidatus Acetothermia bacterium JdFR-48, assembly GCA_002011425.1. GTDB lineage: Bacteria > Bipolaricaulota > Bipolaricaulia > Bipolaricaulales > Bipolaricaulaceae > UBA3571. The sequence goes on along the minus strand of MTNJ01000020.1, from coordinate 10,562 downwards.
TTCTATGCTCCCCGAATTACGTTGGACCGTAGATGTGGCCGGAACGGTGACGAAGGAAGCCTCAATAGAAACAGGGATTCCCGAAGGGACACCGGTAATTGTAGGCACGGCGGATGCTGCGGCTGAGTTCGTCAGCGCAGGAGCAGGCATCGCCGGCGATTTGATGATAATGTTAGGAAGCACTGTCTTCTTCATCGAACAGATTGATCATCCGACGTTAACCGAGGAACTTTGGTGCTCCGTTTTTTTGCGGCCGAATTCGTACTGTGTGGCTGGGGGAATGGCTACCGGCGGCGCGTTGACGAAGTGGTTCAGGGACAACTTCGCAGAAGAGGCGTTAGTAATTGAAAAAGAAACGGGGATCAGTGCTTACGAGACTTTATGGAAAAGGGCCGAGAGGGTCCCTCCTGGAGGGCCGGGATTATTGGTACTACCCTATTTCAGCGGCGAGAGGACCCCGATAAACGATCCGAAAGCACGTGGTGTAATAATCGGCCTATCTCTCTTACACGGAAAACACAGCATATACCGAGCCTTACTGGAAGGGATTGCTTACGGCATAAAACACAATATCGAACACATAGAGGTGATAGAGCCGCCGTCCCGCGTGCTCGTTGTCGGCGGCGGCACGAAAAATCGTCTGTGGCTACGGATAATCTCGAGCGTTATCGGGAAAAAACTCCTGATCCCTCCGGTGAGGATCGGGGCGAGCTTCGGCGACGCCCTCCTTGCGGCCATATCGCAGCGAGCTATCAGCTTCGAGGATCTACCCTCCCTCTTTGAGAGTTCGTACGGTGAGGTGCACCCTGATGGAGAGCTTTCACGGATATACGCCGAGTATTATGCAATATACAGGGGCCTGTGGCGAAGCATAAAAGAGTGGGTGCATAAAATCGCCGATTTAGGGGGTAGATAGGTTTGTCAGAACTTGAAGGCACCTTAAAGGCTTTGACTGACCGTATAGCGCCCAGCGGACACGAACGGGAAGTAGGGGAGTACATCAAAAAAAGGGCTGGAATCAAGTGTCAGAGCGTCACCATAGATACATTAGGGAATGTGATCTGTCAGTTGAACACCCGATCAGCTGGCCCCAGGGTAGCCGTTTTTGCTCACATGGATGAAATAGGTCTGGTGGTGAGAAAGATAGAGAAAAATGGTTTCCTTCGGGTTGTCAGGATGGGTGGCATCGAAGAGAAAGCTTTGGCGGGAAGAGGGGTCATCGTACTAACTGAAAGTGGAGAAAAAATTAGGGGCGTCATCGGGATAAAGTCACACCACTTGGCGAAGCCCGAAGAGAGATATTCCGTAACCAGGGTGGAGGATATCTACATTGATATAGGAACGGAGAGTTATGAAGACGCAGTCGAAAGAGGCGTGAGGGTAGGTTGTCCCGTCGTCTTCGCCAGGACTTTCTTCCGGCAGGGCAACAAGGTCTTCGCCAACGCTCTAGATAACCGGGGAGGGTGTTCAGTCTTATTAGAGGTACTCGAAGAACTGGATCCAGGGGAACTGCATAGCGAGGTTTTCTTTATAGGTTCGGTCCAAGAAGAATTTTCGCTGCGAGGCGTGCTACCCGCCATCCGATCTGTGAATCCCGACGTGCTTATTTGCTTGGACATCGCCCCGGCTTGTGACACGCCCGACCTGGAAGGATATTCAGAGGTGCGGGCCGGTCTAGGACCCACCATGAGTTTATACACCTTTCATGGACGTGGGACGTTAGCAGGGTTAATACCTTCACACAGCCTGGTGCGGTTCGTTACGCAGGTTGCGGAGACAGAAGGTATCCCTCTTCAGCGCAACGTATTTTATGGAGGATTAACAGATATCTCCTTTGCTCAACTGGAATTTCAAGGGATACCCGCGATAGATTTGGGGTTCCCAGTGCGTTATACACATTCCCCAATAGAAGCCTGTGATTTGGGAGACCTCGAGTTCTTGAAATCCCTGGTGCTATCTTTGTTATATCGAATCGATGAAAGAGTCCTCAAAAAACTGAAAGGATGAGCCCGGTAAAGAGTGGTGATATGGGCCAGCGAGGTTCTCCTGTCAAAATAAGCGACCTTATTTCACTTGCGCGAGGCGCCGGGGAAATCCTTTTGGGTTATTTCCGCAAAGAAGGCCTTTCCCACGAAACCAAGGCAGGGAGGGCGAATATAGTGACAGAGGCAGACGTAGCTTCCCAGAAGTGGTTAGTGAGAGGCCTCTCGCGCCTTTGCCCCCATATTCCCATAATAGGGGAAGAGGGACGTCAGCAGGGATGGCCCGAAAAGGGCTTTTACTTTCTGGTCGACCCCCTGGATGGGACGTTGAACTTCCTGCACGGGATCCCCTTTTTCAGTGTGTCCATCGCTGTCATGTGGGGGACGAAACCTGTTGCCGGTGTAGTCCATGCTCCCGCGTTGAGAGAAAGCTTTTACGCTGTCGAAGGCCAAGGGGCCTATTTCAACAACAGAAAAATATCGCTCCAAAGCAAAACAAATATCCGCGAAGCCATCGCTGTGACCGGTTGGCCCTACAACTCTGAATTGATTCCCTGGACTCAGAGGGCTCTATTGCTCGTCCATAAGGAAGCCCAAGAGGTGAGAATACTCGGTTCGGCCTCTTTGGAAATGTGCTATGTCGCGGCGAAGATCGTGGACGTATACTGGGAAATTGGACTTTACCCCTGGGATTTAGCGGCCGGTTGGGCAATCTTGAGGGAAAGTGGAGGGATAGTGAGCGATATAGCCGGAGGGGATTTCGATCTATTATCCGGCAGGGTGCTCGCTTGTGGGAACGAGAGCCTTCACAGAGAAATGGTGCGGCTTCTCAATTCCTCCAGGTAACGAGGCAGTTCGGCGTGGAGAGTGAGTATTAGGCGCGGGGTAACCCCTTGAAGGGGCATTTTTGCCCTTGCGGCTTCGTACGGGAACCCGATAGCAGGGAGGAGTGGCCGGATCGATCCTTGAAGGAGGGAGTCCGATTTTTTGCCCTCTACAATGGAGACTCCGGAGGGCCGGGCGGTCCTCTTGCTATCAGCCCGTTCTTGCTTTTCCACCCATGCACAGCCACCGTGTTCGTGCAATTTTGTTCAAATTTTTGCACGTATTTGCTTGACAATTGAGCGAAAGGAAGTATAATGTAAAAACAAGGGGGTGATGATATGTATAAACGGCTGTTGTTGGTGGCGTTAGCTTTAGCGCTTGTCTTGGGAAGTTTGGGCGACGTGGCAGGTATTGCGGCTGAAAAGAGCAAGAAACTTGTCATCGCGGTGGTGGTCAAGTCGATTGCATACAGGTGGTTCCAGCGCATGGCAGAAGGGGTCCAACAGTTCGCCAAGGACTACGACGTCATCGCCTTCTTACAGGGCCCTCCCGTCGCCGATTCTGCACAACAGGTCGCCTTAATCGAGCAGTTGATCGCTATGGGAGTTGACGCCATCGTCAACGTCCCCTATGGGGTACCCGAAAACGAGCCTGCCCAGAAGGAGGCCATGGACAACGGCATCATCGTCATTACTCACGAAGCGGCCACTACCCGCTATGCCCATTACGACCTGGAGGCCTTTGACAACAAGAGCTACGGTGAGGAGATGATGCGTCAATTGGCCGCTCGCATGGGATACGAGGGTGATTACGTCCAGTTCGTGGGTTCGTTCACCAACGCGTCACATATGGAGTGGCAAGAGGCGGCCCGAGCATACCAAGAAGCCAACTATCCCAAGATGAAGAGCCTGGGCATATTCGAGAGCAAAGAAACAGAGGCCTACACTGTAATGAAGGACCTGCTCAAGGCATATCCCACCATCCGGGGCGTGTTGGGTTCCTCAGCCCTCGACGTGGTGGGAGCGGGCCAGGCGATCCAGGAGGCCGGGCTGAACGACCAGATCGCCGTGGTGGGGACGAGTATCGTCTCCTACGCCGGGGAGCTGCTCAAGACGGGAGCGGTCGATCTCGCCATGTGTTGGGATCCGGCTCTCGCCGGCTATGCCGCTTGTGTAGTAGCTTATAAACTCCTGATGGGCGAAGAGATCACTGACGGTATGGACCTCGGTGTGCCCGGATATGAGAATATCCGTATAGTGATCAACGAACATGGCGTCCCCGTCATATACGGCACAGGGTGGATTCTCATCGATGCGAGCAATATGGACCAGTACAACTTCTGATCGTAGTTCGGCAGATTGGGGGCGCCGGGAGTTCCCGGCGCCCCATTCTCCATAGTGGAAATGGCGACCTTCCTCTGTGTAGAGCACATAAGCAAACGCTTCGGCGGCGTCATCGCTTTGGCCGACGTATCACTCGAGATCGAACACGGGCAGATAGTCGGCCTGGTGGGAGAAAACGGCTCGGGAAAATCCACTTTAATAAAAATCCTTTCCGGCGTTTACACGCCCGATCAGGGCGTCATCTATATCAAGGACCACCATTACAAACGCCTCGCCCCAATCCAAGCGATCAGGGAAGGGATTTCTGTCATCTATCAGGATTTCGCTCTCTGCCCGAATTTGAGCGTAGCGGAGAACATCGCCATCGCTCGCTGGGTATTCTCCGGACGGCGCATGATAAACTGGCGTCACGTGTACCAGGAAGCCGAAAAGGCCCTTCGCCAGATAACCGATCAGATTCCCTTGGAAGCTGAGGTAGGGCAGCTCTCCGCCGCCGATAGGCAAATCGTGGCAATTGCACGGGCATTGTTGGAACAAGCCCAACTCATAATCATGGACGAGCCCACCACGGCGCTGACGGAGAAGGAGATCGCGTCGCTGTTCACAATTCTCCGGCGCCTGCGGGAAGAGGGCATAGCCGTGCTGTTTGTCAGCCATAAATTGCACGAGGTGAAGGAAATCTGCGATCGCATAGTGGTGCTGCGTGATGGCCGGAAAGTCTACGACGGTGCCGCTGCCGAAGCCGATATAGAGACATTACAGGTTTATATGACGGGACGCGTGGTTGAGCCAGTGAAGCTAGCGGCACATCCTCCCGCGGGCGAACAACTTCCCCTCCTCAGAGCCAAGGAGTTGACCTTAAAACCCCACTTTTCGGGCATCACGTTTGAGTTGAGGCGCAATGAAGTACTCGGGATCACGGGGTTACTGGGTTCAGGCCGCCGTGAGCTAGCGTTGGCCCTGATCGGGGTACTGCGTCCCACTTCGGGGGAGATCGAGATTGAGGGCCGGCGTGTAAAGATCAAACATATTTGGGACGCATGGAAACTCGGGATCGCTTACGTGCCCGAAGACCGCATCAACGAAGGGCTTCACCTTCCCTGTCCCATCACGGCCAACGTAATTCTGCCCAGCCTCCCTCGCCTATCCGGCACCTTGGGGTTTTTCAACTACCGGGCACACCGGAATCTGGGCGAGCGCTGGCGGCGGGAGCTCGGTATAAAAGCTCCGTCCGCGGAAACCCCTGTGCGGAACCTTTCGGGGGGCAATCAGCAGCGAGTTGTGCTCGCGAAGTGCCTCGCCACCGAGCCGAAAATTCTGGTGTTGAATAGTCCAACGATGGGGGTCGATGTCGCCTCAAAGGCCGCAATCCATAGATTCATCCGCGCTCTCTGTGAGAAGGGGATAGGGATCATCTTGATTTCGGATGATATCCCAGAATTACTCCAAACATGCGATCGTATATTGATCTTGAAGCGCGGACGAATTGCCCACAGGCTCTACAGCCATGAGGTCACAGAGACCCTACTCCACAAGATGCTGATGGAGGAATAGGGTGCCGAATTTCGCCAGGAGACTGCTGGGCCGCCACGAGGTAATTCTCTTCGGAATAGTGATCGTGATAAGTATTGTCATAGGCGTTTTTAATAGGGCTTTCCTCTCTCTTGCCACCATATTCGAGATCCTCCGGGGCGCCATTCCCTTCGCACTAATGGGGTTAGGGATATTGCCCGTGCTTCTTCTTGGGGAAGTAGACATTTCCTTCGTGGGAGTTGCGGCGACGACCTCCTTGGTGGCCCACACCTTGCTGCATGATATGGGATATGCCGGGGGAATCGGGGGTTACATTCTAATCGCCCTCCCGTTAGGAGCGGCCATCGCTCTCATGGTGGGATTGATCAGCGGGGTTTTTCGCCTACCCGTCTTCGCCGTGTCGCTCGGCTTTTGGCTGATGCTCTATGGTTTTAACCTCTTCTTCATCAGCCCGGAGATGAGGTTCGATCTCCCCGAAGGCCTTGTGGGCTTCTACAACCACTTCCTCATCAAGGTTCAAGACCCCATAGTAGGTGAGACCGGGTTACATGTAGCCGTCGTCTATGTGTTGTTTGCAGCCGTAGCCATTTGGGTCGTGTTGCGACATACCGTTATTGGTCGGGGCTTTTACATAATGGGGGGCAATCGCGAAGTAGCCGTTCGGACGGGATACAACCTCGTAAAGCTCCTCTGCGTGGCCATGGCCGTGAACGGCGCCCTGGCCGCTCTAGCAGGCGTGCTTCAATGTGCATACAAACGGTTTTTCGATCCCATCTTGTTCAGGGGAGCGGAATTATACGTAATCGCGGCGGTAGTCATCGGGGGAACGTCGATCACCGGGGGTCGGGGCTCGGTGATCGGCGTACTCTTGGGGGTCATCTTCGTTCAGGTGATTACCCGAGGCTTGATCTACTTGGGGGTTGAGCCCACGTGGCAACAATTCGTGGTAGGCTGTATGTTGGTCATTTTCTTCATTTTGACGAGCCTTAGGGCACGACTCCTCGGCGGCCTTTCGGGTCGTTCCGGCCTCACCAGGGGTGAGGGCAAATGAAGCGCCAACCAAAAAGCGGCGAATCGCGCTTCACCTTTTCCCACGTGGGGCTCGCTATCCTGGAGCGCCGGAGCATACTCCTTTTGGGGTTACTGGTGGCCATCCTCTTCGCCTTCGGCACTACGACCCCGCGATTCCTGAGTTATCCCATGTTTCGTGTGATTACGTCCCAATGTGCAGAGATCGGGTTGATGGGGCTCGGCATGGGGTTGGCCTGGATGATCAACGGGGTGGACCTTTCGGTGAACGACACGGCCAACCTCTCTGCCCTGACGGCGGCCCTGACCTTGAAGCATTTCTCGAGCAGGGGCTCGGTGGCCTTGGGAGTTCTCCTGCTCAGTTACCTAATCGCCCTGCTCACGGGTCTTCTATGTGGCATGTTAAATGGCATACTGATCGGTTATCTGGACGTTCCCCCCATCCTCGCCACCCTCGGGGGGATGACCTTGTACCGAGGCATATCCATCGCCGTAACCAGCGGAAGAGCCGTTGCCGGGCTTCCCCCTCAAGTGGCCATTGTGGGCCGGGGCACAATGTTCGGTGTTCCGGTTCCCTTTATCATCTTCCTGGGGATATACGCGGCGATGTACCTCATCCTTAACCACACCACGTTTGGGTTCAAGGCCAGAATGGTGGGGATAAACGCACGGGCCGCCTACTTCTCCGGGATAAATTATCGGCGCGTTATCATGCTGGTGTATGTAGTGAGTGGTCTCCTCTCCTCATTAGCGGGAATCATCATCATGGGGCGCACAAGATCCGTAGCATACGAGTATGGCACCCAGGTATACATCGTCTTCGCTCTTCTGATCACAAATCTCGCCGGTGTCTCCGCAGGGCACTATGGCATAACCGCTGCCGTTTTGGCGACCCTCACGCTGCAAGTCCTGTCGACTGGCTTTTATAGTCGCTTTATGACCTTGCCGGGGGGGCCGTTTTTCAACAATTTCCTTTGGGGCCTGTTCCTCGTGGCTGTGTTAGTGTTCGCCCAGCTCCTGAAGCGGGCCCGGGCGAAGGAGTAAGTGGTTTTCTTCTATTCCAAACCATGGCCCGGCAGCAGAATCGCTTTTCAAGCGGCGGGATCCGCAAATCCTTATTTCTGAAGCGACTGCCCTTCAGCGGGGTCTCGAGAGGCTCGGCCTTTGAAACGGCAGTGTCAAAAATCTATGTCATATCTTGTGGCTCGAGGTGCTTTTCGGCAAATCTGGTCCAATCCTTCCCCGGCTTCGGCGAACCCCTTGAGCTTCCTTTCCGGTTTGCTCTCCTGGTGCTCGCACTTCAAGTGTGGGAGTTTGTAATCACCTCGGGCTTAGGGGTGGGCAGGCACCGTTCTCGCGTCCACGTTTTCCTGGACCAAGGCTTCCCGTACCAGGGAAGAGGAGGGCTTGGAGCTCTTCGGCCACCACTTCCCTTGCCCTCTCCGCAGAAGCACCTCGTGTTAGCCTCTGACCAACATCGGGGTACCTCCTTAGCCCAAGGTACCCGCCACACGCTGTGACACAGCATTAGCTCTATTACTGGCACATTCTCGATACGAAGCAGGAGACGAAAAATGCCGAATGAAATGACAAAAAGACGATATGAAATATTTGTCGGTTCAGAAAGGAACGGAGTTTCGACCATCGAATAGCTGAAGCTCTAGTTTTAGGATACGAAACGTGCTCCGTTCCCCAGCAATCGGACTTCGATGGGTTCGCTTTTGAGGTGTTTTAGATAAAAACTCGGGCATTCGGTGTGGACGGGGACAAGGATTTTCGAGGAGATCTCTTTGGCGATGAAGAGGAGGTCGTCAGGGCCAGCGTGGCCCGAGGCATGGAGGCCACCGCTGAAGTGGGGGCGCCCTTCTCCATCGATCCAAAAGCCGTGCACCTCCATCCGAAAGTACTTGAGCCACTCCCAGAGCCTACGCATGTCGATCTCCTGTTCCTCCCCGTGGGCCTCGCTCGAGGAGTAGATGTAGACGCCCCCTTCGGGCTCTATGTCGAGGAGGTTCTTCAGATCCCAGAAGCTGAAGGCGAGGATGAATCTCCCGGGGGTTTCTCGCACCTCCTCGGGACCTACCATGCGACCCCCGTGGCGTTCCCTAATGCCCTTTTCCCACGCCCCCGGGCTCACGACGACATCGTCGTAGATCCCGAGATACGGTGACTCCACGACTCCCTCGAGATAACCACACGCCTCCAGGGCCTCGAGGAGGTACATATCTTTTGCCAGTATTAGGAGTACACGTTCCGCTTCCCTTGCGATTTCGAGGAAACTCTGAAGCCGCTCCACCTGCCGCGGGCTGAAGTCCGCGATCACGAGCTTTCCCTCGCTTTCCGTGACGATGTCGTATGCCCGCTCGGCCACCTCTTCCTCGGTGGGGTTTTCCCCTCCCAAGGGGCCTGCTCTAGTCCCCTCGATGAGGAGGAGAATGGGCCTGAGGCGCCTCACCTCCTCCACGAACCGAAGGGTCTCCCCGCGGCTACGTCCGTGGAGCCTGAGGTCCCCGGTATAGACCACCCATCCCGCATCGGTCTCCACCGCGTATCCCACGGCCCCGGGGATCGAGTGGTCCACCCCGAAGGCGCGGACCTCGCAGCTCCCGGGGGTATCGTCCAGAAAACAGATCTTTCCAGGCTTGAGAGCTCGCCCCCGGGGATTGGGAGGGCAGCAAAGGAATTCTTCGAGCCCAGAGGGAGCTTCCCCCACCAGGTAGATCTCGCGGCCCCAGGCTGCACCAGATCTCCAGCCCGTGGCCTTCAAGGCCCGGGGATCCTCGAGTCTCTCCCGGGGGACCGCGTAGACGGTCTCGGCATAGAACTCGGACTTCCCCGCATCCTGGACTGCCTTGAGGATAGCCCAGGTAGGGGGCGTCGCTGCCACCGGGATCTCGGGGCGTACCACCCCCAGGAGGCCACAGTGATCCATATGGGCATGGGAGATGAGGATGAGATCGACAGCCAATGGTTCACCCTCCTTCTTCAGGTCATCGGGCCAGAGGTCGTCGCGGTAGAGGTCGGGGTGGTGTGGGATGAGTCCAAGCCTCCAAAGGTCAGCGATCCCACGGGAACTCCTCGGTTTCAGGTACTCCTCGAAGTAGAGTCCATAGCGCTTGTAGTTGAGGCCGAAATCGAGGAGGAGGCGCTTGTCCCCCGTGTCCAGGAGGATCTTCGTGCCGCCGATGGAATCCGCCCCATCCAGAATCCTGAGCTCCACGAAAAACACTTTAGTGTCCGTTTCGCGTTTCCAACAAATCCGCATATGCTAAAATAAAGGGCCCCAAATCCTGTTGGGAGCTTGCGAGATGGTCGATGTGTCTCCAGTTCATACATCATGCGTGGCGGTCAATGACTATGACGTATCCAAGGCCAAATTATTTGTTTAACCTCTCGCCCGGTAGTGTTCCTTTAAATGATGTCATGAAAGCACGCACTCTCGCCCAAACTACAGCCATAGGTCAAGTATTTTGAGACCGCCCTCTGAAGTATTGTTCCAAGCGCCATATTTATCTGGATACACGATCAGGAGAAGTGCCGTGGATACGGCCTTTCCCATTCCTGGAACCATAGCTATTGCACTGTTGAGCCGTTCCTCTACTGGCTGGCTTTCATCTAGTAAGAGCATCAATGCCTCACGGAATCGGGACATGTCTACACACATCTTTGTGGCGTGCCGAATCAGGCTAGTTCAATGGGTAGTGTTCTATTTAATGTGTCTCGGTGGCATGGCAGCTTCCCATCTGCAATTCCGCAAACCCACGCAGCCTTCTTTTAAGCAGTTTCTCGTTCTCCTGCACCAACACCAAGTATACGAGCTTCTCCACCGCCTCAGGCCCACAGAATATCT
>MTNJ01000056.1 GCA_002011425.1 Candidatus Acetothermia bacterium JdFR-48 | reverse complement strand
TTGGATGAACCTCCTGCCATTTCGGCAAGCNCCCCCCGGGAAAGCTCTATCCCGAGCTTTCCCAAGGCGAGAATAAGGCGCGCGAGCCTCTCCTTGCTCGAGGCATAAGAGCGCTCGGCGAGCTTGTTTTGGAAGGCCTTGAGTTCCAGGGAGAGCCGCTCGAAGAAACGGAAGATCACCTTGGGGTGGCGTTCCAGGAAGTAAAAGAAATCTCCACGTTCGATGAAGCCGACCTTGGAGGGAACGAGGGTCTTGGCATAGGCATTATGGACGGTCTTGTCAAACAAAGTCGTCTCCCCAAGCATTCCTCCGGGGCCGACGATCTTCAAGATCTGAGATTTTCCCTTGGCGGAGCGCTTCACGACCTTAACCGCTCCGGAGAAGACCAGGTAAAAACCGAAGGCTGGGGCTCCCTCCATGAAGATGAGCTCGTCAGCCCCGTAATCGATGCGGCGGATCATAGAGGCGAGCTTCTCCAAATCGTCCTTCTTGAGATCGGCGAAGACACGGAAATCTTTTAGCTCAATCATCCCCCCTCACCCGCAGGCAGTCTAACGTGGAGAGCGGATATAGTCAAACCTGGTGGCCTCTTCTGTACCTTGCGTGGGGGGAGGGGGGTTTATAGAATCAAAGTGCTTCTGGCCGGGGTGGCGGAATTGGCAGACGCGCTGGACTCAGGATCCAGTGGGGCTTAGACCCCGTGTGGGTTCGAATCCCACCCCCGGCAGATACATGGATTTAATAGGGGTATTGGAGGCTCTCTCCCAGGGCAAGACTGCCCTGGGAGAAATTATTGACGGGCTCTGGGAGTGCATCGGCGAAGTCGAGCCCACGGTAAGGGCTTTCCTCTCTCTGGCCGCTCCGGAGGATCTCAAGCGCAGAGGCGTTAAGCTAGCCGGGAGGACGTTACGGGGCGTCCCCATCGCGGTCAAGGACAACATTTCCACTGTGGACTTTCCCACCACCTGTGGCTCGAGGTTCCTCAAGAGCTTCCGGCCGGTCTTCGATGCCACGGCGGTGGAACGCCTCAGGGCGGCGGGGGCTCAGGTTCAGGGAAAGACGAACCTCGATGAGTTCGCCATGGGTTCGTCTACCGAGCACTCAGCCTTCGGGCCAACGCGAAACCCCAACGACCCCGAGCGTGTACCCGGGGGATCGTCGGGTGGGAGCGCGGCGGCCGTGGCCGCGGGGGAGGCTTTGGCGGCACTGGGGTCGGACACTGGGGGTTCAGTGAGGCAGCCAGCGGCATTGTGCGGCGTGGTTGGCCTCAAGCCCACTTACGGTCTGGTCCCGCGCTGGGGCCTCGTGGCCTTCGCCTCCTCCTTAGACCAGATAGGTCCCATAACTCGCTCAGTGCGCGACTGTGCTCTGATTCTTTCCGTCATCGCTGGCCACGATCCCCGTGACTCTACCTCCCTCCCAGTGGTGCCCCAGGACTACGTGACGGAGCTCGAGGGAGGAATCGAAGGTTGGAAGTTCGGCCTCCCCAAAGAGTACGCCCCGCGGGAATTGGGCACGAAGGCATTGGCGCTCATCGATCGCTGGGCCTCCGTCATCGAAGAACTCGGGGGAGAAGTGGTGGAGATTTCGCTCCCCCTCACCGAATTTGCTCTGCCGGCCTATTATCTCATCTCCTCCGCCGAGGCCTCAGCGAACCTCGCACGCTTCGATGGAGTGCGCTACACCGTCTCTGTTCCGGCCGAGGACGTGCGGGCGATGATCGCCGCCTCCAGGACTTTGGGGTTTGGACGGGAGGTGAAAAGGCGCATCATGCTCGGGACCTTCGCCCTCTCCGCTGGCTACTATGACCGCTACTACGGCAAGGCCCAACGGGTGCGGACCTTAATCGCCCACGAGTTCGCGGAGGCCTTTCAGGAGGTCGACATCGTCTTCGGTCCCACCTCTCCTACCCCGGCGTTCAAGTTAGGGGAGAAAGCGGATCCCATCGCCATGTACCTCTCCGATATCTTTACCCTGCCTTCCTCGTTGGCGGGGGTGCCGGCGATTTCCATCCCCGGGGGAAAAGTCCAGGGACTTCCCTTCGGCCTCCAACTCATCGCGCCTCGGCTCGAGGAAATGAAACTCCTGCGGGCTGCCTATGCCCTGGAGGGAGACCTCGCGTGAGTGGCCGTCCTGATCGATGCCGCCCGGGACTTTCTCGAGCTTCTGCGCGTTAAGACCCCTGCCGACTCGGGGGAATTGGCCGACCTGTGGGAAGGGTTCCACCGTGAACGGTATCCCGAGCTCTACCGCAAGCAGACGGAGGACTACGCCACGTTGGGGCGGGACTGGAGGGAAATCGCGCGCGAACGAGTGCTCCCGGGGCTTCTCCAGTTCCTTCCCGCAATTGAGGCCACGCGGCGCAAGCTCCCGGCGATTTGGGAGCGGATGATGAACCGGGCTGAGGAAGTACTCGGGTTTCACGGGGAGGTGCTCGCTGTGGTCCACGTGGGAATCGGCTGTGGCGCTGGCTGGGCCACGACCTATGCGGGGAGGCCCGCGTGCCTCTTCGGCCTCGAGGCGATCGCCGAGCTCGGCTGGCACGTCCCGGGGAGGCTGGAGGGCCTTGTCGCCCACGAGCTCGGGCACATAATTCATGGATTCTGGCGAGGGGAGGACATCGAGCCCTTGGAGGGAAAGCCCGCCGGTCTCCTCTATACTGAGGGCTTCGCCCAGCGCCTAGAACATCTCGTCCTCGGCCGCGATAGCTTTCATCAGGCCACGGCCGGCGATTGGGTCGAACGCTGTCTGAAGCTGCTCCCGGGGATTGCCCGGGCATACCTCGCCCGCTTGCAGGATGACGATGTGCGGGAGTTCTTCGGTTCCTGGCTCGACTTCCGGGGGATTAAGTATACCGGCTACTTCCTGGGATATCGGCTCATCCTATGCTTGGAGGTGGGGAGATCTCTTCGGGAGATCGCCGTCCTTTCCCCTGAGGAGATCGAGGAAGCGGTCCGCGCTTTTCTCCAAGAGGTGAGCGAAAAGAGGCGGTGAGGCGCAAATGGTGGGGGTTCCCCTTATTCCAAGCAGGGTTTTATTCGAAGATCCGGAGAAGTCCCTCGACTGGTTCAGCCCGACGGCGGCTGGGTCTCTTTTCTAGCCCGTGGGAAGGTGTGAGGAACACGTGGGTCGCCCCAGCGGACGGGCCTAACAGGGCCCGGGTCCTCGCCCGGGGAAGGGCGCGTAGGATCTTCTTCTACTGCTGGAGCACACTTCCAACCACATCCTCTAATCTCCGGGATAAAGTCGGGGACAAAACCGGTGCCTTTACCGGGTGGAGGTGGGAGCGGCGAAACGCAGGCTCTCGCCTCCCACGGAAGGCGTACAGGCCAGGGTCATACACATGAGTCCTCGCTGTTCGGGGGAAGCCTCGTGGGGCTCGACGACCGCGATCTCCTCTTCCACGATCTCCTCCTTTTGGATCTGGAGAGCGGGAGATCGTGCTTCGAAACGGCAGGAGTTCTTCGATTTCGTGGCCGATGAGAACTTAGCCCCAGCGTCGCTGTCAAGTTCCTCCCCGATGGGAGGATAGAGCTCCTGGAGCGCTGGGAGGAAGGATGAGCTGGGCTCACCACTATCCCCCTGAGGGCATGCTCACCGTTGGCCCTCTGGGCTTCAGCTCCTCCGGCAAGACCCTTTATCTCGGGGCGGCCGCGGCCGGGACACCGCCTTCTTAGTGGCCATGAACCTCCGAAGTGGGAAGCTCCATGAGCTCGCCCGCGATCCCGACTGCGACGTCCAAGAAGTACTTGCCGCATCCCGCGACCAGGGAGCCCTACACGGTGGCGTTCGATACGACCACCGCCACTGGGACTAATAAACGACGAAATCGCCGGAGATCTCGCTTACCTTGGGAGATCGGTGGACGACGAGCCCGAGCTTCTCTTCCAGTGCCTAGACGACAAAAGGTGGCTCGTCGCCTACATATGGGACAACGGCCCCACGGCCTACTCCCTCTACCATCGCAATGGGAAGATCGCGGAATTCTCCTTCTCCGACTCCCCGAGCTAGAAGAAGTTCCACCCCGGCGCGGATGTACCCGGTCGAGGTCCGAACGCAGGATGGGCTCAACCCCGTAGGTCACTCCTCCCATCCCCGTGGGAGGACGGGGGAGGTAAACTCACAAACTCTTCACGCATGGTACTTTTCGTGCATAGTGGGCCGTGGTGGCGGGATCGATGGTGGTTCAACCCATGGCACCAGTGGCTGGCCAACCAGGCATACGTAGTCCTGCGGGTGAACTTCCATGACTTTTCCGGCTCGGGAGACGTGGTGAATTCCGGGAACCGGGAGTGGGTCGGGGAGATGCACGGTGATCTCATCGACGCGGGGAGTTGGTCATAAAGCAGGGGATCGCCGATCCAGCTAAGGTGGCTATCATGGGCGGAAGCTAGAGGTCCTCGCTTGCAGGGTAGATGTCGTGGGACCTTCCGACTTGACCACCATCCTCGAGAACGTTCCGCCCTATCGGACGTCGATGCGTCCGCTCCTTGCTGCCAAGGCCGGAGATCCCCAAGACCCTGGAGATCGGGAATTCTTTTTGGAAGATCTCTTCTTATGTACGCCGACAGAATTGTCCGGCCCCCATCATCGGCCAGGTAGCCGATGACCCCCTGGGTGAGACAGTGGGAATCGGACCGGATCCTGTAGACATTGAAGGGAAAGGGGTGCGCGTGATCTACGTGCTTTACCCGACGAAGGTCACGGGTACATGCTCCAGGAAAACAGCCTCTCCTTCAGCGTGATTGACGCGGCGCTCCTGGGAAAGCTCCTGGTGGGCCAGGCAGAGCCCATCGGGAGAGGATTTTCGTGGCTCAAGTCTTGGCATCCCCATAGGCCTAAAGGGAACTGCTCGAGGTGGCCGAAAATAACTTAGCGGGCTGTAGCAAGTACTCCCAGGGCAACGAAGGCTAACGTGAGGAGCCAGAGCCGGACGACTACCGCCGGCTCGGGCCAGCCGGGGCTATTCAGGCGATAGCGCCAATTCACTTTTCCCTCCTCCAAGTGGTGGTGCAGGGGCGACATCTTGAAGACCCTGATCCCGGTGAGCTTAAACGAGAAGACCTGGACGATCACCGAGAGCGACTCCATGACGAAGATCCCGGCGAAGATGGGGAGGAGGAAGAGCCCGCCCGCTGCCGTGAAGATTCCGAACACGAGCCCCCCGAGAAACATAGAGCCCACATCCCCCATGAAGACCCGCGCCGGATAGGCGTTCCACCATAAGAACCCGGCGAATAGCCCTGCCCCGAGGAGGGCGAGCGTCGAGAGCTCCGGAAATTTTTGCGTGAGGGTCAAGGCTCCGGACAGGATGAGGATGCCACAGCCCGCGGCGAGGCCGTCCAAGCCATCGGTCAAGTTCGCTCCGTTGGTCGTCCCCCAAAAGCCGAGGAGGATCAGGAGGGAGAGGGCGGACGCGGGGATCGTTCGCAGGGTGATTCGCACCGACGAGAAAGGGACCGAGAACTCCAGGGCGCTACCCTCGAGGCGAAGGAGAAGGAAGAGACCGAGGGCCACGGCCGTCTGGAGGCCAATCTTCCCGACCGCGGAAAGGCCGAGGGAACGGCGCCTAAACTGCGAGAGGAGGTCATCCAAAAGGCCGATGGACCCGGCCCCCACGGCGGAGAGGAGGGCGAACCATCCCCGCCAGGAGAGATCCACCGGCCAAAGGGGCACAGTGGCCCAGGCGAGGAGGAAGAGCAGAAGAAGGGGGAGTCCCCCCGCAGTGGGGGTACCGGCCTTCCGGTGGTGGGTGGGAAGGCCCTCGGGGCGGACGTATTGGCCAAAGGGAAGGCGCCGCATGAAGGTTCGTACGGAGAGGGCGCTCGCCGTACCGCCGATGAGTCCGAGGAGGAGGCCGAACCCTAATCCGTCCATCTCCAGGGGCCTGTGGCCGAGAGAAGAGAACGCCGCACCGGCACGGGATCCACGCCGCCGAGCACAGCCCGCACCGCCCCGAAGAGTTCCTCCCCTGTCACGAGGGAGATCCCGTGCTTCTCGCAGGCCCGCCGCAGGGACTCGGTATAACGGGGGCCACGGCGTTTTGGATCGTTGGAGGTCTCGGCGGCGACGAGCATTACCCCATGCAGTGTCTCTCCCATCTCCAACCGCAGGTGGTCCAGGGCCAAAAGGAGCGGCCGGTACGGCCCCAGGGACACCGGCCCCTCGGGTGACCAAGCCACCCGCACGAGGCCATTCCCCTCCGGGGCCTCGACGCGAAAGGCCTGGGGATCCACTTCATCCGCCGTGGCGCTAAAGCCCAAGAGCTGGAACGCCCGCATCCCTGCCCGCAGGAGTGCCTTCGTGCCAGCGGGATGTAACAAGCCCTTCACTATCTCGAATTCCCGCAACCGCTCCCAAAGCTCGGCGCGGCGGCGCTCGAGTTCCTCCAGCTTGGAGGAAAGCGCGTCCAGTTCCTGCCGGAGCCCCTCCTCCTGCGGGAGGGTATAGCGAGGGAGCCACGCAGGCCGAATGTCCTCGGAAGGAACTTCCTCGAGCAAGGTGAAGAGGCCCGGCAGAAGGAGCTCAGCCTCCGCCCGAGGGGAAAGGTTCGTAGGCGGGAGGAAAAGGAGGCGGCCCTCCCCGAACCTGATCTCCCACGCGAGCACATCTCCGATTCGGTTGCGCAGGAGGACCCGGCCGAACTCCTCCAGGGGGAGCCCCATAGGGCTTACGATCACCGCCTCGTAACGCCGCACCTGCGCCAAGTACCCGGCGAGGGGGTGGGAGAGGTCAAGCCCCTGGAGGTCTTTCCCCGCACGGGAGAGGAACTTCAACCCGCGGGGGAAGGCGAGGTACTGGCGTTCGCGGACGAGGGATATGGGGGGTAGGAAGGCGTATGCGTCGATGTGCCGGGGGGGCCCATTCGGAGGGGCGATCTCAACCGATTCACCTGGTGCCCGCAGCCGCACGAGCGCCAGCCCTCCCGTCCTCAGCAGTCCTTCGAGCTCCGCCCGCCGAACGGAGAGGAGGTTCTCCAGCGCTCGGGAGAGGCCCCGGTCGTAGCCCGGGATGAGCCGCCGCACTCCGTCCCTGTCCGGGGCAATGTGGGGGAGCCAGAGTTCGGGTATCCCCAAAGGGTCGATGAGCACCGCCTCGTAGCTCGCCAGGGAATCGGCGTCATGTAGAGAAGCACGCTCGATCCCACTTCCCTCAATATCCCAGTCCAACGAGAGAATTCGCATGGCGATGTCATTTTAGGAGGTTAAGATCGGACGGGACAACGATGGATGTCCGATATAGCGCCGTAGAGACCAACTGGGGGGAGTTCTTAGTGGGGTGGAGCCAAGAGGGGATCGTCTCGCTCCACTTTCCCGGGTGTTTCCCCGATGTCCGCCTCTCCTCACCGCGGGGACTGGCGTGTCATGTGGCGCGGGAATTGGACGCGTACTTCGCCGGGAAGCGGCGGAAATTTTGGATCCCGTTGGCCCTCCGAGGAACCGAGTTTCAACTCCGAGTGTGGCAAGCGCTCCTCCGGATCCCCTATGGGAAGACGGTGACTTATGGGGAGCTCGCCGAAAGGATCGGCAGACCCACCGCAGCCCGAGCGGTGGGAGGGGCCGTGGGGGCGAACCCGGTCCCGATCCTCGTTCCTTGTCATCGGGTCGTTCCGAAGACCGGGGGCATAGGGCACTTCGGACCGGGACCTGAGTGGAAAGCCCGGCTCCTGTGGCTCGAGGGCGTGACGCGGATGGATGACGGGTGATCAAAAAGGGGGCCGAACGGCCCCCTTTTATCCGTTCACAAATTTCCTGGTTCTAGATGCTAGCGCCCTCGAGGTCTTCGATGGTCGTCATCCAGAAGATGAAGCGGGCGGTTTGGGTGTAGATCAGGGCCTTTCCGATCTTGAAGTTGATGGAGGGGACGAAGGGGCCGCTGTAGCCGTCGGGGATCCCTGCCGCGAAGGGATTGTTCGGAGGGGTCACCATTAGGGTCCGCAGCCGCACGAACCCCGGCGAGGCGTCCATGGTTCCGTCTCCGTCCATGTCGAGCTTGATGTCGAAGTAAATGGTGGTGGCGTTCCGCATCTCGAAGGTATAGGTGATACGGTTGGACGTTACCTGACCTTCGAACACGACCCTCCAACCTT
Organism: Candidatus Acetothermia bacterium JdFR-48; assembly: GCA_002011425.1. Lineage (GTDB taxonomy): Bacteria > Bipolaricaulota > Bipolaricaulia > Bipolaricaulales > Bipolaricaulaceae > UBA3571. Next base: position 20,268 of record MTNJ01000056.1, on the reverse strand, counting down.
CCTCGGTCGGCTCGGGGATGAGTCCCAGAGGTGCTGGGCCGGGACCCGGAGCCGAAGAGACGTTTACGAAGGTTCCGTCGGTGCGGAGCTCGATCTTGTAGGCGTGTGGCGAGGTCCAAGAAGGCGAACCGTTCACAGTAATGTTCCAACTGTCGGTGCCCCAGATATAGACACCGGGAATTCCGTCCATGGAGGGCATCCCGGCGGGCCCGGGCACAGCGACCTGCAGAGTCTGGGTGCTCTGTGCCGATGCCCCCATGTTGTCTGTGATGTAGAGGCTCACCTCGTAGAGTCCGGCGGCGAAGTAGGTGTAGGTCGTGATCTGGCCGGTGGCGTCGACGACGCCGTCGCCGTTGAGATCCCAGCGATAGTCTGTGATAAAACCGTCGGGATCATAGGAAGAGCTCGCGTCGAAGGTAACGGGTGAGCCAACCAATGCGGGAGTGGGCGTAATAATGAACTGGGCCACCGGCTGTCGGTTCGGCGCCCCCACGGTGACGGTCTTCACCTCGTCATCGCTTGCCCCCTGGTCGTCGGTAACCACCAACCGGACATTGTAGGCACCGGGAGTGGGATAGCTATGGAAAACTGTCTGCCCCGTGGCGTCCATGATGCCGTCGCCATCAAGATCCCATTGGTAATTTGTAATGGTGCCGTCGGGGTCGTAAGAAGAGGCGGCATCGAATTGGACCCATTGGCCAGGGATGGGTGTGGGGGGACTGAAGGTGAACCGAGCTACCGGCGGTTGGTTCACCACCGCCGGACTCAAAATTATGCGAAGCCTTCTCGTACGGCTGGCGACGAGGTAGATCCTGCGACTCCAGTCCTGATAACCGCTCTTGCGGATAAGCACATCGTGCCAGCCGGCGGGGAGGGTCAAGGTTTCCGGAGTCCACCCACGGAAGACGTTGTCGATATAGAGTTGAGCGAACGGAGGTGTGGTCTCGACCACCAACGTGCCATACTGCGGCGGAGCTCCGGAGACGACCTCGAAGGACGTGAAGTCGAACGCCCTCTCTTTTTCGGGGACCACTCGCTCGACGATGTCTTTGACGCGGTTCAACTGCTCCACGGCCTGGCGTCCCGCGGGGGAACAGGCGAAGGTGGAGCCGGGAGCGAAGCCTCCGAAGAACTGGACGATGTCGTCCACGCGGCGTTTCGTGGCCACGATCTGGAGGTACTCCGTCCCCGTGGGTGGGACCACCCGGAGATAGTCGCCCTGCCCCGGGCCGGGAACGGTGTGCTCGCCAGCGGTCACGAAGTTGTCCATTTCACGTGTGTTGGGAAAGATGAGGCACACCCCGTCAGGTGCGATGTCCCAGATGTAGATATACGCGTCCTGGTTTACGCGGAAATGGATCCGGACGTATTCGTTCAGAGCGTAAGCAGGTTTCTCCACCCAGATTTCGACCTGCAACCCCTCCTCCAGCGGAGGCTCGACGATGATCCCTTTGGGGACTACTTGCCCCAAGAGGACGAGCCCCATCGCCAAAAGCAAAATTGCCACTAACCACTTGCGCATGTACTACCTCCTTTCGATTTGAAAAGCCTGGGAAACGATCACTCCCACGAGTTCTGGGTTCAGTACCTCAAGGGCACGATCCACAAGTCCCGGGGAGAGACCCCGGCCTCTTAATTGCATCAAGCGCGATCTCACAAAAGCTTCTATTCCAATCCAGTCGTTCAGGTCACCTCCCCCAACGATGAAATCGCTTATGGCTTCGGCTACTTCCACCACCAGATCTTCCCAGGTAGGCGTCTCCGCCTGGATAGTGAAGGAGCCTACGCGCACGCTCACGGCGGCCTTGGCCTCTGCGGCGGGTTTATAGGGCTTTAGGGCCTCTTCTGTGGCCACGAGTACGGCCGCCCTTAGCCGAATCTCGTTGGTGATCATGGACCAATTACGGCCCATGATGACTCCCTGCGACACTTTGTTCATGAGGTGGTCCGTAGGAATCCCCTTCAGGATCAGTTCTTCCATGATGGCCGTGATCTCGCTGATGAACGAAGGGGGCGTGCCCACGAGCCGTTGGAAAAAGCTCTGGGCTATCCCAGGTTCTACGAGGTCTTTCTCGAAGGCTTGAGGGAGAATGCGTAACCAGATGGCCTTTTCCTGCGCGGGCAGTGCGGATTGTCTAAGCCATCGCAACACTTCCTCGGGCGCTACCTGGGACTGTGGGACGACGAGCGACACCTGGGCCGAAGCGCTCAGGCCCATAAACAAAGCCAGTGCAGCGACGAAAAGGGCCTTCCTCATGAGGAGCCCCCCCCGATGTAGCGTACCGAGGTGTAATCGCCCATGGTGCGGACGTACTCGTCCGCGTTCGGATCCTGACCGACCCAGCGATCATCCACCAAGAATGCATACTCGTAGCGGCCTGGAGGCAACTTGAGAATGAGGGTCCAAACGCCGTCCCCGTCGGGGTCGACGAGGGGGATTGGCTTCCAGGCGGAGAAATCCCCGACTATCTCTACTTTATGGGCGCCCGGGGCGGCCAGGGCAAAGACCGTGCCCTCCTGAGCCAGGGCGGGCAAGGGTTTTGGAGCAAAGGAGAAACGCCCGATGAGGATCCCGATGCCCACGAAGAGAAGCAGCGCGCCGAGGACATAGGCAAACCTCAGGGCAGAGGCGCGTGGAGAGAGTACTGAACGGATCCACCGTTTCCAGGCTGAGCGAGCGAGATCCCTCGTGGCAATGGCCTGTATGACCCTCTTTTCCAAGCCCTCGAGCCTGGCCTCCGCTGCAGAGATCTCTTCAGCAATAGCCTGGCGAATGAGCTCCTCATCGCGCCAGTTTTCAAACTGCATCAGCAGTCACCCCCATCTCCAGGAGTTTGCTCTTCACCAGGGCTCGGCCACGAAAGAGCCGTGTCTTCACTGTGGCAGGCTTCAGACGCATTGCCTTGGCGATCTCCTCCACCGAAAGCCCCTCCCAGTAATAGAGCACAAGTGGCAACCGATAACCCTCCGGAAGGGACCACACCGCTTCCTTCACAGCCTTTCGTAGTTCTTCCCTCGCCACCAAGGTGGCGGGGTCTTCGGAATGAAATGTCTTGGGTTCGGGCTCTGCCTTCCTTTTGCGAAGCATATTCTTGGCGACATTGATGGTCACCGTGATGAGCCAGGTAGAGAATTTGCGGGAGAGGTCGTAATAGTGAAGTTTCTCGTAAGCCCTGATGAAGGCCTCCTGAGCAGCGTCCTCGGCATCCGCCCAGTTGCGTAAGACGGCCAAGGCCGTACCGAACACCATTCGTTTGTAGCGCACCACGATCTCTCCCCATGCTTCGAGGTCTCCTTCTAAGCTCCGCTGGATGAGCTCCAATTCACCAACGTCACCCATGTCGTTCCATTTATATTACACCTTCATGATCCCCCCGGTTCCCGGGAGCAGAGGACACATCCTTATGGTGCTGACAAATGTCCACCCCGCAGGTGACGAGCCATCTCTTGGGTCCGCACGCGCGTAATGTGAATCTAGATCTGGAGCGACACAAAATGGGATGAACTTCGCGAGGAGGTGATCGGGATGAAAAGGAGATGGATAGCATTGGGAGCCCTCGCTGGCTTGTTGGTGATGGGTTTGACCGCTTGCACGATATTTATGACCCTGCCCCAAGCAGTCATCGAGGCGATACCACAGATGGGCCCTGCCCCTCTGGAAGTTACCTTTGATATTTCCGGATCCAAAGGGCAGGTGTTCACACTGGACTTCGGAGATGGGAGTCTCCCGCAGGAAGGCACGGACTTCGCAGATCCCATTGAACACACATACGGTGACCCGGGAGACTACGTGGTCACACTAACGGTGGAGGACGCCCGCGGCAACATGGACACCGCTTCGGTCACCATAAAGGTCCAATATCCCCCGGTCTTCGCGGTCCTAGACGTGTCCGTCCAGACGCCGCCGGACACCTTTGCCTTCGACGCTTCCGACTCAGTTGGCTCCATCGATAAGTACACGTTGGACTTCGGCGACGGGACCGTCATCGGGGGCGACTGGGATACCGCCGTCTGGCCCGTCTACCATACCTATACTCAAACTGGGAGTTATATCGCCACTTTGTGGGTCGAGGATATCTACGGCAAGGACGACGAGACTATGGTGATTGTAGAAGTGCCCGCACCATGATCTGGAATTGACGGTTTTTGGGAAGCCTCTTTGAAGTAAGGTATGTTGCGAAGAAGATAAACCATGTGAAACGCGACGGAGATACAAAACGGGGATTCCAGCGTCTCAACTTATGCGACCCTGATGACGGGGACGGGGTAACCAAAGTTGGCGGAGCACACCTCCTTCAGAAACTTCACATTTCTGGGGGAGGTGAAAGATCTCTTCGAAATGTGTGAAGCACGCCGCACTGGAAGTATGGGGACTGCTTTACGAATTTCAGTGAGGGAGTGCCCATGAAGGGATGAGGGGTCGATCATCCCGCGAAGTCAATTTCACTTCCTTGTGTCAGCCCTCAAATTCCAAATCATGGAGGTTTGAGGAGGCGGGAGCAACCGGATGTCCCCACGTTTCAGGCGAGATAATTGCTCATTCGAGGTCTCTTCACTGCTGAACCTCTTCTAGTAAGGCCTATTGAAGAGATGAAATGGTCAGTTTATGTCCCGTATACCCCTTGAGTTGAGCTTTGTACTCGGCGACTGCCGTGGGGTGAATGATGCCGATCTTCTGAGCCCTTTTATTTTCTATGGTCAAGTCTGCATCCAATCGCGTATTGTGGACCTTATCGTGAATGACCCCCGTGGACGGGACGACGTGGATTCCGACGCGATGGTGATGTAATGGCCGGGACGAGGAGAAAAAGAAAGCAAAGCCCGATAATGGGCCAATCGCCGAGATCCATGTATGGGGTCCGTCGAAAGTGGAGTGGAATTTTCAGGGTGAGTACCCCCTTTTTCACCTTCGGGAGAGTCCCGAGGGGGCGGCCGTCAGGCCCGAATCCCCCGGTGATCCCGGTGATCGCCGCCTGCAGGAAAACTCTCCCCGTCTCGGCCGCCCTTAACGCCCCACAGGCGAAGTGTTCCCAGAGGATCCGCGAGGCCCCGAACCAAGAGTCGTTGGTGAGGACGAGGATGACCTCTGCCCCGTCACGCGCGAGGGCCTGGGTGAATCTAGGGAACTGAGATTCCGAGCAGATTAGGATTCCGTAGCGGCCGAAGGCGGTGAGCCCCTCCCCTCGGGAAATCTCCCGGGGCAGGAATTTTTCGACGAGCTTTTTCAGGCCTAGCCGCTCCCACAGCCACCGCAGGGGAAGGTACTCGCCGAAGGGGAGGAGGCGGACCTTGCGGTGGATGATCTCGACCTCGCCTAAGGGACGAAGGAGGAACGCGGTATTGTAGAAGCGTCCCCCGTCCAAATCCCAACTCCCGAGGAGGAGTGGCACCCCCAGGCGCTGGGCTTCCCCGCGAAAGGCGGAGAAGAGGGATGGCTCTTGTCGCAGGATCACGGGAAGGACGTCCTCGGGGAGGACGATGAGATCGGCGTCCTCCGGGACCGTCGCGAGGAGCGCCTCGTAGCGATGGAGGAGTTCTGCGGGGGAGACTCTCATGCGCTCCTCGGCGGTGATCCCTGGCTGAACTAAGGCCACTTTCAACTCGCCATGGGGATCGGGCGCGTCCCAGGTGAGGGCCAGCGCTCCGAGTGTTAGGGGACCGGCAGCGGCCACCGCGAGCCATCTCCGCTTCTGTGTGAGGAAAAGCGCTGCCGCCGAGGCGTTGGTCGCCGCCACGGCGAGCGCGAGGAGCCAGGGGCCTCCGAATGCGACCGTGCGGATGAGGAAGGTCCCCGCGAACACGAGGGGGGTGGTCCCGAGGGCGATGCCCCAGGGACCACTGGCGCGCAGGAGCTCAAGGAGGACCCAGAGCCCGACGAGCCGAGGGACGCCCCCCCGCACGGCGAGCGCCCCGAGGAGTGCCCCCCAGGCCACCCCGAGGAACCCGACACTGCCGAACGCGAGGACCGCCCCGGCCGTGCCGGCGACGATCCGGAGCTCCAGGAGCCCCATGGCCTCCAATAGGAAGAAGGTGAGGCCGAAGACGCCCCCGACGATGGCCCCACGGCCGCGGCGCGTTTCCCCAAGCAGCGCGGCGAAGAGGGGCACCAACGCGAACCAAACGAGGCCCCCCCATTCCGGGAAGAACGAAGCCCAGAGGAGGAGGGCACTCACCATGGCACCACTGAGCTTTAGCGGGAACACGGCCTCGGCGATTATAATGCTCTCTGTCATGCATCCTGTCTTTGTCCGGATCGGCCCGCTCGAGATCCGGTACTATGGGCTGATGTACCTCATCGCATTCGTGGTGGGGTTCTTTCTCATCCGCAGCGAGGTACGCCGTCGCGGGCTGCCGCTGTCCACCGAGGATCTCCTGGACATCCTCCTCGTGACGATACCCCTGGGGCTTTTGGGGGCCCGGATCTACTACGTGCTCTTCCGCCTCTCCTTCTTTCTCTCCCATCCCGCCGAGATCCCTGCCATCTGGCACGGGGGACTCGCCATTCACGGAGGGCTTCTGGGCGGGGCACTGGGCCTCTGGATCGGGTCCCGGTGGAAGAGGGTGTCCCTCTGGGAGCTTGCGGACTGCGCTGTCCCCGCGGTGATTCTGGGGCAGGCCCTGGGACGGATCGGGAACCTCATGAATGGGGACGCCTACGGCCTCCCCACGACGCTTCCCTGGGGTATCGTGTTCCCCCCCGAATCCCCCGCGGGACAGGCCTTCCCCGGGACCCCCCTCCACCCCACGATGATCTATGAAATGATGGGGAACCTCCTCATCTTCGGGTTGCTTTGGCGGCTCAGGCTACGTCCCGCTAAGCCGGGGTTCCTCACCGCGGTTTACTTCATGGGGTATTCGGTGGTGCGTGGTTTGGTGAGCCTTGTGCGGGGGGACTCACTCTGGCTCGGCCCGATCCGCGCGGCCCATGTGGCAAGCTTTCTCCTCTTGCTCGGGTTCGGGGCGTGGCTCCTCCGGGGTCGGTTGTGGGAGCTGGAAGAGAGGGGACCGGCATGAGACGACTGATAGTGTGGACATCGGTCATCATCGTCCTCGGGGTTTTGGCCGTGGGCGAGACGGTGCTCTCTCTACCGGAGGGATGGGCCAAGGCGGTGGCGATCTCCCCGGACGGGGAAGTGCTGGCCGTGGCCACTACGGGCGGGGTATATCTCTTCTCCCTCCCCGCTTTGGCCGCCCTCTCCGGGCGCGTGGACCTCGAGGTCGCGGAAGCATTGGAGAGGCTCCCCTTGGAGGGCTACGTCCACGCCGTGGACTTCTCGCCCGACGGGCGCAGCCTCGCCGCGGGCGGATGGTCCGTGGCGCTGGTTTGGGACCTGGAGCGTGCCGAGCCCGGCGTGGCGGTAGAGGTCCAAGGGTTCGTCCATGCCCTCGCCTTCGCCCCGGACGGGAAGCTCCTCCTCGGGCTCTCCACCGGTGAGGTCCTCCTCTGGGACCCCGCGAGGTCCGAGGCCATCTGGAAGAAGAGCCTCCACGGGGGCGCGGTATGGGGAGTGGCCGCGTCCCCGGACGGGGAGCTCGCCGCCTCCGGTGGGGCGGGGAAAGGCGCTCTCTTTAGGCTGGCGGACGCCGAGGTCCTGTTTGAGTTCCCGGGACACGCCTGGGACGTGGAGTTCACCCCGGACGGATTCCTGCTCGGGATCGGCGCGGGTAAAGTCTTCAAGGTCTACGACACCGCCACCAGGTTCACCTACTTCTCCGCCCAGCGTCACCACGGCTGCATCTGGGGTGTCGCCTTCTCCCCGGACGGGCGGTTGGCGGCAACCGCTTCCCTCGACGGGACGGTACGGCTTTGGGATGTGGTCGGGGGAGAGGACCTCCTCGCCCTCGGCGAGGGCGAGGAGTCCATGGAGGACGTCGATCTCCGCGGAGAGTACCTTGTCGCTTGCCGCAAGGACGGCCTCGTCTACATTTGGCGGCTTTCTGAACTGCTCGAGAACGATGAGGGCTAACCCGGTACGCGAGGCGGTGTGGTGGATCGTGGAACGGGCCCATTGGGTCTCACTGGATTTCGACGCCCTAAGGAAGTTGGCCGACGAGCTCGTGAAGGAGGGGACTCCATCCTGGCCCCGGGAATACCACTTCGTCGGAGAGGAAGAGCTCACTCTCCGGTACCTCCTCGTCCTCGATGCCCTGAACTTCTGCTTCTGGCCAGGTAAGGGGAGTTGGTATATCGAGGGGCCGGGAGGAGAAAGACTCGACGGCTACTACGCCCTCGCCTACGGCCTCAAGCGCGCCGCCGAGCGTTTCCCCGAGTTCTTCGAGCCGGGGCACCTGGCCGCCCTCTCGGAGAAAGGACTCCGGGAAGTGCTCGGCGATATTCCCCTACTCCCCGCCCGGGTCCGGATCGCCCGCGAGGTGGGACAGGCACTCCTCCGGTTCGGGTCGGCGCGGGCGTTTTTCGCGGTGGGGAGCTGCGCGGGGATTGTAGAGCGGGCCACGGCCCACATGCCCTCCTTCCGCGACGCCGCCCTGTACCGGGGCCGCTGGGTCCCCTTTTACAAGCGGGCCCAGATCCTCTGCTCCGATATCCACGGCGCCTTCGGGGGGGAGGGCCCCGGTGCCCTTTCGGACCTGGACTGGCTCACCGCGTTCGCGGACTACAAACTTCCCCAACTCCTCCGGGCCCGTGGGGCCCTCGGGCTACATCCGGCCCTGGCCGCGCGCATCGACGGCCATGAGGGGATCCCCGCGGGTTCCGATGAAGAGGTCGAGATCCGCGCGGCCACCGTGCAGGCGGTGGAACTCCTGGTGGAGGAGCTTTCGCGCCTCGGGCGCTGTGTACGGGCGTTCGAGGTCGACTGGTTGCTGTGGAACCTCTCCCAGGGGAGGGACTTCCCCTTCCCCTACCACCGGACCCGAACCATCTTCTACTGATGGAGTTCCGCATCGAGGCGCGGGATCCTCGGAGCGAGGCCAGGACCGGAACCATCATCACCGCCCACGGGCGGGTGGAGACCCCGGCGTTCGTGGCGGTAGCCACCCGGGCCACGGTGAAGGCCCTCTCCGTCGACGACCTGCGGGAGATCGGCGTCCAGATCCTGATCGGGAACACATATCATCTGGTGCTCCGCCCCGGGGCCGAGCTAGTGGGGGATCTCGGGGGCCTTCACCACTTCTCCGCCTGGGACGGCCCGTGGATGACCGACTCCGGCGGGTTCCAGGTCTTCTCCTTAGGCGCGGGGATGGAACACGGGGTGGGGAAGATCGCCCCCATCTTCCCCGGTGAGGAGATACCCCGGCCCAAGGGGGAGTCGCTCGTGCGGGTGGAGGAGGAGGGCGTATGGGTGAAATCGCTCCTCGATGGAAGCTGGATCCACTTCACCCCGGAGGGGGTGATCCGCTGGGAGAGGCTTCTGGGGGCGGACATCATCCTGCCCCTCGATGAGTGCACCTCCCCCTTCCACGATCGGGACTACACCACCCGGGCCATGGAGCGGACCCACCGCTGGGCCGAGCGGGCCCTCGCGGCCTTTGAGAAAACCAGGGATATAGGTCCCAACCCACATCAGAAAATCTTCGGGATTGTCCAAGGTGGGGCCTACGAGGACCTGCGGCGCCGTTCCGCTCGGGTGATCGGCGGGATGGGCTTTTCCGGCTTCGCCATCGGGGGCTCGCTGGGCCGCTCCAAGGAGGACATGTACCGAGTGCTCGAGTGGACGATCCCGGAGCTCCCCCCCGAGCGGCCCCGTCATCTCCTCGGGATCGGGACGGTGGGGGACATCGTGGAGTCGGTGGTGCGGGGGATCGACATGTTCGACTGCGCCGCCCCCACTCGGATGGCGCGGAACGGGACGCTCCTCTGCGTCGAGGAGGAGGGTTTCCGCTTGCACATAAAGTCCGCGCACTTCCGCCGTGACGGGCGTCCTATCGAGGAGGGATGTGACTGTCCCACCTGCCGGCGCTACTCACGGGCCTTCCTCCACCACCTCTTCCGCTGCGGGGAGCTCACGTACTATCGCCTCGCCACCCTCCACAACCTGCGGTTCATGGTACGCCTGATGACCCGCATCCGCCACGCCATTCGTGCGGGCCGTACCCCAAGCCCTCCGGAGCTCCTCGGAGGATGAACTCTTGACGGTCATCTGTCGGCCGTTCAGGGTTGACCTAATATGACCTCGGCGAGGATGTCGTGATGAGAGGAAAATTGGCGCTCGCAGGGATGTTTTTTTCAGCAATTCTTGCCATCTACGGGCACGATATTCGTCTTTTCCTAGTTTCTATCCCCGGCATTCCCCAGGATGTTCGGGCCTCAGATGGATCCTTTGCGGACAAGGTGCGCGTAGGTTGAACCGAAAGCGACAACGCGACCTTCTCGTGTGGACGCCAAGGAGGGAGGGTTATCGAGGGATCGGCACCGCCTCTCAGACGGTGTTCGGCGACACGAGCGTCGTGTCCGGGATCGCCCATTGGTACAAGGTTCAAGCCTGTAACAGCGGAGGATGTAGCACCATGTCCACGGCGGACTTCGGGTTCGCGGGTGAACTCCAGAGACAGGTCCCCCCATCGGCAATCCCGGGTCTAGGGGCCTAGGATGGGACCCTATACCGACATGGCGCGGATAAATTGGGACGAGGCGGCGGAAAGCCGTCCTGTACAAGGTCTACCGCACGTTGGACCCCAAGGGCGAATTCCCCCATATTGGTCGGACCTCCAGTCCTCCCTACGATGACACCGGTATGCCCTGGGGCGACCTATTGGTACCGCATCAGAGCTTGTAACCGAATGGGTCGCAGCCCCTTCTCCGATGCGGACGCTGGATACGCCGCGGCCGACCGGGAAGGCGGCGAGGAGCAGGTGACCGGTATCCCCGGGAACGCGACCGCCCCCTAGGAGGAGTACATGGACAAGGTCGGCGTAACCTGGGACGCGGTTTCAGGGGGGCGTTATATTACTAGCTCTTCCCTTCCACAACCGAGGGGGTTACACACGGATAGCCGAGACGGGAGGCGCTTCCTGTGGTGACGTCGACGCGGCCGCCAGTGCAGTCGACCCGTGGCGAACGCGGAGAGTTACAAGGTTTACCGGGATACGAGCTCCACGGACACCTTCAGCGCATGCATCACGGGGTGCACCACGGTGCGGTCCCAGTCTTCATATCTTGACGTCACCGCTTCGCCCGGCGTTTACTATTGGTACCGTGGTGCCGCGTGCAGCGAATGCCTCTGTTGCGTTCCTTACAGCGGATGCAGCGGCTCTTGGCGCCCGAGCGGGGGTTCGGTCGCGTCTCCCCTCGGCATCCCGGCGGGCAACAGATAACCCTAAATGCTACCCAGGTGACCACCTCGTGAACGAAGGCGGGCAACCCTCCAGACGATCCCGTGCAGGGTTACAAGATATACCGTGCCATGGTCGAGGACGATGACTACCAGAAGATCGGGGAGACCGCGGAGTTAACCTTTATAGACACCCCTCCCAACCGGGGAAGACGATCACCTACTATTGTCGGGTAAAGGCCGGCAACCAGTGGCACTGTGGCTCGATATCGGACGCGATCGGTGTGACTTTGAGGGATGAACACCTCCAGAAGTGCGCCGAAAAAGAGGGCCAGGTAAACCCGTCCCTCTTTTACATGGGCGGCAGCTATCCCTTCCGTCTTCTTCCGTCAGCGGTTGATGTAGAGGGAGTAGGGCATTACCGGACGGACTATTTCAGGAACTAAAGTCTTTTGATGAGTGGAGACCGAAGTAATCCAGAAATTCCTCGGTCACCTCGAGGACCCTCGTATTTCCATCCTTCTTCGCACGAACGAAGCCCCGCTTGACCAAGTTCTTGATGTGAGCATAGGCGCGTTGGCCTCGAATACGCACCACCTCTGCTTGCTTTATGGGGCCGCGGTATGCGATCAATGCCAGGGTTCGGAGCTCCGGCTCGGGAATATCTCCCCCGGGGGCAAAGGGGCGCACTATATCGACGTATTCCTCCAGGAGTTCGAGGATGTATCCGCCGGACTTTTGTACTAGCCGGTAGGGTTTCCCCATCCGCTCTAGTTCTGTCGCGATTTCCTCCAGAGCCGCATAGGTCTCGCTATCGGTGAGGCCCAAAACCCGGGACAGCTCTGCTAATGTGAGGGGCCTCGTGGCCACGAAAAGTGCGGCCTCAACGACGGTCTTTGCGCTTCTTCCCATGATCCGGGACCTTCACGATGAGTTCTCCGAGGAACCTCTTCTGGGTGAGGACCACCTTCCCTTCGGCGTCCAGGTGTAAGAGTTCCATAAACCGTGCTACCGCCTCCGCTGGGTCGTCCCCTGAAAGGAGCATTCGGAATGGGATATCGCGTTTCCCGTTTACCAGGGAGAGGAGTTTTTTGAGGAGCCTCCGTGCCCGAACGGTGAAAGGCTCCCCTTGGGGGAGCGGCACCTCCTCGGCCCGTCTCTGGGGCTTCGCTTTTCGTTTGCGCTTCTCCTGAGCCAGGGCTGCCCGGAGAGCCTCCTCGAGCTCCGCCAGCGTTACCTTTCGCCGCGGACGCCGCACCAAGGGAAGTCGGAACTCCGGCGCGATATATACTCCATCTTCGGGGAAATACTCGGCCTCCTCGGCGGCCGCGAGGAGAGCCTCCCCGGTTTCTTCGTGTCTGCTCCCATTTCCATCGTGGCCATTCGTCTCGCGGAGGATCTCCGACTTGAGCCGCAAAAGCACCGAGCCCACGAGGACCATGCGCCCCGGGACCTCCAACTCCAGGGCGTGCAGATCAGCGAGGTACTTCCGGAACCGGCGCACGAGCTCCACTAGGTCGATGTCCCAGGGGTCCATGTCTGCCGTCAAAGCCTTGAGGATCACTTCCCAGTCTGCGCGTGTCAACCGCTCCGGAGAGATATCAATGTGCATTTCCCACCAACTCCAACGCTAGAACCCTGGAGGAGCCATTACGCATGGTCACTCCATACACCCGGTCCGCATGCCGGATAAGCTCTTCGTTATGAGAGATCACAATCACCTGAGCCTCGCGGGCAATCTCCCGCAAGAGCCCCGCTAGCCGTTCTGAGTTCGGTTTGTCCAGCGCCGCGTCCACTTCGTCGAAGAGGTAAAAGGGGGCGGGTTTGCCCTCTGAGAGGGCGAGGACGAAAGCGATGGCTACCAGGGTCTTCTCGCCGCCGGAGAGGGCGTCCAGGAGTTTCGGCTCCTTTCCCGGGGGGCGGGCCTGGATGAGGAGGCCGGAGGAGAGGTCCCCGGGGGCCTCGAGAGAAAGCTTCGCTTCCCCTCCTCCGAAGAGTTGCTTGAACCGTCGATCGAGTTCCACCGAGACCGCCTTCAACGTAGCGAGGAATTTCTCCTTCTTGCGGCGCTCGATCTCCCCTATCAAGTTCTCGATCTCTTTCTTTTCCCGCTCCAGGGTGAGGACGCGCTCCTTGAACGCTTGGAATTCGGCGAGGTAAGCCTCGTACTCCTCGATCGCCCGCATATTGACGGGGCCGAAAGAACTCAGCGTGTTTTCCAGTTCTCGCAGGCGAGCTTGCAAGGCGCTCACAGAGCCCTTGGCCGGCTCTTCGGGCTGAGCGGCCTCGCCGATCGCAGCGAGCTTCCCCTGAATCTCACCGAGTTCGCGCTCGTGGCGGGCGATCATACCCCGGGCGCGCTCCAGGGCGCGGTAGATCTCCCTGCGCTTCTCCCGAAGCTCGGAGAGTTCACTCTCCTTACGGGAACGAGTCTTCTTTCTGTGAGCCTGGCGGAGCGTCGCTTGATGGAGATCCTTCTCGGCCCCGGCGAGTTCGCGGCGCAGCCGCGCAATCTCCCCTCGCAATCGTGAGAGATCCCCTTTCGCGCGCTCGATTTGGGCCATCTTCCCCGAAAGGTCAGGCCCTTGGTACGCGCGCTTCCTGCGGAATCCGCCGCTTATTGCCCCGCCACGTTCGAGGAGGTCGCCGTCCAGACTCACTGCCCGCACCCCCAGGACGTCCTGCAGGACCTCTAGGGATTCCACCACCAGCGTGTCGGCGAGGACATAGCGAAAAGCGGATTTAACCTCCTCATCACAGGAGATGAGGTCTACGAGGACCCCGATGACGCCCCTCCGTCCCAAGAGTTCCTTGGCCCTCTTAGTGACCGGTGGAGGCACGAGCTTATCCAGCGGGAGGAACCGGGCGCGGCCGATTTCGTTCTGTTTCAGGTACTGGACACATCGGAGCGCAACGTCGCGCGTCGATACGACCACGTCGTGAGCATGTCCCCCCAGGGCCGCTTCCAGCGCAACCTCCAGGTCCCCAGGCACCTCGCCGAGCTCCCCTAGGGCCCCGATCACCCCGTTCCACTCCAAGGAAAGGATTTCCTGTACGGCCTCGGGGTGACGGCGCGGGGGTGGGGTGAACCGCTTGAGCTCCTCTAAGGCTTCGGTTAAAGAACGGATCTCGCGCTCCTTGGCCTTTGTCTCCGCCTCCTTGGCGGTCAGTTCCCCTCGGAGCCGCTCCACCCGTTGGACGAGCTGCAGGACCTCGAGTTCAGGATCGCCGGCCTCAGGATCGTTTTCCTTTTCCTTGAGCTCCCACTCGATCTCTTCGACCCTGCGGTCGAGCTCGGATACCTCTTGGGCGAACCTTTCTGCCTCTCGACGGTAGTGGAGAAGCTCTTCCTTGAGCCTAGCCTCGGCCTCCTTCAGTTCGCGAAAGCGGAGGTACTTGAGGGTGGCGAGGACCCGGTCACGCTCTGCCTCAAGTTCCTTGTACTTGAGGGCTGCTTCCCTTTCTTTGTGAAGCTCCACCAAGTGGCGGCGGCGCTCGGCGAGGAGAATCCGCGATGCGTTCAGGCGTTCTTTCACCTGGGCGAGCTCTGCAATGGCCTTTGCCTTGCGCTCCTCGTAGGAAGCGATCCCGGCCACCTCCTCGATCAACTCCCGGCGGCGTCTGGGAGAACGCTCGAGGACCTCCGTGACCATTCCCTGCTCCACGATGTAATATCCGCCGGGCTCAATATCGGCCAAAGAAAGGAGCTTCTCCACGTCTCCCGCCGCCGTTACCTTCCCCATGATCCGATAGGTGGAAGAAGAGGCGGTAATGCGGCGTGAGATCATCACCTCGTCGGTGTGGGAAGGCAGAAGCTCGTCGAAGGTCCCGGAGGAGTTGTCGAGGACCAGGGAGACCTCGGCTTCGGGCACCGTCTCCCCTTTGGGGCTCGTGTAGAGGAGGTGTTCGATCTTCCCCGCCCGCAGGGCCCGAGACCGGTACCCCATGACGAAGGTGATCGCGTCCAGGATGTTGGACTTCCCGGTCCCGTTCTCTCCCACGATGGCGGTGAAGCCGGGATAAAAGGGGATGGAAGTTTTTTTGCCGAAGGACTTGAACCCCGCGATGGTGAGCCGCTTGATGTAGGTTCTCATAGTTCCTCAAAGAGGGGAAACTGGAAGACCTCCGCCTTCCCGAGGGCCCCTTCCTTTTTGACCTCATCATGCGCTTCCCCGCTAGGCCTTTCGGGAGGGGCATCCGCTATGGGTAACTCGTGTTTTCGAACACACGGGAGCCGCTTCAGCATATCCTCACTCGCCCTCCGGAAGTTGTGTAATGACTATAACACTTGTGGCTTGAGACAGCAAAAAGGGGAGGGAATTGGTATCCCTCCCCCGTGGGCCCAACCTCACCCTCCGGTGCCTCCGAGGAAGTAAAGGGCCAATGAGCCCAATGCTACGAGCAGGGCGAGGATCGCCATTCCCTGGGCTCCTCCCAAAGCGCCCTGAAGTTCTTGGATTTTGGCATCGGTGTCACTTTGGAATGCCGCGAAGGAAGCCTCTAGGGCATCCATTCGGGCACGAACGTCGCCCATCTGTCCCTCGAGGTAAGCGATTCTCCCCGAGAGATCGGCCAGAGAGGCCTCGAAACCCCCGACCTTGGCACGGTTGTTCTCGATCTTGGCTTGCAGGGCTTGCACCGCCTGTTCCAGGGCGAGGACGCGGCGCTGGAGGTGTCCGAGGTCTTGATCCTCCAGGCGCTTGATGCGTTTCTCGTGATCGGCCACCTGGGCGGCAATTTGGCCCTGCTTCGCCTTGAGCTCATCGATAACAGCTTTGATGTCCTTTTCGAGCTTCATATAGAGTTCATTGATCTTGGCAGAGTTAGTGGAGATGGCATCGGCGAGAGCCTTGGCCGTCTCCTCTAAGGAAGCGACCCGATCCGAGAGCCCCGGTACTTGGTCGCAGATCATCTTGAGCTGGATGATCTTCGACCCGAGGTCCTTGAGTTGGGCCGTCAAGGCCTGGTATTTGGCGTTGAGCTCTTCGTCTTCGGCGTTCAATGCTGCAATAGCGCCCTTGAGCTCGGTAATGAAGGCCGAGAAGAATTCGATCACCTCGCCAAAGGCTGATTCCATGAGGGTGATCTCTTCCCCGGCCGGTGGGAGGGCTTCCCCGGAGGGCTCTTCGACCTTCTGGGCGAAGGCCGCGAACCCGAGGCTCACCCCCACCAAAGCCAACATGAAGATTCTTTTCATATCCACAACCCCCTCCTTTCACACGGGCGTCGCCCCCAGCCTAAGCACAAGATCTCAGGCCAACACGGGAAGATGGGTTGTGGGTGAGGCCGGTTTGTCGCAACCTTTATGGACAGATGTCCAAAAGAGTGGGAAGGGAGCTGCGGGTACGTTTCGCGCCGAGCCCGACGGGGTACCTCCACGTTGGAGGAGCACGGACGGCGCTATTCAACTGGCTCTGGGCGAGAAGGGAAGGTGGGGTTTTCGTCCTGCGGATAGAGGATACTGACGTTACCCGCTCCGAGCGCCGTTTCGTGGAGGGGATCCTGAAAGCCCTGAGTTGGCTCGGGCTCGATTGGGACGAACTCTATTACCAATCTGGACGTCTGGATGTATACCGCGCTTATGCAGAGAGACTCCTTCGGGAGGGGAAGGCTTATCGTTGCTTCTGCACCCCGGATGAGATCGCCCAGAGGCTGAAGGGACTGAGGGGCGTGGAGTACGACGGCCGCTGCCGCGATCTTTCCCCGGATCAAGTGGAAAAATATCTCGCTGAGGGGCGAAAGCCCGCGGTGCGGTTCATCGTCCCCGAGGAGAAAAAGCACACCGCGTACCTCGATTTCCTTCGGGGGGAAATCGAGTTCAAACGCCTTACAACTGGAGACTTCGTCATTATGAAGTCTGACGGTACCCCGGCCTACAACTTTGCCTGCGTGGTGGACGACTACGAGATGGGAATCACCCATGTGTTGCGGGCTGAGGATCACATCTCCAATACTCCCAAACAGATCTGGCTGTACGAAGCTTTGGGTTGGGAGCCCCCTGAATTTGGCCACCTCTCCATGATCCTCGGCCCCGATAAGAGAAAGCTCTCCAAGCGTCACGGGGCGACTTCTGTAGAAGAGCTCCGAGATCATGGGTTCCTGCCCCAGGCGGTGGTTAATTACCTCGCGCTCCTCGGTTGGTCCCATCCCGAGGGAAAGGAAATCCTTTCTCTGGAGGAGCTGGTCGAGGCGTTCTCCCTTGAACGGGTGACACTTTCGCCTCAGATTTTCGATTTCGAACGCCTGCGTTGGTTCAATCGCAAGCATCTTGCCCGGCTCCCCTCCGGAGAGCTTCTTCAGGCCGCCGAGCCCTTTCTCAAGTGGCTCGGGGAGGAGGCCCTCGCGGACAGGGAAAAGCTTACCAAGGCCCTGGGGCTCGTCGTCCCATCCGTTTCGACGCTCTCCGAGCTCGTGGGGCACCCGGACCTCATCGCCCTCTTCCGACGCCCCACGCTCTCGAATGAGGTCCTGAACGAGTTGTCCCAGGGAAAAAAATTGGAGGTTCTGGAGAAAATCGTCGCGCGGCTTCCCTCCCGGCTCACGCGGGACGATCTCCGTCCCCTAGTCAGAAAAGTGGCCGCGGAGCTTGGGCTCAAGCCCAGGGACGTTTTCCATCCTCTGCGGTTAGCCCTCACCGGACGCGATAAGGGGCCGGAGCTCGCGGCGGTCTGTGAAATCCTCGGGACGGAAGAAGTGCTCGCTCGGCTCTCGCAAGCGCTTGCAACCACGAAGTCCGAGCGATAAATTGGGGGTCCTTTTCGTTTTGGGTCACAACGAGGGAAGGAGGGGATAGATGACAGCTCTGATTGTGGTAAGCGGTCTGATTTCACTCCTCGCTTTGGGAAGCGCGGCCTACTACAACGCATATGTGGCCCGCCAACCCCGTGGAACGGAGCGGATGAAGGAGATTCAGGGCTACATCCGCGAGGGTGCCATGACCTTTATGTTCGAAGAAGCCAAGCACATGACCATCGCTATCATCGTCATCGGGGTCATCCTCTGGATCCTCTTCTACTGGGAGGTGGCGCTCTCCTTCTGGATCGGGGCTTTCTTCTCTATGGCGGCGGGGTTCATCGGGATGAACGCCGCCACCCTCTCCAATGCCCCGACCACGGAGGCGGCAAGGAGATCCCTGAAAGATGCTCTACGGGTCTCCTTTTCTGGAGGGAGTGTCATGGGGCTCGCGGTGGCGGGCCTCGCCTTGGGTGGACTTCTGATCGTGCTGGCGCTTTTCCGCCGCGAGTTCGATCCCGCCAACCTCGCCATTCACACTAAGTACCTCTTCGGGATAAAGAGTGCCGGCGTGAACTTTATCAAGGGGGCCTTGCTCGTTTCCGCCTACTCCGCGGGGGCCTCCCTGGTGGCCCTGTTCGACCGCGTGGGCGGTGGAATCTACACCAAGGCCGCTGACATGGCCGCTGATATCGTGGGGAAGGTAGAGGCCAAGATCCCAGAGGACGACCCCCGGAACCCCGCCACCATCGCCGATAACGTGGGCGACAACGTGGGCGACGTGGGTGGCCTCGGTGCTGACCTCCTCGAGTCATTCATCAGCTCCATCATTTCTGTGATCGTCATGGCCCTTTACATCTATGTTGGTCGCAACAACCTCGGGATCGGGGACATCCTCGCCAAGTTCGGACTCTCCACCGACGTGGGGGTGGCCCAGTACTGGTGGCTGATCCTACTTCCGGTCCTGATGGTGGCCGGGGGGACCTTCGCGTCATGGCTCGGGATCCTCTACATCCGCTCGCGAAGCGGCGAGGATCCTCAACGGGCATTGATGGACGGCCTCGTCATCTCGGCGACCTTGACCGCCATCTTCGCCCTGCTCATCTCCTGGCTTTCGCCCACGAACTTCGTCCCCTTCTTCACGGTACTACTCGGGCTCGCGGCCGGGGTCGCCATCGGCAGGCTCTCGGAGTATTACACCTCCTACAAGTACAAGCCCACCCTGGAACTCGCCAAGGCGAACCAGGCGGGGCCCGGAGTGGGAGTGGCGAGCGGCTTGGCGGTGGGTATGCTCTCCACTTTCTGGCCGGTCCTGGTGATCGTTGGGGCCACGGTACTGGCCTACTACATCGGGGACCTCCTCGGCGTGGCCTTCACCGCCGCGGGGATGCTTTCCTTCGTGGGGATGAACGTCTCCATCGATTCCTATGGCCCGGTGGCCGATAACGCAGGTGGGATAGCCACTATGGCCGAACTCCCCAAGGAGGTTCGGGAACGTACCGACCAACTCGATGCCGTGGGGAATACCACCGCTGCCATCGGAAAGGGCTTCGCCATTGGCTCCGCGGCCTTCGCGGCTTTGGGACTTATCGCCTCGTACCTGTGGTCCGCCATCGGTTCGGCGGAGCAGGTGCTCCCGCCCCAGGTCCCCCTGATCGGTGACATCCATCCCTCTCTCTCCCCCATTGGACAACTCATCACGGTCGGTCCTTGGGTGATCGGGGGCTTAATCGTGGGGGCCATGCTCCCTTACGTGTTCTCGTCGATCCTCATCCGGGGGGTTACCCGCACTGCAGACGTTCTGGTCCTGGAGATCCGGCGCCAGTTCAAGGAGAATCCGGACATCCTCACGGGTGAGACTGTGGCCGACTACAAGCGCTGCATCTCCATCACCGCCGGGGGAGCCCTGAAGAACATGACCCTTCCCGCCATGATCGCGGTGGTGACGCCCCTCTTCGTGGGGATCGTGTTCGGGCGGTACGCCCTGGCAGGATTGCTCTTCGGAGCACTGCTCTCCGCGATCCAGCTCGCCATCTTCTGCGCCAACGCCGGGGGGGCCATGGATAACGCCAAGAAGTACATCGAGCTCGGACACCACGGGGGCGAAGGGTCTGAGGCGCACGCGGCCAGCGTGGTGGGAGACACCGTGGGCGACCCGCTCAAGGACACCGTGGGCCCGTCCCTCGACATCCTCATCAAGCTGATGTCGGTGATCTCATTGCTGTTTGCCTCCCTCTTCCCTGTGAACCCGCTATTCATGTGAAGGAAGCCCACTTCGGATAAGGGAAGGGGCGCCGCTAGCGGC
>MTNJ01000002.1 GCA_002011425.1 Candidatus Acetothermia bacterium JdFR-48 | reverse complement strand
CCCCNGGGGGTCGAGCCGTACCGCCTCGACCCCCCGGTCCCGCAGGGCGGCGAGGATCAATTTCTCTTCGAGCCTGACCCGCGAACACGCGACGGCAATCCGCACTACTCCCCCCAGTCCTCCTCCACCTCCGGTGCGAGTTCCAACACCAGGGGTTCCACGGAGGTAACCTCGAGCTCCGCGCCGCAGTCGGGGCAAGCGAGGATCTCCCCGACTTCCACGTCCTCCTCTACCGCGATCATCGCGCCACACTCCGGACACTTGCCCTTATCCGGCATCTCCTCTCCTTTCCGCGAGTACTTCCTTGGCGAGGGCGATCTGCTCCCGCACGCGCTCTGGCGCCGTTCCCCCGTAGGATCGGCGCCGTCCCACCGCCCCTCGGAAATCCAGTGCCCCGCGGACGTCTGCATCGAAGGCGGGGTGGGCCATACGGAATTCCGCGGGGGGGAGTTCTCCCAGGGAAACACCCAGTTCCCTGGCCCGCCGTACGAGCCGCCCCACCGCCCGGTGGGCCTCCCGGAAGGGGATTCCCTTCTTCACAAGGTAATCGGCGAGCTCAGTGGCGAGCATCTCCTCCTCCAGGGAGGCCTCCATCCGCTCCGGACGGACCTCCAGCGTCCGCACGACCCCGGCGAAGAGGGGGAGGAGGAGCTTCAGGGTATCTACGGCGAAGAAGAGGGGCTCCTTGTCCTCCTGAAGGTCGCGGTTGTAGCCGGATGGCAATCCCTTCAACACGGAGAGAAAACCGCACAACTTCCCGATAAGGGTCCCGGCACGTCCCCGGGCGAGTTCCAGGGGATCGGGATTCGCCTTCTGGGGCATGAGGCTCGACCCGGTCAGATATCGCTCGTTAAACTCCAGGAACCCGAATTCCGGGGACGAGAAGAGCACCAGGTCCTCGGCGAGTCCGGAAAGGTGCACACCCGTGAGCGCGGAAAAGAACAGGAACTCGGCCACGAAATCCCGGTCGGAGACGGCGTCGAGACTGTTCTCCGCCGGCCGCGAGAACCCTAGATCCGCCGTGAGGAAGCCCTGGTCCACCCCGAAGGGGTTTCCCGCCAGGGCCCCGGCCCCGAGGGGGAGGACCGCGACCCTCTCCGCGAGCCCGTCCAACCGCTCGAGATCCCGGGAGAATTTCCAGAAATAGGAGAGGAGCCAGTGGGCGAAGAGCAGGGGCTGGGCACGCCGGAGATGGGTATAGCCGGGCATGAGGACCTCCAGGTGCTCCTCCGCCACGGCGACGATGGCTTCCCCCAGAGAGAGGAATCCCGTGGCGATCCCTGGGACCTCGGACAGGAGCCAGAGCCTGAGGTCGGTGGCCACCTGATCGTTGCGGGAACGGCCGGTGTGGAGCTTCCCCGCGAGCTCCTTCCCCACCAGCTCACCCAGGCGCCGCTCCACCGCGGTGTGGACGTCCTCGTCCCCCGGGGTGACGACGAACTCCCCGACCGCGAACTCGGCTCGGATCCGCTCCAGGCCCCACACGATGGCGCCCTCCTCCGCGGAAGAGAGGACCCCGGCTCGCCGCAGGGCCCGGGCGTAAGCGATGCTCCCCCGGATGTCGGCGGCATACAGCCGTCGGTCGACTTCGAAGGAGTCGCAGAGGAGCCGAACTTCGGGGGCGGTATCGGGCAGCCTCCCATTCCAGAGCGTCATCCCGGCGCCCCCTTTGCCGCCTTCTCCCCGAGGACCATGGCCCGGATTCGCAACGGCAGGCCGAAGAGGTTGATGAACCCCGCGGCGTCCTTCTGGTCGTAGACCTTGTCGGCCCCGAAGGTAGCGAAGTCCTCCCGATAGAGCCCATAGGGGGACTTCCGCCCCACCACGGTGCAGTTTCCCTTGTAGAGCTTGAGGCGCACCGCGCCGGTGACCGTCCGCTGCGTCGCGTCGACGAACGCATCCAGCGCTTCCTTCAGTGGGCTGAACCAGAGCCCGTAGTAAATGAGCTCCGCGTACTTGTGGGCCACGAGCTCTTTGTAGTGGAGTGTCTCCCGGTCCAAGCACAAGTGTTCCAGGGCCTGGTGAGCGACGTAGAGAATCGTTCCGCCGGGGGTCTCGTAGACTCCGCGGGACTTCATTCCCACTAAGCGGTTCTCCACCATGTCGACCCGGCCGACCCCATGCTTCCCTCCGAGCTCGTTTAGGGCTGCGAGCAGTTCGGCTGGGGAGAGTGCCTCCCCGTTCAGGGCCATGGGGATCCCGGCCTCGAACTCCAGGGTGAGATATTCCGGTACATCCGGGGCGGACTCCGGGGAGGCGGAAAGGAGGAAAAGACCCTCTTCCGGCTCCCACCAGGGGTCCTCCAGGGGCCCTCCCTCGTGGGACAGGTGCCAGAGATTTCCGTCCCGGCTGTAGATCGACTCCTCGCTTATCCCTTCCAAGGGGATCCCGTGGGCCTTGGCGTATGTGATCTCCTCTTCTCGCGAACGCAGGTCCCATTCCCGCCAGGGGGCGATCACCTCGAGGTCCGGGTCCAGGGCCTTCACCGAGACCTCGAACCGGACCTGGTCGTTCCCCTTCCCGGTACAGCCGTGGGCCACGGCGTCGGCTCCCTCCCGATGGGCGATCTCCACCAAGTACTTTGCGATGAGGGGACGTGCCATGGCGGTCCCGAGGAGGTAGAGGCCTTCGTAGACCGCTCCCGCCTTCAGGGTGGGGAAGATGTAGTCGACTACGAACTCCTCCCGCAGGTCGAGTACATAGGCCCCGCTCGCGCCGGTCTTCAGCGCCTTCTCCTGGATCGCGGAGAGGTCTTCCCCCTGGCCGAGGTCCGCGGTGAATGTGATCACTTCGCAGCCGTGGGTGGCCTTGAGCCAGTGGAGGATCACCGAGGTATCGAGCCCCCCCGAGTACGCCAGTACAACCTTCTTGAACTTCACTTCCTCCCCTCCTTGTTCGAATCCATGGGACTTCCCGCCTCAAGCAGCGGTTCTGTGTTCGGATAGCACCTGCGGAAAAGTTGGACCCCGAGGCCGGGCAGCGTCCCGGACCGGTTGCTGGAGAAGAATTAACGGGGAGAAAGCCGCACCAGCGTACGGCCCGGGCCGCTACCCGGCCGTACGCACCCGCGGATTTAGGAAGGCCACTCTCAAGATCTGCACAAACACTATTTACGACATCCCGCCGTGGAACGTCAAGGCCTTATGTAACTCATTGAAAATATCTCCGTCTCTTCCGACCGTATACTATTCATCAAAGAAACTATAAAGGCCAAAAGGAGAATGGGGTGCCCAATGTGAGGGAAGCAAAAGGGGAAGACCTTGATGCGGTGCTAGCGATCGAGCGGGAGAGTTTTCCCAATCCCTGGCCTGCCGAGGAATTCCAGAAACATCAAGAGGGAGGGATCTTCCTTGTCTATGAGCTAAGAGGTAAAGTTTTAGGATACTTGATCGCTTCGGAGAAAACGAGTCCCTTCCGCGGCTCCTTTTTCCACCTCGAGAATATCGCTGTAGCGAGGAACGCGAGGCGACAGGGGATCGCAACCGCCCTCCTCGCGGATCTCATTTCTATAGCTAAAGAGAAAGGGATTCTAACGCTCCTCCTCGAGGTGAGGGAGGAGAATCTGGCGGCGTTGACTCTCTATAAGAAGTTCGGGTTCATCGAAAAGATGAGTCTCCTCGGGTTCTATAGCGACGGTGATAACGCCCGCCTCATGGAGCTTCAACTCGCAACGGAGCCCACGGGCAGCTCGTGAAAAGTCCCTGCTGCCACGGTCTCGAGTGGAAGCTAAAATACGAAGTGGTATATCGGTTAGATGCTTGTCTCTCGGGATATCTGACAGTGGGATACCGCCTGACCCATTGTCGCTATGCCTATTTATTAGGGGAACCGCCTTCTCTTCCGAACAAGACATTCACCACAAAGGGTCAGCTTATTCCACTACCTTGTAGACTTTGTTGCCTTCCCGCGGGACGTTGGGGATACCTTCCTCCTGAGGCACCAAGTGGACCAACAATCCCACCTCTGCACCTCCACCTGCCTCGGCCACGGGCTTGTGCTCTATTTGGAGGGAGTCCACCACTTGCTCAATACAGGTATGCGGCCCTTTGATGACAATCCGATCGCCAAGCTTCAGGGATTTGCCCGGGTAAATTCGCACCGCGGCCACGGAAATCTTTTTGAAGAAATCGATCACTTCGCCGACCTCTTCTTCCATAATCCTCACCTCAACCTATCCTAGCCCCTTCACGGAAATCTCACAAGCATGCTCCCGAAGGATACCAAGATTAAAGTGTAATTTTGTAACAACACGGCGATCCGTGACACCTGCTTCGGTTGTATGTAGCAAAGGAAGGGGAGTAAATAGCCACGGGGAACCGTCAAGTGGTTTAGCAAAGAGAAATGCTAAGTGAGTCATTACACCGGACAATCGACCCGAGACCCTCATTCACTACACCCCTATTCAGAAGAAGTGTCTCGGAACACTCCAAGCAGGTCAGAGAAATGGGTTCGAGAGGCCCGCAGGTGAAGAACGTCAGAACGATTTAAAGGAAGACGAAGTAACAGACCTCCCAAGCTGTCTTGAGGGACCAACCGAGGAGGAGCGAGAGGTTGAGGACGGGCGCGATCCTCCTCCCCTTGAAGAGGATGTAGAGAGGACCTATCAGGGAGAGGGCTCTAAGGGAGATCAGGAAAGGGAGTTTTCCCACCTCGACCTGGGGGAGGTAGAAA
The DNA here is from genome assembly GCA_002011425.1 of Candidatus Acetothermia bacterium JdFR-48. Taxonomy (GTDB): domain Bacteria; phylum Bipolaricaulota; class Bipolaricaulia; order Bipolaricaulales; family Bipolaricaulaceae; genus UBA3571. The sequence goes on along the minus strand of MTNJ01000002.1, from coordinate 26,821 downwards.
AGAGCTCTCATCGAGATCTCCGCGAGGAAGAGGAAGAAAAAGAACCTAGGGTCAAGCCCGTGTCTCCTGGAGATGCCGATTGCCCTCGCCGCCAACACCCTGATGGACAAAGCAGTGGGGATTATAACCACTTCCGCTCTTTTAACCATGGGAAGCCACGCCGACCATCGTCATGTCGCTTCAGGCAGGCGGGATCGTGGGGACTGCTTCTCTCCCCCGATCAAGTGAGCTCGGTATATAAACCTCCGACCAGACCGCTGGGAAGGTCGGAGGACTTCCACTATTATGGATAGATGGGGGTGATGTGAATGCGGGAGTTCGTGTTCGAGGTGGAGAACCGTCCGGGAGCCCTGGCGAGAGTGGCCTCTTCCCTCGGAGATAACGGGATCAACATCGAGGGGATCGCAGGGATCGGGGCAGGGGAGGTGGGATTGATCCACTTGGTCACCGATGACCCGGGGAGGACCGGCGATCTCCTCCGGGACCTGGGGATAGAGTTCGAGGAGCGGGAAGCCTTCGCGGTCGAGGTCCTTAATCGTCCCGGGGAGTTGGGGGCGGTATTGAAGGCCCTGGCGAACGAGGGAATAAATGTGGAGTCCTGCTATGCGGGTGTAGAAGCAAACGAGCTTATCTTGGCCGTGGACAAGCTCGAGGAGGCAAAGCGTGTCCTCAAGATTGCCTAACCTCTCTACTTTATTGGCGGTGTCATGGCCCCTGAGCTAGTAACTGCAAAAGTTGTGTCGTTCATCCTCGGACATGAAATGATTAGGAATTAGGCCTTGAATCGTGATATCGTCATCAAACCTACCTTGAGAACATTTGCTTGGGAAGTGAACGCATTGGCAAGTCTGTCTTCACTCCGAGAACATGACCCGCGCAGCCAGGAACTTCTCTCTTAATGATGATATCAGAAGCGTGGGCGAAGGCACACCTTTGAGATCAAGGGCATGTTCGTGGAAGGAGGAAAAACTGCCCTGTACTTCACACGAAATTTAATGATAAACCTTAAACGGTTCATATTTAATCCGTCAGAAAGTCGAGCTCTTGCTCAGTTATCCCTTGGACTTTCCCGTACTCTATCGCTTCTCGCCGGGTCTTCTTGTCGTCTTTAAAAAGCTCGAGCTGCTTGTCGCTATAAACTACTATGATCTCGTTCCCTTTCAATAAAGTGTGCATACCAACCGGGCAATATATAGGCTGCAAAGCGTCAATCTTCTCTCTTGGACATCTTGCTTCATAGCCGTGCCATCTTCCGACGTTGCCTTCATAGTCATTGGTATTTCATCCTTGGAGATCGTCGCTTTGTAAACGGAAAATTTGTTAGTCACTGTCGGTTCGCTTAGCCCCTCAGCAGTGACAGTACGCTCCCAATCTCTCAATATTAGATCACCTCCAGTACCGTCGATGGTCCCTGACCCAGGGAGTGTTATTTAGCACATATCGCTTGGCCGATGACCTTAAATTCGGATGGTCTGAGTTCAGCTATGACAAGATCACGAAGTGTGGCAATGCCGGCCCTGGGACAACATCTGAACGGAGTATTAAGCAGGACTATGGGTAATACCTCCATCCAGTCTCAGATATGAGATAATGTTCCCTCAGGGTTGATCTGCAAAGGCACGTGTTCAGGGTCTGCCGTCGAATTTAGGGAGATCCTCTTCAGCAGGAGATCGGGCAATAATGGTTGAGGCGGAGTGTATCCCGTGGAGTCGGTGGTGTGTTGTCCGACCTGAATGCTACCTCCGGCCTCTCTTGCCCCATTAATGTTCGCCGGGATGGTGCCGTCCGAGCTCGGACGGGGCTTGTGTGGTAGACGGGACGTCCTGGATGGATCATCTGTGAAAAGATCCAGGGCGAACTTTGAATTGCGATGTCAAGATTTGTTGAAGCGAGATCAGGCCCCAATACTCTTCGCGTAGCACCTGTGTCTCTTTCCCACGTCGGTACCGAACATGTTTCATGCCCCGAAGTTTTTTCGGTCATTTGCTAGACTTTCTTCTGGTCGTAATTTTCAGGAGAAACGCCATCCTTAACAGAATACATCACGTTTTAAAACATATAAGCTACACAGTTATTGAAAGAAGGTTATTCGGCCGTAATCTTATGGCGAGCCCTCAACTTCCTTGAGAAAGGGAGGGTGAGGCGTGTGGTAAGATCGCTCCCTTTGGTCGTAGCGACACTCTTCGCTTCTTTCGCCCCCTGGGCCATCGGGTTCCCGGACTCCAGCTCCCGCCCCTCTCTACGGTCGCCAGGCCCTGCCCCGTGGCCGCGCCCTAGGTCCTCCTCTTCACCGTGGAGAACCGCTGTCACCGGGTCGTCCTTTTCAACACCTGCAAGCCCCCGGTGCTGTGGTTCCTTCTTCAACCCCTTCCCTTTCATCCGCATCGATACTTTCCAGGCCGCGAACCCCAACCTCCGGGGAAGATGACCCCCGTGGGGGTGTACATCGATTGGACGAAAGCACCGAGCTACGCCATCCGCGATCCGGCGCCGGTATTGGACTGGCTAGAGAAGGGCACCGACGAGGCGATACCGCGGCAGGATGCAATCTACTTTGGCATGGCCATCATCGCACTCTGCGAGGAGGATATCCCCGCCCGGGCTGGCATCCCGGTGTTGATCTTCCTCCTCCACGTGCAGACCTGAGGCCCTCCTCCGTCCCGCGTGAACCCGCTGCCCGCCGGGGCCGCCGTTCAAGGCGGCGCCTCGGCCAGGGCGTGTTCCAGGTCCGCGATCAGGTCCCTAGGATCCTCCACCCCCACGGAGAGGCGCACCAACGAGTCGGAGATCCCGAGCTCCCGACGCTCCTCCGGGCTGAAGGCGCAGAAGGACGTGAACGCGGACTGTTCCACCAGCGACTCCACCCCGCCGAAGCTCGAAGCAAGGTAGGGAATGTGGAGGGCATCGATGAACCGCCCCGTTTCCTCCGCCGAGGCCGAGAGCTCGAAGCTCACCACCCCGCCGTACCCCGCAAGATACCGCCTCGCCACTTCGTGGTGGGGGTGGCCGGGGAGACCGGGATACCAGACCCGTCTGACCTTGGGATGCTCTTCCAGGAACCGGGCGACCGCCAGAGCGGTCTCGTTTTGCCGTACGACTCGCAGCGCCAGCGTCTTCATGCCGCGCAGGAGGAGGTAGGCACCATGAGGATCGGGGATGCCCCCCAAGTAGGCTTGGACTTCCTTCACAGCCTTCACCCTCTCCTCGGACCCCACCACCGCCCCTGCCAGGAGGTCGTTGTGCCCACCGAGGTACTTGGTGGCCGAATGGACCACGAGGTCCACCCCGAACTCCAGCGGGCGCAGATTGATCGGCGTCGCCATAGTGGAGTCCACGATAACCACGGCCCCACATGCCTGGCCGACGGCCACGAGCTCTCCGATATCGGGGACGTTCAGATGCGGGTTGGTGGGGATCTCGGCGAAGATCACCTTGGTGTTTTCCCTGATCCGCCGCTCCACCTCCCCCGGGGACCAGCGGGGGATGAAGTCCGCCTCCACCCCCAGCCGGGGAAGGAAGGTGACAGCAAACGAGCGGGTCTGCCAGTAACACTGATCCACGAACAGGACATGGTCCCCTTGGGAGAGGAAAGTCAGGAGGCAGGTGGTGACCGCGGCCATCCCACTCGCGAAGAGCAATGCCGCCTCACCCCCCTCCAGTGCTGCGAGCTTCTCCTCGGCAGCCCGTTGGGTGGGATTTCCGTAGCGGCCATAGCTATATCGGGAGATCTCCCCCGAATTGTAGGCGAGCCGTTCCTCCATGCCCTGGAAGGGGAAAGTAGCTGTCTGAAAAATGGGGGTCGTCAAGGCATTCTCGGGTTTTTGCTTCTCCTCCCCTCCGTGTACTGCAAGCGTAGAGAGGCCAATAAGGGACATACCACCCTCCTTATGGAACGAAAGAGGTTGGAAAGGGGCCAAATTTCCAGGGGATCGGGAGAAGGAAAGGAATGACGGGGCCTCCGGCCCAGGGGTCAGGCCCCGCGGCGGACAAGCATTAAATATCGGCGAGACGCCTCAGGCCCCATTTGGTCGCCAGTATATAACCCCGCCGCCCGTACGTCAACCAGATCAAACCGTTCCGCCGAGCGGCTGAAAAAAAATCAAAAATGGTTTATCCTTGTGCCCCCTCCATTTCGGAGAGATCAAGCGACAGGAGGTGTGGCCTTGACGCTGAAGGAGATCGTAGAACGGGCACGTCAAGGGGCGAAGGTTCCCATCGTGGAACGGGACGTCGAACGGGCGCTTTCGGCTCTACTCGCCTCCGAGGACATCTGGCGCGTGATCGACCTTTCCCAGGTCCCCGTGATGGCCCTGGTACAGGTCCTCTCTGCTCTGAAGGACACTGGCCTTCTCGATTGGGACGGCGGCCGGTTGGTTCTCACCCCGGACGGAAAACGATTCGCCGAAGCCGAGGAGCTCGGGCCACGCCTAGAGCTCAAATGCCCCCACTGCGGCGGCCGGGGCACGACCCTCGGCCCGGTGGAGGAGATCGTCGAGAAATTCAAAGATATCGCTGCGAACCGTCCCGAGGCCATCCAGGATTACGACCAGGGTTACGTCACCGAGGAGACTACCCTCCACCGCGTGGCCTTCATGTGGTCCCGGGGTGACCTCTACGGAAAGGAGCTGATCGTGCTTGGCGACGACGACCTCGTGTCGATCGCCGCCGCCCTCACCCGTACCCCAAAGAAGGTTGTCGTCCTCGAGATCGACCAGCGCCTGGTGGACTTCATCCGCGACGTCGCCGCCAAAGAGGGACTCCCCATCGAGGTAGTGCAACACGACCTCCGGGAACCGCTTCCTGCGAATATCAGGGGCAAATTCGACACCTTCTTCTGCGATCCCACCGAATCCCTGCGGGGGTTCGTGATGTTCGCCGAGCGGGGGATCGCGGCGCTGCGGGGGCCCGGTGCCGCGGGATACCTCGGCCTCACCCACTGCGAAGCCTCCTATGACAAGTGGCGCGAGATCCAGCGTTTTCTCCTCGACGCCGGCGCGGTGATCGCCGAGCTCCGCGACGCCTTCCACGACTACGTGAACTGGCCATACATCGACCATATGCGCTCTTGGCCCCACCTCCCTGTCCACCGGATCCCCGGCCGCGACGAGATCTGGTACCGCTCGGCCCTCATCCGGGTCGAGGTCGTCAAGGGGCCCGCCATCGAAGAGCGCCGCTACGAGGGCGACATCTTCGCGGACGAGGAAGCCGCCACCACGTAAGCGGTAACGCGTGGCGGGTGAGGAGCTGGAAAATGTGGGACCACACGAAGGTGACGAAGGCGATTTTCGTGTGCGGCGCGGCCGAGGGGGGCACCGAACTCAACGCTTTCGACAACGCCCTCCTCTCCGCGGGGATCGGCGACGTGAACCTGATCAAGGTATCGAGCATCGTCCCACCCCATGTCACATTCTCCGACTCGGTGCCGGAGCTCCCCAAGGGGGCGTTCGTGCCCGTGGTCTACGCGGAGAGGGCCTCCACTACTCCCGGCGAGACCATCGCCGTGGCCGTGGGGGCTGGACGGGCACCGGACGGCTTCGGGGTGGTGATGGAGGCGAGCGGGAAGTCCAAGGCCGAGGTCGAGGCCGAGGTCCGCGAGAAGATCGAGGAGGCCTTCCGCGTTCGCTCCCTTGAGCTCACGGAAGTCCGGATAGTGGCCACCGAGCACCGCGTCGAGCGGTGCGGTTGTGTGGTCGCCGCCTGCGTTTTCTTCTAAAATAATTCCTCGTGAACAAGCCACTACACCTGGGAGGTGGCACGGCCCTCTGGGAACCCACAATCGATTCCCAGCGGGCCGTTTGTGTGCGCCCAAATCACCCGGGGGAGGAGGTGAGAATGAAGGCACTCGGGAGGCACTTGGTGGTCGAAATGTGGGGGTGCAAAGCCAATCTGAACGAGCCGGAGAGGATCCGGGAGGCCCTTACGGAGGCCGTGGAGCGGGCCCAAGCCACCAACCTGGGCGTCCACGTGCACTCTTTCAACCCCCACGGGGTCTCCGGGGTCGCGGTGATCGCCGAGTCCCACATCTCCATTCACACCTGGCCGGAGCTCGGATACGTAGCGCTCGATGTGTTCACCTGTGGGGACCGGGCGATCCCCGAGGCCGCCCTCGAGGTCCTGAAGGACCTCTTCCGGCCCCAGCACATGGAAGTGCTGGAGATCAAACGGGGCTTGCGTCCCGAGTGAGTTATGAGTAGCGGGGGAAGACGCGATGACTGGCTGAGCGAGCGGCAAACGGAAGGGGTAGAGCTCTCCTTCCGGGTAAGACGCTGGCTGGTCAGGAAAACCACCGCATATCAGCGCCTGGAGCTCGCGGAGACCCACGATCTCGGCCGGGTCATGGCGCTGGATGGGAGAGTTATGCTTTCCGAACGGGACGAGGCCTTCTACCATGAGATGCTCGTCCACCCTGCGCTGCTCGCTCACCCCTCACCCCGAAGAATCCTCATCGTTGGCGGTGGGGATGGTGGGACCATGCGCGAGGTCCTGCGCCACCCCACGGTGAGGGAGGTATGGCTTGTAGAGATCGACGGAGAGGTGATCGCGGCCGCCAAGGAGCACCTCCCGAGCGTGCATCGAGGTTCCTTCTTCGACCCCCGGGCCCGGGTGGAAATCGCCCCCGGGGAGGAGTTCATCGCGACGCACGGGGGAGAATTCGACGTCGTGATCGTCGATTCCACTGATCCTGTGGGCCCTGGGGAAGCGCTGTTCACGGAAGAGTTCCTCCGGGGGGCACGGGATGCCCTCGCCGAAGGGGGTGTCTTCGCCATGCAGGCCGGGACCCCCTTCTACTGGTCCGAGGAACTCGCGCAGATCCTTCGCACATTGGGGAAACTCTTCTTCAACGTGCGACTCTACTTGGGCTACGTCCCTGTCTATCCCTCGGGTATGTGGGCGTATGTGCTCGCGAGCGAACGCGACCTCCTGGCTGAGGAGGAGAACTTCGCCCGTCGGTACGCCGAGCGAGGCCTGGAGACGGTCTACTTCACCCCTGCCCTGGGCCGGGCAGCCTTCGTCCTCCCCCGGTTCGTGGAGGAGATCGTCGAGCGGGCCCTGAAGGCCCAACCCGCATGACCACCCGCCCTCTCCACTTCCTCTCCGCCGAGAGTCACCTCGAGGGTAGCCGCGTTGTGATCCTGGGGGTTCCCCTCGAACGCACGGTGACCTTCCGTGGCGGGCCGGCTCGGGCCCCGAGCGCCATTCGCTATGCCTCGTGGTCGCTGGAGTCCTTCTCCGCCATCTCCCGCCGGGATCTCTCTCGATTGGGGCTCTGTGATCTGGGGGATCTCAACACCGAAAGGTTCCTGGGGGAGATCCTCGCGGAGCTCGAGGCGGAGGTTTTCCAACTCCTCGATGCCGGGAAGCGTCTTGTCGTCCTGGGGGGAGAGCATACGATCACCCTGGGGTGCGTGCGGGGCGCGAAGCGGGCGTGGAGGAAATTGCAGCTCCTCGTCCTCGATGCCCACTCGGATCTCCGGGACGAGTACCTGGGAGAGCGGGTCTCCCACGCCACTGTCTCCCGCCGTGCGGGGGAAGTCGTCGACCGGATCCTCATCGTCGGGGCTCGGTCCTTCTTCGGTCCTGATCTTTCCCAGCCCCTTTTCGCTTCCGTGGACGAGATCCGGGGGATGCTATCGCGGGAGATCCCCCTGTGGCTCTCGCTGGACTTGGACGTGTTGGATCCCTCCCTGTGTCCCGGGGTGACAAACCCCGAGCCCGGCGGCCTCTCTTACTTCGACCTCATCGAAGTGTTCAAAGCGCTGTGTGACTTCGACGTGGTGGGAATGGACCTCGTGGAGCTCGCACCGCCCTTCGACCCTTCGGGGATCTCGGCCATCACCGCGGCGAAGCTCGTGATCGAGGCGGTCCTCACCCTCTGGGGATGAAGCTGAAAGTGCGCCCGGAGGACTTCCGGGTTGAGGAGCTCATCGACCTCCCGTGCGGCCCCGGCCCCTTCGGCTACTTCCGCGTGGAGAAGAAGGGGATCCCCACCATGGCCGCCCAAATCCTCCTGGCCAAAAAGCTCGGCCTCCCTCCTAAAGAGGTGTTCTTCCCCGCGCTGAAGGACGCCTACGCGGTGGCCATCCAGTACGCGAGCGTGAAGGGGGCGGGCGTAGATTCCGTCGAACTCCCGGTCCTGAGGGCGGTGAAGGTCGGGGAGGGACCGCGGAAACTCTCCACGGTAGACCTCCGGGGTAACTCCTTCTGGCTCATGGTGCGGGATCTGGGGGGCGACGAGGCCGAGGGGCTCGGGGAGGAGTTTCAGTCCCTTGTTGTGGAAGGATTCCCCAATTATTTCGACGAACAGCGGTTCGGGTCGCTAGGGAAGAGGGGCTCGCCGGGGAAGGCGATCCTCGCCCGGGACGCGGAGGGAGCCCTCAAGTTCTACCTCGCCGAGGAGCTTTCCGGCGACCCGGAAGATGTACGGGAGTTCAAAAGACTCGCACGTGAACATTGGGGCGAGTGGACCTTTCTCTTGAACCGGGCACCAACACCTTCGAACTTTCGTAGCGTCCTCACTTTCTTAAAGGATCATCCGGAAAAATTCCGGAAGGCGTTGAACCTCATCCCGCCTCGATTGCTCTCGCTTTTCCTTTCCGCGTATCAGTCGCTCCTTTGGAACCGCATCCTCGCCCGCTGGATTTACCTCAGCTTTCCCGAGATCGCAAACTTGGAGATCGCCGGGGAAAAGTTCCCAGTGCCCGTTTCCGTTCCGGAGGAATTTTTGCCCCGCCTGAGGCATGAAAAGCTCGCGCTCCCTCACCACCGGGCGCGGTACGGGGACGAGTGGGGAGAGCTGGTGCGGGAGGTACTCGCCGAGGAGAAACTTTCCCTGCGGGACCTCAAGGCGCGGATCGTCGAGCGGGCGTATCTCTCCAAGGCGGAGCGGCCGATCTGGTGTTTTCCCGGTGAGCTCAAGCTGGGAAAAGCCACAGACGACGAGATCTTTCCGGGCAGAAAGGCCCTCGAGGTCTCGTTCGTCCTCCCGCCTGGGTCCTACGCCACCCTCCTCGTCCGCTGCGCCCACGCCCGCTCCCTCGCCGTGGGGCCAGCGGGGAGGTAGAGGCAGTACCGTCAGCGGGAAGGCTCGATTTCAAGACACCCGGCTATACTTGCGCTCGAGCTCCTCGATTCGACGTACGTTCCTCACGTCGAATTCTTCCTCCCCGTGAGGAGTGGAGAACCAGGCATCGAGGATCTCTTTCGCCACGGGCTCGGAGGTGAGCCGGAGGCCCATCACCAGCACGTTGGCATGGTTCCACCGGCGGGCGCCGCGGGCGGTCTCGGCGTCCACACACAGGACCGCCCTGATCCCGGGGACCTTATTGGCTGCGATGCAAACCCCGGTGCCGGTCCAGCAGAAGAGGATCCCCTCGTCGCACCGGCCCGCCGCAACGGCCTCGGCCACCTCCCTCCCCACCTCGGCCCACTCCCTCTCTACCCCAGCGAGGGAGCCGAGGAGCTCCACCTCGAAGCCCCGTCTCTGGAGTTCCCCGATTACGAAATCGGTGAGATTCATGCGCTTGTCGCTTCCCACTGCGATCTTCAACGTCACCCCTTTCTCGATTTAGACGCGATTCACCGTGATAGCAAACCGGGAAGCTCGGCGACGGAGGAGATTACGAGATCAGCGGCCCGCCGAAGCTCGGCCGGCCCGTGGGCCATGGCCACCCCCACCCCCGAATACCGGAGCATCTCCAGGTCGTTAAGTTGGTCGCCCACCGCCACCACCTCCTCCAGGGGGATTCCAAGGTACGCGCAGAGCCACCGGAGCGCCGTCCCTTTGGAAGAACCCCGCGGGAGGACCTCCAGATACTCCAGCTCCGAGCGCACCACCGTGACCCCGGGGACGCCCTCCCACAGTGCCCCCTCCAGTCCGGGAAGAACCGCCGGATTCCCTAGGACGAGGAGCTTGAGCGGCGAAAAGTTCAGGAAGGCATGGAGGTCCCCCACCTCCCGGGCGGGGAGTCCTTCCTTCGCCAGGAACCGCTCCACCCGGGGGGTGATCCGCTCGACGTACACGGTAGGGTCCTCCAGTTCCCGGTAGACCTCGACGTCCACCGGGAACTCCCTCGCAATCGTGAGCGCCACCCGAGCCTCGTCCACCGATAGACGCCGCTCCAGCAACGCGCGCCCCGCGAGGAAGTCGTACACTACGGCGCCGTTGTAGAGGATGGCGGGGCTCGTAGTCCCCAGTGTGAAGATGAACGGGGTGGCCGACGCGAGCGACCGCCCCGTGGCAACGGTGATCCAGCAGCTCCGCGAGAGTTTCCCCAATGCTGCATAGGTTTCCGGAGACAACCGGTGGTCGGAATCGAGAAGTGTCCCGTCCAGATCAAACACGAGAAGGCGCGCCATGGAGGTTATTCTTTGAGGAGGTGGATGCTCTGGCGGTGGAAGCGGACCCCCACCCTCGTCCCTTCTGAGAGGAACCCCTTCTCCTGCGGGCTCAGGACCTCCACCTCCAAGGTTTCCCCGCTGGGAAGGGACAGCTTATAGGTCGCCAAGGATCCCGTATAGTGGCCGAAGACCACTATGGCGGTCACGTCCCCCTCCCCCTCGGGGAGGATGTCCACCGCCTCGGGCCGCACCACCGCCACCGCCTCCGTGCCCGGTTCCAAACCCTCGACGAACGGCACCTCCAGGCGCACGCCCCCCGCGAGCTCTACCGCGAGCTTCTCGTCCATCGCCCCCACGACAACCGCCCTGAGGAAGTTCGCCCGGCCGATGAAGTCCGCCACGAACCGGTTGGCGGGGTGGGCGTAGATCTCGTAGGGCGGGCCGATCTGCTGGAGCCTCCCCTCGCTCATCACCGCGATTCGGTCGGAGATGGCCATGGCCTCCGCCTGATCGTGGGTCACGTAGAGGCTCGTTATCCCGAGCTCCTTCTGGAGGCGCCGTATCTGCTCGCGGGTCTCCACCCGAAGTTTCGCGTCGAGGTTGGAGAGGGGCTCATCGAAGAGGAGGACGCGGGGCTCGATCACCAGCGCCCGGCAGAGGGCGACCCGCTGCTGTTGGCCACCGGAGAGCTCCCTGGGGTAGCGGCGCTCCAGCCCCTCCAGGTTCACGAGCTTGAGGGCCTCGCGAACGCGGCGGCGCACTTCGTCCCGGGGGAGGTGGCGGACCTTGAGGCCGAAGGCCACGTTCTCGAACACGGTCATGTGGGGGAAGAGGCCGTAGGACTGGAAGACCGTGGCCGTGTCCCGACGCTGGGGCGGGAGGTGGGTCACGCGTTTCCCGCCCAGATAGACCTCGCCCGCGGTGGGAATCTCGAAGCCCCCCACCAGGCGCAGGGTCGTCGTCTTCCCACAACCCGAAGGACCGAGCAGGGTCACCAATTCCCCCCTTTCCACCTGGAGGTCGAGGAGGTCCACGGCCACTACCGACTCGCGGTGACTGTGGAATACCTTGGTCAAGCCCTCCAACCGGACCTCAATGGACACGTTGCCACCTCCTAAGGATCATCTTCCCGAGGACGTTGTCGAGGAGGAGGATCACCGAGAGCACCACCACGATGATCACCACCCCGTACGCCGCGGCCTGCGAGAGGTCAGCGTTGTCCACTTCGTGCAGGAGTGCCACGGTGATGAGCTGCCACTGGGCCGAGACCACGAACACCACGGCGGAGATCGCTGTGACGCACCGCACGAAGATGTAGACCATGCCGGAGATGAATGCCGGGGAGATTAAGGGGAGAACGATGCGCCGGAAGGCCCGGGAGAATCCGGCCCCCAAATCCACCGCTGCTTCTTCGATCGCGGGGTCAACCTGCTGGAGCATGGCCACCGCCTCGCGGATCCCCACCGGCATCCGACGGAAGATGAACACGAGGGCGATGATCGCCGCGGTCCCGGTGAGTTGGAGCGGGGGGCGGTGGAAGGCGAGGATGTAGCCGATCCCCACGATAGTCCCAGGGATGGCAAAGTTGAGCATGGAGAGGAAGTCCATCAGGCCTCGCCCCGGGAAGCGCTTGCGCGTCACCAGATATGCGATCACCACTGCCAGAATCCCGCCGATCGGGGTCGCCATCCCGGCGATCTTCAGCGTGTCGAGGAGGTAATCGAGGCCCGTACTGAACACGTAGCGGTAGTTCTCCAGGGTGAGGGTGTTGTCCAGGCCCCACATGCGGGTGAGCGACCCGTAGAACACGAGGCCGTAGAAGAGAAGGATGATCCCCGAAAGGACACACAGGACCGCGAACAGCCCCCACTTGAGCCCCGAGGTGGTGGCCTTGAGGGAGGAGGGGGTGGGACGTCCGGTGACGGTAACGTAGGAGCGCCGTGATACCCAATACCGCTGAAGGACAAACGCGAGGAGCGTGGGCACGAGGAGGATCACTGAGAGCGTCGCCGCTAGCGGCAGGTTGTACATACCCGTTACCGCGAGGTACGCCTGGGTGGTGAGCACGGGATAGTGGCCCTGGATGACGATGGGATTCCCGAAGTCCTCGAGGGACCGGATAAAGACGAGGAGGAGCGCCGAGGCGATCCCCGGGGTCGCGAGGGGTAAGGTCACCCTGAAGAAGGTTCTGAGGCGCGAGGCCCCGAGGTCCAGGGCCGATTCCTCCAGGGCGGGGTCGATCCCCGAGAGCACTCCCTCCAGGGTCATGAACGCCAGGGGGAAGTAGGCCAGGGTCTCGGTGAGGACCAGGCCCGGGAGGCCATAGATGTCCCAGTCTATCCCGAACCGCGTGCGCAGGAACTCGGTGATCAGGCCGTGATTCCCGAGGAGGAGGATCGCGGCGAGGGCGATCAGGAACGGGGGCGAGATGATGGGGAATGTGGCGATGACCTTGAAGAGGGACTTCCCCGGGATATCGGTGCGGGTCACAGCGTATGCGAACACGAAGCCGATGAGGGTTCCGAGGAGCGATACTAGCCCTCCCACTGTCAGGGAGTTCAGGAACGGTTTTATGAGGTAACGGCGTTGGAAGAACTGCAAGAAGTATTTGGGATTGAACTCCCCGCGGTAGAACAGGCTGGTGGTGAGGACTCGGACAAGGGGATAGACGATGAAGAGCGTGAGCAGTGCGAACACGAGCGTGACCAGGAAGAGGAGGAAAGGATCGTGAACGAGGCGCCGCAGTTCCCTGTATCTCTCCATGGGACGGTGGGATTCTAATTAAAAAGCGGGGGGCGTTCCGCCCCCCGCTCGGGTCCGTGGCTCAGTCTCAATAGCCCGTGACCTCACGCCAGCGTTCGATCAGGCGATCGCGGTTCTCCGCGGCCCAGAGGGCGTCATAGTCCACGAGCGGAAGCTGATCAGCGGTGACGAGGCCCTCGGCGAGCTCGGCCTCTGGGTTCAATGGCAGCCGGTACCAGTTCTTGAACAGTGACTGGGCCTCGGCTGAGAGCATCCAGTCGTAGAAGATCTTGGCGAGCTCAAGCTCGGGACCTCCCTTGAGGAGTGCCATGGCGCCGACCTCGTAGCCGGTGCCCTCCTTGGGGAAGGAGAGGACCACCGGGTACCCCTTTGCGATGCCCTTGGCGATGATGTCATGGGCGAAGGCGATGCCGCCCGCCACCTCGCCCAGGCCCACTTCTGTTACGCAGGCTGAACCAGCCCTAGTGTAGTGATGGATCTGCTCAGAGAGTTTCTTCTCGAACTCGAGGGCCTTGTCCTCGCCCAACAGGAACACCAGGGTGGCGAAGCGGGTGTAGCCGGTCCCAGAGGTATAGGGGTAGGCCATGGAGAGCTCGCCCTTGAACACGGGATCGAGGAGGTCGTACCAGGAATCCGGGGGCTCAATGCCTTGCTTTTCGAGGAAGTTCTTGTTGGTAACGAACCCGATAAAACCGAGGTAGATCCCGACCCAGTAACCCTCGGGGTCCTTAAACTTCTTGTCCAGGTACTGCCAGCCCAGGGACTCTGTGTAGGGTTCCAGGAGACCATCCATCTTGGCGACGATATAAGTGTCGCTTGGGCCCCCGAACCAAAGGCTAGCCTGGGGGTTCCCGGCCTCGGCGCGGAGCCTGGCGAGCACCTCACCCGCGGAGAGCCGCACCCATTGCACGTCGATATCGGGGAACCGCGCCTCGAAGGCCTCGATGTAAATCTTGGCCTCATCCACGTCCAGAGCGGTATAAACGTGGAGCACTTTCTTCTCCGCCAATCCTACCAGCGCAATACCCAAAAGGAGAACGCCGAAAAGCAACAATTTACGCATGACTCACCTCCTTGAAAGTTTTCCCACACGCGGTGTGGCTTCGGGCACTCACCTCCTTATGTATTTTAACGTTTGCAATGTAGCATAGCCCCCGTCGGTCCTTTCAGTCAAGTGCTTCGGAGGCCCCCCAGATGGGAGCAGTGAGACGGACAAGACTCCAGGCCAGGCCGTCGAGGTGAGGCCGGAGCAGCCCATCCGCCCGACCCTGCCTCTGCCCAATCAGTCACGGATAAGGAGCCGCTGCCAAACCTGGAGCCAGCGCTCGAGGTTTTCGGCCACCCGGCCCGGGGGGATCCAGGCTGGAACCTCGGGGACCACGGCGTACTCCGCGAAGTCTTTCGGGAGCTCGACGGCCTCGCTCACCGGGAACATCCACTGAGAGGTGGGGATTCTCTCCTGGATCTCCTTCGAGAGCACGAGATTCAAAAAATCGTGGGTTAGCTTCACTTTGTCCGAACCCTTCACGATGCCCATCCACTCCACAAACCGATAGGCCTCGCCGTCGAACAGGATCACGCGGTACCGGAGCGATTTGTGTTCGATCCAGGAGTACGCGGTGTCGGTAGTGAAAGAGAGGACAATGGGAGCCTCCCCAGCGAGGAACATGTCGTATGCCTCGGACCAGCCCTTGGTGACGACGAGAACGTTCCGCAGGAAGGCGCGCCAGAAGTCGACCCAGCCGCGCTCGCCGAAGCGCCAGATCGTCCAGAGGAGGAGCGCACGGCCGGTGGAAGAGGTACGGGGGTCCTGGACGATGACCTTTCCCTTGAGCTCGCAGCGGAGGAGATCGCCGAAGGTGCGGGGGGCGAACTTCTCGGGCAACCTCTCTGAGTCATAGACGAACGCCACGTAACCTTGATCGAAGGGCAGTGCCGCCCCCTCCGGATCGATACCGAGGAGTTCCTCGGGTACATGAGCGACGTTGGGCACGAGATCGGGATCGTAGGGTTGGAGGTATGCGCTCGCGCGTGTCAAGTCGGCGTCACTTATCCCGAGGAAGACGTCGGCCTCGGTGCCCCCAGCCCCGATCTCGGCGATCATCCGCGACAGGGTCTCCGACGAGGAGCCGGGTGCCACCCAGATGAGGTCGACGCCGGGGTGCGCGGCCTCGAAGGCTTCCTCGATCGCCGCCGCTGGCCCCCAGGAGACGAAGGAATCGTAGGTATAGACGTAGAGCTCCTCCGCCGCCATGGCTGCGGCGCCCACGAAGGTCACCGCCAATAAGGTCCTGAAAATCCTCATCGATCCCTCCTTTCGTCCGGAATGGTGTCAGGCCCCCATACCGAGGCCCGATCTTTTCCCGTGTTCCCACCCCCGGTCCGGGACTTTTTCCAATTGGCCGTAGCGTTTGAGCCAAACACCGACCTCCCCGATCACCTCCCCGATTTCGGCCCACGGGCCCGGGGGCAGGGCACCCGCCGGGGCAGTGAAGAGGAGCTCATAGTCCTCGCCGAAGTAAAACACCCCCTCGAACTCCTCCCACGAGAGCCCGGGTAGGAGGGGGATTCGCTCCGCCTCCACCACGAGGCCTATCCCCGAGGCGCGGGAGAGGATGTGGAGGGAGTGGGCGAGGGAGTCGGAGAGGTCGACCATGGAGGTCGCGGCTCCGGAAAGCGAGTGGCCCTCTCCGATCCGCGGGATGAATCGGAAGAGCTCGTTCGCCTTGGCCAGTCTTCCCCGTGAGAAGAGCTTCAGAGAGAGGTAGGTACGCCCCAAAGGTCCAGTAAGGTAGAGACGCTCCCCAGGACGGGCCCCGGATCTGAGGACCGGACGTTCGGCCTCCCCTAATCCCGAGGAAATCAGGAAGAGCTCGGTGGAGACGTCGAGGTCACCCCCCACGAGCTCGGTCCCGGCCGCACGGGCACAGTCCTTGGCTCCCCGCAGGACCCCGGTGAATGGTTCATCTAGATCCGGGGCGGAGAGGGCGAGCTCTACCCCCAAGGGCTCCCCCCCCATGGCGGCGATGTCGGAGAGGGTGACGGCGACGGCCCGCCAGCCCATGGTATAGAAATCGGTGCCCGCAGGGAAATCCGCCGAGCGATGAAGGACGTCGATGGTGAGGAGAAGGTTCGTCCCGCGGAAGGGGATGACGGCACAATCGTCCCCCGCCCGGGGAACCTCCGCCGCGATCCGCGCAAGCAGTTCCCACTCAGACACGCCCACGCCTCCTTGGGAGTAACCAGGGGAATCCCACCACGGAACGTGGGCAGTGCCGGCGCGAGGTAACCTTCCCTACGCTGGCATTACCCAGGTCAGGTTCCAGGGGTCGAGGCCTCCCAGGCCTCCTCTCAGCCCCTTGTAGGAGCTCCCCCAGTTACCTCCGAACCGTATTATAGGGACCGTACGCCCCAAATCAAGATCTCAAGGGCCTTCAGCTGCCTGTCACCGCGGCGAAGGCCTCGTCTAGGATCTCCAGGGCCTCGGCGATCTCCTCCTCAGTGGCCACCAGGGGGACGAGCATCCTGATCACGTTCCCGTAGAGCCCGGCGGTGGGAAAGATGAGGCCGCGGTTGATCGCTTCCCGGGCGATCCGCCTCGTCTCCTCGGCCGCCGGTTCTTTGGTCGTCCGATCCCGCACGAGCTCCATCCCCACCATCGCTCCCAAGCCCCGCACGTCCCCGATGAGTTCGTATCTCGCTTGGAGCTCCTGGAAGCCATCCACGAGGAGCTTGCCGATCCGCTCGGCCCGTGAAAGGAGGTCCTCCCCTTCCACCACGTCGAGGACTGCCAGTGCGGCCGCACACGCCAGGGGATTTCCCACGTAGGTCCCTCCAATGGAGCCCGGGACGGGCTTGTCCATGACTTCTGCCTTCCCCACCACCCCCGAAAGGGGCATCCCCCCGGCGATGGACTTGGCGAAGGCGATGAGGTCCGGCTCCACTCCGAAGTGTTCGGACGCGAAGAACTTTCCCGTGCGACCCACGCCGGTCTGGACCTCGTCGCAGACAAGGAGAAACCCGTATTTATCGGCGAGCTCCCGCAGGAAGGGGAGGAACTCCGGCGGGGGAACGATGAATCCCCCTTCCCCGATGACGGGCTCCACCACACAACACGCAACCTCACCCGGGTCGACGAGCGCCAGCATTCGACGCTCAATCTCCTCCAAGGGCACGGGGTTCCGATAGGGATAAGGGTAGGGGAGACGGAAGATGTCGGGCGCGTAGGGGCCGAATCCGGCTTTGTAGGGGATGGCCTTGTGCGTCATGGTCATGGCGAGGAGGGTCCTCCCGTGGAAGGCGTATTCGAACACGAGGACCGCCTTACGCCCCGTGACAGCCCGGGAGATCTTCACCGCGTTCTCCACCGCTTCGGCCCCAGAATTGAAGAACGCGCACTTCTTCGGCGAGGGCCCCGGGGCAAGTCTGGAAATCCTTTCGGCGAGCTCCACGAACACCTCGTAGGGGACGGCGGTGAAGTCGGTGTGGAGAAATGCCTCCGCCTGACATTTTATCGCCTCCACCACTTTGGGGTGGTTGTGGCCCACGTTGAGGACGCCCCACCCTCCGGAGAAATCCAGGAACCTGTTCCCATCCAAATCCTCCACGATGACCCCGTGGGCCCTGGCGACCACCGCCGGCACGAACGGCGAGACCGCTGCTGAAACACACCCTTTCATGCGCTCAAGCACTTCCCGGGATTTGGGGCCGGGAAGCTCCGTCGCGATGCGCACGAACCGTTTCTCGTACATCTCACCCCTTTCGAACTAGCCCCAGGTGAAGATATCCCCCGGGGGGACGAAGGCAACCTCGAAGGGAAGCTCCATCGCCTCGATCTCGCTCCGAACCTTCGGGATGTCCCGGCGATAGCGACTGGAGAGGTGGAAGAGGATGAGTTCCTTTTTCACCCCCGCTTCCCGTGCCACCTCGATGGCCTCCCAAACAGTAGAGTGCTTGTACTCCTTTCTGTCGGCGTCATCGAGGAAGGTAGCCTCATGACAGAGGACCTCGGTGTCACTGATGAAGACAGGCTTCAAGGGCACGGAGTCGCCCCCATAAGTGAAGATCCGCTGATCGTACTCCTCGGTGATCTCATCCTTCTTCCCCGCGCGTACGAGCTTCGCGATCTCCGCTTGAGGGAGGTCACGGTAATCAGGCTTGAGGCGGCGGCGGCGCTCCACGATGTTGTAGCCCAGCGAGATCTCGTTGGGGGAGTGCACGGTGGCGAACGCCTCGAGGTACCGTCCGTGGCGCCCGGCCTCGAGGAGCGGGACCCTGTCCCCAGGCTGTATTGGTACCCATTCGAGGTTGTAGCGAAGCTTCCGGTTGGTGCGAGAGAAGTAAACGATGAGCTCGGACACGTAATAGTTCCCGGCGGGGAAATAGATGGTGAGGTCCTTCTCGCGGTCCCCCATGGCGTTATTGCGGATGTTGATAAGGCCCATAAGGCCGGAGATGTGGTCGGCGTGACCGTGGGAGAGGAAAACCCGCTGAATGGCGTAGACTCTGTTCTCGAGGAATGAGCTCACTCCTTCCCCACAGTCGAACAGGATCCTGTCGGGTGCGTAGTAGAACCACGTTGAATAGAGCGCTTTGGAGTACGCAATGAGCTTCATCAGCCTCCTCCGTCTTTTTTTGGCTCAGCGAGGTCACATCACCTTTGGGGACACTGTGAAAACCCACACCGATTATAACCTGGGCATCATACCGCTTCTAAAGCTAAAATTGCACACCATGCTGGATATTCAAAAGATCCGCGAAGACCCGGAGGGGGTCCTCGCACGTCTGCGCTGCCGCGACCCCTCGCTTTCCCTCGATCGCCTCCTGAAGTTCGACAGCAAGCGCCGAGAACTCATCCGCCGGGTGGAATCGCTGCGTCACGAACTCAACCGAGGTTCGGAGGAGGTAGCGAAGCTACAACGTCACGGGAAGAAGGAAGAGGCCCAGGGGCTCATCGCGCGTCTGCGGGAGCTATCGGCCGAGATAAAGGCGCTCGAACGCGAGCTCGGCGAGGCCGAGGCAGGGCTCCGGGAAGAACTTCTTTCCCTCCCTAACCTCCCCCACGAGTCGGTCCCCATGGGACCGGACAAGGTAGTGCTGCGGGAGTGGGGAGAAAAGCCCGAGTTCGACTTCGAGCCCAAGAACCACGTGGAGCTCGGGAGGTCGTTGGGGATCTTCGATTTCGAGCGGGCGGCGAAGATTGCCGCGGCCCGCTTTCCCCTGTACTGCGGGCTCGGCGCACTACTCGAATTATCCCTCCTCCAGTGGATGTTCGAACTTCACGTGCGGGAACACGGCTACATCCCCATCCTCCCCCCGATCCTCGCCAACCGGAGGTCCTTCGAGGTCTCGGGGCAGCTCCCCAAGTTTGCCGACGAGCTCTATTACTGTCCCGACGACGGTCTTTTCCTGAACCCTACTGCTGAGTCTCTCCTCGCCAACCTCCACCGCGACGAGATCCTAGAGGAGGAAGCCCTGCCGCTCCGGTACGTGGCCTACACCCCCTGCTTCCGCCGGGAGGCGGGGACGTGGGGCGAATCCCAGCGGGGTCTCATTCGCATGCACCAATTCAACAAGGTCGAGCTTTTCCACTACACCACCCCCGAACGCTCCTACGCCGAGCTCGACGAGCTGATCTCCAACGCCGAGGTGGTCCTCCAATGCCTCGGGCTCCACTACCGCGTGACCCTCCTCCCCGCCGATGACCTCGCCCATCAGTCCGCGAAGACAGTAGATATCGAGGCGTGGCTCCCGGCCCAGGGCCGCTATTACGAGGTCTCTTCCTGCTCCAACTGCGAGGACTTCCAGGCCAGGCGTGGGAACATCCGCTTCCGCCCCAAGGAAGGGGGGAAGCCCCGGTTCGTCCACACCCTGAACGGCTCCGGCCTCGCTACATCCAGGCTCTTCGCAGCGATCCTCGAACAGAACCAGCAGGCCGACGGCTCGGTAACTCTGCCAGAGGTCCTAGCTCAGAGGGTAGGGATTGACGTCCTCCGTTGTACCACCTCCGGCGAGCTTCGTAGGGGTAGCCGGTAACGGCTGTCACGGAAGGTTGTCCTGCGGGAAAGATCTTTTTCCGCAGTAGAATGCTTTGTCAAAGATCCAGGAAGGAGGGGATGTGATGAGGAGGGTTTTGTTACCGCTTCTGGGCGTGGTGCTCTGCGGAGCCCTCGCTCTTTCCCAGTGGGCCCCACACGATCCAATCTATATCTTCGGAGATGAAGATTTCACATGGGAAAATGGCGTCGTGAGGGGATCCGGAACGCCGGATGACCCCTACGTCATCGAGGGTTGGATCATTGACACCTTGGGCTACGACTATGGGATCTACATCGACAACACCACAGCCCACTTCGTGATCAAGAACTGCCTTATCCGCTATCCACAGGAAAAGGCGGGAATTTTTCTCTCGGCGGTCAAAAACGGGGTGATCGAGGACAGTGCCATTTGGGGTGGCCGAGTGGGGATTCAGCTCCTGGCGGCGAGCAAGGTCGCCATCCGCAGAAATGCCATTGGTTACTGCGATTACGGCATCTTCGTCTCCACGGGCTCGAATGACAACATCATCTACGAAAACTCTTTCGTGGCTTGTGGTCTCCCCGCCAGGGACGAAGGTCTGAATAACCGCTGGTACTACGAGGGCAAGGGCAACTATTGGTCCGACTATCGCGGCGTAGATCGGGATGGCGACGGGATCGGTGACTCTCCTTACGAGATCGTACTTGACCGGTTCCCCCTGATGGAGCCCCCCGTGGAGCTCCCCCCCGAGGCCAGGCCCATGCGGACCTTGGATCTCGCCCAAGTGGAGGAGCGGGGGATAGTGGCCCTGGCCCCGGGGAG
Organism: Candidatus Acetothermia bacterium JdFR-48; assembly: GCA_002011425.1. Classification (GTDB taxonomy): domain Bacteria; phylum Bipolaricaulota; class Bipolaricaulia; order Bipolaricaulales; family Bipolaricaulaceae; genus UBA3571. Next base: position 5,881 of record MTNJ01000002.1, on the reverse strand, counting down.
CCTGGTGCGCCTCACCGCGGTGGACGTGGGTGTGGGTGTGGACAAGATCTTCTATCGGGTGGAAGGGAAGGATTGGCAACTCTATTCCGAACCATTCCCCCTAGAGGGGACCGCGGTCATCCGCATGGAGTACTACTCCGTCGACAAGCTCGGGAACCGTGAACCTACCAAAACCCTCACCATCTACCTCGACGCTGTTCCACCGGTGACCCGTATCGTTCCCGGCGACCCGCACTATTACGCACCTGACGGGAAGCTCTGGGCCACCTCTCACACCCCGTTCGAGCTCGTGGCTGAGGACGATTCGGGCGTCGCCCACATCTTCTTCCGCATCGACCAGGGCAAGTGGCAGGCCTATGAAGGCCCGTTCTACATTCCCGGCCCCGATGGGCCCCATATGGTGGAGTGCTATGCGATCGACCTATATGGGAACCGCGAAGCAGTTCAGTCGGTGGTAGTGTGGAAGGACGATACGGCTCCTGAGACCACCAGTGCCCTGGAGAAGAAAGGGGAAGAGAGCCCTTTTGAAGAGGTCCCGGCTCCGGAGCCTCAATCAGAGGCCCCGGGGCCTCAGCCGGAGCCGGCCTCACCGTCCGAAGGGGCTATCGGGGCCTTCAAGGTAAGCCTCGTGAAGGTGGAGCCCGTGGAGGATACCGGTGTGGGAAATGATTGGTCCTTCGCCGTGTCCATGGACGGGCTCTCCATGGACTTCTCGCCGGAGTCACTCCCGATCATCATTTACGAAGGTGAGCCCCGGGAGCTCACGGTGGAGTTCAAAGTCACGGAGGCGGACCGGCAACAAGACGACATCGGGATAGAGACCTTCGTCCTCATTCCACCATGGAGTCCCGGTTCCCACGTCCTGGAACTGTGGGTTCACGAGGATAATGTCCAAACCGCGGCGAAGAAGGCCCTGTGGCGTTTTACCCTGTCGGTAGAGGAGAAGTGAGGGGCCCCATTATGTGATGAACATAGAGAAAGGGGGGCGTGGCGCCCCCCTTTCTCTATGTCCTTGAAACCGAAAGGGTTCAGTGTGAAAAGATAGGCGATGTTACTCAGACGGTACCGCAGAGGACGCCTGCGAGCGCGGGAATTTCCCGCGAAGTGGATCCCCATCCTCGAGCGCAATTTCCTCCACTACCACTTTCTCCCCGAGGGTGATCTACGGGAACTCCTGGGCCATATTCAGGTTTTCACAGCCGAGAAGAGGTTCTTCGGCGGAAAGGACTTTGAGGTGACCGATGAGATGAAGGTCACTGTGGCGGCATATGCGTGTCTCCTCCTTTTACACCGGGAGACCAATTACTTCCCGGGGATGCAAACGATCGTCCTCTACCCCACGGAATACCTCGCCCCTTTTCGCGAGCGGGACCCCACAGGGGTCATCATCGAAGGATACCAGGTGCGTTCGGGCGAGGCATGGCAACGGGGACCGGTGGTGCTCTCATGGGAAGCGGTGCGCCGGGATTCTCGACGGCGGAGATGCCGCCACGTGGTGATCCACGAGTTCGCCCACCAGCTGGACTATGAGAGCGGCTATGCGGAGGGAACCCCGGCCATTGCGGGGCGAATCTCACAGGAAGAATGGGCCCGGGTAATGCGGGCGGAGTACCAAAGGTTACATCGAGCGGCGCTTCTCGGACGCGCGACTCTCCTAGATCGCTATGGTATTCAAAGCCCGACAGAGTTCTTCGCGGTAGTGGTGGAAGCGTTCTTCATGTGTCCCCGAGCCCTTGCCAGTGACCACCCCCAGCTTTATGGGGCTCTCAAGACATTCTTTCGCCAGGACCCTGCTAGAGACTGGCTTCCAATCCCCGGACAAGCGAGTGATAGAAGCACCTCAAAGCGTCTCGGCAAATAATCGGGCCTAGAAGCAGAACCTCAGGCTTTCTCTCTCTCGGTAAGGAGCAAAAAGGCCTTCACCACTTCTGGGTCGAACTGCGTCCCCACCCCTTTCTTTATCTCGTGCAATGCCTCTTCCCGCGAGAGGGCCCCACGGTAGGGCCGCTCGCTAATCATAGCATCCCACGCGTCCACCACCGCGAAGATCCGGGCCGCCAGCGGGATCTCCTCCCCTTTCAGTCCCCGGGGATATCCCTTCCCATCCCAACGCTCGTGGTGGCAGTAGGGAATGTGCAACGCGGGCCGCAGGAAGTCTATTTCAGATAGGACTTCATAAGCATATCCCGGGTGTCGCCGCATTGCCTCCCACTCCTCGTCCGTCAGTTTTCCCGGTTTGAAAATAATGGCGTCGGGAATGCTCAGTTTCCCAATGTCGTGAAGGATCGCGCCCCAACGTATGTACATAAGCTCTTTTCCTTTTATGCCCATCTCTCGTGCCAATCTTGCTGTAAGTTCCACCACCCTATCCGTATGGCCCTTAGTCTCTTGGTCACGCAATTCCAAAAGTTTGCCCCAACTCTTTAAGGTCTCCTCATAAGCCATTCGCAGCTCGAAGTTATTTCGCTGTAGCTCGCTCAACAAGTTCGCGTTTTCTACCGCGATCGCCGCCTGTGACGCTAACGCTTCTAGAAAATCGGTCCATTCGTCGGGAGGACGGGGTGGCTCGCGATGAAAGACTTCTAGGACGCCCAAGAGACGCTGCTTCGAGATCATGGGAGCTATGTGGAGGCCACGGAAGCCCTCCTCCCGGGCGATCTCAGCGAGTGACGAAAGTCTCCCTTCGGAGAAGGCGGAGAGTTCCACATATAGGGCACGACGCTCCTGCATCGCCTGTTTAAAAAAGCCACGCTCTATCCCTACCTGCATTCCTTCAAGGATGGTTTTGAAACCCTTCGTCCCTACAACTTGAAAAGTCATAGTCTCTGGCTCGAGGAGCAATACTGCCACGGCGCCCACGCCCAGACGGTCGAGGGTCTCCTCCAGGAGGACCTTGATGGTGAAATGAGGGTCCAGATTCGAAGTGATGGCGAGGTCTATCTCTCGCAGCGTTTGGAGCCTCTCCAACCGGTTCTGAGTCTGCTCCAGGAGGCTCGAACGTTGTAGGGACGCAGCAGCCAGATGCACTAATAGATGGGCTTCCATTAAGTCCAACTGGGAGAACCTCTCTGGATCGTCCCTATCCCCGATTACCACCACCAGGAGAGGTTCCCCCTCACTCCGTACGGGAACAACGATCGCCGAGCGCAGGCGAAAGAGACGCCACAAGGAGGGCATCTTCCCGGAAGAAGACACATCCCGCAGGACCTCACCGTGTCCACCCCTCGCCATTTGGACGAGGACCTCGTGCGAGTCGTCGCGATGCAGAACATATCCGGGCCGAACCTCGGAAGCACTGTTCCCTACGGAGACCTGCAATACAAGCGCGTCCTTCTCGTCCACTTCCCAAACGGAGACCGAATCGGCCTCGAAGGCATTCCAAAGCCCTTCGGCAAGGGCATCCAGTATGTCTCCACGCCTCACCTGGCGGGAAAGGATTTTGGCCAACGTCAGGGCATGGGCTTGGAACCGCTGGCGACCCATGATCTCCGGATCGAGGAAGGAGGTCGTAGCTCTCCGTACTAACAGCAGAAAGAACTCGTACTCCGAAGAGGTCCAGGGGACGAAATCAAGGTCGACCAGAATCTGCTCCCCGCCCCGGGAGTAAAGAGAGATCCAACCTGGACGTTCCGAATGGCGGAGCGAAGTACTATAACGGTGCCACAGCTCACGGAACTGAACGTGCGCCTCGTGCAAATTTGGTGGCACGAGTTTCTCTACCGACTCTCCTGCCAGCTCGTCAGGCCTGTACCCCACTAACTCCTGAGACCGCTCGTTGGCCCAACGAATTATCCCTTCCCGGTCCACCAAAAGGGCCATATAGGGAAGCGCTGACAGGAGGGAAAGGACCCTTTCAGAGGGCAAACGACCTTCCGTGACGCATCACCTGCCCACGCTTTTGCAAATCATGTCAAGCTAAACTAACTTCATATATTAGATCAAAAAAATACGCATGTCAACCCTTGCGCATTGTACTAGTTGTCCCACGGGGCTCCATGAGGTAAGGTGCGCCGATAACTTATGGACCTGAGGAGGCGAAGAATAACATCTTCATTCCCCGAGGACCGCTACAGACGCTCGATGTATTGGTGAGATCGGGCCTCGCTGGGGCGAAGGAGCTCGCCTGCGAGTTGGGTATTACCCAGTCGCGGGTCCGGCAACACCTCCGCACCTTGTTACGTTACGAGCTCGTAGAGGTGGCGTTCGCCAGGATGGGAGGCCCGGGACCGCGGGAGCGGGTTTGGCGACCTACCCCTAAAGGACAGTGGCGGGTACGTCCTCAAAAAACCGGGTCCTTCCTCGTTCTCTTCCTCCAAATCACGCGGAGGAGGGCGGGGAAGAAGATCTTCGCGGAGTTACTCCAGGAAACAGCACATCTGCTCGCTCAAAGACGTCACCCCAACCGGGACACGCCCTTGAGCGAACGGATTGCTCTCCTCCGTGATCTACTCGACGAGCTCGCTGTGGCCTCCCGACTCGAAGAGGCCGTGCGGATTTACCGCCTGCACCTCTTGACACCCTCTCCCTGGGAGATCTCGATCGCCGCGTCCGAAACCGAGATCTTCTACCGGACCCTGGCGGAGGACCTCCTCGAGGTACAAGTAGAACCCGTGCCCTCGACGGATCTCCGGCAGGCCATACACACCTACCAATTCCCCAAGACTTTGAACTGAAGTTCCCCGATCACAACCCCGCTAAAGCAGGATCGGGGGCAAATGTGGTAGGGGCCCAACAATCATCATGTATGCGTTTTCCTTTTGGCAAGGCTCCCTAGCGGCCATATATATCCGTTCAAGCACGGTAATTTCGCCGATCCGCGAAGCTCCCACAGATACTGGCGCCATAGCCACCTCACCGCTCACTTAGGATCCGAAGCCTCCCGCAGTCTCGCGAACTACCGCGCCCGCACTGCTCACTCCACCGCCTCCTCGAGAAGATCTCCGTTACGTATTGCATAGAGGAGGTTCAGGCTAGCTTCCTAGGCCTCCGCCATAGTCCCAGGATGGGAGACCCTCACGCGGATCCCGAGGGCCTGCCGCTCGGATTCCACCATGTGAGCCGAGGGCACTTCCACCCTGAGGCTTTGAAAGAGGAACGAGAGGGGGCTCATTCGTCGAGGGTGTGGTTAATAACTCCAGGGCAGGGAGATCCGCGGGCGCCGAAAGCGAAAAACTTCCCGTGTTGGAAATGGCCCGCTCACGAACTGTGGCACGCTCAGACCGTTTCCCCCGGTAGACCCTGGGTAGTTCGCCCATGGGTCGCACCTCTGCTCCAGCGAGGCGCTCTTGCGCCGACTCCTCTCCCACGTCGCCGGCTACAAGAGAGGGCTGCGTTCCCTGCATGGCAGAAGCGCCGCTGCCAGCTCTCGTGGTCCATGACGGCGATGTGGGAGAATCTCTAGGGTGTCCAAGCTCGAGAGTACCTCTGTAGAAAAGAGGAGGTCATCGACCACGAGCCGGACCCATTCTAAGGAGCGTAGTCTGCCACTTGGATCACAGCCCCCACCACTTCTCGCTCCCTCTCCACCCCTTTTGGATCCAACCGCGGGTGGAAGACCATATCGAGTGGGTTCCCAAAGAGGGAGGGAAAATCTTCACGCAGAGGGGCGAATCCGAAGCACGTGACTTCAGCGAAAGTGGAGCGCCGATCGTGGTGCCGTGGCGGCCAGTGGGCGACGTCGATCGTGGGAAAGCGGCGTGAAGTGAGGAAAATGGACGTGCTCCAAAAACGGGCATTCTCCAAGAACCTGGTAGTCCGTGCCGCCAGCCAAGTCCATCACCTCGGCTGCGGCCAGTGGGGTACCTCCGAATTCAATAAAGTTCGACTTCCACCTCCCTTCACTTCGCCCAGTGTGGAAGGGGCGCCGCTAGCGGCGCCCCTT
>MTNJ01000008.1 GCA_002011425.1 Candidatus Acetothermia bacterium JdFR-48 | reverse complement strand
CCCGCCGCGCCCGCCCGGGCCGGGGGTCAAACCGGGGGAGCAACCGGTCCGCCCCCAGGAATGGCGGGGGCTCCTCGAGCCCCGCCGTGGCCCGGTAGCTGGACCACTCCCACCTCCCGGGATGCTCCACCGATCCCGCCCGCACCGGGTTGAGCACGATGTAGCGGGCGACCTCCAGGAGATAGGCATCCCTCTCCACCAGGATGGACTTATACCTTCCCTGGAAGAGGTGGCCGGGGCGGCGGTGCCTCCGGTTGAAGGCCTGGTGGTAGACGCCGTTCAGCCGGCGCATGCCCCGGGAGAGGCCGGCTTCCGGGGTCTCGACGAGGATCCCGAGGAACTCCAGCCGGTCCTCGTCGTCCACGAAGACGGGCTGTCCCCCGTTTCCCCGGGAGGTGATGTGGTAGAAGGGCCCCCGGAAACTCCAGCCTCAGCGGCCTCGCCATGGGACACCATTCCACCGCCAACATCAAATGTAAAGGCCTGACCCCCCAGATTTGCCCGCGTGAACGAGGGTTGCAACGGCACAGGAGGGACCGCTAAAATTGAAATGCCTGCTGGGAGATCGGCTAATCGGTAGGCCGGCGGGCTCTGGACCCGCTAGTGGAGGTTCGAGTCCTCCTCTCCCAGCCACTTTTTTATGTTGGCCTCCGTCCCCGCGAACTGTGTCACGATCTCGTCCGCCCGCGCCTCTATCTCCTCGCGCCGCGGGGCGAACTCCGCCAGTGCGGCCTCGTCTTTCAACGAGAGGCAGTTGATGTCGACATTGTAGAGGGCCCCCTTGACCGCCGCATGGGCGAGGCGCACCGCCACCAACACGTCGCTCGCGATGGCCTCAGGGATTGACCCCCGGGCCACCGCCGCCAGCTCCAGGACCTCGAAGGAGAGCTCCGCGGTGCGGAGGGGAACCCGTGCCGCCTCCACCAGTACCTCTTGGATCGCCGCACGGCGCGCCTCCGCCTCCTCCGGGGTCTCCCGGGGAAGCTTGTAGGCGGCCACGACCTTCTCGTAGGCCGCGGTGTCCTCCTGCGCCAATTTTAGGAACTTTTCCCGCAGCTCCTCGGCGCGGGAGATCGTCCCCTGTAACACCCGGTCCTCCGGCTTCTTCCTCAACGATACGGAGGCGGCCATCCCGAGGAGCGAGGCCGCCATGGCCCCGGCGATGGCGGCGGCGGTCCCCCCGCCCGGCGTCGGAGTGGGCGCCGCAAGCGCCCGCAGGAATTCGCCCACCTTCATGTCCACGAATTCGAGCATGTTTCCTCCTTTAGAAGCACACGATCATTCCCCTCTATCCAAAGGCCACCCGGAGGTTATGTATCGGCGACGAGTCACCCCGGAGCCACTGGAGATCCGTTAGAAGGCCAAGCCCGACAGCCCGAGGCCCACCAGACGGTCCCGGGCCTCGGTGGTGAAGGTGTTCGAGAGCCCGATGCCGTCCGGTGACAGGCCGGCGTTATAGCCCATGGCAGCGCCCACCGCGCTCAGGAAGGGGACGAGCCCCAGAGCAGCGGCCACGGTGACCTCGTCGGTCACCCCGCCGCCCCGATATATCACGGACAGGACGCCGATGCCGAGGGCTTCACCCAAGATCGCGCCCAACGCGGCGAGCACGGGGTCCCCCTCGACGCCCAACTCCATGCCCGAAATGCTCACCCCCAATGTGGCCCCAAGCGGAACCCCGAGCAAATACCCGTAGACCCCAACGATGACGCATCCCAAAGCCCCGAGGCCGGCGTCCGCGGCCGTGGAGAGACATACCCACGTGGCGCCCCAGAACCCGGCCAAGCCCAGAAGCGCCCCTCCCCCTGTCCCCACGACGACCTCCGTTGTGAACGCAATCCCTTCGTCCCTGGCCTCAGCGACAGAACCGACGACCGACACGATGAAAAACACACAAAGAACCGAGGCCACGCCGATCGCCCTATGCCCCTTCATTCAACTCACCTCCTATCAAGGTACGCATATTTCTTACGTCACGTCGCCAAAACGCGTCAACTCCGAATGTTTCGGACGCGGGGAAATGCGGAGCATCCCTTAGGAGCGCCTCTCCAATACCAGGGGACGACGCTTCAGCCCGAATCGGATCACGCCTCCGGGGGAAACCCGGCCGGGGGCGAAGACCACCAGGGGGTGTGAACGAAATCGGGCGCGGACCTCCCAGCGATCGCCGTGGAACTCGACCCGTTCCACCTCGGCCTCGAACTCCCCCTCGCCGACCGCGATGTCCTCCGGCCGCAGGAGCACATATACGGCACTCCCGTCCGGGAGATCCCCGGCATCGGCCGGCATATGCGCGCCCGCCACATCGACCCAGGCGCCGCCATCTCCCCGCCGTAGGGTCCCCGGCCAGAGGTTGGCCTTTCCGAGGAAGGTGGCGACGAACGGCGTCCGTGGCGAGAAGTACAGCTCCTCCGGGTGTCCCTGCTGCTCGATCCGGCCATCGCGCATCACCGCGATCCGATCGGAGAGGGTGAACCCCTCCTCCTGATCGTGGGTCACGTACACGGAGGTGATGTGCTGTTCCTTCAAGATACGTCGGAGCTCCCAGCGGAGTTCGGTCCGCAGGGCGGCGTCCAGGGCGGAGAGCGGCTCGTCGAGGAGGAGGACCTCCGGCCCCGGGGCCAAGGCCCGGGCCAGGGCCACACGCTGCTTCTGTCCATGGGAGAGCTCGTGGGGTTTGCGCCGCTCATATCCGGTGAGCCCGACGAGCTCGAGGAGCTCCCGCACACGACGGACCCGCTCGCGGCGGGGGACCCGTTTGAACCGGAGCCCATAGGCCACGTTCCCCGCGACGCTCATGTGGGGGAAGAGGGCGTAGTTTTGGAACAGGAGCCCCACGTCGCGCCGCTCCGGCGGGAGGCCGAGGACGGACCGGCCCCCGATGCGGACGTCGCCCCGGTCGGGGGTCTCGAGCCCGGCGATGAGGCGGAGGATCGTGGTCTTCCCACACCCCGATGGGCCGAGGAGGACCAGGATCTCCCCCCTGGAGACGGCGAAGGAGACCCCGTCCACGGCCACCACCGGACCGAATCTCTTGTGGAGGTCCACGACCTCGAGCTTCACCGCCTCCAGCATCCCTCCCCCCTCGCCTGTGCACGTTTTCCGACGCCCTGGCCGGCGTCACAGTCTACCACACAGCCTGGCGCGTAAAATGGGGGCAGATCTTCCAGCGTCGTTCCACTGGACCCGAAGACCCCGACGAGGAGGTGAGAAATTGGGAAAGGCCAGGAAGATCGCGATCCCCAATGACCTCTACCGCACGATAGCGGAGAACCTGGGCGAGCTCGGCGCCGGCTCCGTCCCGGAGTACGTGGAAGAACTCGTACGGAGGGACCTCCGGGAGAAGGGGTTGCTCTCCGCCTATACCGCGGAGGAAGAGCGCGAGGTGGAGCGCAGGCTCCGGGATCTCGGCTACTTGGACTGATCCTCCGGCGGCGGTTCTTCGGGCGGCGGCCCCTCCCGCAGCGCCAGGGGCGGCCCCAGGATCTCGGCGAGGACCACCGCCACCTGGGGCTGTTCCGCGAGCAGGCGTTTCAATTCGTCGGCAACCGTTATCCCCCGCATCTCCGTCAGGCCAGGGCCTCGTCGCCCGGGGCTTCACCCTTAGGTGGGGTCTCCTCTCCCGCGATGGATTCCCGCATTCTGGTGTCGGCCTGGATGTTCTTGAGCCGGTAGTAGTCCATGATCCCGAGTTGCCCCTTGCGGAAGGCCTCGGCGATGGCCCTGGGGATCTCGGCTTCGGCCTCGATCACCGCCGCCCGGCGCTCCCACACCAGCGCCTTCATCTCCTGCTCCAGGGCGATGGCCATCGCCCGGCGCTCCTCGGCCTTGGCGCGGGCCACCTTGAGGTCGGCCTCGGCCTGATCGGCCTGGAGCTGGGCGCCGATGTTCTTGCCCACGTCTACGTCCGCGATGTCGATGGAGAGGATCTCGAACGCCGTCCCGGCGTCCAGCCCCTTCTCGAGCACCCGCTTGGAAATGGCGTCGGGGTTCTCCAGCACCTCCTTGTGGGAACCCGCCGAGCCGATGGCGGACACGATCCCCTCGCCCACCCGGGCGATCACCGTCTCCTCGGTGGCCCCGCCCACCAACCGCTCCAGGTTCGCCCGCACCGTGACCTTGGCGATGGCGAAGAGCTGGATCCCGTCCTTGGCCACGGCGCCGATCTTGGGGGTCTCGATCACCCGAGGGTTCACCGACATGGCCACCGCGTCGTACACGTCGCGCCCCGCGAGGTCGATGGCCGCCGCCCGCTTGAAGTCGAGGGGAATCCCGGCCTTATCGGCCGAGATCAGGGCCCGCACCACCCGCTCCACGTTCCCCCCGGCGAGGTAGTGGGCCTCCAAGTTGGAGACGGACAGCCTCAGCCCCGCTTTCCACGCCGCGATCATCGGTCCCACCACCCGGTGGGGGTTGACCTTCCGCAGGCGCATGCCGATGAAGGTCATCGGCCCCACGGGGACGCCGGCAGCGATGGCCGAGATCCACAACCCCACCGGCACGAAGTAGAAGAAAACCCATACCACAAACAATACAACTACTGCGATGACGATCGTCCCGATCATCCGCGTTCACCTCCTATTTTCCGCACCACGAACCGTATTCCCTCGGCCCGGGTGATTACGATCTCCGTTCCCTTGGGGAGGTATCCCTCTTCGCTTACAACGTCCACGATCCTCCCGGAGAATTCCCCTTTGCCCACCGGGCGCAGATCGGTGAGGGCGATCCCGGTTTTTCCCACCCATTCGCTCCGGGGCTCGATCCGCAGGGCCCGGGAGTCGATGGCGCTCCGCAGGAGCACTCCACCGAAGCGGAGCCGGGTCCTGGGGAGGAAGGTGATGAGGAGGGCCAACCCCACCAGGGCCACGACCAGGCCCACGGAGACGGCGATGATCGCACGGGAGACCTGAGCCGGGGCGGTCAACGGCCCCACCATGGCGGTGTAGAACCCGAAGCCGATGAGCCCGAGCCCCACGATCCCCACTGCCCCGAAGTCCACGGCGGTGAAGACGAAGATCTCGAGGAAGACGAGGATCAGCCCGGCGATGAAGAAGCCCAGCGACTCCCACCCCGCGAGGCCCACGGCGAAGTGGCTCCAGAAGAAGAGACCGAGCGACCCCATCCCCATGATCCCCGGGATCCCGAATCCCGGGACCGAGAGCTCGACCAATAGACCGAAGATCCCCAATGTGATGAGGAGTCCCGAGAAGAACGGCGAAGTGAGGACCGCCACCGCCCGCGCCGCGAGGCTCGTCTTGAACTCCTCCAGCTCGGCATCCGGGATGCCCTCCGCCCGGAGGACATCCGCCAGCCCCTCCGCGAGACCGTCGGAATAGCCCCATTCCGTTGCCGTCGCGGGCGTCAGGGTGAGGAGCTTCCCGACCTCGACGAGACCCTCGACCTCCACCGCTCGGTCCACCATGGCCGCGGCGACGTCCGGGTTCCGGCCGCGGGCCTCGGCGGTGGCGCGGAAGATCTCCCGCACCGCGGAGACGAGCTTCTCCGGCGCCACCTCCATCCGCCCCCGGTCGAAGTAGACCGGAGTCGCCGCTCCCATGACTCCACCGGGGGCGAAATGGATCCGCTCGCACGAGATGGCGATGAGCGCTCCGGCGGAGATCGCCTCGCGGTCGACGTAGGCCACAGTCCGCACGGGGGCATCCAATAGGAGGTCCCGGCACTGGAGGGCCGCGTCGAGGTACCCTCCGGGGGTGGAGAGGGAGATGACGAGGAGGGCCGCGCCCAATTCCTCCGCGCGCTCGATGGCGCCCCGCAGGACGAGCACCGTGCCCCGATTGATCTCCCCCTCGACCCGCACGTGGACCACCGTCTCGGCCCCGAGGGAGATCACCGCGAAACAGACTGCCAGCAATAACACCGCCGGATACTTCATCACATCCATCATCATATTCCCTCACACAAATTTATGCCAATTCGAAAGAATTTCTCGGGAGGGATCGACCTTCGTGTTCAGGGGTGGAGCGCCACCGTGAGGCCCCGGGTCGGGAGGTCGCGGTCGAGGGCCCCCGCCCGGGCCTCCTCCATGACCTCGTGGAGTGTCCCCGCCTCCTTCCACTCCCGAAGCCGGTCGGTGAGGGGGCGGAGGCCCAGGGCCTCGGCCCCGGTGATGGCCCCGGCGGAAAAGGCCTCCCGGCAGGCCTCCCTGAACTTGGGCTCCCGGGCCAGGTGGTGATCGAGGATCGTCACCCGCGCCCTCCGCACCGCCTCCGTGCAGTTGCGGATCGCCCGGCGGAGGGTCGCCTCCGACTGAAGCGGTCCGCGCAGATAGGTGGCCGGGCCGTCCAGGATCAGGATGTCCGGCGCCTCATCGGCGATCCACCCTACGTAGTCCTCGACGATCGGGCCCTGGAGATCCGAGGAGTAGAGGAGCTTCTCGCCGCCGTGCTCCACCACCACCGCCAGGACCCACCCCGGGCTCGCGTACTCCACCCCGTGGAAGAGCGGGGGAGAGAAGCGGACCACGGTGTCCCCGACCCGGAAGGTCCGCCCGTCGGCGTACATCACCTCCCCGGCGAACGGATCCGCGGGTACCCAGGGGCCCCTCTCCCATATCCGCACGAGACCCCGGAAGCGCTTGCGCCATTTCTTGCGGAGCTCCTCCGGTGCCCCGTCCTCCCTGGCCCGGGGGAGCTCATCCAGGGGGTCCGGATATTCCCCCGCGCCGGGGGGCACTTCCTCGAGCGCGACCCCCCGATCTGCGGCCAGGATGGAGAGGAACTCGCGGGCCCTCCCCCACTGGGAGCGGTTGATCCAGCGGTTGGGATCCTTGATCCATAGGATCTTCCCCCGGGTGAGCTGGGGGATGTCAGGGCGGAAGTGGTCGTAGTGGTAGTGGGTGATGGCGATGTGAGTGGAGTGGGCCGCCGCGGCCACCAGCGCCTCGAGGGCGAGCTCCAGGTAGTAGATCTTGAGCTCGGTCGGTGCGGGGTAGCGGGGCTGCATGATGGCGGCCCCGGGGTCGATGAGCAATCGGATATCCGGGGTCTCGATGAGGACGCACATCGATTTCGCCCCCAGGGAGTCGAACCAGATTGGATAGACCTTCATGGCCGAAACCCTCCGCCATGGGTCACCGTTTACTCCCCGAATCATCCCAAAATAATTAATGTCCAAGAAGCAGTATACTGCGGATGGAGGTGGTCCAAATGAAAAGGTCGTACGCGGCGATTTTGTCGCTTTTTCTCCTCGGTCTCCTGGCCGTGTCGCAGGAAATGCCCTCTCGGGAGTATTTCCAGGTAACCGACCTCCAGCTCATCTCCCACGAGGAAGTGCTCGAAGGGACCGTGGCTTACGACGGGCCCACGTGCGCCGCTATCGTGCTCGCTTGGCTGGCGGACCACGGATTCCGCGCTTTGCTTCCCGATCTCAACGGCGACGGCACCATAGACGAACGGGATACCGTTTTGCTCGCGGAGAGACTCTCCCCCGACATGCAGGTACGGCCCGATAGGGGGGCTCTCGATCCCCGGCTGGTGGACGCCATCGCCCGGTATGTGGCGGAACGGTACCCGAACCAGTTCGTATTGAAGATCTACGACGACACGTTCCGTGAGGAGTACGGCGCGGTGATGGGGCGGCCGTTCGACCCGGGCCTCTACCCGAACATCTCCTTCGAGCTGAAGCCCAACGCCGCCCATGGTGATTACACCGAGGAACTGTTGTCCGCCGAAGGCGTGATCTTGGGGCTCGGTCCCGAGCGCGGCCACAACCGGTATTTCGTCGGCCGCTCGTTCGAGTTCCAAGAGGTGCCGGGGGGATGGCCCATCGACGTGGTGGACACGAGCGACGACCCCGGTGCGGCGGGCCTCCAGGGACAGATATTCCCCACCTACATGCGCGAGGGCGTCCGCCACTGGTTGGTGGCATACGGGGGCTGGCAGCCGTTGGAGTTCATGTTGGCCCTCTCGCCGCTGCGGAAACCCAGGCCGACGGGCGAAGAGTATTCGTGTGCCGTCAACGCCTTCGGATATGACGTGACCAGGGTGGAAACGGAGTTCGGGACCTTCGAGGTGGAGGAATGCGCGGTCCACGATGGGGACCGCGACCTTTACATCTACACGGTGCGCAATATCGACTTCCTCCATAACGGCTGCGGCATCTGCGAGTTCTTCATTCCCAACACCGGCGGCCTGACCACCCTGGATCAGTGGGGGCCCGCGGGTTGGCTGGAGAACGCATGGTACCCGGCGGGCTGGTCGTGGACGGCCCCACTGGGGGACTGCGGCATCATGCCCGGTTCATCCGCGGTGTTCGGGTTCGCGGTCCCCGCTCCGACCACGGACGTCGTCCGTCCAGCCATGGTGACCTCCTGTCTCGTCCCAGCGACCGTAAGGGGAGACCTCCTCAGGTTGAAATTCTCCACCACCGGGCCGGAGGCACAGGAAGAGGGGTGCCCTGATCTCGTGGTAAAAAAACTCAGGGCCTGTTGGTATATCGATGCTAAACAGCGATTCCACGTACAGGTGGACGTATGGGTGAAGAACGAGGGCGCTGTCAAGGCTTCCAACGTGTACGTGTGCATCACCGCGGGCGGGCAATCGACCACCGAATGGGCGGGAACGATTCTGGCGGGCAGCACTGACCACGTCAGCGCCGAGATAACCCTGCCCCCGGGTCAATTCTCCTTCCCGATCCCGGTACATGTGATGGTGGATTGCAAAGACAAGGTAGAGGAATGCGATGAGACGAACAATACCGCCTACACCACCGTGGACCGTTCTGATACGTGTAGATAAGAGGGGAAGAAGGGGGGCGGGGGCATTATCCCCCGCCCCTCCGTCTCCTCACTACGCTATTTGGAGGTGATCTCCAGCATCCGCTCGAGGGAGAGCCGCGCCGGCTCCCGGATCTCCGGGGGCACCTCCACCACGTTCCGTTCCTCCCCCGAGAGGAGCCCCCCGAGGATCGCGCCCAAATCCTCGGGGCGCGTGAGGGACATATAGCTGCAGAAGGGGGGTACCTCGGCCAGGGAGAAAACCTCCACCTCCGGGTTCTCCTTGGCCAGGCGCGAGACGAGCCGCTCCTCGGTTCCCACCGCCCAAACCGAGCCCGGCGGGGAGGTGGTTACCGTCTTGATGATGTATGAGGTGGAGCCCACCTCGTCCGCGAGCTCCACCACCTCGGGGCGGCACTCGGGGTGGACGATCACCTTGGCCTCGGGGCGCTCCCTTCGCACCCGCCGCACGTCCTCGGGGAGGAACCGCACGTGCACGTTGCATGTCCCCCGCCAGAGGATGAGCCTCGCCCGCGCGAATCTTTCTCGGTCTAGATCGGGGAAACGGGGGTCCCAAACCACGATCTCCTCCTCCGGGATTCCCAGCCGCCGGGCGGTGTTCCGCCCCAGGTACTGGTCAGGGACGAACAGGACCCGTGGCCGCCGCGAGAACGCCCAGCGGAGCACGGTTTCCGCGCTGGAGGAGGTGCAACAGGCCCCGCCCTTCTCCCCCACGAAGGCCTTGACGTCGGCGGTGGTATTCACGTAGGCGACGGGAATGACTTCCTCGTCCGGGTCCATGACGTCGGAGAGTACCCGCCAGAGTTCCATGAGGGAGGGGTAGTCGATGGAGTGGGCGAGGAAGCAGCCCGCGTCCTCCCGGGGAATGAGCACTCGCTGGCCCTCCTTCGCCAGCACGGCGGCGGTCTCGGCCATGAAATGGACCCCGCAGAAGACGATCCACCGTGCATCCGACGCCGCGGCCCGGCGGGAGAGCTCCAGGGAGTCCCCGCGGTAATCGGCGGCCTCCACGATCTCGTCCCGCTGGTAATGGTGGGCGAGGATGAGGAGCCTCTCCCCCAGGGCGCGCCTCGCCTCCGCCACCACGTCGGTCACCACTATCCTTTCCATCGCCTCACATTTTACACCGCGTGCTCTGACCGCTGGGCGAACGTACCCCGGTACCCATGGGAGACACATCGCGAATCCCTTGACGATGCGGTGACAATGACCTAAATAAGAAGTGTTCGCCACGACGAACGATCTCGAGAAGGAGGTGATGGTGCGTGAAGAATCTCGTGCGAGGTGATCGGGTTTGGCCTCCCGCGATCCTCCCTCCCGCGTGAGCCCCTCGAAGTAACCCTCCGGGAACTTCCCTACCGTGACCCGTTCGGCGCCTTCCTCTCGCTGAGGAGGACATTTCCCCACTGCTTCCTCCTCGAGAGCGGCTCCGGCCCCGAGAGGCTGGCCGAGCACACCTTTATCGGTTTCGCCCCACAACGGGTCATCTCCCTCCGGGACGGTCGCTTCACCGTCGACGGGGTCGATGTCGGTCCGGCCACGGATCCGCTGGAGTTCCTCAGGGATGCGCTCCCACGCGCCGCGGGATCCGGGGGGGAGGGGTCCGTGTACCTGGGCGGCCTGGTGGGCTTCATCTCCTACGACTTCGTGAGCTACCTCGAGCGGCTGCCGGAGAGGTTTGACCCGGTGTTTCCGGCCTTCGTCATGGGGCTCTACCTCGACGGGGTGGCCTTCCACCACCGGGAGGGGAGGTGCATCTACTTCTCCCTGGGACCGGACCGGTTCGGGGAGGTCGTGGAGGCACTGAAACAGGGGTGCTCGCCCGGGGAGTTCTCGCTGAAGGACCTCCGCCCACACACGAGCCGGGAGGAGTTCCTCGGGGCGGTGCGTGTGGCCAAGGAGTACATCCGGGCCGGCGATATCTACCAAGTGGTCCTCTCCCGCCGGCTCTCGGGCCGTTTCTGCGGGGATCTGGCCGCGGCCTACGCGCGCCTCCGAGAGCTGAACCCCTCGCCCTACATGTACTTCCTCGACTTCGGGGATGTCCAGATCGCGGGGTCGAGCCCGGAGATGTTCCTGGCGGCGAGGGGTCGGAGGCTCTTCACCTGCCCCATTGCCGGCACTCGCCCCATCACGGGGGACCCAGCAGTGGACGAAACCTACAGGAAAGAACTCCTTTCCGACGAGAAGGAGCTCGCGGAACATAACATGCTCGTGGATTTGGCCCGGAACGACATCGGCAGGGTCTCCCGGTTCGGGACGGTGGGGGTTAGCGAGTACATGGTGGTCGAGCGTTTCAGTCACGTCCAGCACATCGTCTCCCGGGTGGAGGGAGCGCTCGCCGACGGGCTCGACGCCTTCGATGCCATGGCCGCCCTCTTCCCCGCCGGCACGGTGAGTGGCGCCCCCAAGGTCCGGGCCATGGAGATCATCGCCGAGCTGGAACCGGAGCCCCGGGGGCCCTACGCCGGGATCGTGGGGTACTTCTCAGCCAATGGGAACATGGACTCCGCGATCACGATCCGCACCATCTTCGCCCGGGGCAATAGGCTGTACCTCCAGGCCGGCGCGGGGATCGTGGCCGATTCCGTCCCCGAGAGGGAGTGGGAGGAGACCCAGGGGAAGCTCGGGGCCCTGCTGGCGGCCCTGGAGATAGGGGGTGCGCGATGATGGTCCTCGTGATCGACAACTACGACTCCTTCACGTACAACCTGGTCCAGTACCTGGGCGAGCTGGGGGCGGAGCCAGTGGTCTTCCGCAACGACGAGCTGACCCTGGAGCGGGTAAGGGAGCTTACGCCCGCCGGCATCGTCATCTCCCCCGGCCCCGGACGCCCCGAGGAGGAGCGCTACTTTGGGATCTGCACCCGGGTGCTCCGGGAGGTCTCCCCGGAGGTCCCCACCCTGGGCGTCTGCCTCGGCCACCAGGGGATCGGGGTGGTCTTCGGGGGACGGGTGGGGCCGGCACGGACGCTCCGGCACGGGAAGACGTCCCGCATCTTCCACGACGGTCGTGGGGTCTTCCGGGGACTCCCGGACGGCTTCCCCGCGGCCCGGTACCACTCTCTGGTGATCGAGCGCTCGTCCCTCCCGGGCGAGCTCGAGCTCTCCGCCGTCTCCGACGACGGGGAGGTAATGGGCGTCCGGCACCGGCGGTTTCCCATCGAGGGCGTACAGTTCCACCCGGAGTCGGTGCTCACCCGCCACGGGAAGAAGCTCCTGCGGAACTTCCTCGAGGAGGCGGAGTCATGGAGGCGATAAGGGAAGCGATAAAGCTCCTCGTGGAGGGGAAGGACATCGGGGGCGAGCTCGCCGGGGCCGCGGTGGGGGAGATCATGGGCGGCCGCTGTACCCCGGCCCAGATCGGGGGGTTCCTGGTGGGCATGCGGGCGAAAGGGGAGTCCCCAGAGGAGATCGCGGCCATGGCGCAGGCGATGCGGGCATGTGCCGTACGGATCTCGCCCGCGGTGGACCGGCCACCCGTCGACCTCTGCGGCACGGGAGGGGCCCCCGTGAAGACCTACAACGTCTCCACGGTGGCGTCCTTCGTCGTCGCCGGGGCCGGGATCCCGGTGGCCAAGCACGGAAACCGCTCCCACACGAGCAAGTGCGGGAGCGCGGACCTCATGGAGGCCCTGGGGGTGAACCTGGAGGCGCCCCCGCGGCTCGTGGAGGAGGCCATCGTGACGGTGGGAATCGGGTTCCTCTTCGCCCCCGTCTTCCACCCAGCCATGCGCCACGCTGCGGGGCCCCGGAGGGAACTCGGGATCCGCACGGTCTTCAACCTCCTCGGTCCCCTCACCAACCCTGCCGGGGTCAGGCACCAGCTCCTCGGGGCGGGGATTCCCGACCTCGTGGAGATATATCCCGAGGTCCTGAGGCTACTGGGGGCGGAGCGGGCCCTGGTGGTGCACGGGGTCGGCGGCGTGGACGAGGTCTCCCTCCTCGGGGAGACGCTGGTGGGGGAACTCCGGGACGGGGAGATAACCCACTACCGGATCCGGCCGGGGGCGTTCGGCCTCGGGAGGGCCTCCCCGGAGGAGGTCGGCCCCCTCGATCCCCCGGCGGCCGCGGCGACGGCCCGGGCGATCCTCCGGGGAGAGGAGAAGGGCGCGCGCCACGAGATGATCCTCCTGAACGCCGCCGCCGCCATCTACGTCGCCGGCAGGGCGCCCTCGATCGAGGAAGGACTCGCCCTCGCCGAGGACTCGATCCGGAGCGGGGCAGCCTACGCCGCGCTCGAGGGGCTCGTGGCATTCACGAACCGGCCATGGACCACCTAGACAGGTTCGCGCGCAGTGCTTGGGCCCGGGTGAGGTCCGGTTATTACTCCCCGCCCGCGTCACGGGAGGCACATCCGACCCGATCGCTCACCCGGGCGGTCCGGGCCCGGTGGGGCAGGGCGATCGTCGCCGAGGTCAAGCCCCGCTCCCCCGCGACCCCTGACCTCCTCCGGGGCCGGAGCGTCGCCGAGGTCGCTCGGGCCTACCTCGCCGGCGGGGCCGTGGGGATCTCGGTCCTGGTCGACCCAGACCACTTCGGGGGGTCGCTCGCGCACCTGCGGGAGCTCTCCGAGCTCGGGGTCCCCCTCCTTGCCAAGGACTTCTTGGTGGACCCCGCACAGCTCGTGGCCTACGCCCGGACCGGGGCAGACTGTGCCCTCTTCATCCTCGCCCTCTTCCGCAGGGGACACACGTCTTGCGGCCTCGCGGAGATGATCGACCGGGCCCACGCGCTGGGCCTCGAGGTCCTGCTGGAGGTCTCCTCGGCCGCTGAATTGGAAGAGGCTTTGAAGTCCGAGGCGGACCTCATCGGGATCAATAGCCGCGACCTCGCCACCCTGGAGCTCGAGCCGCGGCGGCCCGTCGAGGTCCTGCGCGCGGTGGTCCCCGATGATACCCGCCCCATCCTCGCCCTGAGCGGGATCTCCTCGCCGAAGGAGGTGCGGGCCCTGCGAGATGCCGGGTTCGCCGGGTTCTTAGTGGGGACCGCGCTCCTCCGCGCCCCTGACCCGGAGGCGCTGCTCCGGGAACTCACGGCGACATGAGGGTCAGGATCAAGATCTGCGGCCTGAGGGGGCCCGAGGACATGACGGCGGCCCGGGGTGCGGACGCCGTGGGGGCGGTGGTGGCGGTACCCCGGTCTCCCCGAAACCTGGACCTCGCTCGGGCGGCGGAGCTCTTCTCCATGGTTCCCGAGGGTGTCCTCCGGGTGGCGGTTACGGTCTCCCCCGAGCCCCGGGTCCTCCGGGACCTGCTCTCCCTCGGGGCGGACGTCGTCCAGCTGCACGTGGAATTGCCCCCCCGCCGCTGGCGGGAGGTGCGGGCGTTGGTGGGAGAGGAGACCGCGATCTGGGGCCTCCTCGGGATCGGGAACCGGGGGCTGGAGGGGCTTCTGGAGAGGGCGAAGGCGCTCAAGAGAACGTCCCTGGACGGGGTCGTCCTCGACACCGTGGCCGGGGGGAAGTCCGGGGGCACGGGGGTTGCCCACGACTGGGGGCGGAGCCGGCTCGTCCGGGATGTCCTGTACCCTATCCCGGTGGTCCTCGCCGGCGGGCTCACGCCGGATAACGTGGCGGCGGCTATCCGGGCGGTGGAGCCCGACTGGGTGGACGTCTCGTCGGGTGTGGAGGACGCGGGGCGTAAATCCCCCGCGAAGATCGCGCGGTTCGTGGAGGCGGTGCGCCATGCGGCTGAGTGAATACCCGAGAGGGGGGAAGTTCGGCACCTTCGGAGGCCGGTACGTCCCCGAGATCCTGATGCCGGCCCTGGAGGCACTGGAGGAGGCGTACCTCTCGCTCCGGGACGATCCCGGCTTCCGCGAGGAGCTCGCCCGCTACCTGCGGGACTACGCGGGCCGGCCCACGCCCCTCTATTTCGCCCGGAACCTCACCGCGCACGCCGGCGGGGCCAAGATCTACCTCAAGCGGGAGGACCTCCTGCACGGGGGGGCCCATAAGCTCAATAACGCCCTGGGCCAGGCCTTGTTGGCGGTGCGAATGGGGAAGCGGAGGCTCATCGCCGAGACCGGGGCCGGACAGCATGGGACGGCGACGGCCATCGCCGGGGCCGTCGTGGGCCTCGAGGTGGAGATCTACATGGGGGCGCTGGACGCGGAGAGACAACGGATGAACCTCTTCCGGATGGAGCTCCTCGGGGCGAAGGTCCACCTGGTGGACTCGGGGACCAAAACCCTCAAGGACGCCATCAACGAGGCGCTTCGGGACTGGGCGGCGAACGTGCGCGACACCCACTACCTCATCGGCTCCGTCGTCGGCCCCCACCCCTACCCGATGATGGTGCGCGACTTCCAGAGCGTGATCGGCCGGGAGGTCCGGGAGCAGGTGCTCGCCGCCGAGGGGAGGCTCCCGGACCTCCTCGTCGCCTGTGTGGGCGGGGGGAGCAACGCCATGGGGACCTTCTACCCGTTCGCCGACGACGAGGGAGTCGCCCTCCTCGGGGCAGAAGGGGGTGGGGACGGCGAGCGCCATGCCGCCTCCCTGGCCCGGGGGTCCGTGGGGGTGCTCCACGGGATGAGGACCTACCTCCTCCAGGACGAGTGGGGGCAGATCGCCGAGACCTATTCCATCGCCCCCGGTCTCGATTACCCCGCGGTGGGGCCGGAACACGCCCTCTACCGGGAGCTCGGCCGGGCCGAGTACGTTGCGGTCACGGACACGGAGGCCCTCTCCGCCTTCCATCTCCTCGCGAGACTGGAGGGGATCATCCCCGCCCTGGAGTCCGCCCACGCGGTACACGCGGCGGTCCGGCGGGCCCGGGAGATGCCCCGGGACGCGGTTGTGGTGGTCACCCTCTCCGGTCGGGGCGACAAGGACCTGGACCTCGCCTTCCGGGCCATGGGTAATGGTCCCCGTAATGGGTTTACGCGTCACACGTAACGGGCAGTGAGATGGGTTGGATCCAGATAGCCGAGGCCTTTTCCGCTGCGAGGTCCCGGGGAGAGGGGGCCCTCGTGGCGTACCTCATGGGGGGAGACCCCGACCCGCGCCGCTCGCCCGAGTACCTCCTCGCCGCGGCCGCGGGCGGAGCCGACGTCCTCGAAATCGGGATCCCCTTCTCGGACCCGGTGGCCGACGGATCCACGATTCAGCGGGCCGGGGTCCGGGCGTTACGGGCGGGGACGACGCCGGAGGCGGTCCTCGGGGTCGCCGCCGCGGTGAGGCGCGAGGTGAACGTGCCCCTGGTGCTCATGGGTTATTACAACCCCATCCTCCGCTTCGGCGAGGAGGAATTCGTCGCCGCCGCCGCGGAGTGCGGCGTCGATGGCCTGATCGTCCCCGATCTCCCGCCGGAGGAGACGGGGCCGCTGCGGGAGGCGACCGAGCGGCACGGCCTCGGCCTCGTCTTCCTCGTCACCCCCGAGACCCAGGGGGACCGGGCCCGCCGCATCGCCACGAGCACGCGGGGGTTCCTGTACCTCGTCTCCCGCTACGGGACGACGGGGGAGCGACGTGGGCTCCCGCCCGATATCATGGGGCTGATAGGGCGCTTCCGGGACGTGGCCGACCTCCCCCTCGCCGTGGGATTCGGGATCTCCCGGCCCGAGCACGTGGCGGCGGTGATCCGGGCCGGGGCCGACGGGGCGGTGGTGGGGTCCCGGCTCGTGCGTGAGGTAGAGGCGGGGGCACGTCCGGGGGAACTGGAGGCCACGGTGCGGGCCTTAAAGGCCGCGACGGCACTATGAGGAAGAACATCTACCTCGTCGGGTTCATGGGCGCGGGGAAGTCCACGGTGGGGCGGATCCTCGCCCGACGGCTGGGGCTGGAATTCCGTGACACCGACGTTGAGGTCGTTGCCCGTACTGGCTTCCCGATCCCCGAGATCTTCTCCCGCTTCGGGGAGGAGGGGTTCCGGGCCCGGGAGCGCGAGGCGGTCGCCGCGGTATGCCGGGAGAGGGGGCTCGTGGTGGCCCTCGGGGGCGGTGCCCCCCTTGACGATCGGAACTGGCGCCTGCTCAAAAGGACCGGGGTCACCGTCTACCTCCGGGAGGACCCCGCGGTGCTCGCCGCGCGCCTGGTCGACGACGACTCGCGCCCTCTGCTGCGGGGATACGAGGGCGGGGCGCGCTTGGGGCGAATCGCGCGGATCCTCGCGGCCCGGGAACCCCGGTACCTGGAGGCGGATGTGGTGGTAGAATGCCGCGGCCGTTCCCCGGAGGAGATCGCCGGGGAGGTCCTGGAGAGGCTGAGGGATGAGGACGCTTGAGGTGGTGCTCCCGGCCGAGGTACGGAGTTACCCCGTGTTCATCGGCCGGGGACTCCTGGCGGAGCTCGGGAGGATCGCGGCGGAACGTGCGTTCCCGCGGCGGATCGCGGTTATCACCGACGAGACGGTGGCGGGGCTCTACGGCGACACGGCCCTCGCGGCCCTGGAGGGGGTCGGGTACGCGGCGGAGCTCCTCGCGATCCCCCCGGGGGAGGGCGCCAAGACCTTGGACACGGCCGCGATGCTGTACGATTCCTTGATCCAGAAGAAATTCGACCGGGGTTGCGGGATCTGCGCCCTGGGGGGCGGGGTGGTGGGGGACGTGGCGGGGTTCGTGGCCGCCACTTACCTCCGGGGCCTTCCCTGGATCCAGGTGCCGACCACGTTGCTCGCCCAAGTGGACTCCTCCGTGGGTGGGAAGACGGGGGTGAACCACCCCGCGGGGAAGAACCTCATCGGCGCCTTCTGGCAGCCCGCGTTCGTCCTCGTGGACCCCGAGGTCCTCGGGACCCTCCCACGACGGCAGCTCCACGCCGGACTCGCCGAGGTGGTGAAGACCGCCCTGATCGGCGACCGAGAGCTATTCGCCCAGCTCGAGGGGAACTGGGAGGGGTTCCTGGCCGGGGACTCCGAGCTCCTCGAGGGGGCGATTCACCGGGCGTGCCGCGTCAAGGCCGAGGTGGTGAGCCGGGATGAGCGGGAGACGGGGCTCCGGCGGGTGCTCAACTTCGGCCACACCCTGGGCCATGCCCTGGAGGCCGCCACCGGCTACGGGTACTTCCTCCACGGGGAGGCCGTGGCGTGGGGGATGATCGGGGCGGCCTGGCTCTCGTGGAGGAGAGGACTTCTGGGCGAGGGGGAGGGGAAGCGCGTCGAATCCCTGCTCCTCTCCCTCCCGAAGCCTCTGCTACCCGAAATCCCCCGGGAGAAGTTCCGGGAACACCTACGCCGCGACAAGAAGATCGTCGCCGGGCGACTCCATTACGTCTTGCTCGCCGGGATCGGGGAGGCGGTGGTGGACGGCGGGGTCCGTGAGGAAGATCTCCTCTCCGCCCTGGAGTACCTCCGCACTCTGGAGGCGCAACCATGAAAAACCCGTCACGCGTCACGCGTCACGCGTCACGGCTTCTGATCCTCCATGGTCCCAACCTGAACCTCCTGGGCGAGCGGGAGCCGGAGATCTACGGCCGGATGACCTTGGAGGAACTGAACGAGGAAATCAGGCGTTTCGCCGCGTCCCGCGGGGCCGAGGTACGGATCTTCCAGTCCAACCACGAGGGAACCCTCATCGACCTCATCCACGGGCACCGCCGGTGGGCGGACGGGATCGTGATCAACCCCGGGGCCCTGACCCACTACAGTTATGCCCTCCGGGACGCCATCGCCGCGGTGGGGGTCCCCACGGTGGAGGTCCACCTCTCCGACATCCACGCCCGGGAGCCCTTCCGCCGGGTGTCGGTGATACGGGACGTGTGCGTCGCCCAGATCGCGGGCAAGGGGCACCGGAGTTACCTCGAGGGGATCGAGCTCTTGCTGGAGGCGGTGAATGCCGAGAGGGATGGCTGAGCGGATGGGGAGACTCTCGCCGTCGGCCACCATGGAGGTGCGCCGGCGGACGGAGGAGCTCCTGCGGGCGGGGGTCGATGTCATCGACCTCGGTCCCGGGGAACCGGACTTCGGCACCCCAGAGCCCGTGCGGCGTGCCGGGGTAGCGGCCATCGAGGGAGGATGCACGGGGTACACCCAGGCCGGGGGGATCCCGGAGCTCCGGGCCGCCATCGCCGCCCGCTACCGGCGGGACTACAGGGTCTCCTACGCCGTCGAGGAGGTGGTCGTCGCGGCGGGGGCGAAGCAGGCCCTGTTCTCGCTGGCCCTGGCCCTGTTCGACGAAGGGGACGAGGTCCTGATCCCGGCCCCCTATTGGGTCACCTACCCCGAGGTCGCGCGGCTCTGCGGGGCGGAGCCCGTCCTCGTCCCCACCGACCCCACAGACGGTTTCCACCTCTCCCCCGCGGCCCTGGAAGAACGGGTGACCCCGCGCACGAAGGCCGTTATCGTGAACTCCCCCTGCAACCCCACCGGGGCCCTCCTCGCCCCGGAAGAGCTCGAGGCGATCGTGGAGCTCGCGGCGAGGCACGACTTCTATGCCATCTTCGACGAGGCGTACGAGGCGATCGTCTACGAGCGGGGACCGTTCTCCGCGGCCCCCCTGAAGGACGAGCACGTGATCGTGGTGGGGTCGCTCTCCAAGAGCCACGCCATGCCCGGGTGGCGAATCGGCTGGGTGCTCGGCCCGCGGGAGGTCATCCGGGCCGTCCTCACGGTGCAGTCCCACTCCATAACCCATCCCGCCTCCATCTCCCAGTACGCCGCCCTCGCGGCCCTGGAGGGGGCTTGGGACGTGGTGGACCCCATGGTGGCGGAGTTCCGGGCGCGGCGGGACTTGGTGGTGGAGGCACTGCGGAAGATCCCGGGGATCGATTGCCCCGTCCCCGAGGGGACCTTCTACGTCTTCCCGGACGTCTCCGCCTACCTCGGCGGGGACTCCGCGGCCCTGGCGCGGGCGCTCCTGGAGGGGGCCCACGTGGCGGTGGTCCCCGGGGAGGCGTTCGGGGGGCGAGGACACATCCGCATCTCGTTCACCCGGCCGCGGGAGCGCCTCGCCGAGGCCATCTCGCGGATCGCGGCGACGCTGGAGGGACTCCATGGTTGAGGTGGCGTTCCAGGGGGAGCGAGGGGCGTTCTCGGAGGAGGCCGCGGTCTCCGCCTTCGGGCCGGAGATCCGCCCCCTCCCCTGTCGGTCCTTCCCCGAGGTCTTCGCCGCCGTCGCCGACGGGAGGGCCGACTACGGGGTGATCCCCATCGAGAATTCCCTTACCGGAAGCATCCACCGAAACTACGACCTCCTCATGGAGCACGGCATCCACATCGTGGGGGAGACGGAGGTCCGGGTGTCACACCTCCTCCTCGCCCTCCCGGGGGTGAGGCTCGAGGACGTGCGCCGGGTGCTCTCCCACCCCCAGGCGCTGGCGCAGTGCGAGCGGACGCTGCGGACGCTCCTCCCCTCTGCGGAGCTCGTGCCCGTTTACGACACCGCGGGGAGCGCGGTGATCCTCCGCGAGGAGGGACACCGGGACGCGGCGGCGATCGCGGGACGGCGGGCGGCAGAGATCTACGGGATGACGGTCCTCGCTGAGTCCCTGGAGGACTCGCCCGAAAACTACACCAGGTTCCTCGTCCTGGGGCGGAAGCCCGTGGTCCCCGAGGGCCCGGCGAAGACCTCGATCGTGTTCGCGGCGGAAAACGTTCCCGGAGCGCTGTACCGGTGCCTCGAGCCCTTCGCCGCCCGGGGGATCGACCTCACCAAGATCGAGTCCCGGCCCCTACGGGGGCGGCGGTGGGAATACCTCTTCTACGTGGACTTCGCCGGGAGCGTCCACGAGGGTCGCTGCCGGGACGCCCTGGAGGAGCTCCGGGGGAGGACCACCCTGTTGCGGGTCCTGGGGAGCTACCCCCGCATGGCCCGCTGAACCGTCACTCCCATTCGATCGTCGCCGGGGGCTTGCTCGTTATGTCGAGGACCACCCGGCCCACCTCGGGTACTTGCCGAGTGATGCGGCGGGCCACCTCATCCAGGAACTCGTGGGGGAGCCTCGCCCAGTCGGCGGTCATCCCGTCCACGCTCGTCACGGCCCGCAGGGCGACGACGTACCCGTAGTGGCGCCGGTCACCGACCACTCCCACGGCCCGCACGGGGAGGAGAACACAGAACGCCTGCCACACCTCCCCGTAGAGCCCCGCCTCACGCAGGGCCCGGACGAGGACGGCGTCGGCCCTCCGGAGCACCCGAAGCCGGTCCTCCGTCACCTCCCCCACGATCCGGACCGCGAGCCCGGGTCCCGGGAAGGGATGACGCAGCCGGAGCTCCTCCGGGAGCCCCAACAGCCGGGCGACCTCCCGGACCTCGTCCTTGAACAGGTCACGGAAGGGCTCCAAGAGCTCGAACCCGAGCCGCTCCGGGAGCCCGCCCACGTTGTGGTGGCTCTTGATGTTCGCGGCCCCCGTGCTCCCCGCCGACTCGATCACGTCGGGGTAGAGCGTCCCCTGGGCGAGGTACCGGAACGGCCCCCCCTCCCGGGCTACCTCCTCGAAGACGCGGACGAACTCCCGGCCAATGACGCGGCGTTTCTCTTCGGGGTCGACCACGCCCTGCAGGACGGCGAGGAAGCGATCCTTCGCGTCCACGACCCGGAGGTTCACCCCTAGGGAGCGGAGGGCCCGCTCCACCTCTTCTCGTTCGCCCTCGCGCAGGAGGCCGTGGTCCACGAAGACCGCGAGATGCTCCGCCCCCGCCGCGGCGAGGAGGAGCGCCAGGGTGCAGGAGTCCACCCCGCCCGAGACTCCGAGGAGCACGCGGTCCTTCCCGACCCTCTCCCGCACCTCGGCCACGAGGCGGGCGAGGATCCCCTCCGGGTTCCGGTCGCGCGGGACCCCGGCGAGGTCGAGGAAGTTCTCCAAGATCTCCTTTCCGTGGGACGTGTGGACGACCTCCGGGTGGAACTGCACCCCGAAGCACTTCCCATCCGGCGCGGCCATGGCGGCCACGGGACAGTCGTCGGTCCCCGCGGCCGCCCGCCAGCCGGGCGGGGGAGAGACCACCGCGTCGGAGTGGGACATCCAGACCTCGACCTCTCCCGCCAAGCCCCGAAAGAGGGGTCCCTCGTACCAGTCGAGGCGCGACCGACCGTACTCCCGCCGGCCGGACCGTATCACTTCCCCGCCGAGGAGGTTGGCCAGGAGCTGCATGCCGTAACAGATCCCGAGGATGGGGAGTCCGGAAGAGAGGAGGCGCGGATCGGGACGGGGGGCGTCGGGGTCGAGGACCGAGGCCGGTCCACCGGAGAGGATCACCGCCGCGGGCTTCTGGGCCCCGATCTCCTCCCAGGGGGAGTCGCCGGGGAGGACGGTGGCGGAGACGCCGAGCTCCCGGAGGCGCCGGACGATGAGGTGGGTGTACTGGGAGCCGAAATCGAGGACGACCACGCCCACGGCTGGCTCACTCCCGGATGATGATCTCCCCGGTCCCGGGGTCCATCCGCTCGACGGCCACGAGCGACACCACGGGCACGCCGAACCGGGAGAGTAACTTCCGGCCCTCGCCGAAGCACTTCTCGATAACGAATCCGAACCCTACGAGCTCCGCGCCCGCCTCGAGCGCCATCTCCGCCAACGCGGCGCTGGTGAGGCCCCGGTAGAGGAAGTCGTCCACCACCAGGACGCGCTCTCCTGGGGTGAGGTACTCCCGGGACACCGCGAGCTCCACCTCACCGCCCTTGGTGGGCGACGGGACCCGACGGGTCAGAGGGTCCGACATGGTGGCCGCGCGCCCCTTCTTCGCGTAGAGCGCCCTGGTCCCGAGCCTCCGCGCCACCTCGTAGGCGATCACGTTCCCCGCGGCCTCGGCGGTGAGGACGGAACTCACCCCCCGGGCGGCGAAAGCATCGGCGATGGCCCCTCCGGCGAGCTCCACGAACGCGGGATCGATCCGGTGGTTCAGGAATCCGTCCACCCGTAGGAACTCAGGGCCCACCACCACGCCCTCTGTGCGGACCCACTCCCTTATCCTCCCCTCCAACTCGACCCCCGGGGCCATTTTACCCGCGGTCGGCGGCGAGGTTCCGCTTCACGGCCTCCAGGGAATCGCCTCCGAAGCGTTCCAACACCGCGTCCGCGAGCACCAGGGCCACCATGGCCTCGCCCACGATGGCCGCCGCGGGGACCGCGCACACGTCCGACCGCTCTCGATGGGCGAGGACCTCCTCCTTCGTCACCAAGTCCACGGAGCGCAGGGGCTTCGCCAGGGTCGGGATCGGCTTCATCGCGGCCCGCACGCGGAGGGGCTCCCCGTTCGTGACGCCCCCCTCGAGTCCCCCGGCCCGATCGGTCTCCCGGTAGGTGCCCCTTCCCTCGGCATAGAAGATTTCGTCGTGCACCTCTGAGCCGTACATCTCGGCGGCCTGGAACCCGAGGCCTATCTCCACCCCCTTCACGCCGGGGATGCTCAACAGGGCCTGGGCGAGTCTCCCGTCGAGCCTCCGGTCCCACTGGATATAGCTCCCGAGCCCCGGGGGAACCCCGAAGGCGACGACTTCGAAGACGCCCCCCACCGTGTCCCCCTCCGCCCGCGCGGCATCGATCCGGGCGACCATCTGCGCCTCCGCGGCGGGGTCGAGGCAGCGCACCGGCGAGCGGTCCGCCCGGGCGTTTATCTCCTCGGGGGCGATCCCCAGGGAGAGGACGTCCACTTCGGCCGCCGCGGTATGAATGGAAACGACGTGGCTCGCGATCCCCACTCCGAGTTCCCGTAGGAAGCGCTTCGCCATCGCCCCCAGGGCCACCCGTGCCGCGGTCTCCCGGGCGCTCGCACGCTCGATAACGTCGCGGAGGTCCCGGTGGCCGTACTTGAGGTGTCCGGCCAAATCGGCGTGGCCTGGCCGCGGCACCGTCACCGGGCGGTAATCGGGGGGCGGTTTCCCGAAGGGCTCCAGGAGCCTCCGCCAGTTCTCCCAGTCGCGGTTCCCGATCTTCACCGTGATAGGGGCCCCTGTGGTCCTCCCCCACCGCACCCCGGCGAGGACTTCGGCACGGTCCCGTTCGATCTTCATCCTGCCGCCGCGTCCGTACCCCCGCTGGCGGCGGGCGAGCTCCCGGTCGATGTCGTCCTGAGAGAGGGGGACGCCCGCCGGGACACCCTCGAGGATCGCGATCAGAGCCGGCCCGTGGGACTCCCCCGCCGTTAGCCACCGCAACCTACCCATCCCCCAACCCCCCCCGGAGATGGTCCAACGCTGCCCGGACATCCCCCTCCCCGAAGTGGGCCCCGGTCCAGATCTCCAACGCCTTTACTCCCTGCCAGACGAGCATCTCCAGCCCCCCGATGGTCACGGCGCCTCGGGCCCTCGCCTCCGCGAGGAGGCGCGTCTCGGGCGGGTTATAGACGAGGTCGTAAACGATGAGGCCCTCGCGGAGGAGTTCCCGTGGGACCGGGGTTTCCCCCACGTGCGGGCGCATCCCCACGGGGGTGGCGTTCACGAGGAGCTCCGCCCCCCGGAGGAGCGCCGGAAGGGCGGGGGGGGCCGCCGCCTCCACGGGCCCGAGGCGTGAGAGCCGTCGGGCGAGGGCCCGGGCGCGCGCCGGGGTGCGGTTGACGAGCGCGACCTCCGCCCCGGCGGAGAGCAGCGCGTGGGCGGCGGCCGCCGCCGCACCACCGGCCCCGACCACCACCGCCCGCCTCTCGAGAAGCGGAACACCTCGGACCTCTAAGGGTTTGAGAAACCCCCAACCGTCGGTGTTCGCCCCGATGAGCACCCCCTCCTCGTTCGAGATGACGTTCACAGCCCCCATGGCCTCGGCCTCCGGGGTGAGCTCGTCGAGCAGGGGAACCACGGCTTCCTTGTGGGGAATG
Source organism: Candidatus Acetothermia bacterium JdFR-48 (assembly GCA_002011425.1). Classification (GTDB taxonomy): domain Bacteria; phylum Bipolaricaulota; class Bipolaricaulia; order Bipolaricaulales; family Bipolaricaulaceae; genus UBA3571. Next base: position 7,436 of record MTNJ01000008.1, on the reverse strand, counting down.
GTCACGTTCAGTCCCCGGATTCCCAGGGCCCTCACCCCGGCGAGGGCCGCCCCGAGGGCGTCCCGTTTCACCCGGAACACGAGGTAACAGTAGTTGAGCCCCGCCCGCGCCAACAAGAAGGAGTGCAGGGGCGGGGAGAGGGAATGTTCCACCGGATCCCCGATGAGGCCGAGGAGCCTCGTCCGGCTATCCGTCACGACGGATCCCCTCTAAGACACGAAAGAAGCCGGGGAAGGAGACCGCGACCCACTCCGCGTCCTCGATCGCCGTCTCCCCGGAGGCGTAGAGCCCGGCCACGGCACAGGCCATGACGACCCGATGGTCGCGGAACCCCGAAAGGCGCGCCCCCCGCAGCCGACACGGCCCGCGGACCTCCATCCCATCGGGGAGCTCCTCGACGTCAGCCCCCAGGCGTCGCAGGTTCTCCGCCATGGCGGCGATCCGGTCGGACTCCTTGACCCGGAGCTCCCGGGCGTCCCGGACGACCGTCGTCCCCTCCGCCTGGGTGGCGAGCACGAAGAGCACGGGGAGCTCATCGATGAGCCGGGGGACGATCTCCCCCCCGACCTCGGCCGCCCGGAGCTCCCGCCCTCGGACGAGGAGGTCGGCCACTGGCTCGCCGTTCACCTCCCGCTCGTTCTGAAGGGCCACGTCAGCCCCCATCTCCCGGAGGACATCCAAGAAGCCCGTGCGGGTGGGGTTTACCCCCACGTCCCGGACGAGGAGTGCGCACCTGGGGCGGGCGGCGCACGCGGCGATGAGGAACGCGGCGGAGGAGAAGTCCCCCGGCACCTCGATGGGATGTGCCCGGAGTTCATTGGGCGCGATGCGCACCTTCAGTCCGTCGACTTCCACCTGGGCTCCGAGGTAGGAAAGCATCCGCTCAGTATGGTCCCGGGAGGGTGCCGGCTCCACCACCTCCGTCTCCCCGATGGCTTGAAGGCCGGCGAGGAGGACCGTGGACTTCACCTGGGCGCTGGCCACGGGGAGCTCGTACCGGATTCCCCGCAGCCTCCCGCCCCTTATCCGCAGGGGAGGGAAATCTCCGTCCCGGGCGACGATCTCCGCCCCCATGCGACTCAGGGGCTCGATGATCCTCCGCATGGGACGGCGGGAGAGGGATTCATCGCCGACGAGCACCGCCACGAACGGCCTCCCCGCGAGGACCCCCGCCAAGAGCCGCATCGTCGTCCCCGAGTTCCCACAGTGGAGCGATCCCCCGGGCGGGGAGAGCCCTTCGGGTCCCACGCCCGTGACCACCGCTCGGTCCTCCACGCGGGAGATCTCCACCCCCAGGGCACGGAGGCAGCGCGCGGTGCTCTCGACGTCCGCGGCCGGGGAGAGGCCCCGGACCTCCGTCTCGCCGTGGGCCAACGCCCCGAGGATGAGCGCGCGGTGGGAGATGGATTTGTCCCCCGGGACCCGCACTTCCCCCCCGATCTCCACCGCACCCCGCACGCGGACTTCCTTCACTCGACCACCTCCGCCTCGTAGCCCAGTGTCCGCAATAGCTCGGCCGCCCGCTCGGCGTCCCCTCGCGTCCCGAGGTAGATCTGGAACGTCCCCCCGATCTCCTCCCGCACCCGCAGGAGCTCCAGGTCCTTGATATTGATCCCCGCATCGCCCAGGGCGCCCGTCACCGCGGCCAGGGCCCCGGGTCGATCGGGGAGCATCACCTTGATCCGGGGATGTTCCCGCAGAAAGCCCTTGGCCCGGCGGGGGATGGCCGCCCGGAGGCGGTTGGCCCGGGCGAACTCATCCCGCAGCCCCCGCCCGAGCCCCTCCTTGATCCGGGAAAGCTCGGCGAGGAACGCCTGCAGGGCCGCCCTCACCTTCTCGGCGTTCGTCGCCAGGATGTCCCCCCATATCTCGTACGAGGAGGAGGCGATGCGGGTGAGGTCCCGGAAGCCCCCGGCGGCGAACTCCAAGAATCTCTCTCGTCGGCCCATGAGGTTCACCAGCGCCACAGCGACGAGCTGTGGGAGGTGGCTTACATAGGCCGCCACCTCATCGTGCGCCTCGGGCTCCATCTCCACCACGATCGCCCCCAATGCCTCCAGGAACCGCCGCACGGTCGGAACCGCCTCCCGGCTCCCCTCCAAGGGGGTGAGGACGTAGAGGGCGTTCTGGAAAAGGAAAGGATCGGCGGCCCTCAGGCCCTTCCCCTCGGCCCCGGTCAGGGGGTGCCCCCCCACGAAGCGAACATACGGGGGGACGCTCTCGCGGGCGACCCGACAGATCTCCGCCTTCGTCGAACCGAGGTCCGAGAGGACCGTCCCTGCCCGCATGCAGGGGGAGACGCGGGGGATGAGCTCCAGGATGGTCCGGATCGGGGTCGCCAGGAACACGAGCTCGGCGTCGTCCACGGCGGCCGGAATCTCCTCCGGAGGATAGCCCCGGTGGATGGCCCCCTTCTCCCGGGCGAGGTCAAGGACGTCGGGGAAGTCCACCCCCACTATCTCCACCTCCGGGAGGACGCGCGCCGTGGCCAGGGCCAGGGACCCTCCCATGAGCCCGAGGCCGATGATCGTTATCCTACGTGGAAATCCCGGCTCCACCTTCTTCCCTCCCTTCGATGCGCCGGCCGATAGTGTGGGCGATGGGCGCGAGCTCCCGCATGAGCTGGGCGAACTGGTCCGGCACTAACGCCTGGGGGCCGTCGCTCAGGGCCTCCTCAGGGCGGTGGTGTACCTCCACCATCACCCCATCCGCCCCGGCGGCGATGGCGGCCCGGGCTAGGGGGATGACCATGTCCCGGCGCCCCGTGGCGTGGCTGGGGTCGACGATCACTGGGAGGTGCGTCTCCCGTTTCAGCACCGGTACGGCGGCGAGGTCGAGGGTGAAGCGGGTGAAGTCGGAGAAGGTGCGGATGCCCCGCTCGCAGAGGATCACGCGCTCGTTACCCTCGGACATGATGTACTCGGCGGCCATGAGGAGCTCTTTGATGGTGGCGGAGAAGCCCCGCTTCAAGAGTACCGGCACCTCCGCCCTCCCGGCCTCCCGCAGGAGATTGAAGTTCTGCATGTTCCGGGCCCCGATCTGGATGATGTCGGCGTAACGTGACACCACCCCCACCTGGGTGGGGTCCATCGCCTCGGTGACCACGAGCATTCCGTGCTCGTCGGCCGCCTCTCGCAGGAGCTCCAGTCCCTCCTCCCCCAGCCCCTGAAAGCTGTAGGGGGAGGTCCGGGGCTTGAACGCCCCGCCCCGCAGGACCCGGGCGCCCGCCCGGGCCACGGCCGCGGCGATGGTGCGGATCTGCTCCGGACTTTCCACCGCACAGGGACCGGCCATCACCACGATGCCCTCCCCCCCGATGGAGACGCCGCCGAGATCGATCACCGAGTCCAGGGGGTGGAAGGCCCGGCTCGCCAACTTGTAAGGGACACTGACCTCGATTACCTGCTGAACCCCATCCAACACCTCCAGTTCTCGGGGGTCGACCCCCCGCTTGTCGCCGATGGCCCCCAGGATCGTGTAATCCACTCCCCTGGAGAAGTGGACCTTGAACCCCAGGGCGAGCAGCCGCTCTGTCACCGTCTCAATCTGCTCCCGTGTGGCCCCGGGGCGCATCACCACAATCATTTCGGACCACCTCCTCCTCGAGTCGACGGGTCTCTGCGATGATCCGCCGGAAGATCCGCTCCACCGCTTCCGGCCCCAGAGGGCCGGGATTCGCCCTCACGACGCGGGCGATCACCTCCTCCTCGCGCTGGGGGAGATGAACGGGGAGCCCGTTCTTCGTCTTCAGGCGTCCGATACACAGGGCGACCTCGGCGCGGCGGGAAAGCAGCGAAAGGATCTCCCGGTCGATCTCCTCGAGTTCCCTGCGCAACTCTTCCAACATCCGCCACCCCCAATAAAAAAGGTCGGGGCCGTTCGGCCCCGACCTCCAGGGGTTTAATGCGACCTCTTACGAGGTCACACTAAACCCCACCGGGAAAATAATACCCGTCACACAACACACCACATACCGCGACGGGAATCACAGTCGTCATCGTCGACACTTCCTATATACGACCGAAACACCTCTCCTGTCAACGAACGCGAACGCGGAGGGTTGACCGTACGGGGGTGGGTTCATTAAGATTCGTTGCGGACGCGCCCGTAGCTCAGTTGGACAGAGCAGCGGCTTCCTAAGCCGCAGGTCGGAGGTTCGAGTCCTCCCGGGCGTAGGAGCCGGAGGGGTGCTGGAGTGGACGAACAGGCACGCCTGGAGAGCGTGTGCGCCCCAGAAGGGCGCCGTGGGTTCGAATCCCACCCCCTCCGCCAGGTCCGTGCACGGCGGGGGGTTAGCGGTCCCCTGTACCCAAAACCCGCTATACGTGGGGCCGATGGGCCTCCCGAGAGGTCTGGAGGCGGAAGCGGGCCGGGTACGGAGGCGTCGACGGCCGAGCCCCCTACGACGCACGCCGGTGAACCCCGCCAGGCCCGGAAGGGAGCAACGGTAAGCCGGCCCCTGCGGGTGATAGGGGATCACTTGGCCTGAGCCGAAGGCCCGGAGGCGCCCGCCGAAGGGCACCGACGGAGGTCCGCACGGGCTTTTTTTTCGATGCCCGCGCTGGGTTCCCATGGGTCCCTTCCTTTCGTAGCCCCGGTGAGGATAAGATGGGAGCCGCTATGCGGATCACCTTTTTCGGTGCGACGAAAACGGTCACGGGTTCTTGTCATCTAGTGGAGGTCGGCGGTCTGGAGGTCCTCCTGGACTGCGGAATGTACCAGGGGCACGACGCGGCCCGGAACCACGAGGCGTTCCCGTTCGAGCCCGCGGATATCGGCTACGTGGTCCTCACCCACGCCCACCTCGACCACTGTGGCCTCATCCCGAAGCTCGTACGGGAGGGATTCCGAGGCCACGTGATCTCCACCCGGCCCACGGCGGAGATCGCCCGGTTGATCCTCCTCGATGCGGCCCACCTCCAGGAGGAGGAGGCCGAACGGGGGGCCCGCCGGGCCCTCCGCCGCGGGGAACCACCCCCCGGGGCCCTATTCGACGTGGGGGATGCCCTGGCGGCCATGGACCATTTCTCGTTACGGGTCGAGTACGGGCAAGAGCTCGCCCTCGATCACGGGGTCTCCGTGGTATTCCACGACGCCGGACACATCCTCGGCTCGGGGATCGTGGAGCTCCGCGCCGGGGGGAAGACCATCGTCTACACCGGGGACCTCGGTTCCTGGGGGCGCCCCATCGTGCGCGATCCCTCCTCCGCGCCGCCTTGCGACCTCCTCATCACGGAGGGCACCTATGGCGACCGGCCCCACCGCTCGTTCGCCGAATCGGTGGCGGAGTTCCGGGACGCGGTGAACGCCGTCCTCGGCCGGGGCGGCTCCGTCCTCGTTCCCTCCTTCGCCCTGGAGCGCACTCAGGAAGTGCTGTACGTCCTCTACGAACTCTGGCGGAGGGGGGAGATCCCACGGACGGTCCGGATCGTCCTCGACTCGCCGTTGGGGAGCGCCGTCACCCGGACCTTCTCCAAATACCCCGACTGGTTCGACAGGGAGGGCCGGGAGGTGTTCGCCCGCCCGGAAAACCCCTTCCGGTTCCCCGCCCTCTCCGTCACCCGCTCTGTCGAGGATTCGAAGCGCCTGAACCACGTGGGCGGAGGGCACATCATCATCGCCGGGAGCGGCATGTGCACCGGGGGCCGGATCGTGCACCACCTGCGTCACCGCCTCTGGCGCGAGGAGGACGGGGTCGTGTTCGTGGGCTACCAAGCGCGGGGGACGCTGGGCCGGGCCATCGTGGACGGGGCAACGCGGGTCCGGGTCCTGGGCGAGGAGGTGGCAGTGCGGGCGCAGATCTGGACCATCAACGGCTTCTCCGCCCACGCCGATCGGGAGGAGCTCCTGCGGTGGATCTCGGGGGCCGAGGCCGGGCGGGTGGTGCTCGTCCACGGGGAAGAACACGCCCTCTCCGCCCTCGCCTCTGGGCTCGCACCCCGCGGGATCGCGACGACGATCCCCTCTCCCGGCGACTCGCTCGAGTTCTGATGCCCCCGGGCCCGTGGCGATCGTGAAATTCAGGGCGCCCACCAGGGAGGAGATCCTCGAGGGGCCGATCCTCCGGACTATGATCAGGATCGGGGGGCCCGCGGTCCTCTCCTCTCTCATCTTCACCCTCTATAACCTGGCGGACGCCTTCTGGATCGGTCGGCTTCCGGCCCAGGAGGCGGGCGCTGCCGTGGCGGGGATACAGGTCTCCTGGCCGTTGGTGTGGTTCCTGATCTCGTTCGTGTCAGGGTTCGGCGGGGCGGCGGTGAGCGCGTTCGTCTCCCAGTACATCGGCGCCGGACGCTTCTCAGAGGCCAACGGTGCCTTCAACCAGCTCTTCTCCATCGCCCTCATATCAGGGGTGGTCCTCGGGGCCTTGGGGTTCGCGATCTCGCCCTGGCTCCTCTCGCTCCTCGTCAAGGAGGGCGGGGTGGCGGAGGCGGCGAACCTCTACATTTCCATCGTCTTCCTGGGGCTCCCGTTCATGTTGATCCCGGGGCTCTTTTACTTCGGCATGGCCGCCACCGGGGACACCATCACCCCGCTCCTCGTGAACGGTGGCGGGACGCTCCTCAACATCCTCCTGGACCCGTTCTTCGTCCTGGGATGGGGCGGGCTCCCGCGCATGGGAATCGCCGGGGCGGCCTACGCCACGTTGATCTCCCAGGCGGTGGCCTCCGTGGCGAGCGTCCTCATCCTCCTGTCGGGCCGGACACGGCTGCGGCTCGTCCTCCCCGAGATGCGCCCGGACACGAAGTTCGTCCTCCGGGCCCTGCGGGTGGGGATGCCGGCCGCGGTGGGACAGTCCAGCGTGGCCTTCGGATTCGTGGTGCTCATGGGGGTCATCGGGAGGCTCCCGGACGCCGAGGCGGCCCTGGCCGGCTATGGAATCGGGGACCGGGTTCTGGGGCTCCTGTTCATCCTCACCGAGGGTATCTCGGTGGGCCTCACCACCATGGTGGGGCAAGCCTTGGGGGCGGAGCGGTTCGCGCGGGCACGGGAACTGGTGAAGAAGGGACTCTCCCTTCTCTTCGGACTCCTGGCGATGGAAGCCCTGATCCTCTGGGTATTGAGAACGCCCCTGGTGGCGCTCTTCATCCCGGGGCGGGAGGACGTGATCGCGGTGGGGGCGGACTTCATCGCCATCTTCGCCGCCGGGATGCCCTTCCTGGGGGCCTTCTTCTCCGCCCAGGCCATCTTCCGCGGCGCGGGGCACAACGTGCCCACCATGGCCCTGGGGATCCTGCGGCTCTGGGCCCTGCGGATCCCCCTGAGCTACCTCTTTGCGTTTCCCCTGGGATGGGGGGATAAGGGCGTTTGGTGGGGGATGTCCCTATCGAACGTGATCTCGGGGATCGTGGCTTTGGGGCTCCTATGGGGCGGATCGTGGCAGCGGCGGGTGGTGGAGGTCCCGCCCGAGCCTCAGTGAGGTCCGGCGCGGGCGA
>MTNJ01000038.1 GCA_002011425.1 Candidatus Acetothermia bacterium JdFR-48 | reverse complement strand
TCCCCGGATCATCGCCTGCTCAGCGGCTCCCCGGGGCTTATCGCAGCTGGCCACGCCCTTCATCGCCTCCGGCTGCCGAGGGATCCACCGTCCGCCCTTACTATCCTTACGTAGCAGACGCCCTATTCACCTTTCAAAGACCAGGGACCGCACAGATTATAACCCTCTTCTGTGGCCCCATACAAGGGGACAAGGCCGAATTATACCGCTTGGGAGTGGGGGCTCCAGTCGCGCTTCACGATCTTGTCGGACCAGAGGCCGTCCAGGTCGTAGAAGGTCCGTGCTTCCCGGTCGAAGATGTGGACGACGAAATCTCCGTAATCCAAGAGGATCCAACGTCCTTCGGGAAGTCCTTCTTCGTGTTCGGGGGCCAGGGGCATCCTCTCCAAGAGCTCCTCGGCCAAGGCCTGGACGTGTAAGGGGTTCTCGCCGCTCGCGATGAGGAAATAGCTTGTGGGAATAGTGGTATCGGAGAGATCCATGAGAACCAACTTCGCTGCCTTCTTCTCCTCCAAGATCGCCGCGGCCTTCTCGATTAAGTCTTCAATCGCCAAGGACGAACCCCCTCCCCAAGATCAGGATGAGATCGGTGCCTTCCGGGATAGGCGTGGGGAGATTGTCCACGGAAAAGTCCTCTGGCGCCACCACGCGGATGGGGATCCCCGGGAGGAGGGCGTCCTTGAGGGCGACCACTTTGTTCGCGTCCCCCGAGAGGTTGACGATGGTCGTCTCCGGATAGTCGGTCTTATCGGCCCACCCCACACGCAGCACCTCGACCCCCCGTGCCGTGAGGAGGGCCCGTGTCCGATGGGCGAGAAAGCGTTCCCCAGTCCCGTTCAATACCACGACTTGAAGCTCCTCCCGAGTGTAGAAACGCTCCCCTTCCTCCCAGTGTGTGAGGAGCTTTCGCAGGGCCACGAAGTCCGGGCGCAGACCTTCTACCCCGGAGGCCTTTCCCGGGACGGCACGGAAGAGGTTCCTGGCGAGGGGGAGGTCCCGCAGGCGCCGGGCGAGGTATAGCCCCTCCCATAAAGTCAAGTTTGTGTCCACTCGATTCAGGGCGAGCTCGAGGAGCCCCCGCAGGGCCCGGAGACCCTTCTCGCGCAGCTTTTCGGCGAGGGCCAGCAAGAACTTATGTTGACGGGCTATCCGGTCGTATTCGCTCTCGCTCCCACGATACCGCACGTATTTGAGGGCTTCCTCCCCACTCAAGAGTTGCTCTCCGGGCTCGATACGGATGTGGAGATCTTGGGATTGGTCCTCGTAGATTATCGGCCTCTCTACCATGAGCTCGACGCCGCCCATCGCATCGACGAGTTTCTTGAATCCTTGGAAGTTCAGAATGACATAATAATGAATTTCGACTTCGCCGATGGCCTCCACCACTGCCTCCAACGCCTTCAGGCCTTCGTCGCGATAGATCTCTTTCAGCGACCTCCAACTACCTTCATAGTAGGCGAGGAGATCCGGGGGCAAGGAGAGGAAAAAGTAGGGCACGGAACCCTCTTTATTCGGGGATATTCCGAGAAGCGCGATAGCGTCCGCTTCAGGTTCTCCTTCCCGACCCTCATCCACGCCCACGAGGAGCACGTGTACCCATTCGCCCCGGTTCAAGGTCCGCTCGATCGGGGTAGTGGAATAGAGAAAGTAAAGGCCTACCGCCACTCCCACCAATACTGCCCCAACAATGCTCCAAAGCCAACGCACACACAAAGGTAGCGTATAAGGCGAGTTTCCGTCAACTCGAGGTCCCAGCGTGCTCGTGAGGAAGGCCGAACTCTACAGGCCCGGCGTGGAGCGAGGGAGGGTTAGCCCTTTTTCCCGAGCTTCACGGCCGTGCCGTAAGCCAAGATCTCGGCCGCTCCGGCCATGGTCTGAGAAGTGGCAAACCGCACACCGACCACAGCGTCGGCCCCGAGCCCCGAGGCCTCAGCGACCATCCGCTGGAGCGCCTCCTCGCGGGCCTTGGAAAGCATCTCGGTGTACTCCTTAATTTCCCCGCCGACAACGTTTCGGAGCCCGGCGAGGATGTCCCGTCCCAAATGTCGTGCCCGCACGGTGTTCCCCCGTACGAGTCCCAAGATCTCGATGATCTCGTGGCCCGGGATCTCCTCGGTCGTGGTGACAATCATCTCATACCTCCCTCCCTTCCCGTAAACGCTCCCGCAGGAGCCCCAGGATCACGAGGAGGAGTCCGAAAAGCGCTAGGGCGATCACGACCTTCAGGAAGAGGGGAATCCCCGCGATCCCGAAGAGGAGACGGACGGCCCAGTAGACCGCGTAACCCGTCAGCAGGGCCAACGCCGAGATCAAGAAAACATATCCGATCCTGAGCACGAGGCCATTATAGCGATAATTCGGCGCCCGGTCGGGCCCCGGAAATGGGCTGGGGTGAGCCTTCGGTGGGCCCGCGGCCCGTCCCCCGGCGAGACGGAGGGAACCGGTGGACGGATATAATCCCGCGGCGTGATTGTCCGGTATCATATCCACGTCTCAGGGACCGTTCAGGGGGTGGGCTTCCGCCCCTTCGTCTACCGCATCGCCGTGCGGCGGGGCCTCGGTGGGTATGTGCGGAACCTGGGGGACGCCGGGGTGGAGATCGAGGTCGAGGGCCCCCGCGACGTCCTAGAGGACTTTCTCCGTGCCCTGCGGGACGAGGCCCCTCCATTGGCGGAAATTCACCGGATCTCGGTGGAGAAGGTCGCCCCCGATGGGACTCGGGAGTTCCGGATCCTGAAATCGGCGGTCGGGGGCGAGGGCGGGGGGACGATCCCCCCGGATATCGCCACCTGCGAGCGGTGCCTCGCCGACATCGACGACCCGGGGAGCCGTTACGCCGGCTACTGGGCCACCTCTTGCACCGATTGTGGTCCGCGGTTCACGGTGATAGAGTCCCTGCCGTACGACCGTCCCCGCACCTCAATGCGTGACTTCCCCATGTGCGACGCCTGTCAGCGGGAGTACGGGGATCCACTGGACCGCCGTTACCACGCTCAAACCATCGCTTGCCAAAAATGTGGGCCCAAGCTCTTCTACATGGAGGACGGCCGCGAGCTCGGGGGAGACCCCATCGAACGTGCGGCACAGGCCCTGGGGGCCGGAAAAATTGTGGCCATCAAGGGGATTGGGGGGACACATCTCGCCTGCGATGCCACGGATGAAGCCGCGGTAACGCAGCTGCGGCAGCGGCTCTCCCGCCGTGGGCAGCCCTTCGCCCTCATGGCCCCGCTTCCCTTGGTCAGGGAGTTCGCCCAAGTGGGGCCAGAGGAAGAGCAGCTATTGAGATCGCCGCGGCGCCCCATCGTAGTCCTACCGAAGAAGGCCGACGCGAGGCTCGCGCCCGCAGTGGCCCCGGGGCTCCATACAGTGGGGGTCATGCTCCCCTATTCCGGGCTCCATCACCTCCTCTTCAAGCGGATCGACTTCCCCCTGGTGATGACGAGTGCCAACTTCCCCGGCCGGCCCATGCTCGTCGAAAACGAGAACATCCTCGCGGAACTCGCCGGGGTGGCCGATGGGTTCCTACTCCACGACCGGCGGATTGTGGCCCGCTGCGACGACTCGGTGGTGCGGTTCGCTGCGGGGGCGCCGGTGTTCCTGCGGCGCTCCCGGGGCTGGGCCCCCGAGCCCATCCCCCTGGACCTGGGGGAGGAGCCCATGATAGCCCTGGGGGCGGAGTTGAACGTGACCCTCGCCCTCTACCACCGGGGAAAAATCTTTCTCTCCCAACACATCGGGAACGTGGAGCATCTGGAGACGGAGGGTTTCCTGCGGGACGCGATCGAGCACCTCCTCAGGATCACCGGGGCGCCACTTCCCCGGGCGGTCGCCTGCGATCTCCATCCGGACTTCCCCACGGCTCGCCTCGCCGAAGAGCTAGGGGAGCGGGTGGTGCGGGTGCAGCATCACGTGGCCCACGTGGCCGGGCTGGCGGGGGAGCACGGGTTCGGGGAAATCGTGGGGATCGCTGTCGACGGCTACGGCTACGGGGCAGACGGGGCGGCCTGGGGTGGGGAGGTGATCGTCTGGCGGGAGGGGGAGTGGCGACGGGTAGGGTCCCTGTCCCCCGTCCCCATGCCGGGAGGGGACCTGGCGACCCTGCGGCCGGGGAGGATGGCGGCGGTTTACCTAATGGCGGCGGGCTTGAATCCCGAGGAATCCGGCCTGTCATCGAAAGAACTCTGGATCGTGAAATTTCAAATCGAGCGGGGGTTGAACTGTCCGACGACGACGAGCGCGGGGAGGTTCCTCGACGCGGTGGCTGCGTGGTTGGGGATCTGTCGGGAACGTACCTACGAGGGGGAGCCGGCGATGAGATTGGAGGCCACGGCCGCCACGGGGAAGCCCTTTCCGATAGACCCGAAGATAGAGGAGCGCGCAGGCCGATTGGTCCTGGACACGGTGGCGATCTTCCGGGAGCTCCTCCGACTGCGGCGGGAGGGGGCATCGATCGCGGACCTCGCGGCCACGGCCCAGGCCGCCTTGGCACGGGGCCTGACCTATATTGCGATCCGGGCCGCGGGGCAGGAGGGGATCGGGGCGGTCGGCCTCACCGGCGGGGCGGCGGTGAACGATGCCATCGCCTCGGCCGTCAAGGCCGAGGTGGAACAGGCCGGCCTTCGCTATATCCAGCAGGAAAAGATCCCCCCCGGGGACGGTGGCCTCTCCTTCGGCCAGCTGGTCCATGCTGCCTATGTTAAATAATTAATCAAGTTTATCCAAAACAAGTACATAAGGTGCAGAAATATTTGAAACTTGAAGGAGTACTATCTTTTTACCTTGGCTACATACATAGCGGACACTCCATCGATCGCTCCGCCCTCAAGTACATTGAAGAGGAGGATCTCTTCCTCAAGAGCGTCGAGCGGGATAATCTTTACAGCTCCAAAACCTTTTGTAGTTTAATGGACACGATAGATTCCTTTCGGAACTGGGGAGGGATCGGTGGATGTATCGGCAAACCCTTTGAAACTCAGGCCTGTAAGTTTAGCCCGCGCTATTATGACAGCAGCATCTGGGGAATTTAAACGCAAGAGAGCCTTTTGAACCTTGCCTTCCTGTAAGTTGAGCAATGGTTCTTGAAATCGCACCTTCGTATTGGACAACACGTCAATTACAGCTGACGGGCTCGTTGTGGCCGAATAACCCCCCAACAGACCAGAAGTCGAAATCGTTATTACAATCAACAATATTTTTGAACATCCTTTATACCTCCTTGTGTTTGTGTTGTCTCTACCCCCCCTCTGTATTTACAAAATCAATTTGAATAAACAAAATCATAGTGGGCGGCGGACGGCGTTGACCCCAGGGTTCACGGCAACGTCACGGATATATCCAGCAGATCCTGATTCCGGCCGCGCGGAGAGCGTTTCTCCATTGGACTGGGGATGGGATCAGAGAGCTACTCCACGCCCCCCTTGGGCCTCCCGCCGAGGCACGGTTGCGCTGAGAGAGTCATTTCGCCGCCGAAAGAAAACGCCCGAAGGCCGGGAAGCCCAAAGGCAGGGAGTTACTCACCCTTTGCAGATACGCCCCGCTTGGTTGTTCGTGAAAATCCACATTTCGACAAGTTCTGGTTCACCTGGGAGCACGAAAATAGTGGGATTTCACCCTTCCCACCATCACTTGTCGAGCTGAATTTTTGACTGCGTAGAGCGACTCGGCGTGGTCTCTTCACATATTTTTTCAACCAGATTTTCATTCTGCATTGGCATATATTCGATCTCTACTGGATGGCCAGGGCGTTGCAAGGCGTTTAAGATCAGGATTTGGGGACAGATTTTCGAATCGGACAAAGGAGGGATAGGGTGGCGATTCTCGTCGATGAGGGCACGAGGCTTCTCGTTCAGGGCATAACCGGGAGCGAGGGCTCCTTCCACACGAAGAGGATGTTGGAGTACGGCACGGCTGTCGTGGCCGGGGTGACCCCGGGGAAGGGAGGCCAGGAGGTCGACGGCATCCCCGTCTACGACGCCGTGGACGAGGCCATGGAGGAGCACCCGGAGATAAACGCCTCGGTAGTGTTCGTCCCCGCCCGCTTCGCCCCGGACGCGATCCTGGAGGCGGCCGACGCGCGGATCCCCCTGATCGTGGCCATCACCGAGGGGATCCCGGTGCACGAGACGCTCCGCATCTACCATCTCCTCCGCCTCTATGGGGTGCGGTTGATTGGGCCCAATTGCCCCGGGGTGATCTCGCCGGGGAAATGCAAGGTGGGGATCATGCCCGGGGAGGTGTTCGCGTCGGGGCCGGTGGGGATCGTCTCCCGGTCGGGGACGCTTACTTATGAGATCGCCGCCCACCTCACCCGGGCGGGGATCGGCCAATCCACCGTGGTGGGGATAGGTGGCGACCCCATAGTGGGGAGCTCGTTTGTGGACATCCTCGAGCTGTTCGCGAACGACCCCGATACGGAGCTCGTGGTATTGGTGGGGGAGATCGGGGGGACGGCCGAGGAGGAAGCGGCGAGGTTCGCGGCGGAGAAGTTGGGGAAACCGATGGTTGCCTACATCGCCGGGTTCTCCGCCCCACCCGGGAAGCGTATGGGCCATGCGGGGGCGATCGTCTCCGGGGGCGAGGGGACGGCCGAGGCCAAGGCCAAGGCGCTCGAGTCCTTCGGGGTCCCTGTGGCCCGCACCCCTGGTCAGGTAGCCGATCTCGTTGCACGGGCCCTCAACCATTGAGGGGAGCCCTGCAGGCAGACGGCCCGGACGAGGTCAAGGTGGGGGGGGAGCCGTGGTCTTACGCACGACGAGCCGGGGCTTGAGAACCTTTTTAAGCCGCTTCCGGCGTCTTCCCTCGAGTACGTCGATCAGCCACTCGGCCGCGAGGTATCCCATCCTGTAGGTAGGCTGGGCCACGGTCGTGAGCTCGATCAGAGGGAGGGACGCATAAGCGATATCATCGAATCCCACCACCGAGAGTTCTCTGGGCACCGCAGTCCCTAGCTTGTGTGCTGCGACGAGGACCCCCAATGCGATGAGGTCATTGGCGGCGAAGATCGCGGTGGGACGCTGTCGACGCCCGAGCAGGTCTAGCGCTGCTCGTTCCCCGCCCTCCCACGTGAACTCCGTGTGCTTCACCCAAGAGCGGGGTACCCGGAGCCCGTGTGCCGCGAGGACTTCCTCATAGGCCTCGGCCCGCACGTGCCCCGGTTCCGTCCCCTTGGGACCACTGATGCAGGCGATTTTCGTATGGCCGAGCGAGATCAGGTGTTCCACGGCAAGCTGCGCCCCCAACCGGTCGTTCACGATCACGTAGGGAGCATCCACCGTCTGCGATATACGGGAGACTAGCACGAAGGGAATTTTCTCCCGCTCGAGCTCGAGGAGGAAGGGGTCTTCCAGGGATACGGAGGTGATGATTTGGCCGTCTACACGCTTGCGGCGAAGGAGGAGGCCGTAGTCCCGCTCCTTTTTCGGATCGTCGCCGGTGTCGCACAGGATCACGCCGTAACCCCGGGCCTGGGCCACCTCCTCCACTCCCTTGGCGATCTCGGCGAAGAAGGGGTTGGTGATGTCCGGTACGATGAGCCCGAGGGCCCGGCTCTTTCCCTTGACGAGGCTACGGGCGAGTTCGTTTCGTTCGTAGCCCAGTTCCGCCGCGAGCCGCTTGATTTTCTCTTTAGTGCTTTCCCTGATAAGAGGTGAATCGTTGAGTGCCCGCGAGACGGTGGAGGGCGAGACCCCGGCGGCTTTGGCGATGTCCTTGATGGTAACCATGACGATCCCAATTAACGGTCAAAAATTTTCGTTGTCAAGTTCGCGGTTCCCGGGGCAAATGGATGTCCGGAAGCCCAAGAGGTGGAGCTTGACCCGATTTTTCAGGACGGCTATATTTGGGCGCAGTTGGGTCCGTAGCTCAGGTGGTCAGAGCGCACGCCTGATAAGCGTGAGGTCCCTGGTTCGACTCCAGGCGGGCCCATTAGCGTGAGGTGAGGGAAGCGGCCAGAAAATTTACATTAACATATTTTTTCAAAGGAGGTTTGAAAATGGTTAAGATGGCGGTGTTTGTGGACGTGCAGAACGTCCAAGAGACCTTCGAGCGTCAGGGTTTCGGGGTGCGGTACGATGCGCTTAAAGATTACGTTTTGGACTATTTCAAACTGCCAAAAGAAGAGGTAAAACTTATTGCGTTCGTTCCTTACAAGCGTGATGAAGATCGACGCATCCGGCTTATTGACGCACTTGCCTTCATGGGCTTCCGGGTTCTCTCCAAAGTCATTCGGGAGCACCCGGATGGCGGCCTCAAGGCCAATATGGATGTAGAGCTCACCCTGGAAGCTGTATTGCTCGCGGAGAAGATTTCCCACGCTGTTCTCGTGAGTGGTGACTCAGACTTCGCCCCCTTGGTCTCCTTTCTCTCCCGCCGGGGGGTGCGAGTAACGATCATCGGTCCTGGGCGTGCCTCCACCTCGGTGGAGCTCATTCGTCTGGCCGACGACTATATCAATATGGAGGAGATCCCAAATGTCCTCCTCCCAAGGGCTGTACGGGAACCGGAGTATCCTCAGGCTTTAGAACCCGGCTTCGGTGATACCGTTCCCCACGTTGAGTCTCTGCCACGGGAGGAGCCGCCCGCTCCGGAGCACTACGAGGACTTAGGCTGACCGAGCTTTTCCTCGAACTCGAGGATGGAAGGCGCCGGGATCTCCGGCGCCTTTTTCGAGGAGATGGGATGTAGCTACAATTTCAACCAAAGCGGATCAAAGGGGAGAGATGGCCGAGACCTTGGAAGATGTCCTCAAAGGGGCGTTTCTCCTGGAACAGCGGGGCAAGACTTTCTACAAGAAAACTGCGAACGACGTGACGATCTCCCCCCAGTGAAAAACCCTTGGCCCTTTTGGTCGATGAAGAAGGACGCCGTATGAAGATTCTCGGCGACCTCTTTTACCAGTACTGGGCGAAGGGAGAGGTCCGCACTCCCGACGTCGGAAAACCTGGACGGATCCTTGATACTGTCCTCACCGAGAGGAGCAAGCGAGAAATGTCCGTCGCGGTCTATTCTGCCATGGGCTTCGAAGAGAAGGCCATGGCATTCTACGCCGAGAGGGCCGACACGGTCGTTGACCCGAATGTAAGAACCTCTTCCGCTGGTCCTCCGATTGGGAACGCAAGCACCTCGAGCTCCTCATGGTCATCGACGAGGGCCTCCCCCATCGCATCTGACACAACCAACACTTTAAACCCTTCTGAAGACCGCGGCTTCTCGTGTATATTCGATGCTTCCCGGCTCCCACACGTTCACATAGCGCTCTACGGAATGTCCGCGGGTAGTTGAAATTCAAGGGAAGTCTTCGCGGAAATGTACGCCCCGGGAGGTGCGATTATGCCACGCCGCCTCGGCCACTATCAGGGCCGCCTGGACTCCGTTCCGCAGGCCCAAGAGTGCGTCATCCAGCCGGGCCCGGCGATAGAAGTCTACGATATCCTCCCACAGGTGCCTAAGGTCCCGGATCGCCCGGGCCAAACGGTGGGCGTCTCGGGATAACCCCACGTAGTACCACATGGTGTACTGAATGGAACGCCAATCGCGGTGGATGAGAGCCGGATCCGCCGGGATGCCGTCGCTGGGGAACTCCCAAGGTGGAACCTCTTTGGCCGAAATCGGCCGGGGATTAGTGCGCGCGATGTCTCGGGCGGCCCGATCGCCAAACACGAGGCCCTCGAGGAGTGAAGTGCTGGCCAACCGGTTCGCCCCGTGTAGGCCGGTACAGGCTACCTCTCCCACCGCGTACAAGTTCCTGATCGTGGTCCGACCCCACTCGTCGGTCCATACTCCGCCGCAGGAGTAGTGAGCCGCTGGCACCACCGGGATCGGCTCCCGTGGCACATCTATCCCGGCCTCACGGCACTTCCGGTAGATGGTGGGGAAACGCTCTGGGAAGTTCTTGACCCCCGATACGTCGAGCAGCACGTGAGGGTAGCCGTGGAGCGTCATCTCCCGGTGGATGGCCCGGGCGACTACGTCCCGGGGAGCGAGGTCCCCCCAACCGGGGTCGTACTCCTCCATGAAGCGGCGACCGTCGGGGGTGATGAGCTTCCCCCCTTCCCCCCTCACTGCCTCCGAGATGAGGAAATTTTCGCCGCCCGGGACGGCAAGGGTGGTGGGGTGGAACTGGATGTACTCGACGTTGATCACCCGGGCCCCGGCACGGTGAGCCATGGCCAGGCCGTCCCCTCGCGCCCCAGAGGGGTTGGTGGTGTAGCGGTAGATCTGGCCTAAGCCCCCGGTGGCGAGCACCGTAGCCCCGGCCAAATACCGGTGCACTTCCCCGGTCCCCCGGTCCAGGACATAGGCTCCGTGACAGGTGATGGGATCATAGACGGTAAGAGGGTCACGGGCGTGGTGGGGGAAGGTGATGAGGTCCACCGCCGTAGCCCGGGTCACCACCTTCACGTTGGGGAACTTTTCCAGCAAGGCGTGCAATGCCTGGATAATGGCCACTCCTGTCCTGTCGCCTACGTGGAGGATCCGAGGGACGGAATGTCCTCCCTCGCGGGTGTAGTCAAGCTCTCCTGCGGGCGTGCGGTCGAAGGGGACTTGAGCCTCCTCGATCAGGACCTTCCGTACCAGGTCTGGTCCCTCATGGGCCACGATTTCCGCCGCCCGTCGTAGGCTGAGCCCCGCCCCAGCACCCAGGATGTCCTTCACGAAGAGTTCTACGGAGTCGCCGGGACCTAGGGCTGCGATCCCTCCCTGGGCGTAACGGGTAGCGCCCTCGACGGGGTCTGTCTCCCGGGTGATCACAACGATTTCCCGCTCTCGATCCCGAGCGAGGCGCAGGGCACAGGAGAGCCCGGCGATCCCCGCCCCGATCACGAGCACGTCCGCTGTCTCCGTCCGCACTGTCCTCCTCCATCGCCGCTTTTTCCGAGTAGGCCGTCTCCCTGTAACATAGCGTAAATGGTCGTCAAGAAGAAGGTGATTTTGGATTGTGATCCAGGACATGACGACGCGTTGGCGATCGTCCTCGCCTGCGCCGCCGAGGAGCTCGATCTCCTCGGGATCACCACCGTGGCGGGGAACCAGACGGTGGACAAGACCACCCGTAACGCCCTGCGGGTTCTGGCCTTGATCGGGGAGGAGGTGCCGGTGGCGTGTGGGGCGGAACGTCCCCTTATCTGCGAACTCGTCACCGCTCCGGAGGTTCATGGGGAGACAGGCCTGGACGGGGCCGAACTCCCGGAACCGGCGTTCGGGCCGAGGGAGAAACACGCGGTGGAATTCCTCATTTGCACGATCCGCAGTAGCCCCGAGCCGGTCACCCTTATTCCCACCGGTCCCCTCACCAACGTGGCGCTGGCCCTACGCCTCGCCCCGGACATCGCGGAACGAATCGAGCGGATCGTCCTCATGGGGGGTGCCGCCCGGGAAGCGAACGCGACGCCGGCGGCGGAATTCAACATCTACGTGGACCCCGAGGCGGCGCGGATCGTCTTCACCTCAGGGATCCCCATTACCATGGTGGGCTTAGATGTTACCAATCGGGCCTTGCTCACCCCCGAGGAGATCGAGGGGCTCGCCCGTGGCGGGCCGGTAAGGCGGACGTTTGCGAGGCTCTTGCGGTTCTACGCCACGGCCAACGAGCGGCTCCTGGGGATTGGGGGAGCGCCGCTCCACGATCCCTTAGCCGTGGCCGCCGTGATCGACCCCGCGGTCCTCGTGACGGAGCCCCTGTACGTGGAAGTGGAGCTCTGCGGGGAACACACCCGGGGCGCCACGGTGGTGGACCTCTACCGGGTGTCGGGGAGGTCCCCCAACGTGGACGTGGCACTGGACCTGGACCTTCGCCGGTTCAAGGAGCTCGTGTTCTGGGCCCTTGAGCGGGTCGATCGTCGCGGCTGAGATCTTTCTCGCCCCACCTTATTCTTGGGGGATATGATCGGTGAAAGGGTCTTCAAGGCAGCGGTGGGCGAGGAGCCGGCGGATCTACTCTTCGTGAACGCCCTCATCGTGGACGTCTTCTTAGGAGAGGTCCGTCGGGGAGAACTGGCCGTGGCCGGTGGATACATCGTCGGCTTCGGCGCGGGAGCGGCTCACCAGGTGGTGGACCTCGGGGGAAGATACCTCGTCCCCGGCTTCATCGACGCCCATGTGCACATCGAGAGCTCCCAGCTCTCCCCGACGGAGTTCGCCCGGGCTATACTCCCCCACGGGACGACCTGCGTGATCGCCGATCCCCACGAGATCGCGAACGTGCTCGGGCTCGAGGGGCTCCGATATATGCTCCGGGCGACGGACGAGTTACCCCTACGCGTTTACTTCATGGCTCCCTCCTGCGTCCCGGCGAGCCCCCTGGAGAACTCCGGGGCCACCCTCTCAGCAGCTGACATCGAGAAAATCCTCTCATGGGAGCGGGTGCTGGGGCTCGGGGAGATGATGAACTATCCCGGGGTGTTGTCCCGCGATCACGAGGTCTGGTCGAAGCTTGCCACTGCGGCGGGGCGGCCCGTCGACGGCCACGCCCCCGGGCTCCGCGGTCCTGGGCTGTGGGCCTATGTCCTCGCCGGCCCCCGCACCGAGCACGAGTGTACGACCCTCCAGGAGGCCCGGGAGAAGCTCAGCGCCGGGATGCACCTGCTCGTCCGCGAGGGAACCACTGCCCGGAACCTCTCCGCCCTGCTCCCCATCCTCTCGGCGCGAACGGCGCCCTTCGTTCACTTCTGTACGGACGATCGCCACCCTGAGACCCTCCTCTCCGAGGGCCACATGGACGACATCCTCCGCAAGGCCATTGCCGGGGGTGCCGATCCGGTTGCGGCGATCGCCGCGGCCACGGTCCACGCCGCCCGGGCCTTCGGCTTCCGAGACCTCGGGGCCCTGGCCCCCGGCTTCCGCGCCGACATCCTCGTCCTGTCCGACCTTGAGGGGGTGGAGGTGGAGCGGGTCTACGTCGCGGGGGAGTTAGTGGCCGAGGGAGGACGGTGCGTCGTGGAGCTCCCCGAGATGGGGATGGAGGGAACGAGGACCACGGTGAATGTCGACGTGGAAACACTCTCCTTCTCGATCCCGGCCCGCTTGGGGAGGGTCCGGGCCATCGGGGTCGTCCCGGGCCAGGTGGTGACCGAGGCGCTCATCGTCGAACCCAAGATCTCCTCCGGGGAGGTGGTGGCCGACGCCGAGCGGGACATCCTGAAGCTCGCGGTGGTGGAGCGGCACCGTGGGACGGGGAACGTTGGGCTCGGGTTCGTCCGCGGCTTCGGCCTGAAGAGGGGGGCGCTCGCGTCCACGGTGGCCCACGATTCCCACAACGTGGTGATCGTGGGGGCGGACGACGGGGATATGCGCCTCGCGGTTGATGCCTTGGTCCGTCTGGGGGGCGGCCAAGTCGCAGTGGTGGAGGGGGAAGTCCTGGCGGAGCTTCCCCTCCCCATAGCCGGGCTCATGTCCGACCTGGCACTGGAGGAGGTCGTCCGGCGTGGGGAGGAACTGAAACGGGCGGCACGGAGTCTGGGCTGCACCCTCCCCGATCCCTTCATGGCTCTCTCCTTCCTTGCCCTTCCCGTGATCCCCAAATTGAAACTCACCGACCTGGGTCTCGTAGATGTGGAGGAATTTCACATCGTCCCCCTGTTCGTCGATTGAAAAAAAACGGGTGTCACACAAGAGGTCTTGATGTCCCTTCAGGCCCCATCTCACCTGGATTCCAATACACGAGGATGGCTTTCATACGCGAGTTCTCCGATCACCGTGTGCATCCGATTCCTGAACCTATATCTGCCCCCTGAGTATTTCCCGCGAAATTTGTCCGACCTTATCTAGGGCTCGCTCTCCGACGCACCCCGCTCATCCACCCTCTTCCGTCGTCGTTGCCGCTTGTTCAATGGACCGGGCATGGCCCCTGACAGCGCCAAGAACGGCGCGGTATGCGTGCCCTGCCGAGCAAGACCCTCCTAGGCCAAAAGACCTCGGTTTCCCCGCATGAGACACGAGACCGGCAATTTTAGAGCGTTCGATTCTCAGTAGATGAGGGATTTTCTTTCTTGACAAAACTTTCTTTGTACGAGACCAGGGCTCTCGCCCGGCGTAGAATTTCTTCGGCTTCGTCCCGGTAGCGTTGGTTGTAATATTCCAAAACGATTACGCCTTCATAACTGTCCAAGATCGCCAGGGCTTCTTTTATAGGGACTTCTCCCCACCCCGGAGGTAGGTGCAAATCGCCCTTGCCCAAGGCCACCAGCTTGCGGTAGGGGATCGATTTGTACTGTTCATAGCCTACAAGCCTGGCCTCCTCGAATCGGCCGAAATTATCGCTCAGATGAATGTGCCGGACATAGGGGTGAACTGACCTTACGGCGGCAAAAAAATCAAAGGCGAACCTCTTGGCTGCCAAATAGGCGTGGCCGATATCGAACGTGATCCCCACGTTTTCCAGGTTTACTTCCCGGACGAACTCTACCACATTGTGGACGGGATCGATCTCTATGTTCTCCACACATATCTGAATACCCCGTTGGGCGGCATACATTGCGGCCTTCACCATTTCCTCGCAGACTTTTCCTTCCAATTCGGGATTCTGACTCTTCCTTCCGTAATGGTATACGAAGATCTCAGCCCCGATGTCAGCTGTGAAATCGAGAGATGATTTGAAGAGATCTCTCTGCAGTGTCAGATCTTCCTGTTCCCGAAGGTCCAAGGCCAGGGGTGCGTGCACTGTGTACTTCAAATCGAACTCCTTGAGCACGGCCTTCAACCGCGTCATCCTGGTGGGAAGAAGCTCCCCTCGGTATACCACATCCACCGCATCGACCGGGATCTCTACATATTCATAGCCGACCTCTTGAAAGAAACATAGTTCCTCCCTAAGCCGTGACATTTCCCCCTGCACGCGATCCGGATGTAAATTGATGCCGATCCCTCTTATCTTCACCTCGGGTTCCTCCTCAAAAGAGATTCCCCGGTCTCATTGTCGAAGAGATGGATCTTTTCGGGTGGGAACGAAAGTTTGGCTATCTCCCCGGTCTGGAGCTTCAGGTCCGCTGGGGCGAGCACTTTGATAATCTCCTCCCCCATTTTTAGCGTGATCAGTACATCCCTTCCCAGCGGCTCCACTACATATACCTCTCCCCGAATCTCACCGTGGCCAAGCCGGATGTCCTCGGGACGTATTCCGAAAAGCACTTCCCGTCTCTCCCCCCCGTGGGGAAGGTCCCGGATGATCTCCGCGGGTAGAGGGAACCCAAAGTGCTTCGCCATGATCATGGGTTTTCCCTCCTGCACCACTAGGTAAGCTTCGAGCAAGTTCATGGGCGGTGTCCCGATGAAACCTGCGACGAAGGTGTTCGCGGGATATCTATAAAGCTCTTCCGGCGATCCGACCTGTTGAAGCCTTCCCTTATCCAATACCGCTATTCTGTCGGCCATGGTCATCGCCTCGATCTGATCGTGGGTTACGAATATCGTGGTAATCCCAAGGTCCTTTTGAAGACGTTTGAGCTCAGCGCGCATGGCTATTCGCAACTTGGCGTCGAGGTTGGAAAGGGGCTCATCGAGGAGCAGAAGATCCGGTTCTTTGACGAGGGCCCTGGCCAAAGCNACTCGCTGCTGTTGGCCCCCCGATAGCTCCGCCGGCCTTCGGTGAAGGAGATCCTCGATCTGGAGCAATGTAGCGACCTTCTTGACCCTTTCCTCTCGCAGCCTTTTTGCGAGGCCTTTGAGCTTCAGGGGAAAGGCGATGTTATCGAGGGCGTTCAAGTGGGGATAAAGGGCATAAGACTGGAACACCATCCCGATGTTCCTCTCCCGGGGAGCGAGGTGGTCGACGACCCGCCCGTCGAAAAGTACCGATCCACTGGTGGGCTTGTAGAATCCCGCAATGGTGAGGAGGGTGGTGGTCTTGCCACATCCCGAGGGCCCGAGCAGAGCTACGAACTCCTTGTCTTGTATGTCGAGGCTGAGATTGTCCACGGCCCTGACGTCCCCGAAGTACTTGCTCAGCTCCTTGAGAGTCACCCTCATCCTATCCCTTTCCCCCCGAAGACGGGTACCTTGAGGAGGGCCCGCTGGAGGAAGACGAACAGGGCGAGAGGAGGCACAGCGTAGATCAGCGAGAGAGCGGCCAGATATCCGTAGTCGATAACCTCTGTGGCGAGAAGGCTTTGGATCAAAGTGGACATCACCTTTATTGTCCCCGGAAGGAGGGTGTAGACGTATATGAAATCATGCCACGCGAATAGAAAGCCCCAGATGAAAACCGCGGCTATTCCTGGCTTGACCAAGGGGAGGAATATCTTGTACCAAACCTGAAAGCGAGTGCAACCATCGACCATGGCAGACCGTTCCACGTCCCAGGGGATTCCATCGAAAAATCCCTTCGCCATCCAGATCCCCAACGGGATTTCGAGCGAAGCCCGTGCCAAGGCCACGCCGGGAATGCGATGCAGAAGACCTACGTACAGCAGGAGGAAAAATACGGCGATCAAAAGGATTTGGCCAGGAACTGCATGGAGAACTAGCTGTAGGACCAGGTAGAAATTTCTCCCCCGGAACTCCACCCTGGAAAGGGCATAACCGGCCAGCATGCAGATCACGGTGACCACGATCCCCGAGGTAACGGCGAACAGGATCGTATTCCCCAAGGCCGTCCACATGGTAGTTTGCCCCAGCCCCCATGCTATGGGCTTCCACAGGAACTGGAAATTAGAGAAACCCCATTTCCGGGGGAGGATTCCTAAAACGGCCCCTTCGCCGAACGCCCTGAGNAAGAAACCGATGTACATCGTCAGGAAAGGGGCCGAAACGATGGCCATCAAGATGTAGGGGACCGCTCCCTCGAGGTACCGCATAAGCCCCCGGTAAGTCCTCATAACTCGATCTTCCCCTTCGTCAGCATCCTTCTCATGCCGAATGCTCTCACCACTACAAACAATAGGACCACGTTGACGATGACCAGTAGAGAAATAAGCGAAGCACCGTAACCGTATCTGTAGCTGTTGAACGCTGCGTGGTACGCATAAAGGCTCCATACCTCCGTAGCGTAATATGGACCGCCGCCGGTGATCAGCATGATGTACACGTAGGAATTGAGGAAGGACATGAGATGCCACGCGGTCATGGTCAAAATGGGCCACTTGAGCAAGGGAATGATGACGTACCTCACCACCTGCCATTCTGTCGCCCCATCTATCTCCGCGGCCCTGGTGTAATCCTTCGGTATCGTGGCTATTGCGGAGCTGAAGACGAGCATTGCCAGAGAAACGCCCAGAAATCCATTGGCCAGAATGACTATCAACATCGGGTGCCGGATAAACCAGTGTATGATCGGGAGCCCCAGTGCGGTCCGTATCGCGTTGAACAGTCCATATCTTGTCCCTTCAAATGACCAGGCCCAGAGAAACCCCCATACGACCGGTGGTAGTGCCCTGGGGACGAAGAAGAGCGTGCGGAAAAAGAGGCCGGCCTTGGGATGCATCCTCATGGAGAGGATGGAGACCAGGAGACCCCCGATGATCGTCACCGGAAGCGCTCCCGCGGTGTAAAGCAAGGTGTTGAGAAGGACTTTGGGCACGAGGGGATCCCTGGCCCCTATCCCGAATAGGCGGGCGAAATTTTGGAGCCCGATGAATTCCCACCTGAGCGTTCTTCCCATATTGGTAAAAGCGATTAAGAACGTGAGGATCACGGGAATGAAGTAGAAGAAGAAAATGAGGCCGATACTCGGCCCCAAAAATCCGCTCAGGGCAGCTGCTTTACCCCTAAAAGGATGCTTCATAAGCGAAAGGGGGGCCGGTGCTAACCCGGCCCCCCGAAAGCACGTCCTTCACTCCTCGATCACCTCACCGTCGGGTACCTCCGCCAGGAACCAGGCCTCGAGGTCCGTCAGAGCCTGCTCGGGCGTGATAATCCCCGCCTCGACCCCCTTCAACGCCTCGAAGGCACGGCTCATATAGTCCCAGAACCTGGGGTGTATGGGAACTGGTCTCACCGTCTTGGCCGAGGGTGCGGTTCGCTGAATGTATGAGTTGTCCTTGATCAAGGGATGATACAGGGCGGAGGCCCTATACGGCGGCCTGAGGGAGAAGGCCGAGTGGATAGCGCAGGCCTGTGGGGACGTGGCGAACATGATGATTAGCTTGGCGATCTCCGGATGCGTCGACTGGGTGGTGACGAAGTAGAGGGGAAAGTCGTGTACCGATACAGGGCCCACTCCGGCTGCCCTGGCCTTCTCGGTGGGCGGGAAGGGGAGGAAACCGAGGTCCTTGTCCAATACCTCGTCGGTGAGCCCATACTTGGCCTTCCATTCAGCCGGCGTGCCGACGTGGCTGGCCCACGTCGTGAAGGTCTTCCCCTCGACGAAGGTCGCGTGGATGGTCGACCAAGGCGGGGGTTCGGGGGGGATGACGCCCTGTTCGACCATCTCCTCATGCCACCGGTAGAAATCGAGCAGGGCGGGTTTGTCGAGGACCAGCCTGGCCTGTTCTGGGTCGTAGCATTCAGCCCCGAACGCCAAGAGGGCCGCATAGAAACCCGGGCCTTTGCTCGGTCGGTGGAGAATTCCGTACTCCACGAGCCCCGCTTCCACCGCCTCCTTGGCCAACCTACCCACTACCTCGAGGGCGGTGTTCCCGTCCTCTGGGAGCAACTCGGCTATCTCTGCATCTGTGTAGCCCAGTTTCCGGAGCACATCCTTACGGTACCAGATTCCGGTCGGGGAGATATCGTGGGGAATGCCCCAGATCTTCCCCTTCCACGTGGCCCCCTCCCAGAGGTTGGAATAGAAATCATAGTAGTTGAGATCCCAGAATTCTTTGACGTGGTCGTCCAGAGGGACGATGTATCCTCCCTCTGCCAAATCGGCCGTCTCTCTCAAGGTGACGATGTCCGGTGCTTTGCCAGCTCGGAAGTCGAGATAGAACTTTTCGGCAAACGGCCCCCATTTGAGCTCTGAGAACTCCACTTCTACCTTGACTCGCACCTTGGCACCGGAGATCTCCAGGATCCTGTTGAGCTGCTCGGCAGCGAGTACGAGATTCTCGGCCTTCTTAATGCCCATAGGTCCAGGACCGATCACGTACGCCTTTATGGTGATAAGTTCGAGTTCTTGTGCCACAACAAGGCCTGCGAAGAATCCTGCAAAAAGCAACAACAGGGATAACCTTCTCATTTTATACACCTCCTTTCAAAAAATTATACAACCACACGCCTCGAGGCAGAAGGGCCCGGCCCGCACAAATATGTCATGGACCTTCGGAGAGGGCGGAGATGATTTCCCGGAGGAAGGCGGGGAGGTCGTCCGGCACCCTCGAAGTGATGATGTTCCCGTCTCGCACCACAGGCTCGTCTACCCAGGTGGCCCCGGCGTTCTCGAGGTCGTCCCGGATGGCGAGGAAGCTCGTGACGCGCTTTCCTTCCACCACCCGGGCCGAGCACAGCATCCACCCGCCGTGGCAGATGGCGGCCACCACCTTCCCCGCCTCGGTCATCCCGCGCACGAACTCCACGAGCTCGTGCTTCCGACGGAGGTAATCTGGGGCATAACCCCCGGGGATCACCACCGCGTCGAACTCCTCGACCTTCGCCTCCTCGGCCGCCAGGGCCGCCTTGGCCGGATAGCCGAGCTTGCTCCTGTAGATCTTCCGCTCCGGCCCCACGGCCACCGCCTCGGCCCCCTCCTCGAGGAGCCGCAGATACGGATACCAAAACTCCAATTCCTGGTAGAGGTCGGCCACTAACACCGCGATGCGCTTTCCCTCCAGCTTCCCCATCTTCCCCTCCTTCAGAGCCGCTTTATCCACACCGAGTGTTCATTCAACCGAGCTACTCCCTGAGAAGCTCGCTTGAGGCGATCCATGATCGCCACCCCGAGCCCCTCTTCCGGCACAGGCTCGGCCACAATGGCTGAAAAGTCCATGGAATCAAGTTTTCGCAGCACGGCGAAGAACTGGGCCGCCGCCTCCCGCAGGTCGCCCCGCGCCGAGAGAACTTCCCCGTAGCGGAAGCCGCGTTTGATCGCGGTGAAACCGAGGTATCCACACCGCTCCCGGGGGAGTTCTTCCCAACCGTCCTCCGGGAGCCCGGGTTCCAGGAGGAAGAGGGGGGTGCGGGGCATGTAGTGACGCCGCATCGTCCCAGGGGAGGGCGCCGGGCCACCCCGGATCATCGGGGGATCGGCCCGGAGCTTTCCCACCACTTCACGCAGGAGTTCCAGGGGCGTCCCCCCGGGGCGCAGAACCCGCGGCGGGTCTTCCACCAGCGAGATAACCGTGGATTCAATCCCCACTGGTGTCGGTCCGCAAGCGAGCACCGCCTCGATCCTCCCCCCGAGCTCTTCGAGTACGTGCTCGTGGTGGGTGGGGCTCGTTTTCCCAAAACGGTTGGCAGAGGGCGCGGCGATGGGCCGCTTCGACGCGCGAATGAGCCCCAGTGCCACCGGATGATCCGGCATGCGGATCGCCACCGTGGGGAGCCCCGCAGTGACGATGTCAGGAACGATGTCGCGCTTGGGGAGAACGATGGTGAGGGGCCCGGGCCAGAAGCGTTCCATGAGCTTTCGCGCGAGGGGCGGGACCTCGTTCCAGAGGACCTCGGCCTCCTCGGCGGACGCCACGTGAACGATCACCGGGTCAAACCGCGGCCTCCCCTTGGCCTCGAAGATCCGGACCACCGCCTCTGCCGAAAGGGCGTTGGCCCCGAGGCCATACACGGTCTCGGTGGGGAAGGCGACGAGTCCCCGGTCCCGGATGATCTCGCCGGCCGTCCGGAGCCCTTCGGTCGTCGGCTCGAGGACTTTTGTTTCCACGTCCCAATCCTAGCACGTATGTGTTTCTCCTGCAGGGAAGGAATCCGGGGAGAGCTATAATCGGGCCGATGCAAGTTGATCTGATCATACGTGGGGCCACGTTTCCCACCGCGCCGGGGGCGGACGCGTTGGCCGTCCACTGCGGTGTGATCCGAGCGGTGGGGAATTTTTCGGAACTACAAGGATTGATCGGCCCCGGAACGGACGTCCTGAGCCTGGAGGGAAAGGCGATCCTGCCGGGGTTCATAGATGCTCACACCCATTTCGTGCGCGTGGGACTGGAACGGACCTTCTATGTGGACCTCTCCGACGCTATGAGCCTGGACGAAGCTCTCGCGCGGCTACGGCAGGCCGCACAGGAACGTCAAGGGGCATGGGTCGTGGCCCAGGGCTGGGACGAGTCACGCTGGCCCGAACGGCGCCTCCTGGAGAGGCTCGACCTCGACCGGGCCGTCCCCCGGCAGCCCTGTTGTGCCGTGCGCGTGGACGGACACCTGGTGGTGTGCAACACCCTGGCCCTCGCCCGCTGCTCCCTCCCCGAGGGAGAGCTCGTGGACCGAGGTCTCGGCCACCTACGGGAGGAGGCGGCCTGGGAACTCCTCGAGGCGATCCTTCCCGATCGGACGACCCTGGTGGAGGCCATCGCCGCGGCCTCGCGCCACGCCGCCGAAATCGGGGTCACCGCAGCGGCGGAGATGTCGGGGAAACCGGAATACGTGCGGGCTTACCTCCACGCATTGGAAGAGGGGAAACTCAAGACGCGGGTTTTCCTCTACATCCCACTGGAGCACCTGGGGGAGGCGAGAGCGCTCGGGTTGCGACGCGGCTTCGGGGGGGAACTTCTGCGCGTCGTCGGGGTGAAGGCCTACGTCGACGGTTCCATCGGCGCCCACACCGCCGCCCTCTCCCTCCCCTACCGAGATCAGGAGAGCCGGGGAACGGTCCTCCTGGACATAGAAAGTCTGGCAAGGGCGTGGAGGAAGGCATCCCACGCCGAGCTCCAAGTGGCGGTCCACGCCATCGGGGACCGGGCCATCGCCGCGGTCCTCCGGGCGGCGAAGCTCGCCGGTATCTCCCGATATGATCGACACCGTATCGAGCACCTTGAGCTTCCGACCGAAGAACATCTCGAGAGGATGGAGGAGTTGGGGCTCGTGGCCAGCATGCAGCCGAACTTCGTCGTCAATTGGTCCGGGCCGGGGAAGCTCTACGAGATGAGGCTCGGGGCGGAACGTGATTCCCGCATCGATCCCCACGCCCTCGTCCTGAAACACGGGATCCCGCTCGCCTTCGGGTCGGACGGGATGCCCATGGGTCCCTTGTATGGGCTTTCGGGAGCGGTCTCTCCCCCCCACGAGGTGCAGCGGGTCTCCCTGGAGGACGCGATCGAGGCCTACACCGTAGGCGCGGCCTTCTCACTCTTCGCGGAGGGGGAACTGGGGGAGCTCGCGCCGGGGAAGCGGGCGGATCTCGTGGTACTCTCGGCCGACCCCCGGACGACGCCGCTGGAAGAGATTCGGGTAGAGATGAGCTTCCTCGGCGGTGAGGTGATCTTCCGACGATGAAAGTCGGTCTCTTCAGTGACACCTACATCCCACAGGTGAACGGCGTCGCCACCACGGTTCACAACCTGGCCGAGGAGCTCGAGCGGCTGGGACACGAGGTCTACGTCTTCTGCCCCCGGGTCCACCGACGGCACCGCGACAAGCCCAACGTCATTCGGTTCCCCGCGGTCCCTTTCATCTTTCAGCGCGAACACCGGGTGGCATTCGGGCTCCCGGCGCGGGCGTGGCGGATCCTGCGACGGCTGGAGATTGTCCACTCGCACACCGAGTTCTCCCTGGGGACGTTGGCCCTCTGGGTCGCGCGGGTCTACCGCATTCCCCATGTCCATACTTACCACACCCTCTACGTCGCCTACCGGCACTATCTCCCTCCGCCGTTGCGGCCGCCCAAAAAGCTCGCCGAAGCACTCTCCGCCGCGTTCTGCAATCGCTGCGATGCCGTCACGGTGGAATCCAGGGCCGTGGAGGAGGAGCTCCTCCGTTACGGGGTGCGGAAGCCGATTTACCGCTACCCATTCGGGGTGAACCTCCGCCTGTACGAGGGGGTTAAGGAGTACGACCTCCGGGAGGACCTCGGCCTCCCCCCTGAGACGAAGGTCGCACTCTACGTGGGTCGGATCGCCCGGGAGAAGAACCTCCTCTTCCTACTGCATGCCTTCGCCGAGGCGGCGCGGCGGCGGGAGGACCTCGTCCTCGTCATGGTGGGCGGAGGTCCACTGGTGCAGGAGATCATGGAGGAACGGGAGCGGTTGGGGCTCGAAGGGAGAGTCTTCCTCCCGGGGTACGTCCGCGAGAAGCGGCTCATCGATTACTACCGTGACGCCGACCTCTTTGCCTTCGCGTCGAAGACGGAGACGTTGGGGTTGGTCGTGATCGAGGCCATGGCCGCGGGGCTCCCGGTGGTGGCGTTGGGGGAGATGGGGGTCACGGAGATCGTGGAGGATGGGGAGAGCGGCGTCTTCGCCCCCGAAGATCCCGTGTGCTTCGCCGAGGCGATGCTCGAAGTGCTGGAGGACGGGGCCCTGCGCGAGAGGCTGCACGAGGGGGCGCTGCGGCGGGCTCGGGAGCTCTCCACCGAGGCCGCGGCCAAGAAGACGTTGGAGGTGTACGAGGAGGTACACGCTGCCCGAGCTTCCCGAAGTTGAGACTATCGTCCGGGGCCTGAAGGTCCTGAAGGGAAAGCAACTCCTCGATGTGGAGGTAACGGACCCCAAGTTGCGACGGTGCCTCACGGGGCTCCGCCTCCCCCGACGGGTCGAGGGGGTATGGCGGCGGGGGAAATACATCGTCTTCGCCCTTGATCGAGGCTTCCTTGTCTTTCACCTGCGGATGACGGGGCAGCTCGTCCTGGGCGAAGAACCAGCGGAGGGGGCGCGGGCGGTATTCCGGCTGGAGGGTTGGGTCCTGTCCTTCCTCGACCGCCGCCGCCTCGCCACGGCCGAGTACATGGAAGCACTGGATTTAGAACTCGGCCCCGAACCGTTGGGGGACCTCTCCTGGCTTCCCGCGGCCCTGCGACAGAGCCGCCGGCCGATAAAGCTCTGGCTCCTGGACCAGAGGAAGATCGCCGGGATCGGGAACATCTACGTGGCGGAGATCCTATTCGCCGCTGGGATTGACCCCCGGCGCCCCGCGAATTCCCTCCGACCGGAAGAGGTCCAACGCCTTGTGAGAGCTATCCCCACAATTCTGAAGAGAGCCCTCGAACATCGGGGGACCACCTTCTCGGATTACCGGGACGCTGCGGGCGCCCCGGGGGAGTTTCAGGAACTATTGCAGGTGTACCAGCGTGCGGGGGAGCCGTGTCCTCGCTGCGGGGCCTCCGTTCAACGGATCGAGCTCGGGGGCCGTGGCACCTACTTCTGCTCCCGCTGTCAGAAGTGAACAGCCCGGATCCAGAGATAGCCATGGCGTCCGTCAGGGCTTCCGGAAACACCTCAAGCTCCCAGGGCCCCCTTCACCAAGTCCTTGGCCAGTCCCCAGATTCCCCCGGGGAAGTGGTGGGCCGCGGAGAGGACCCCGTCCAGCGCCTCAAGGGCGTAATCGATCTCCGCCTCCCCTACCACCAGTGGTGGGAGGAATTTGATGATGTTCACGCCATGGGCCGAGACCTGGGTGAGAAGGCGGAATTCCCTCATGAGTCCCATGACGATGAGCTGGGCGAATAGCCCCCGCTTCACCGCCTCCACGCTCTTCCAACCGGCCTTGAGCTTCAGGGAACGCGGCGGGCCGAACTCAATCCCGAGCATCAGGCCCTTGCCCCGCACATCAGTCACCATCTGGTGTTTCTCTCGGAGCCGTTTCAGCCCCCCCATGAACCGCTCGCCCAGCTCCGCCGCCCGCTCCACCAGCCCTTCCTCCTCGATCGCCTCCAGGGTCGCGATCCCCGCGGCCATGGCGAGCTCGTTCATTCCGAAGGTATTGGAGTGCACCACCGCCCGCTCGAGGCTTCGAAAAACCTTCCGGTGGATCTTCCGCCGGGTGATGACCGCCCCCACCGGCGCGTACCCTCCGCTCAGGGCCTTGGCCACGGTGACAATGTCCGGAGAAAGCCCCCAGTGCTCGCCGCAGAAGAACTTCCCCGTGCGGCCGAATCCCGTCTGGACTTCGTCCAGGATGAATAGGGCCCCGTACTTGTGGCAGAGCCTCTGGGCCCCGGGGAGGAAATCGTCGTCCGGGACGTAGACCCCCTTCCCCTGGATGGGCTCGGCGATGAAGCAGGCCACATCGCCGCGCTTCAGTTCCCGTTCCAGGGCGTCGAGGTCGTTCATGGGGATGGCGGTGCCGGGCAAGAGCTCCCCGAACCCCTCCCGGAAGTAGGCGTCGCCGTTCACCGAGAGGGATCCCAGGGTGAGGCCGTGGAAGGAGTGTTCCAGATGGAGGAACCGGGGCTTGCCGGTGGCGGCCCGGGCGAACTTCAGCGCTCCCTCCACCGCCTCGGTGCCGGAGTTAGTGAAGAAAACGGCGTCCAACCCGGGGAAGCTCCGTTGTGCCACCTGCACCAGCCTCTCGGCGAGGATCCCCGCGAGGAGGGGGCAGTCCATCTGCACGAGATTGGGCCGGTCCATCTCCAGGACCTCCACGAGGGCGGCCTTGACCACCGGGTGATTTCTCCCCAGGCTGAAGACTCCATAACCGCTCAGGAAGTCGAGATAGCGGTTCCCGTCCACATCGTAAAGCCAGGGGCCCTCCCCCCGTACGTAGACGACGTCGAACCCGATGATCCCGAGGACCTTCACGAAGAAGGGATTCAGGTACTTGCGGTGGAGCTCGTAGTTCTCACCTTTGTATTTCTCAACTAACTTTTTGATATCCATAAGGCCTCCCCGACAGCCTGTAAAGTCCGTGGGGATTATAGGACAGGCCAGTTTCGTGATAGGGGTCGCGGAGGCACGGGAAAGTTCGTCCTCACCAAGTGGGGACTCCATATCCCCCGGGGGGCGATCTGGCTTGCCAACCTGGATACGGAGGACGGAGAGGGTCCGGGAGCGGAGGAGTCGGCACGGCGAGGATACGGGGAGACGCCATCGTCGTCTCCGGGCTCATCGACGTCCATATCCCCGGCTACGGAGGCCTCCGCATGAACACCGGCGAACTTGAACTCCCTCTCCCCTGGTGAAGATCCTCCCCCGATATGGGATCACAGCGTTCGTCTCCACTGCCGTTACCGCTCACCCGACGAGCTCGTGAGAACATGGGGGCGTGACCCTGCCGCTTGAAAGGAGCGCGAATCCTCGGCCTTCATCTCGAAGGGCCCTACATCAGCCGGGGAAGTTCGAAGTCCAGAATATAAGAATTTTTCCGCGAGTTGAACAGAAAAGAGATGGAGTACCGTGGAGCTTCGAGGTCCTCGATCACTACCGGTGGAGGGCCGGCCGCCTGTGAAAGGTCCCCCGATCACGATCCCCTCAGAAGCTGCCCATCCTCGGGCGCGTGTCCCTTGGGTCGACCCAGATGTGGCTCCCGTCTCCGAGGCCCCGGCCGCGGGGATGCTGCTCTTGGTCACCGAGAGGGGTTGCGACCGTGGGGCAAAAGAGGACGTCGATCCCGTGTTCCGGATAACCTCAGCCCACAAGGAACACAGGGAACTCCGACCTGATATGTCAGGGGGCCGCTTTGTGCGTGGGGAGGGTGAAGACGGTGGGGGTGAAGGACGTCCCCCCTCGCCCCTACAGGGGGATATTGATATCGCCTACGCCCTACTTTTGACGGACCGGCGGTGGAGGAGTTTCGACGAAAAGAATCGTCGCGCCGAGGCCATGAGTGTTTTCAGGGCTTCGATGAAGGAAATGGTAAGCAGTAGGTGGTACAGCGGGGTGATTGGATGGAGCGCGCTTCCCGCCGGGATGGCGTCGTCCGCACATTCGAGTTCATGCTTCCCCATATCTTGGCCTTCGCCCAAACGATGAGAAAAACTCCAAAATGGGCATCGGTCCACGGACACTCCCCCGAGATCCACGACCGGACACCCAAGCGCGGGACCCCGAACGCCGGATTTCTACCCAATTTCCAGGAACTGGGGGACGGTAGAATACGTGCCGACTGTGGGGAGGGGCTTGGAGACGGAGAACGAAGGGACCTGCAGCGCCAACGCCTGCTGGGCTGGCGCCCGGCGGCTGTTCATCTCCTGTTAGGGGAGAAACGGGCTTTGGAAAAGCCCCTCCACGTTAAACCGCTGGGGCCGGAAGTGGACCGGCGGAGAGCCTCTCCAGAAAAAACGGATCGTTGCAAGCGCGGGTGGTTCGGATGGAGGGCGCGGCACCCCATGCACCGTCGCCACTTATTGCCCCACCAGCATCTGGAGGATCTGTATGTTGATCATCCCCGGCAACAAGTGGTTTCCCGGAAATTTCTGATGTGGATACGAGTCTTTCGCTTTCTATAGTTGGCCTCGTCAGGGGCGTTTTTCGTTTTCTTCCCGGTGTACTTGGTGGAGCGAGGTCTAAGCCTGGCCCAGGTAGGGGTGGTCTCCACGGTGCCGGTGGCGGTGCAGCCCGTGAGCGGGATACTATGGAGGGGTCTTGCGGACCTGTGGGGGCGGACCAACCTTTTCCTCGTCCAAGCGCTGACGGTGTGGATGGTGTCCGTGTTCGTGTTGCCCACGCTTTCCTCGTTCACCGAATTTTTGGCATTGGGGGCGGGGCGAGCCCTGCTTCCCCCGATAATGGAAAGGCTGATCGTGACGAGCCTGTTCAAGGGGGCTCGGGCAGAGGCGCGCGGGGCCACCTACTCGAAATTCGCCGTCTGGGGGTCAGTGGATTGGGCCGTTGGAGTAGCTTTGGCCGGGGTGTTGGTGCGTGAATTCGGAACTACGGCAGCGTTTTACTTGTCCGGGGCGCTACTTTGCGCCGCAACCTTGGTGATCTTGAGCATCCACGAGTCGGATGAGCCGAGCCCGGAACCCGGGGGCCGACGGGGCTTGAGCCTCACCCTGGATCTCT
Source organism: Candidatus Acetothermia bacterium JdFR-48 (assembly GCA_002011425.1). GTDB lineage: Bacteria > Bipolaricaulota > Bipolaricaulia > Bipolaricaulales > Bipolaricaulaceae > UBA3571. The sequence continues at coordinate 6,651 of MTNJ01000038.1, read as the reverse complement.
TCCGGAATCGGCGGGTCTTATGGCTCCTTCTTTCCTCTTTGCCATTGATTCTGGCCTTGAACGCCTCTTCACAGTTCTTCCCGGTGCGACTGAAAGAGGTGGGAACTTCTTCGGTCCTGATCGGGTTGGTCTAGGCGATCCCGGCCTTGTTGGAGATCCCGGTTTTCCTCAAGGTGGGGAGGTGGTCGGACTGGCGTGGTAGCAGGAAACCGCTGCTCCTCTAAGCAGCTGGGGTTTATGTGGGGTTGTTCTTGCTCATCTCATTGGCGACCAATTCAGGGGAACTTTTCATGGGGTACTCGCTCCTTGCGCCGTTGGCGTGGGCCCCCTTCGCCACCGGGGCCTTTACCTTGATCGCGGAGCTTGTGCCGCGAAGGAGTTGGGCCACCGGGCAGACATTGTTCGCGTTGTGGATGTGGTCGGTGGGGGGAATGTGGGGACCGCTGATCGGAGGCTTCATCGCCCAGCGGTGGGGGCTGGCCGCTCTGTTCGCAACCCTGTTCTTTGGGGGCTTTTGTTTCTCTGTCACCCTTCCTGTGGCTTCCCGGGCGGGGCGGCCCGAGGTAGCCTCCCGTGGTCCAAGAGATGAGCTCAGAGGCATTCATGGTGGTATGAATTTCCTGTAATCATGGTCTTTTTCGGACAGTTCACCGATTCCTCCGGACCTTCTAGCCTTACGTGAATGGAGTTTCCCACAGAGGACGGCCACATGGACGAGGTTCCCGAGGGCGTGCTGGGCGGGTGTGGCGGAGTGAGGGGCGGGGGCCTATCCCCGCAGGGGGCGTTGGAGCCTCGCAACGGCGACATTCTTCCTCCAAGCTTTCTATCAAAGATGCTTGAGTGTGATGAGCTCTCACCGGAACGCACCGGAGGATGAACCCCTTATGTCCCTACGGAAGGAGAGATGATGGTCATGGTGGAGCCCATGTATTCGCCCAGATTGGAGACCTAGGCACGAGCGGATCCGGAAGGTCTGGCATATGCCAGGCGGCGGGGGCTTCTGGAGACCGATGAGAGTGTCGCGGGGGCAAGTGGAAAGTATCCGGCCTTGCGCAGGATGGCTTGAACGCCCCCGGGCTTCCTCGTAAGAGGGGGCCCGATAGTCCGGTACCACACGGGGATTCCATTGGGGACCACGGAAAAAATTTTTGCTTCAAAGGAGCCCCGTTCGGCTGAGCGACAGCCCGTACTTTTCCTGCGGGGTCTGGTAGAGGGGAGCGGCAGGTGAAATCGAGTTCCTCAAGTCCAGGACGGAGTTTTCGTTGCAAGAATGAGATCGCCGGTGCCAAGGCCCCGCCGTCCACCAAGCGCAGCCGCTGTATCACCACGAATTCCTCAACGGGATCTGTCTTGAGACGGCGCGCTCTTCTCGTCTCGCACCGCCTCCAGTGAACGTGCCTCCACCCGTACCCCTCGCTTGCGCATGTCCCCGGTGAAGCTCATGGGCCAAAGACGCCCTCGGCGGATCTCGGGCTCTGCCACGAACGGGCTTTTCCCCTGGGCCCGGGGTCCCCCAGTGCCGGCGGGCGGTCACGCGGCCGATGTGGAAAGCCTCCTCGGGTTACCGTTTCATGGGGCCACGTTCGTGGGGCTGGGGGACGCCGCTCTCGATCAGTTCCTTGAGCGCCTCCTTGAGGAGATAATGGATCGGGGATGGACCTCGGTGATCGAAGGAAAGCGCCGGTCTCCCTTTCATCGAGATTACCTCCGAAGAGGCATACACCACACTTGCGAGGGAAGCGGGTTCCGGCGTGTCCTCCGCACGCCCGGGGGGAAGGTCAAGCGATTGACCTCGAAGGAGGATGGGGTATAAAATCATTACGATGGCGGCGTAGCCAAGCGGTTAAGGCGAGGGACTGCAAATCCCTTATTCCCCGGTTCGAATCCGGGCGCCGCCTTTCGCAGGGATGTTGGGTGGTTAGCTCAGTTGGGAGAGCGCACGCTTGACGTGCGTGAGGTCGCAGGTTCAAGTCCTGCACCACCCACCAAGGCGGGGCCGGTAGATACCGGCCCGTTTTTTTCATGGCCCCTTGGTCCCGGGATTTTGCCCCCCGTGCCGCCCAGTTCAGTCACGGAAGTAGACGCGCAGGATCTCTTCGGCGGGCTTGTGCTGGGGGGTGTAGCCGGTGTCCCCCGGCCCCCCGGCCGCCGGGTCCACTTCCCAATGCCAGAAGAAGGCGCCCGCGAACCACGGGTATTTCCCCCACACCGCCTCGAAGAACGCGCGGTAGCCGAGGGCCTGTTCCTCGGGATCCGGTTCCCCCGGCGACGGCCAGTTCCACGGTTCCCGGAGTGCTCCATCTAGGCTCCGGTACCCGATCTCGGTGAAGATCACGGGCTTTTCCACCCGTCTCGCCAGGCATTCGATCGAGCGCAGCGGCCCTTTCCACGCGGCGACGAGTTCCTCGAGGGTAGGGGCGAACTTGCCCGAGAGGGGGTAGTAAGCGTCGATGCCGATGTAGTCAAGTTCTTGCCAGAAGGGGACGTCCCAGATTTCGCCGTCCCAACTGGCCGCATATATGAGGGGCCCGGAATAGGTCGCCCTCACCGCGCGGATCACCTTTCGCCATTCCCGCGCCCGCTTCACCGTCCCCCCGAGTTCCACCCCGATGCAGAACATCTCGACCTTTTCTTCCTGGGCGAGCACCGCGTACCTCAGAAGGAAGGCCCCGTAGGCGACGAACCAGTCTTTCCAGGCTTCTTCATCGGCGCCGAAATCGATGAACCTGCGCCAGGTGCCGTCGTCGATGTCTAGATGGGGTTTCAGGAGCACCTTGAATCTCAGCGATTTCGCCGCCCGGATCAGCTCCCGGACCTCATCAAGGGCCGGGGTGCGCGTCTCCTCCAAACATCGAATCACCGGTGAATCGAGGCTTTCCTGGTAACAGGTGACCACGATGGCGATCCACTCGGCCCCGATAGCCTTGAGGTCCGCCAAGGATTCCTTGGCCTGGGGGGTCCCGTAGAGGCTGTGCCACCAGGCCGCGACGTTCATGCCCTCGATGGGCCCTTCCGCAAGGCCCCCGAATCCGGCGACGGAAACGACGATCGCCGCACATAGTATTCGCGACATGGGAAGATTATCCTGGAAAGTGAGCTTTCGCGGAAGGTATGATCGCTCCGTGTTCCGGCGGATCGATCGTTACATGGTGCGGGAGCTCCTTCCTCCGTTCGGGGTGGCGCTGCTAGCGTTCCTCGCCTTCATCGCCCTCCAGGTCGTGATCTACCTCTCGGACGTGGTCCTCTCACGGGGTGCAGGGGCCGGGGAGCTGTTCAGACTCCTCGGGCTGAAGCTCCCGAGCCTCCTCACCCTGGCCATCCCCGGCGGGGTGCTCCTCGCCATCTTCTGGGCCCTGGGGCGAATGGCGGCGGCGCGGGAGCTTCTCGCGTTTCAGGCGGTGGGGTACTCCCTAAGGCGACTTTCCCGCCCGCTCATCCTTTTCGGACTGCTCATGAGCGCCCTCTCTTTTCTCCTTTCCGAATACGTCGTCCCACGCACGGAGGAGCTCTATCGGCGCGAGTATATGAGCCTGGTGCTCGGGGGAAGGGCCGTATCGCCCCAGGAAGAGGTTTTCTTCCGTGGGCCGAGGGGAAACCTCTACTACGTCCATCGCTACGCCGGGGGAAAGGCCCAGGGGATCGTGGTCTACGACGTGGCGGGGAGGGTGGTCCCCCCCACCGGTGACTTCCCCGCTGTGATCACGGCGGACGAGGGGGGATTCGCGGCGGGGGAGCTCGAGCTCCGTGGAGGCCGGATCCTGCATTTCGACCCCGAGGGCCGCCTCGTGAGGATAGACGGGTTCGAGCGCCTGCGTCTCGAGGTGGGAGCCGATATCGAACGCCTGATCCTGGGGGGGAAGACGCCGGCACAGATGTCATTGCGGGAACTTCGTGCGCGGGTCGAGGCCATGGAGCGGGCCGGGGTGGACCCGCGGGGCCTGCTCGTCGAGTACCACGCGAAGATCGCCGTGGCGGCGAGTTCTTTTCTGTTCGCGCTCTTCGGGGCACCAGTGGGGATGGTCTTGGGCAAGAAGGGCCGCGTCGCCGGGGCCGCGGCGGGGTTCCTGCTCGCCGGGGCCGCCCAGGCGCTGTTCCTCTGGACCAAGACCATGGCCCGTCAGGGATTGATCCCTCCCGCATGGGGAGCTTGGCTTCCGGCGGTCCCCTTCCTGGCTTTGGGACTTCTCCTCCTCTGGCGGTTGGATGGCCGAAAATTTCTCGTCTTTCTCCTAGCATTGTTCCCCCTGGGCCTTGCCGCGGCCCCCTTGCCCTTCTCCTTGAAAGCAGGGTCGGCGGAGTTCTCGCTCGGGGAGCGTGCCTTCGCCGCCGTGAACGCTACGATCGACTTCGAGGGATATGTGCTGAAGGCGGAGAAGGTCCGGGGGCGGGAGCGGGACTTCTGGGAGATCACGGCGGAGGGTGTGGAACTCTCCGGCGGGGATATCTCCTTCTCCGCGGGGTCCCTGGAGGTGGTGTTCGATCCCAAGGGAAAGGCGCGTTCCTTTCATGCACGGTCCCTCTCGGGAGAATCGCGCTTTCGCGGTCCGGAGAAGGACGAGACATTGGTCTTCGAAGCCGATGAGGTGTGGGCGGAGCTTGAAGGGGGAGAGATAGAACGTCTGGTGGCGGAGGCCGTTTCTTTCACCACCTGTCCCTGCCTCGGGGGCGCGCCCTATGCCGTGCGCGCCGAGAAAATCGTGTATATCCCCGATCAATGGCTCTTCGCCCGGGACCTCTACCTCTCCTCGTTCGGGATCACGGTGTGGTGGCTGCCGTTCTACGTGTCCCGCCTCAGCGATGAGGGCCCAGCCCTTTTCCCCAGGATCGGCTTTTCCGGGGGAGATCTTTACCTGAAGTGGGCCTTCCCCTTCACACTGGTGGAGGAGACGTTGTGGGGCGCTCTGGGCGTCACCCTTTACCCCCGGGGAATCCGCCTGATCCCCGAACTTTCCCTCTTCTGGGAGGAAGGCCAGCTCACCGTTTCCCAGCAGGCACTGCGCTTCGCGGGCCGGGGCGAGTGGGCTTGGGGAACCTGGAGGGGAGGTTTTTCCCTCGCCGAGGGGCTGGTCCGGGCGAATTTCTCCGGGACTCTCTCCGCTTGGACCTGGAAGACGTCGTGGGCGCGGATTGAGCGGAAGGACGGGACCTATGAAAAGGCCCCCGAAGTCTCCCTCGGCCGTTCCTTCTCCCTCCCCACGGTCCAAGCTTCGCTGGGCCTCTCCGGCGGCCGATACCGTCAAGGGGGAGGAGAGGCGTACCGGTTCGGCGGGGTTCTCTCGCTCCGGCGGGACGAGGTGTGGGGCCCGCTCTCGGTGACCCTCCCACTGGGAGCACGGCTCGACCTCTACTTCGGCGAGGCCCACACATCGCGCTATCGTCTGAGTTTCGATCCCTCCGTCTCCCTAGGTGGGATCAAGCTCGATTACAACGGCCGCGGGGGTGTAGGGAGCTCTCCCTTCGGCTTCGACAAGCTCCCGCCGCAGTCGCGAGCCTCCCTCACCTTCAGTGGCGCGAAAGGGGGGATGGCTCAGATCCTTACCATCTCCTGGGACCTCATCGAAGCCCGCGCGCTGCAGGGACGGTGGAGTCTTTCGGCAAAAGAACCCAATCTCTCCTTTTCTCTGAGCTTCGAACCATATCCCCTACAATTCCATGAGTTGAAAGGGGGTCTTTCGCTCAAAGGGGATGCATGGAACCTACGGGTACAGGGTGGTATTAGGTTTTCTCCCGCCCTCTCTTTCCAAGATCTCATCGTCAAAGGCGCGGTCTCATCCGGAGACCTTTCACTTCGGTGGGGGCTCAGGGTCTCCCCGTTTCCCCTCTTTCCCAAACGCGCTACCGCGTATATCTCGTGGAGGCTCTCCCCGGAGTACCGTGTGATCCTCGCCGGGGAATATGATTTCGTCATGGGGAAACTGGTGCAGGGGCAGGCCTCCTTCGTGCGGAGCTTCGCAGGGTGCCTCCGCCTCGGCCTCGAGGTAAGTCTACGGGAGATCCGGGTCTCGCTCGAGGTGCCGGCTTTTCCTGGGACGAAACTGGAGTTTTCCCCCCGAGACGAGGCATTGCGTTGGGGAGGTTAGTATAATGACAGAGAGACTATGCGTAGGGAAAAACTCCCGGACTGGCTTACGGCCGCGCGGGGGTTGATCGCGGCGGCGATCCTAGGGATGGTCCCCCTGGGGCCGGAGGCCCTATCGCAGGTGATCGCGCTCCTTCTCCTCGGTTGGACTACCGACATGTTGGACGGCCGTTTGGCCCGTCGTTACGAAAAGCCCCCTTCTTGGATCGGCGAGCATGAGTTCCAGTTCGACATGCTCATGGTGCTCGCTTCCACAGTGTATTTGGTGGCTGTGGGCCTGGTCCCAGCGTGGGTCGGGGTTCCCTATCTGGCACTCGGTGTCCTCATCTCCTTCTGGGCTTATCAGAGCAGAGAATTCCTCCAATTCAAGGCACTCACCATGGGGGTTGCGTTTCCCTGGGTCTTCGTTCCCTTCATCGTCGCGTACTTCTACGCCCGACCAGCTGCCTACGCTGGTCTCATCTGGATGATCTGTGCTCTGATAATTGATTGGAAGCGCTTTACCGGAGTAGTCGGAGATTTTCTCCACGGTTCAGGTCTCGCCCGCCACTAGCAACTAGAACAGGCTCCCC
>MTNJ01000046.1 GCA_002011425.1 Candidatus Acetothermia bacterium JdFR-48 | reverse complement strand
GGTTCGAATCCCGCCCTCGGCAGAAGCGGGGTGGAGCAGCCAGGAAGCTCGCCGGGCTCATAACCCGGAGGTCGCGGGTTCGAATCCCGCCCCCGCAACCACCCTCTTGGCGGTGTAGCTCAAGTGGTCAGAGCGCGCGGCTCATAACCGCGAGGTTCAGGGTTCGACTCCCTGCACCGCCATTTAGGTGGGGATGTAGCTCAGTTGGGAGAGCGCCGCGTTCGCAACGCGGAGGTCGGCGGTTCGAGTCCGCTCATCTCCACCAATAGTTATCAGTTATGGTGCCCCGGGAACCGGGCTTCTTCAGGATGTTCATCGAGTCCATCGTTAATCCTAATGTGCCTCACGGAAGGCGCGATCATGCTCCCCTCCCCCATGTCACGGTATCCCGATAGGACGGGATGATGTCCCTCTCTTCCTTATCGGTTGTTGGGGTAAGGGATCCCCCTCAGCGATGCACGTACTCGAGGAGAACCATTTCGTATCTGGGGACCCAGGCCTCTCCTTCCCGCTGTTCCTGGCGGATGAGGACCGGATAGGGTACCGCGGGATCTGGGGCAATGGCCAACACAACCCGCTCGTCCGGGTTGTCGGGCAGAGTTAAAATCCCTTGGATCGCTCTGACTCCGGAGATGGTTACGTAATCATCCGTCACAAAAGAAATGCCGCCGAAGAGGACGTAGGTGTGATTGGGCTCCAGCGGACCCCCCATGCTGAGTATCATAAAATAATACGGGAGCCAACACGCTTGGGCGAACCAGACGGAAGGTTGCCACGTGAAGAAAAGACCGATGTCACCGAGCTCTTCTAGGGTGGTGTCGCCCACAACTTCTGTTCGTACGGTATAGGTCTCACCCTCTTTGGGAGTAAGCTCCAGGGTGTAGGTGTATTCGCCCTCAGGGGTGATGATTTTGTAGCTCATGAAAAGGTACCCACCCGGATAAGCGGCCAGTCCACCCCATTGGGCGAATCCTAGCTGGGCCACTAGCAAAACGCCCAGAATTGCCGCAGCGGCACCGCACTTCATCCGCCCTCCTTCCCAATAACTCGGAAGTTCTCAGCTTCCCGCAGCGGCCTCCCCCTCTTCTTCGGGCGCTTCCTCCTTGAGGTTCCGATGGATCTCCTCAAGGCGTTTCTGGACCAGGTGGTAGACCGTACCCTCGGGGTACTCACCGCTCTCGTCCGGGGTCCCCGCGGGCACCCCCATGGCCAGCTCCACCACTTCCTCCACCGTCTCCGCGGCCCAGATGTGGAACTTCCCCTCCCTGACGGCCTCGACAATGTCCTCAGGGAGCATGAGGTTGTCCACGTTGCCCGTGGGGATGATAACCCCCTGGACACCGTCAAGTCCCAAGACCTCGCACACACGGAAGTGTCCCTCGATCTTCTCGTTTACGCCCCCCACCGGCTGCAGTCGCCCCTTTTGGTCCACCGAGCCGGTGACGGCGATCCCCTGCTTGACTGGGACGTCGGAGAGGGCTGAGAGCAGCGCGAGGAGCTCGGCCACGGAAGCCGAATCCCCATCGATCATGGTGTAAGACTGCTCGAACGTGATGGAAGCCGAGAGCGACAGCGGACGCTTCCGAGCGAACCGGTCCCCGAGGTATCCCTTCAGGATCATGATCCCTTTGGTGTGGGTTTTCCCCGAGAGCTCGGCCTCGCGTTCGATGTTCACCACGCCGTCCTTCCCTGTGAACACGTTGGCGGTGATGCGCGTGGGTCGCCCGAAGGCGAAGTCGCCGAGGTCAGTCACCGCGAGGCCGTTCACTTGGCCCACCCGCTCCCCGGTGACGTCCACGAGGAGCTTCCCCCGGGCGATGAGCTCGCGAATCTTCTCGGCGACGAGCGAGTGGCGGAACCGACCCTTCTCAATAGCGGTCTTCACGTGCTGCGCTTCAACCGACCGGGCACCGACTTTGCGGGCCCAGAAGCTCGCCTCCTTGATCAGGGCTGAGAGTTCCGCGAAGCGGGTAGATATCTTCCGCTGGTCGCCTGCGAGCTCCGAAGCGTACTCCACCAGCTTCGCCACCCCCGAAGGGGAGAAGGGGAGGATTCCGTTGTCCTCTTCCGTCCTCGCGCGCACGAATCGGGCGATTGCCTCTTCCGCCCGTTCGTCCCAGGGCATTTCGGTATCGAAGTCGGAACGGATGGTGAAGAGTTTCCTAAAGTCCTCATCGTAGAACCGCAGGAGGTAGTAAAGCCAAGGGGGCCCGATGAGAATCACCTTCAGGTCCAATGGGACAGGCTCGGGACGTAGGCCTTCGGTGGGAGCAATTCCCAACATCTGGGCGGGATCCTCGATCCTGATCTTCCCTGTACGCAAGGCGATCTTGAGGGCCTCCCAGCTTAAGGGACTCCGCAGAAGGTTCAGGGCCGAGAGCACGAGGTATCCACCGTTGGCGCGGTGGAGCGCCCCGGCCCGGATCTGGGTGAAGTCAGTGGTCATGATGCCGAACTGAACACGACGCTCGATGGTGCCGAAAAGGTTTGTATAGGTAGCGTTCTCCTCAACCACCACTGGGGCGCCTCCGGTGCGGGAGTGATCTACGATCACGTTTACTCGGTACTTCTGGTATTGGTCTTGTTGCTGGGGGAGGGGGATAGGGGGCTGCTTATTTGCCGCTTGCAGGGCCTCCACGTTCTCAAGAATGTCCCGCTGGACTTCCTCCAGGTACTCAATCACGCGACCGTTGCCCGCGTATTTTGTTTTGAGTTGTGCGAACTGGGGCTCGATCAAGAATTCTGCCGCCTTCTTCGTGAGCTCACGTTTGGCGGCTTGCCACTCTTCCTCGAGGGCTCCGAGCCGTTTGAACAGCTCCCGGATCGCCTCCTGGAGCTCCTCTTGGCGTTTGAGGATCTCCCCCTTTTCCTCCTCGGGGAGATTCTCGTACTCCTCCTGGGAGTACGGGGTTCCGTCGGACTTCAGAGGAATCGTGTTGATCCCCAAGGGAGTGCGCTGGATAGCGAAGCCCAGGGCTTTGGCCTTTGCCTCGAGCTCCTCAAACGCCTCCTCGCGCATCCGGGAGAAACGTTCCCGTTCCGCCTTGGCCCGGGCCTTGAACTCTTCCGATTCCAAAGCCTTGGGGAGCTCCCGCTTTACGAACTCGATGCAGCGTTCCATGTCGCGTTGGAACTCCCGTCCCCTCCCCCGGGGGAGGAGCAGGTAGCGTGGATGATGAGGCTCCTGGAAATTGTAAACGTAAACGATGTCGGGAGGTGTCCTTTGGGAGGAGGAGAGCTCCTGCAAGTATCGGATCACAGTGGAGGTCTTGCCCAATCCCGGCTCGCCAGAGACGTAGACATTGTAACGGTTCAGGGGATCCTTTATGTTGAGCCCCACCTCAAGGGCTTCCAGGGCTCTCCTCTGCCCCACGATCTCCTCGAGAGGCTCGAGTTCCTGGGTAGTGGTAAAAGGGAACTTCGCCGGATCACAGGTGCGTCTCAGTTCATTTGGATTCAGTTCCCTTGCCATAAAACCTCCTTAGTCACAAAATCATATCGAGAGATGCGTATTCTCGCTATTTTGTATCTGTTCTCGTGCGTCTGCGCCTTAGGAGAGATCGTAGAAGTTACTCCGATACTAACCACTCCTGAGGACCCGCGCTACTTCCAGTGGGCATTGCGGGTGATCCAGGGCGCCCGTGAGGAGGTCCTCGTGATGCTCTCCGACTGCCGCCGCTATTCTTGGGATAGCCCCGCGAATGAGTTGACAACGGCTCTGGCAACCGTGGGGACACGAGGTGTTTCGGTGAGGGTTCTCCTCGAGCGCGGGAAACAACCCGCGCCGGAGGCAGAGGCGGCCTTCGCATACCTTGTGGAGAGGGGAGTCGAGGTCCGCTGGGACAATCCCGAGGTGACTCTCCATGCTAAGCTCCTCCTTATCGATAGGGAGTTCGTGTTGCTCGGCTCTAGTCCTTGGACCTATAACGGCCTCTTCGGAAGCGTCCAGGTCGACCTCCTCGTACGCTCGCGGAGCGTCGCCCGGGCCTTTTGGGAATTTTTCGAACTCGTTTGGGAAGGCCGTCTCGATGTGGAAACGGCCTTGGGGAGGCCGAAGATCCCTGCTCTCGTCCCCGTGCCGGATCTTCCGGAGGGGGAGTTGTCCCATCTCGTGCTGGCCCAGGAGCTTCTGGCCGATGCCGAGGCGCAGGTGGGCCTCATGCTCTATAAGCTCCGATACTATCCCCAATATCCGATGAGTCCCTCCAATGAGCTCCTCTCGGAGCTCGTCGGCGCCGTTGCGCGTGGGGCAAGGGTGCGTGTGCTGTTGGAAGGTGGGGAGGAATATACAGATACTAACTTCGTGAGTGAAACGCGAGAGGTGGCGACCTACCTTCTCCTCCATGGGGTCCAAGTGCGCTTCGATTCCCCGGGTTCCACTTTGCATGCGAAGCTACTGGTTGTAGATGAAAAGGATCTTATCGTCTCTTCCGCCAACTGGTCATATTACTCCCTCGTGAAGAACGTGGAGGCAGGGATAACTCTTGTAAACGTTCCCGCCCTAGGAGAAGTTCTCCAGGAGTTCTTCGATATTCTTTGGGAAAGGTCCCGAGAGCTTCCCTAGGGACCGATTATCCCCGCGATGGGGACAGTGTAGTAGCGGCCATTCACAACGGCACTTGCTTCGCCAGAGAAGATAAAGGAGAGGCCCTTCCTGAAGGGAAGAAGTCGATAGCGGAACTTGACCTCATCCCCGGGATAAAGCTCACGTGACCAAAAGCCTTGGATCTCGCCCTTGGTCTTGTAAATGAAATTGTTGATCTCGATAACCTCCGTCCCCCATCCTTCGGGGATCTTCAATCTCAGGCCTGGTGCACTGAGTTTGGCCTTGGCCCGCAGAATTACGGTTACCTCCAAAAAGCCGTCCGAAGCGATGATCGTTTGCCAGCAGGCGATGTAGGGGTCCGCCACGATCAATGCCTCGATGGAGGCAAAGACCTTTCCTTGATATTGTACGATTAGGCGGATCGTATGAGCCCCTTGTGGGACGGTCCACTGAATGCGCGGCGAGGTAGTAATGCGGTCAGCCACACCGTCCCCGTTCAGGTCCCAGAGGAATTCCGCCCCCAGGGGGACCTCAGAGGCCCAAAGGGAAATGGTCTCTCCCGGAGATGGAGTGAAAGTGGAAACCTGGAGCGTCGTCACGGCACCAGCGCTCAGGGCCCCCAAAACGGTCAAGCCTAAGAAAATAGCTGTGCTTCGCATCGGTGGTACACCTCCCTCTCAGATTTTCTCGGTAAAACCGACGGGGCGGGGGTCACCCCGCCCCGTCGGCACGGAAGACCAGCCCGTGCTCACCCCCTCTCTAGCGACCCTGGCATTCCTCCGGGATCACTGAGGGCAAGACTTCGCAAATCGGCGTATCGGTGAGCCATAGGGCGATGATCTCTTTCAAAGTCTCGTAGTCAATTGTCGCGCCACAGGTGTACGGGACCTCTTCTTCTTCGAGCCAGAAGGCGATGGCCCGCTGCACTTGGGGCAGGGTTATGAGGTCAGAGAGCGAGAGATCGACGGTGTCTCGCTCTACGTCCCAGCGTGAGATGGCGACGATTACGTTAAGGCACTTGGTGAGTTCTACCTGGTCATCACCGGCGATCGTGAGGTCCTCGATGCAGGGGAGTCCGATATCGGCGACGCCAACGATTTGCTTCACATCGTGGATCCCACAACCGTCGGGGGGTGGTAACTCAATGGGGAGGGTAGGTGGCACCTCGACCTCGTAGACAATGGTACGGGTTTCCCCAGCCCGCAGGAGCCCGAGATATGTCCACTGAATCTTGGAGGGTTTGTAGACGAAGCCGCCATTCTGGAGCGGGGTCACCTTCCAACCAACGGGAAGGTCTTCGTCGATTCCCACAGCGATCACATCGGCATCAGTAGTAACGTCGATCTTCACGGTGAAGGTGTTACCGATTGGATTCCCAGCTGAATCATAGAACCCGAGGACGACCCCTTGACAAGGGATGGGCGCAATGATAGTGCGCGTGACGGTGACATTGGCTGCGGGCATCTCGGGGAGAGGTTTATCCACGGGGGTGCAGCTTACCGCGTGGGCCGCGATGAGTTTCAGAGTCGCTTGGTCGATGGTCTTGCCACAGGTATCTACCACCGGTTGGTCTGTCGCCCAGAGCTCCGCCGCACGATTGAGTTGCTGTTCGGTAATGGTCTCGGGGAGCCGGAGGTCGATCCTGTCCGTCTCTCCGGGGGCCTGGGCGGGGATAAGGTGAGCAATGGCCTCGAGCACCGGGAGGCAATCGTTGACGATCACACAGGACTCACCACCCACGGGAACATCTACTGCGGGAACCTTCGCTTGGACCGTGCCCTGGATACAGAACCTCTGGGGCAGCCGGATTGCTTTGAGGACATCCTCTTCGGGAACCTTGACATCGTAGGTGATTACCCGATCGGTCCCGGCCCGCAGCATGTCCATAAAGACCCATTGGGTGGTGGCCCGTTTGAAGATCGCCCCGCCATTCTCTACTGGGGTCACCTCCCAGCCCACGGGGAGGTCCTCATCTAGGCCCACGCCGGCCATGTCTTGCTCGGTGTGGATCCGCACGGTGACCCGGAAAGTGTAGCCGGGAAGTACTGTCATGGTGGAGATGGAGCGGGTGGCGGTCAAACTAATGGGGGATACATAGAGAGACCCAGTATAAGTGGAGGCGATGCCAGCGTCGTCCACTACGGTGAGCGATGGTTCGTAAAGAGCACTTTCCTCATAAGTGAACTTAACCACGGGCTCAGTCGCCACGAGATCGACGACGCCGTCGCCATCGAAGTCCCAACGGTACTCGACGATCTGACCGTCGGGGTCGTGGCTCGCAGAGGCGTCGAAGGTCACTTCCTGGCGGATACGAGGCTCTGCCGGAGATATGGTGAAGCGCGCCACTGGGGGTGCATTGGGGGAGCCTAGGATTTTGATGGGATCTACGGTGTTGAGCTCAATCCGTTGGGGAGCAGTGATATCACCGCTGAGGAACACCACACGATCGATCCCGGTAAGGGACACCGGATCTATTACGAGTTCGAAGTTCTCCCCCAGAGGGCCGAGTACCATTCCGTCGGTGTACCCCGGGTTCCAGACCCACGTGAAGCGGCCAGTCGTGAGGTCGTACGTATCTGTAGAGTCTGGGTCGTCAGCTACCGCCACCGCGGCCATCGGTGGTATTCCCTGGATGTAGATCTCGGCCGATCCTCCGGTGGCGGAACCCCTGACGTCATGGATCACGAATAGGTAATACTGTCCCAATGTGTCAGCGTAGAGGAAGACGACGGTGGCATCATCCTCTGCCAGGGGACAGTTCGAACTGAAGTCGGGAAATTGTACATAAGAATAAAACGCAGCGGCCTCCTGTGTCCCCACCAGGGGTTCGACCCTTTCCTTGAGGGGTCCTTGCGACACCTCAAAATACCCCTGGGCCCAAAGCGGTACGCTCAGGGCCAGGATCGCCAATAACCACAGGCTGATCTTCCTCCGCATATCACCCTCCTTCCGAATTGTTGCCGCCGAAGTCCAGTCTAACTGAGACGTCACCACCGGTCAGTGATGACGATTACCCCCTCACAGTCCTCAAAACATCTGCAACACCTCTTGTAGAGCCATGTCCACTGCTTTCTGGGCAGCTCTCAGGGGATCCGAGAAGAACCATGACAGGAACGGGGCATCGTCCATCGAGATCACATTTGCATGCAGTAAACCCTTGGGACTGTAAAGCCGAACGAGCAATGTGACTCGAGCACGTCTGTCCAGCGCTGACAGCAACCCCAGTGGACCGAGAAGGTTCGCCAGGGTGGGGTCAAGGAGCCCCACCCCCGAGATGAGGATGGCCCGTTCCGCCCTTATCTCCCAGCTGTTCTCCCATTTGATAATGCGGACGATGAAGAGGTAGTCAGCTCCAAGGCGTCCCAGGAGCTTCTTTACCCCCTCGTCAGGGATATAGGTTCCAAGGTACACCCCGAGTTCGCTCTGCACGCGACGCACTTCGTAATCAGGGATCACCTGCATTCCACTGAAGAGAGCTGCCCGTTGGGCGATATATACTTGGAGTTGACGCACGGCATAGGATGGGACGCCGATAGCACACTGCAGGAGAACCGCCATCCTTTCCGCATAAGCGCTCCCGAAAAGGAGCAACACCATGGCGACCACTGCGAGGACCTTCTTACGTACCCACATAGCCGGCTGAAGCGTAGTGAGTTTTCTGTGGACGCTGTAGGAAGGTTGCCCCGCGGGTCACCTCAATTTGTCATGGACATCTGTGACGGGTGTCCCCGGGGGTGGAGAAAGGAGTATGGCAGTAGACGGTCAGAGGGAAAGGGGCTTCGGCTTCTGGGCTAGGTGAGGATGCTCCGAGCCGGCATAGACCTTGAGCTTGCGCAGCATTCTCCGGCCCAGGTTGTTCTTGGGAAGCATGCGTTTGACCGCGAGCTTTATGGGCCAGTCGGGGTGCTTTTTCACGAGCTCCTCGTACGGGATCTCGCGGAGATGTCCCACGTAACCTGTATGGTGGCGGTAAAGCTTCTGTTCCCATTTCTTCCCGGTAAGCTTTACCTTCTCCGCGTTGATCACGATCACGTAGTCGCCCACATCGAAGTGGGGGGTATACGTAGATTTGTGCTTTCCTTGGAGGATCATGGCGATCTTTGAGGCGAGGCGCCCCAATGGTTGGTCGGTAGCATCAACCACATACCACTCGCGCTTGAAGGTGATGCCGGCGTCCTCCTTTTTCGCCATGTAAGTCTTCATCGTGCCTCCTTCGTGGAGTAGGAAATCCGGATAAGGATTATACCCGCGGGTGACGTAACCCCTCAACCTAACGCAGGAACAGGAGACAGATCCTCCCGGCGGCGTTCTCCATGTGGCCGGCCACCTGTCCCAGCGTTCGCGCTACCTCCACCAGGTGCACTTTGGAGAAGGGGTCCAGGGATCCTTCGCGATATACGGCGGCGATGAGTTCGTCCTCGGTGGTGGAAACTTCGTGTTCTCTCCCCCCGATCTCGAGGAGCAGTTCTCGCATTCGTTCAGCGAGCTGACGTTCCCCCTTGAGGTGTTTTTCGAGGCCCGTGATGAGCTCGCAATAAGCCCGTTGGCTTTCGCGCAGCCCCGCGATAAGTCTTTCCCAGATCTCGTGGAGCGCCTCCGGAAGCGAGAGAGGGAGGAGGCCCAAGAGATGGACGGCGTCCTGGGCCTTGTCAGCGATTTCATCCTGTTGCCACAGTAGATCCATGAGGTCTCCGCGGGCCATGGGGAGGAAAAGGTCGCTCCGGGGAAGCTTCTTGCGGATTTCGTGCTTGACCTGGTCTGCCTCGTGTTCCCAACGGTCGACCTCCTGTTTTATTTCCTCGAGTTCCTCGCCAGAAGAGAAGGCTTCCATGGCGGTGAGGAAGTGCTTCGTCGTCTCGCACACCTTCTTCCCGTGTTCAACGAAGAGGAGCGTCGGCGGCTGCTCGAAGAGGAGGGCGCTCACCTTCTGCCACAGGCCCATATAACCTCCTTTATATACCTTTAGACTGTTTGGTGGAGTTCATTTTAGCTTCCCCCTCCCCTGCTGTCAGCGTATACTGGGGACGCTATGAGAGCACTTTTTGTCGTGGTTTTCCTGTGTACTTCGGTCATTGGCTTTGCCGAGTGGAGTGGGGAGGTGGGATTCTGGGCAGATGGTCGGCCCGGAAACCCGATAACCCTCACCGGAAGTCTGGGCCTCACCTACTCCTATGAGATCCTCTCCTTTACCGGGAACGTGGAGTTCCCCTTTACCTCCCCCGCTTCCTGGCGCGCTTCTCTTCGAGGAGCGATCCCCTTCGATCCCATTCGGTTCAATGTGCAACTCGTCCTCGATGGAACAGGCACCGACTGTATCAACGGGGCCCTCGGGTTCATGCCGGATCCCTGGGACCTCTGGGGTGGAGACTTACGGCTGAAAGCGATTCTTAACTTCTCGGTGAGGGACCCCTTGGGGGAAGCCGCTCTCTCGAGTTCGGGGAATTTGTCCCTGAAATATCAAGTGGAAGGCCTGTGGTGGGAGGTAGGGGGGAGTTTCGAGCTCTACCCGCTGCCCCCCTCCGTCGGCCGGAAGATCCTGGCCTTCGGTTACAGCCCTGACAGCTGGTGGATCACGGCACGGAGCTCCTTCGCCGCCGCCTGGGATCGGACGACGCTCGAATTCGGCAATGCCGAAGGTCCCCTGAGTTTCACCGCACGAGGGGAGCTCACCCCGGTGGGGTTCGCCCGGGCGACCGTTACGGTCTCGCTGACCCACGAGGGTCTACGGGCCAGCGGCCGCTTCGGCCTCACCCCAGCGGGACCGACCTACCCGAACTTCTCAGTGAGCTACCGGGATGGGAACTGGAGCTTCTCCCTCTCCGTGGGACTCGGGGCATCGTTTCAGCTCGAGAAAAGTCGTATGGACCTCAGTTACCGTTTCTAATCGTCCCCAGGCCCGCGAGTTCTGTAGCGGTAGCTACAACGGCGAGGAAATCCTCCTCCCGAAGTCTTCCGGTTTGGGTGTTCTGGCGGGAGGGATGGTAAGAGGCGACGAGGGTGTACTCCCCGAGGCTGTAAACGGCACCGTGGGCGAATTTCGGCCTCGGTCGTGACACCTCGACTCCCGAGGCCTCCAGCGCCCCCAGGCAACCCGAGAATGCCACCCGCCCCAGGGCAAGGATCGCCCGTACTCCGCGCAGGAGCGCAAGCTCCCACACCAAGTAAGGGAGGCAGTGCGCGATCTCTCCCCTGGTGGGCCGATTCCCCGGTGGGGCACAACGTACCACCGCGGTGAGGTATGTCCCCCGGAGGACGAGGCGGTCATCGCGGGACCGGGAATAAGGGATGTTAGCCAGGCCCAAACGGTGGAGGGTTCGCATCAGGGTATCGCCGGCCCCAGCCGGACCATCACCGGTGAACATACGACCGGTGCGGTTCGCCCCGTGGGACGCGGGGGCGAGGCCCACGATGAGTAGCTTCGCCCTCGGATCTCCATACCCCGGAACGGGTTTCCCCCAGTACTCCTCATCACGGAACGCCCGACGCTTCGTCCGCGCCACTTCTTCTCGGTACCGGACGAGCCGGGGGCACTTCCGGCAGGCGACGATCTTCGCCGCCAGTTCTTCAAGGGAGCTCCCATATCCTGACCGTGCCATCCTTGGACGCCGAGGCGAGGTATTTCCCGTCCGGCGAGAAGGCAAGGCCCCAGACGTGGGAGGTGTGGCCGGAGAACTCCGCCACCAATCGGCCCGTGGTCACCTCCCACATCCTTACCACCCTATCGAACCCGGCGGCGGCGAGGTACCCCCCGTCGGGGGAGAGAGCGAGGCCATAGATGGGCTTCTTCGGGTTGGAGATGACCCTGACCTCCTCCAATGTCTCGGCGTCGTAGAACTTTATGTCGCCCTCGTAGTTTCCCCAGATGAGGAGTGCTCCGTCGGCGGAGAAACGCACGTTGTAGATTCCGTCGACCCCGGCCTTAAGGGTGGCGAGTAGCCCGCCGCGCTTCACGTCCCAGAGGCGTACCGTACCATCGCAGGAGCTCGAGACGAGGCGCGTTCCGTCGGGAGAGAAGTCCACGCAGCGGATCCAGCTGTTGTGGCCCTCGAGGAGCAACACCTCCATCCCCAGGGAGAGGTCCCACACCCGCACGGTGGTGTCGAATGCCCCCGAGGCGAGCAGCGTCCCATCGGGGGAGAAGTCTAACGCCCATACGGTGAAGGAGTGGGAGCCGAACCGGTGGATCGCCCTCCACGTGGAGGTGTCCCACACGATGATATCGGAGTCGCTATCGGAAGTGGCCACGTATCTCCCGTCCGGCGAAACGGCGACCGCGGACACCGTGCCCCCATGTCCCCGGAGGACCCGGGCGGGGGCGTTCCATGGAGGGGGCCAGAGCTCCACCGAGCGACCTCGGGCGACGACCAGGGTCCCGTCCGGCATGAAGGCGACGACGTGGTAGTGATATTCGGGTCCATCTGTGGCGGAGATAAGGCGGTACGCTTCAGCAGAGGCGAGGAGGCTCATCCACAACGCCAATATAGTCAGTGACAGTGCCTTTTTCATTTTTCCCTCCCGAAAATTTTTCTCATCATAGCCCAGAGGCTTTTGGGGACCAAGTGGGGAAGGATTTAGAATGCTCCCGTGGACAGGAAGCTCGCTTGGATCGCTCTGAACGCCGTCCCCTCGCTCACTCCGAAGAGACTGCGGCTTCTATTGCGCGCCTTCGAGTCTCCCCGGGAGATCCTTGCAGCGGGGGTGGACGAGCTCGCGGGGGCGATCGGCCGAGAGGCGGCGGAGCGGTTCGTTGCTGAGAAAGCGCAGTTCGACCCCGAACGCGAGCTCGCCCGCGCCGAGGGAGCCGGCGCTCGGGTCATCACGATCGAGGACGCGGATTACCCTGAGGCCTTGCGGCCGCTCTCCGTCCCACCGCTCGTGCTCTACGTCCTGGGGGAGCTCTCGCCCCGGGACGAGCGGGCCATCGCCATCGTGGGGACGCGGCGGGCCACGAGCTACGGGCGGCTCGTGGCGAAGAGGCTCGCCGAGGAGCTCGCAGCCCGGGGGATCACGGTGGTCTCGGGCCTCGCCCCGGGGATCGATACCGCCGCCCACCGGGGGGCCCTGGCCGCGGGGCGTACCGTGGCGGTACTGGGGACCGGGCTCGGGAGGCCCTACCCGGCGGGGAGCGGCGCCCTGATGGAGGGGATCGCGGCCAGCGGGGCCGTGATATCCGAATTCCCCTGGGAGTGTGAAGGGTCGAGGTGGACTTTCCCTCGACGCAACCGCATCGTCGCCGCCCTCTCCCGGGGCGTGATCGTAGTGGAGGCCCCTGAGCGTTCCGGGGCCCTCATCACCGCCGAACTTGCCCTGGAACAGGGCAAGGAGGTCTTCGCCGTCCCCGGGCCCATTACTTCCGAAGTCTCGCGGGGGACGAACAGGCTCATCCAGGAGGGAGCGAAGTTGGTCGTGTGCGTGGAGGACGTGCTCGAGGAGTTTCCGGACTTGGAGGTTTCCCCGCGGGAGGCCGTGGAGGCGGAATCGAATCTCGACGAGGTGGCACGACGGGTATACGGGGCCCTCGCTGGCGAGCCCCTGAGTGCAGAGGAGATCGTGGGGAGGACGGGGCTCCCTTACGCCGCCGTGGCCAAGGCCCTCCTCGAACTCTCGCTGGCGGGCCTCATCCAGGAGACCCCCGGCGGGCGTTACCTGCGGATGGGGCTGGGATAGATGATTTATACGTAGGAAAGGCCATTACGAGCTCCGGGGTTATCGGCATTCTCATCGCCGCGGGGTTCATCTCCCGGCGTTTCGGAATCCTCCACGCGGGGCGATGAGCGGGTCCTGAACAGTTACGTCTATTTTCTTCGCCCTTCTCGTATTCTTCCTCCTAGAGCTCGTGGAGGGGGACTTCGATGCGGGTACATTGAGGTTCCTTGAGGTCGGGGCGGCGCTGATTGCCGTGTTCCTGCTGCTCCTCTGGCGGGCGCGGTTGGTATTGCGGCTGCGCCGCGGTCCCTTCTACTTCCTCGCCGTGGGGAGCGTCTTCGAGAGCCTCGCCTTCTTCGGCATCCTCTTCGCCGAATTCGCCCTGGGCCAGGGAACCGGTGGAGCTTGCGGTGGCGCTGATCGCGGCGGCCGCCCCGTTCACGGTGGAGATGGTGTTCGTCCTCCTCGAACTTTACGGGCTTGAGGGGCCTCACTCGGTCGGGTGGTTCTGGGCATGGTGAGGAATCTTGCTCGGAACCCACTCATCGTCTCCCTCGCGCTCGGGATCGTCATCTCTCTTTTCGGGCTGAGGCTCTACCGTTCGCGTGGAGTATCCTGGAGCTCCTCGGGGACACGGTGGCACTGAGGCCCTCTTCTCGTCGGGGGCCTTCCTCTACGGGAGGCCACATCGGAGGGTCTTGCGAGCGGCGGGACTCGCCTCCCCGCGGCTTGGCCTCCTCCCGACGGTAACCCTCGGGATTGCGTGGCTTCTCGGGCCCGGAGGGCTGGCGCAGGAGGTAGTGATCCTTATGAACGGCACGCCTGTGGCGGTGAACCTGATCGTTCTGAGCGTCCGGTGCCAGCTCTTCGAGGGGTACGTCGCCACCTTGGTCCTCATATCGACCCTCGGCACTATCCTCACCATGAACCTCTGGGTGGTCATCCTCTGAGATTTCGCCGGGGTTTTTCTCCGGAATAAACTCATCGTTGAGGAGGTGCGCATGAGGATCTTTATGGTTGCGGCGTTCCTCTCGTTTTTGCTGGCATGTTCCGTGTCGGGACAGGCACTGTGTCCCATCTCCGTGACGGTGGTGATGCACACCGAGGTTCCGCCCACTAACCCGACTTCACACCAAGATAGGGGCACCTACCTCTGATGGCGGGACGCCCTGATGGAGTTCGCCGCGCTCCTCCACCGCTACGGATTACCAGTGCGAATGGACCTTCCCTGCCCCGGCCGCCATGTACGACGGGGGGATGTCACCGCGAATACCGGCGGGATGAACGTGCTGGGCTACCTCCACGAGGTGATCGGGGTGTCCATCGATCCCCACGCCCACGAGCGCATCTACAACTACGTCGACGTGGCCGAGCTTATCCGGAGGCTCGGGGTGGAGCCCTCGGCGGTGGTGGGAGGTTTTCTTCACTGGTCGCCGGATAACCGCCAGAACTGGGAGCGGTTCCGGAAGCCCCTGGGGGGCGTCGGTTCCCCGAGGCCACCTGGACCGGGAGGATCCTGTGGGGCGCGGGGACAGCGGGGCGTAAAGGTTCGGACCTCTACGCCTCCGGAGTATGGCGTCCCAGGGATCGATACCACTCCATCGTCCACGATTTCGAAACCCCTTGATCTACATCGGCCCCTGGAGGCGGACCGCTATGCGGGCCGGGGAACTGTTCGAGCTCGTGGAACTGGTCCAGGAGAGGATGTTGGACCACGAGGGGATATACACCGTGGGGATCTTCGTGGCCCACGGGGTCGTGGTACGTGGGGGAGGGGAGTTCCTGTCCCGGTTCACGGACGCGGTCCTAGAGCCGATACGAGACCTGGGGAAAGAGGGCCTCGTCCGCTGGGCCATTCTCCCCGAGATCGCCCGGATCTGGTCCGAGGAGTACGGGGAGCGCTCCGCCATCTACATCCCCGCCGAACAGCGGGAGCTTATCCGCTCCCTCTTCCCGGAAGGTTGAAGGGGGACCGTATGGCGCGGGCGACGATCGCGGCGATCCTCACGTGGGCCCTCGCGGCGACGGCGCAGGGGGTGACGGAGATCCACGATGTCGTCTATCGAACGGTGGACGGGGTCGCGCTCACCCTGGACATCTACCTCCCCGGCGGGGCGGTCGGTTCAGTAGATCGTATAGGTCTCGGCCCGCTCCACAGGGCCCTAGCTCAACCTGATCGCGGTCTCGAACTCCCCGGAGGCCGTGACGCCAGGGGGCGGAGCCTGGCGGCGTGGGCACGACCGGCCCCAGGAACTCACAGCTGGCCAGGGCGATCGTCAGGAGGGGCCCGGCCATCAAGGTGAAAATCCTTATTTTCATCGGTCATCCCCCCATGTCGCGCTGTGATCGAAGCGCTCTTAGGACCCGGGGATGAGGGGACAAGGGAGCTATCTCCCAAGGAAGAGCCCCAGTAACGTGAGCCACAGGGTCCCGGCGGAGAACAGGGTGGAGAAGAAGAGGGCCGCCGCAGCCAGATCGGGACGACGTCTGAACTCAGAAGCGAGGAGGAAGCTGTTCACCGCACTGGGCACGCTCCCCTCTAGGATCAGGGCGTCTCGCAGCGTGCCCCTTATCCCCGACAGGATGGCGAGGCCCCACGCGAGGCCACTCGCCAGGAAGAGCCTCCCCACGGCCAGGACCAGCGCCCCGCTGAGCACCGCCCGGGGGCGTGTCCGGGATAGCTGGAGCCCGAGGAGCAACAGGAGGAGGGGGATGGCCCCGTCCCGCAGCGTCCCGGTGACGCGGGAGAGCCAGAGTGGAAAGCCTGGGAGCTCCCGGGCCACCAGGGCCGCGGCCACCGCGTACAGCCACGGCACCCTGAGGATGGCCTTCATCGACTCCACCGGATGTCCCAGGTCCCCCGCGGCGATGGCCACCCCGAGCGTCGCCAGATACACCGTGTTCACCGCCAAGAACACGGCCCCTACTTCGAGACCTTTGTCCCCCAATGCGAAGAGGAGAAGGGGGAATCCCAGGTTCCCGCAGTTCCCGAAGGTAAGGACCAGCGAGGCGACGGCCTGGGCGTCCCGATCCCCCTTAAAAAGGAGCTTCCCCAACGGGAGCGAGAGGAGGAACATCCCGAGGTAATGGGCGGAGACGAAGACGGCCACCGTCCCCATCTCTTCCCAGGAGAGGGAAGCCATGCGCAGCGACTCGAAGATGAGCGCGGGGGAAAAGGTCCAGAAGGCGAGCCTGGCGATGGGGCGAGGATCGAGGTGCAGGAACCTCCCCGCGACATATCCCACCCCCACAAGGAGGAGAATCGGTACCAGGACGCCGGAGAACACGGGGCTAGGTTAGCAACCCGCGAAGCGTCTGGCGAGAGCGAGGAGCCGCTCCGGCGAGGGCCTCGGGAGGCATTCCAGGATGAGGCTCCCCCGGTAGCCGATCTCCTTCAAGGTCCGAAAGACCTCGCCGAAGGGGAGGTGGCCTGCCCCCGGGACCCAGCGGTTGGAGTCGGCCAGATGCACGTGGAATAGTTTCTCCCCCGCCGCGCGGATAGATTCCGCGAACACAGGCTCCTCGATGTTGGCGTGAAAGGTGTCGAACAGGATCCCCAGGTTCCTCGCACCCACCTTCTCGACGACGTCCAAGGCCTCGGCGACGGTGTTCACGAGTCGGGTCTCGTAGCGGTTCAGGGGCTCGAACGCGAGCCTCACCCCCGGGTCATGGGACGCGCACTCCCGCAGGGACTCCACGAGGAGTCGCCGGTCCCCGTCGGCCCCGCGCAGCGATCCCACGATCACCACCGCCCCGAGGGGCGCGGCGAACTCCATATGGGCCTTTATGCGGGCGATGGCCCGCTCCCGCACGGGTTCGTTGGGGGAGGAGAGGGAGAGGCCCTCGATCCCCGCGGCCTGGCCGGTGGTAACGGAGACGAGGCGGAGGCCCGCTCCCTCCAGGGCCTCCGCCACCTCATCCCGGTTTACTCTCGTGGGATCAGTGATGGCGAGCTCCACTGCAGTGAAGCCCGCATTCGCCACCTCCCAGAGCCCCTCCCGCCACCGCTCGGGCGGGAACGGTGAGAAGGGCGTCGCGTCCTGCAGGGGAACGATAAGCCCGCAGGGCCACATCAGAGCCACATCCCCCTTCTCGGGACTCCGTAGGCCGACTTCCACCCCGGCTCCTCGGGCCACTTGAGGTACGGCTTCAGCTCCTCCGCCGGCCGCAGGGTGAGGTCCTCCACCGGCGGGAGCTTCCCCGGCGGATAGGCTTCCAGGATCTCCTCGATCACCAGGCTGAGGTACTTGAGGATCGCCGCCACCGGACGCTTCGCCTTTTCCCCCGAGGCGATGGAAGGCCTTCCCACGGAGCCGTGGGGAGTGGCGCGGATCTCGATCGCCATGTGCCCCTCCCCCTCGGACCAGCGGTGCGGCCGGCGGTAGGGATCCACCGAGGTGTCGAAATGCCCCCCGGGGAGGAAGGATTTGCCCTCCTCGTCCACGGCGTCCGCCATTTTAACCATCCCCTCGGGGAAGAGGAGGAGCCCGAGCGAGGTTTCGTGCTCGGCGGCGTGAATGAAGTCCGTTTCCCAGCCGGTCTTCTCACACGGGATGAAGAACTCCCGGACCGCCCGGTGCCAGTCGATCACCCGGTAGATCCCGGGGAGTTGGTACCGGTAGAGGAACTCGTGGATCGCCGATTCCAGCACCCAGAGGTGGCCGTGGTTGCTGATGATGATCTGCTTGCGAAAGCCGTCGTTCCAGAAGCCGAGCATGATGTGGATCAGGGTCTCGCGTGTCACCTTCTCGGGCATGATGACGTTCCCGGGCATCCCGATGTGGTGGAAGGGGTGGGAGCCGTAGTTGATGGGCCAGGCGAGGTTCACGGGGTATCCCTTCTTCTCGGTGTAGCGGCGCACGGCCTCGATGATCTGGGTCACCTGGAGGGTGTCGTGGCCAGAACAGGAGTGTTCCCCGTGGCGCTCGGTGCTCCCCACGGGAATGATGACGATGTCGTTTACCTTGCGGTTCTCGACGACTTTCTTCCGTGGGGTCGTCTGGATGTAGGTCCCGGGTTTGGCGAGTTCCGGCGGGGAGGGGATCCCGTACTCGGCGAGGATCCTCTCTATCTCCTCCTCAGGGGCGTCCCAGAGCTCCTTCTTGAGCCGTCCCACCGCAGTGTCCTCGAAAACCACTGCCGGGTGCTCGGTGGTCAGCCACTTGATCTCGCCCATTCTTCCTCCTTCCTTAAGTGTGATGAGCGATCGGCGATGTGCTCAGGTCCATTACCGATCACTCGTCACCAGTCACGGCTTGATCATGATCTTCCCGTCCTCGCGCTTGGTGGCCTTCTCTAGGGCGGCCACGGCCTCGGCGAGGGGGAAGCGAGAGGTGATGATCTTCGAGTTATCGATGAGCCCGGCACCCATCATCCGGATCACGAAGGGGAAAATCCCGTGGCCGGAATGGCCCTGGGCGCCGAACACCTGGGCCCTCCGCACCTGGAAGCGCTCGAGGAACATGGGAACCCGCTGCGCCGCCCGGCCGATCACGGTGATCTTGCCGTTGATGGCCAGGGTTTTCTCCATCTCGGGGATGGTGGCCTCGGGGGCCCCGGCGGCCTCCACCGAGAGGTCCGCGCCCTCGCCGTGGGTGATTTCCATCACCGCTTCCGAGGGCACGACCTCGCGGGGGTCGTAGACATGGTCGGCCCCCACCTCCGCCGCGAGCCGCTTCCTCTCTTCTGAAACCTCGAAGGCGATCACCCTCGCGGCCCCGGCGGCCTTGCAGAGCTGGATCGCCGCGAGGCCGATGGGGCCGGCACCGTAGACCACCACGTACGCCCCGGGCCGGAAGCCACCGGCCCGCTCGAAAATCCCGTTGTAGGCTACACACGTGGGCTCAGTGGTGGCGGCCACCTCCCACGCCGTTTCCTCGTCGGGGTAGCGCTCGAAGATGGCGTCCACTTTCCAGCAGAGCTTGGCCGGGACGACGATGTACTCGGCCATGGCGCCGTCGATGGTGAAGCCAATTTCCTCCAAATTCTCGCAGTGGTTGGGATAGCCGTCCCGGCAGGGACGGCAATGGCCGCACCACACCATCTCCTCGCAGGTCACCCGGTCCCCGACCGCGAAGTTCGCCGTCTCGGGACCTGACCCCACCTCCACCACCTCTCCGGCGAACTCGTGCCCGATGATCACCGGGAATTTGGTGAGGCCAGGGTAGAGGATGTACCCGTCGGAATCGGTTTCGTAGAAGTGGACGTCAGAACCACACACCCCACAGGCCTTGACCCGCAGGACTAACTGCCCTGGTCCAGCCTTGGGAGCGGAAATGTCCTTGACTTCGAGCTGTGGATGGCGCCAGATCTGAGCCCCTTCGACGGCCTTTCCGGTCTCTTTCTCGAACTCCGAGAGCTTGTAGTCCGGGCGCGGTTCCCATTCGGCCGAAAGTACCAATCCTTTCATCTTTCCCCCTTCCGCAAACGTTTGTGAAAGCACTCAAGTATAGCGCTCGTCGCACTTCCGGGGAAACCTGAGGCCGCGCCGATATAGGAGGGGGAAATGAAAAAGGGGCCGCTGTTAGCGCGGCCCCTGAACGCCGGACGCGCAGGCCTCCTAGGCCTTGAGCGCCTCGAGGACCCTTGCGGCGAATTCCTCCTCAGGGATCGCTCCCTCGAAGCGGACGGCGTCGTTTATCACCACGGTGGGAACCGCCATCACCTCGTAACGCTCGGACAGCTCCGGAAAGTCGGGCGCCATCACCATGTCAGCTTGGATGGAGGACGAGGCTATGGCAAACCGGTGAGCAGCCCGCACGGCGAACGGACAGTAAGGGCAGGTGGGCGTGACGAACACCTGGATGTGGACGGGTTTCGTCACCGCGGCGAGCTTGGTCGCCACTTCCTCCTCTAGCTCGGCCTGCCCCGCGGCGACGTCGCGAATCGCTTCGAGGAGCGAGGCGAACTCGTACCCCGAGGGGATACCGAAGAATCGCACCCCATAATCCTCACCATCTCCCTGTAGAACGAGGGCCGGAAGTTTGTCGATCCCAACGCTTTCCGCCTCCGTCGGACCGGCGATCTCCAACGAGACCTTTCCGGGCTCGATCGCAGCTAATTCCCCCATGAGTTCTACGAGGAGGTCCCCGGTGGGGGAACCCTCTTCCCGGAAGAGCTTCAAGGTCACCTTCCGCGGGAGCTTCTGGAACTCGCCGCGGATGTACTCCAAATCTTCTCCCGTGATGTAAGCCACATCATCTCCTTTCACCGCGCACGCGGCATTTCAGTGGAGGCCCAGAAGGTGATCGAGCCTATCCTTGTCGAAACCGATGACGATCTCGCCCCCGATTTCCACCACCGGAACGCCCATCTGACCGGACTTCCGGATCATCTCCGTGGCCGCCTCTTGGTCCTGGGAGACATCGATCTCGGTATAGGGGATTCCCCGCTCCTGAAGGTACTGTTTCACCGCAGAGCACCACGGGCAGTTGGGCGTGGTATAGACGATGACCNCACGTTCCTCCATGGTCAGCTCACCTCCTGCTCCCTGAGCCAGCGTATCACGTTGTCGCGCAGGATGGCCCGTAACTTTGGGGAAACGGAGATACAGCGTCGTCGGCCCTCCCTAACCTTGGTGATGAGGTCAGCCGTCTCCAGGACGCGCAGGTGGTACGAGACCGCGGGCTGGGAGAGCCCAAGGACCTCGGCCAGTTCCCCACAACCCACCCGAGGGTTCTTGAGGAGAAGGCAGAGGATACGCAGCCGCTCCTCCGAGCCCACGGCGGAAAAAGCACGGGCCAGTTCCTGCATGGTGTAACCGTCCATAGCGGCGGCCATTGTAGCGCCCCCGGATAAAATTTCAAGTTTTTAAAAGTTTCGAGACCTGGATGAGCGTGGCAGTTGGAACACATATGATTTCCATAGAGGATACGAAAAAGACCCATCTCACGGGTAGAGGGCGGCCAGCCGAAAGATCTCCCCTACGTGAGCCTACGGGGGTCAGCGATCGCGCCCGTGACAGCGGTCGCGGCGGCCACCGCGGGTGAGGCGAGGTAGATCTCGGCCTGGGGAGAGCCCATCCGCCCCCTGAAATTGCGGTTGGAGGTAGAGATGCATACCTCCCCCGGGGCGAGCACCCCCTGGTGAGCCCCGAGGCACGGCCCGCACCCGGGGTTCAGCACCATGGCCCCGGCGGCGACGAACTTTTCGAGCAACCCTTCGGCGGCGGCCCGCGCCCACACTTCCCGAGAGGCAGGGATGATGAGCATCCGGACGCCCTCGGCCACCGGGCGGCCGCCCATCACCTCGGTTGCGAGTCTGAGGTCCTCCAGGCGCCCATTGGTGCAGGTCCCGAGGACTACCTGGTCCACCCGCACCCCTTCTACTTCCGACACCGGGACCACGTTGTCCACAGTATGGGGCCGGGCCACCTGGGGCTCGAGGTCGGAAAGGTCGAACCGCAGGATTTCCTCGTATTCGGCGTCTCGGTCCGGGAGAAGGGGCTCGAAGGCAGCTACGTCTCGGCCGCGCAGGTAGGAAAAGGTGGTCTCGTCCGGTGGGATGTAGGCGTTCTTGGTCCCCATCTCGGCGGCCATATTACAGAGGACGAGCCGCTCCGATATCGACATCTCCTCCACCAGCGGCCCCACGAATTCCACCGCCCGATACAGGGCCCCGTCGGCCCCCAGTCTCCCGATCAGGTGGAGGATCACGTCCTTGGCGGTGACGAACTCGGGCAACTTCCCCATGAGCTCGATCCTGAGGGTGGTGGGAACCTTGAGCCAGAGCTTGGAGGTAGCCCACAACGCCGCCATCTCCGAACGACCGATCCCCGCAGAGAAGGCTCCCAAGGCTCCGTAGGTCGTGGTGTGGGAATCCGCTCCCAGGATCAGCCAGCCCGGCCGGGCGAGGCCTTCCTCTACTACGACCTGATGGCAGATCCCTCGGCCGACATCGTAGAATCTGATCCCCTGTGACCGCACGAACTCACGAATCTCTCTGTGGTTCTCGGCGTACTGGACCTGGGCCGCGGGGACGACGTGGTCCAGGATTACTACGAACTTCCCGGGGTCCCTGACGCGTTCGATCCCTATCTTTTGGAAGATGCGAATAATGGCGGCGGTGTTGTCGTGGGACATCCCCAGATCCGGGGTGACCTCGACAATTTGGCCTGGGAAAACTTCTGGGAGACCTGCCTTCACCGCGAGGACTTTCTCGACGAACGTCTTCCCCATGACTCACCCCTTCACGGCCTCGAAGCAGATGAAGTCCACATGGTGTACCACCGCGCCCTCGGGGGTGCGGGGGTGGGGATCGCCTTCTTTGGAGTGGGCCGCGATGATGTGTAGGACCTCGGGGGGGAGCCTCTCGGCGTACGCCAGGGCTGCACCGGAGAAGGGGTGTCGCAGAATCTTCCCCCCCGCGGACCTCTGGAACTTCCCGTCGTGTTCCTCGATTTCGACGAGTTTTCCCACGTCGTGGAGGAGCGCACCGGCGAGGAGGATATCCCGCTTCAGCGGCACTCGGTCCCCGAAGAGCTCGAGGAAGGCCTCGTAGACCGCGTGGGCGATCCGGGTCACGGCGCGGACGTGGTCAGCGTAGGAAAGCTCAGTGTCCACCAGGAGGGTGAACGGGATCCGTTCCATGTCGGCTGGGGCCCATCCCCCCTCCCGCAGGGCCCGCTCGTAGGTCCTGATTACTCTCACCCGCAGACTTTCGTCCTCGATCCACTCGATCTCAGGAAAGATCGCCAGGATCGCCTCCCTCATTGCCAACCCGCCACCTTCCGTACCACGTCGATTACGGTTCCATCGCGCCATTGGATGAGGGCGACGATCTCGTCGCCGAACATGGGTCGTTTCGCCTTCCCCACGAGCCTCTCAGCCTCGATCTTCATCTCCTCGAGGCTTCGCACCGGGAGGCCCGCCCGCTCCAGGTCCTCTTTGAGGTCCGGGCGGCGCGGATTCACGGCGATCCCCCGCTCGGTGACCACGAGGTCCACTACCTCGCCGGGGGTGGTCACGGTGGTCACTTCCTCACGAATGGTGGGGATGCGGCCGCGGATGGTGGGGATGGTGATGATCGTCACTTTCGCCCCGGAAGCGACGTCCTGGTGTCCCCCAATTCCGTGGAGGAGTTGCCCGTCGGAATGGGTATTAACGTTCACGTTAAAGTTGTAGTCCACCTCGGTCCCCCCGAGGAAGGCGAAGTCGAGCATATAGGTGGCGCAGCCCCGGGAGTTGTAATCGGCGTAGAAACCAGGCGTAATGATTGCGTGGCGGGGATGTTCCCGCAGGGCCTCCACCGCCCCGACATCGAAGGCCTGTCCATCCAGGATGGTATTCACCAGCCCCTCCCGGAGCATCCCTATCAGGAACCGAGTCACCCCGCCCATGACGAAGGCGGCTTTCACTCCTCGGCGGGCCATCTCCTTGGCGACGAAGTCTGTGGCGGCCAGGGAGATCCCCCCGGCGCCAGCCTGGAACCCCATTCCTTCGCGCACCAGTCCGGCAGCCACCACCGCCTCTGCGGCGAGCTTCGCGATGCGGAGCTGCGTCGGCGAGCGGGTGATGCGCAGTGTCCCGGTGGCGATGCCGGCTGGGTCCCCCACCTGGTCCACGGTGACCACGAAGTCCACGTACCCCTGTTCGATAGTGGCCGGGATCGCTGGGTAAGGAACTAGATTATCGGTCACCACTATCACCTTGTCGGCGTACCAGGAATCCACCACCGAGAAGGAGATCGGGCCACAGGCGTTAGGACCCCACATCCCGTTCGCGTTTCCGTAGGGATCGGCCGTGGGGGCGGCGATGAACGCCACGTCGATGTGGACTTCGCCGCATTCCACCGCCCGCCACCTCCCCCCGTGGGAGCGGAGCACCGCGGGCTCGGCGAGCTTTCCTCCGCCGGAGACAAATGCCCCCACGGGCCCGTTCATCGAGCCCTCGATCCGGGTAATTATCCCCTCCTCGATGTAACGGTTCAGAGGCTCGTGGCAGGGGAATAGAGCAGTGGGGAAGAGCCGCAGGTCCTTTATCCCGAGCCTGGCACACGCCTCCACCACCCGGAGGACGAGGAGGTCGCCGTCACGGAAGCAGTGGTGGAAGGAGATCGTCATACCGTCGGCGAGCTCCACACGCCGAATCGCCTCCTCCAAGGAGGGGAGGACCTTCTCCTCGCCAGGGCGGATCGTCTTCAAGGGCGGGGCAGCCTTCCTCCCCTCTGGGACCGTGGCGAACGCCCCCTGAAATGGCCGCAGAGGCTTCCCCGCCACCTCCTCCGGTATCTCGCGTCCCACGGCGTTACGCGGCATCCTCCACCTCCATCCGCGCCGCCCGGGCGAGCTCCAAGACCCTCTTGGCCCGCAGAAGCACCGGGCGGTCCACCATCTTTCCCCGGTAGGCTACGGCCCCCATCCCTTTCTCCTCGGCCTCCTCCGCCGCGCTCACCACCCCCTTCGCCCACTCGACTTCTTCCGGGGTAGGGGCGAGGGCGCGGTGGATCATTTCTATCTGCAATGGATGGATGGCCCCCTTGCCATCGAAGCCGAGCTCCTTCGCCCGCCTCGCCTCCCGGTAGAGGCCATCCTCGTCCTCGATGTCAGGAAATACAGCGTCGGAAGCCTGAATCCCCGCGGTGGCTGCTGCGGCCACGACCTGGGATCGGGCCCAGAGGAGCGCCTCCCATGATCTGTCACACCCCACTTCGGCGGAGTAGTCTTCGGCCCCGAAAGCCAGACACACCACACGCTCCGAGGCCTTGGCGATCTCCGGGGCAGCGAAGGCCCCCCGGGGAGACTCGATGATGGGCATGATCCACACCATCCACGGGATCCCGTAGCGGCCCTCGAGTTCGTAGAGGAGCCCGGCGAGCTCGGCCACCTCTACCGGGGACTCGGCTTTGGGAAGGCATATCCCGTGTGGACGACCGAGCAGTACCATCCCCAGGTCCTCCCTTCCGCCTCGGAGGAGAGGGTTTATCCGCACCCAGACCTCCTTGTCCCCGAAGTCCAAAGTCGAGAGGACCTCCCGCACCAGAAATCGGGCGGCGTCCTTCTCGGCGGGGGGGACGGAGTCCTCCAAGTCCAGAACGACACAGTCCGAGCCGAAGGTATCCACGAAGGCGAGGGCCCGGGCGTTGTTCCCGGGGACGTAGAGCCGCGAACGTCGCAAGCGCCCCCGGGGGCTCCCCCGCCGTTCGACGGCAATGGGGGCGGGCCGCCGGAAGGCCTCCCCCCCGTCGCCGGCCCGGAAGAGGGCGCCGAGAAGCCGGGCCCGGATCACGTGGTCGTACGCACCCTGTTCACAGATCTCCACCTCTGCCCTTGTTATCCCCAACCCCTGCAACACCTCCTCGGCGACCTCCCGGATCCGTTCCTCGTACATGGGACCGGTCTTGGAAGAGATCCTTATCGCGAGGGCCTCCGCCGGGCGGACGCGGACCAAGGCGTCGGAGCGCTCACCGCTCCCGCAAACCGCTTCATATTTGAGCTCCATTACCCCTCCTCTGGCCTCAAGAACCCTCGGTCGCATTGTAGCCTCCCCCGTAGCTCACCAAAAACGGGTTCCCGGCGGAGATCTTTGTCCGCGGATGCTCCGGCAGGTATAGTCCAGTCGAGGAGGAAAAATTGAAGATCTTGTTCGTGGCAGCGGAATGTGTTCCCTTCGCCAAGGTGGGGGGACTTGCGGACGTAGTGCCGGCCCTGGCGCGGGCCCTGCGGGAGTTGGGGGTGGAGACGGCGATCGTCCTCCCCCACTACCGGGGTGTGGCGGAGAAGACGGAGCTCGGGGAGTGTGCTACGGTCAACGTGCCCCTCGCGGGCGAAGTGAGATCTTGTAAAGTCTGTCGCGGGACACTTCCCAGGGAGGAAGTGCCTGTTTACTTTTTGGACTATCCGCCATACTTCGACAGGCCGGGGATCTACGGGGAAAGAGGCAAAGAGTATCCGGATTCGCTGGAGAGATTCGCGTTCCTCTCCCGGGCGGCCCTTGCCATCCCCGAGGCAGTGGGGTTTGTCCCCGATGTCTTTCACGTCCACGACTGGCACGCCGCTCTCGTTCCCGTCTACGCTCGCTTCGACGGGGCAATGGAAGCGAAGGTGCTCCTCACGATCCACAATCTCGCCTACCAGGGGATATACCCCCGGAAGCGGGCCATGGCGCTCGGTCTCCCCCAGGGAATGATCTCTGCCATCACTCACCGAGGTGAGCTGAACCTTCTCTACGGAGGGATTAAGTTCGCGGACTTGGTGAACACCGTTTCCCCCACCTACGCCCAAGAGATCCAGGAGGACGGGGAAGGATTGGAGGAGATCCTCCGGGAGCGAGCACAGAAGGGAGAGCTCTTCGGGATCCTGAATGGGGTGGATTATGAAGTCTGGAATCCCGAGATCGACCCCTTCATTTGGGCCCATTACTCCGCCGCCGGTCCCGCGAGGAAGGCGATCAACAAGGAACGGCTCCAGCGGGAACTGGGCCTCGCCCCCGAGGCGGACGTCCCATTGGTGGGGATGATCTCCCGGTTGGTGGACCAGAAGGGCTTCGATCTCGTGATGTCGGCCTTCGAGCGCATGATGTCTCTGGGGATCCAGTTCGTTCTCCTCGGCACGGGAAACCCGAACTACGAAGAGTTCTTTCGGATCGCCATAAGGCGGCACCCCGGGCGGGCCGCGGCATTGATTACCTTCTCCGAGGAGTGGGCTCACCGGATCGAAGCGGCATGTGATATCTTCCTCATGCCCTCGAAGTTTGAGCCTTGTGGGTTGAATCAGATGTACTCCCTGCGGTACGGGACGGTGCCCGTGGTACGGGCCACGGGGGGCCTTGCGGACACGGTGCGGGAATACGACCCCGCCACGGACACCGGGAATGGATTCGTCTTCTCCGAATACAGCCTCGAGGCCATGCTCGCGGCGCTGCGGCGGGCGGTGGACCTTTACCGGGGAGACCGGGGGGCGTGGCGGCGGCTGATGGTCCGGGGGATGTGCGAGGACCATTCGTGGAGGGCCTCTGCCCGTGAGTATATGAAGCTTTACGGCCGGCTAGTGGGTGCGAGCTAGACGCCACGAACATTCGACCCCGTCCTGAGCTCCAGGTCCGGGCCGACGGGGAAAATTTGTTAGAATTCGGGGCTCACGATGAGGGGCATTCTACGGGAGCTCTGGCGCTATCGAGGTCTCCTCTTCTGGGGGGTCCTCGCCCTATTCCTCGTGGACGTCGCTCACCTCCTCGCTCCTCTGGTCATCCGGGCCGCGGTGGACGACCTCGTGGGGGGGGTGGGGGAGCGGCTTCCTCAATACGGCCTCTACCTCCTCGGGCTCGCGGCGATGACGTTCGCCTTCCGGTTCGCGTGGCGAATGCTCCTCTTCGGCGCGGGACGCAAGATCGAGCAGGACCTTCGGAACCG
The DNA here is from genome assembly GCA_002011425.1 of Candidatus Acetothermia bacterium JdFR-48. GTDB lineage: Bacteria > Bipolaricaulota > Bipolaricaulia > Bipolaricaulales > Bipolaricaulaceae > UBA3571. Next base: position 9,481 of record MTNJ01000046.1, on the reverse strand, counting down.
CCTCTTCTCCCACCTCCTGCGGCTCTCCCCCTCCTTCTACCTCCGGCACACCACCGGTGACCTTATGGCCCACGCCACCAATGACTTGGAGGCGGTGCGGCGGGCCTGTGGGATGGGGGTACTGCTCGCGGCGGACGCCCTTTTCATGGTCTCGTTCTCGCTCGCGTTCCTTATCTCTATCTCCCCGCGCCTCACCCTGTATGCCTTCTCGCCCCTCCCCCTGGTGACGGCGGTGGTGCTCGGGTTCGGGCGTATGATCCACCGCCAATTCGAGCGGGTTCAGGAGGTATTCGCTGACCTCACTGAGCGCGTGCGTGAGGCGATCTCCGGGATTAGGGTCATCCGGGCCACCGCCAGAGAGTCGGGAATCGAAGAGGTCTTCGCCGAGGCCAACCGGGCCTTCATCCACGAGAACATCGCCCTGGTGCGTGTGTGGGGGATCTTCCGTCCCCTGATCGGGGTCCTGGGCGGGGTGGGGACGGCCATCGTCCTCTGGTTCGGCGGCCGAGGAGTGTTGGTTGGGGACCTCTCCCTGGGGGACTTCGTGGCGTTCACGAGTTACTTGGGAATGCTGGTCTGGCCCATGATGGCCGTAGGGTTCATCGTGAACCTCCTCCAGCGCGGTGCCGCCTCAATGAAGCGGATCGAACGGCTCCTCGAAGAAGAGTCAGAGATCGTCTCCCCTCCCGACCCGCGCCCCATGCCCCAGGCGAAGAGGATCGAATTTCGACACCTCACCTTTGCCTATCCCACGGTGGCCATCCCGGCTCTGCGGGAGATAAACCTCGTGATCGAGGAGGGGATGACCCTCGGGGTGGTGGGGCTCACCGGCTCGGGGAAGACCACGCTCGTGCGGCTGATCCCGCGCCTCTACGACCCCCCACCGGGGACGCTGTTCCTCGGCGGGACAGACGTGCGGGAGCTCCCCTTGGGGGAACTCCGCCGCGCGATCGCCATGGCACCCCAGGATGTCTTCCTCTTCTCGGCCACTATCCGGGAGAACATCGCCTTCGGGCGTCCCGACGCCTCCGAGGAGGAGATCGTCCGCGCGGCGAAGCTCGCCGGGCTCTACGACGAGATCCTCTCCTTCCCGAACGGCCTCGACACGGTTGTGGGGGAACGGGGGATCTCCCTCTCGGGCGGGCAGCGCCAGCGGGTAGGGCTGGCGCGGGCGATCCTCATGGATGCCCCAATTCTGATCCTGGACGATACCCTCTCCGCCGTGGACGCGAAAGTCGAGGAGGAAATCATCCGTAACCTTCGAGGGGTGCTCAGGGAGCGGACTTCCATCGTGATCTCCCATCGCATCTCCGCCGTGCGTGATGCCGACTGGATCGTCGTCCTAGAGGGAGGACGGATCGTGGAGGAGGGCGATCACCGGCGCCTCCTCGGAAAGGGTGGCCTCTACGCGAGGCTGTATGAGCTTCAGATGAGCCTGGCCAAGGGATGAGACACGGATCCGAGTACCTGGAGGACGAAAAGCTCGGGAAGGCTTTCGACCTCCGTCTACTGCGCCGGCTCTCCCGGTACCTTCGACCGTACCTTCCGCTCTTCGTGGCAGCGTTCTTCCTGAGCGGCGGGATCACCGTAATCGAGATCGCCCTTCCCTACCTCACCAAGACCGCTATCGACTCCGTCCTCACCCTCCCCTGGATCGAGGTCGCCGCTGAGGATCGACCTGCTCCCGGGGCGATTCCGCTTGGCGATGGTGAGTATCTCGTCCAGTTCGGGGGGCTCTCCCGGGGGATGCGTGAGGAGCTGGAGCTGAAGAGGGCCTTCGGCGAACGCTACCTCGTCGTCCCGGAGGGGAGCCGGGAGGCAGCCCTCGCCGCGAAATATCCCGATCTCTTCCGGGAGATCCCAGGGGGGTTCGCAATTTCGGCGAGCTCGTTGCAGAAGATCCCACGGGATGAGGTCGCCCTCCTGCGGGGCCGGGCATTCACCACATTGGGCCTCTTGGCGCTTGTCTTCGTAGGGTTCCTCCTCTTGCGGTTCGTACTCTCCTATGGGCAAGTGTTCACGTTGCAATACGCGGGACAGCGGATCATGGCCGACATGCGCCGGGAGATCTTCGGCCACGTCCTGCGGCTCCCTATGTCCTTCCTGGACAAACAGCCTGTGGGGCGGCTCGTCACCCGGGCCACCAATGACGTCGCCGCCATCAACGAGATGTTCACCCAAGGGCTCGTGAATCTGGTGCAGGATCTCTTCATGATGGTAGGGGTCATGGTGGTGATGTTCCGCTTGGAACAGCGCCTGGGGCTCCTGCTTCTCGCCTTCGGCCCCGTCCTCTTCGTCCTGGCGCTCTGGTTCCGCCGCGAGGCTCGGGCGGCGTACCGCGAGGCCCGCCGGCGCCTCGCCCGGCTCAACGCCTACCTCCAAGAGGCGATCTCCGGGATCCAAATCATCCAGCTCTTCCTCCAAGAGCTCCGTTCGTTCAGGCGTTTTGCGGAGATAAACCGCGATTATTACCGGGCCCAGATGAGATCGCTTCTCGTCTACGCCCTTTTCGGCCCGGCCATCTCCGCGATGCAGCATATTGCCATCGCCCTCCTCATCTGGTACGGGGGTAGGGGAGTGCTCGCCGGCTCCCTTACCCTGGGGGCATTGGTGGCGTTCACGAGCTACGTGCGCATGTTCTTCCAACCTCTCTCGGACCTCTCGGAGCGCTACAACATCTTCCAGGCAGCCATGGCCGCTGCCGAGCGGATCCTGGGGCTCCTCGACCGGCCGGCGGAGGCGACGGGAGCCCGGGTCCTCCGGGAGTTACGGGGGGAGGTCGAGTTCCGCGACGTTTGGTTCGCCTACAATGATGAGGAGTGGGTGCTCAAGGGGGTCTCCTTCGTCGTGCGGCCCGGCGAGCGGGTCGCGATCGTGGGACCCACGGGCTCGGGGAAGACCACTGTCGTCAATCTGCTCCTCGGCTTCTACCGCCCCCAGCGGGGGAAGATCCTGATCGACGGGGTAGACCTTGCGGAGCTGGACCTCGGGGAGTTCCGCAAGCGCATCGCCATCGTGCCTCAAGATGTCTTCCTCTTCGCCGGTGATATCCTGGAGAACATCCGCCTCTGGGACAAGCGCGTCCCCGCTGAGCACGTGGAGCTCGCGGCGAAGCGGGTGGGGTTGGAGGAACTGCTCGCGCGACTGCCCCACGGGTTCTCCACCGATGTGCGGGAGCGGGGGGCACGGCTCTCGCTCGGGGAGCGCCAGCTGATCTCCCTCGCCCGGGCAGTGGTCGCGGACCCGAAGATCCTCATCCTCGACGAGGCCACCTCCAGCATCGACTCCCACACCGAGGTCCTGGTCCAGCGGTCACTGCACGAGCTCATGCGGGGGAGGACCACCATCGCCATCGCCCACCGGCTCTCCACCATCCGCGATATGGACCGAGTTCTGGTCCTCCACGAAGGAAAGCTCGTCGAGGAGGGGACGGTGGCGGAGCTTTTGGCGCAGGAAGGCCTCTTCCGCGCCCTGTGGGAGCTCCAGTTCAAGGGGGCCGGCTCCCCCGGCGATTGATCCCTACGGTTGCGGCAAATCTTTCATAGGGAAAAATTGCGGGGGTTTTTCATGGAGGTAGTCGTCTCTGTCGAAAAGTTGGTAAAACGGTACGGTGATATCACCGCGGTGGATGGGATTTCCTTCGAGGTCCGCCATGGCGAGATCCAGGGGCTGCTGGGGCCGAACGGCGCCGGAAAGACCACCACGGTGGAGTGCCTGGAGGGGCTGCGTATCCCCGACGCCGGGAGGATCGAGGTCCTCGGTGAGGTTCCCTCTCCCACAAACTATGCCCTCAAAGCACGGCTCGGGATCCAACTCCAGGGGACGGCGTTTCTGTCGCGGCTTACGGTGGAGGAGACTTTGAAGCTTTTCGCCGCCCTCTATCCACGGCACCGGCGAGTCTCGGAGTTGATGGAGTTCGCAGCCCTTTCTGAGAAGCGGCGGGCCCCGGTGAAGAGCCTCTCCGGGGGACAGCGCCAGCGCCTTGCCGTGGCCCTGGCGTTGGTGAATGACCCCGAGCTCCTGATTCTGGACGAGCCCACAGCGGGGCTCGACCCCCAGGCTCGGAGGGCCCTGTGGGAGCTCATTATTTCCCTCAAGGGAGAAGGGAAGACCGTCCTCCTCACTACCCACTACATGGAGGAGGCAGAGTATCTGTGTGATAGGGTTCTCATCCTCGATCATGGGAAGATCATCGCCCTGGGGAGCCCAGAGGACCTCATCGCCCGCCACTTCCGTGAGACCCCCATCGAGGTGGAGCTCGCGGATGTGGACATCGGGGTAGACTTTTCCGTCTTGCCGGGCGTGGAGAGGGTCGTGTGGGAGGAGGAAGAGGTCGTGCTCTACTCGACTACGCCCGTGGAGACGATCCAGGCCCTCTCCACTCTCTCCCGACGGGGGGAGATCGAACTCCGGGACCTGACCATGCGGAGGGTCTCATTGGAAGACGTGTACCTACTCCTCACGGGGAGGAGGATCCGCGAATGAGGGCCTTCCTCGCCCTTCTCGTGGCCGAGTTCAAGCACTTCTTCCGCGAGCGGACGGCGCTATTCTGGATGTTTCTCTTCCCGATCTTCTTCATGTTGCTGTTCGGGTTCGTCTTCGGTGGGGACGGGGAGGAACAGGTAAACCTGCGATTAGGGGTCGTCACCGAGGGCGCGAGCCCGGCCACGAACGGACTCCTCCAGGGCCTGTCCCGAGTTCCGCTCGTCTCCGAGGTTCACGTGGGAACCCTGGAGGAGGAGCTCTCTGCCCTCCGAGGGAGGAAGCGTGACGGGGTCCTCGTCGTTCCCGGCGACTTCTGGGAGAGGCTTCAGACGGGGGCGAGGGCCCGGTTCCTCCTCTACTACGACGCCTCGCGCACAACATCCTACCAGATCCTAATCTCCGTGATGCAGGAGTTCCTGGCGCGCACCGAGGAAGTACTGGCGGGGAGGCCCCAGAGCTTCGAGCTCGTGTCGAAGCCGGTCCAGGTACGCAAATTCAGGGCCATCGACTACATGGTGCCCGGGATTCTGGCGATGACGTTGATGCAGCTTGGGCTCTTCGGCGTCGCGGGCACCTTGGTCGCACGGCGCGAGCAAAAGATCTTACGGCGCTTCTGGGCCGCGCCCCTCCGGCGGTCCGTGTTCGCCGGGGCCCTCATCTCACACCGGCTAGTGATCTCCATCATCCAGGCGACGTTGATCCTGGTCGTGGCCGTTTCGGTATTTGACGTGGCGCTGGAGGGGGACTACGCCCTCATGGCGGGGGTGGTGCTCCTCGGGGCGCTGACGTTCGTGTCCCTGGGCTACATGATCGCATCCTTCGCCCGCTCGGTTGAGGGGAGCAGTGCCCTCCTCCAGATCATCAACTTCCCCATGATGTTCCTCTCGGGGATCTTCTGGCCGATCGAGTGGATGCCGGGTTTCCTGCGGCCCGTGATCTACGCCCTGCCCCTCACCTACTTGGGGGATGCCCTACGCCAGGTGATGGTGGACGCGACGCCCTTCGTCTCCCTGTGGGTCGATATCGCGGTCCTCGGCGGCTGGACCGTGGCTACCGCGGCCCTCTCCATGAAGTTTTTTCGCTGGGAGTGAGGCGGTGGAGCGGGGCCTCGTGGTGACGGCGGCACTGATAGAGAGAGGGGGCAAGGTCCTCCTCACGAGACGCATGGAGGCGGACGAACACGGCGGACTGTGGGAATTCCCCGGGGGCGCGGTGGAAGAGGGTGAGGGACTGCGTGAATGCCTCGCCCGGGAGCTCAGGGAGGAGCTCGGGATCGAGGTTGAGGTAGGGGAAGAGGTGGCCTCCGTCTCCCATGACTACGGCGACGTGGAGGTGGAGTTGCACCTCCTGCGGGCGTGGATCCGGAGAGGAGAGCCGCGGCCCCTGGGTTGTGCCGGGATCCGGTGGGCTTCGCTGGCGGAGGCCGGAACCCTCTCCCTTGCCCCGGCAGACCGGAAGCTCCTGGGCGTCCTCCTGGAGTGATGTCCTCTTGAGGCCCACGCCGGGAGGGCGAACGCCGCCCGTGTCACTGTTGCCGCCTCGGGGCCCTTGCTCCCAGGGTTTCCCGTGCTTAGAATGGATAGTCGAGCAATGGACTTCGAAGGAGGTGAGGGCTATGTTGAATCGGAAGACCGCATATGTGGGTGATGGCCTTTGTTGTCGGGCTCTCGCCTCCTCGTGTAATCCCTCCGCCTAGCCCGCGAGCGCGGACGGCGACGGTTTCCCTTCCTGTGAAAGGCTGGGGTTTTATTGCCCCGTGGCCATCCGGTCTCCAAGAGGAAATGGTGCGGATCACGACAGGTCTCGTAGGGTTCGACGGGGGTGTCCCCAGTGCCGTCCCATCCGCTACGTGGCCTCTCCGTGCGAGGGGGCGGTGATGTTCTTCCAGGGAATCCGCGAGGACATTGGGGCAATGCTCGAGCGGGACCCCGCGGCCCGCTACCCCCTAGAGGTTCTCCTCTTCTATCCCGGGATGCACGCCATTTGGGCCCACCGGATCAACCACTGGCTCTGGCGGCACGGGTTCAAGTTCGTCGCGCGGCTCCTAGCCCACATCGTCCGGTTCCTCACCGGAGTGGAGATACATCCCGGCGCGAGGCTGGGGCGGCGGGTCACCATCGACCATGGGATGGGCATCGTAATCGGCGAGACGGCTGAGATCGGGGACGACGTTCACATGTACTCCGGAGTCGTGATCGGTGGGGTCTCGCGCCGACCGGTAAAGCGCCACCCCACCATCGAGGATGGTGTGGTGATCGGGGCCAACGCGGTGCTCCTGGGGCCGATCCGCGTGGGAAAGGGTGCGAAGATCGGCGCCGGGGCCGTGGTGCGGGGGGATGTGCCCCCGGGCGCGGTGGTGGTCGCGTCCTCCTCTCCGATCATCGACGCGACGTTCTTGCGGCGCGGGAACCACGAGCACTTCCTGGAGGGCGCCGGTATTTAACCTCGATCGTCGCGGGTGACGGAGACACGGAAAGTTTTGATCTCGCCAGGCCGTAAAGGAAAGCGCAGGAGGTGTGATGATGCCCGGTCAAGTTTTCTTATCGGGGTCTCGTCGAGTCTCAGCTCCCAGACTTCAGATAGGGACCAACTTGTGCGGAGTTCCGCTTCGACCGACCGGCGCAGCGGATTATAAACCCGTACGATCACCCCATCTCCTTCCTTTGGGGGTTTCAACGCACTCAGGACCACTCCTTCAGGCCCGAGGGTGAAGAAAGTCATCGAGGAGGAGATCTTCCCCTCAATCGCCTGTGCCAGAGGTGGAGAGGTGAAATCCCGGGCAACCCGCAGCACTCCGGCCTCTTCCCAGGTGCCGGAGTAGGTGTAAATCGCGTATTCGAATCGGTGTACTCCGAGACACTGGGCTTCCGGCGTCTCATATGGGGGGCCAGCGTGGCCACGACGTGTGGCCAAGTCATCCCGAGAGAGCCATCCCACGCACCTGAGTAAGGTGAGGTAAACAGTCCCGTCCGGGGTGACCTCGTACTCTGGGAGTCCCCGGTTGAAGACGGCGAAACCTCTCTCCCCATCCTCAACGGCCACGAAGGATTTCTGAGGGTGGGTCATGGGCGGGTCCTCTATCCACCCTTCGGCCTTAGGGGGGCGCGTCGGCCTCTCGACCACCCAGAAGGTGTCCTCAGCAATGGATCGATCAGTCGCAATCCCGGTGGGAAAGGCCACCCGCAGCCGATGATCCTTGGCCCGGTTGTCCACCTCTGCCATGACCTCGATTCGCTTCACCCCTCGCTGGAGGGAGATCGTGAAGCGGACGGGGATCTCGACCGTCTCGTCGGAACGGGCGTTCCGATCCGGGGCCAAACCTCGCGGCACGGGCAGAACAAGCTCCACCATCAGAGAGCCTTTCCAGGGAAGGTCCTCCACCGTGCACACTTCTCCCCGTAGGCTCGCGGAGGTGACGATCCGCTGCTCCCGCGGGGGGGCGAAGTTGTACTCGTCACCGGCGTCCCCAGTGTCCTCGAGGAGATTGAGGCCACGGTAGACGTGGCCCGTCCCCTTGTCCAGCACGTCCAGCCGCCCATCCTCGTTTAGCGTGACCCGGTAGAATTCGTTCTCGAGGGTCCTCGAGTTGACCATCAACGTAGAAGACAAGGCCCTTGGCTTCCCAGGGACGAGGTAGAAGGTCGCGAAGCCGAGTGGCGGGAGCTCGGCTTGGAAGGCGATCTCGACCTTTCGGCGGTGTTTGACTCCTGAAAGCACTTCTTCCGACACGAGCTTTTCGGCTCGAAGCGTATAGGAAATCTCTTTCCTATGTTGGTCGATGAGTTTTCCCCGAGAGTTTTCTGCGGGTACCTTGACAACGACCTCGTCCCTTCTCTCCCAAGGACATGGGTTGAACACATAGATCGAGATGAGATCGCCCTCTTGCTTCCGTGCCCACGCAAGGGCATATAGGGCTGTTTGAACGACGCCGTCGGCGATCTTTTCCGCTCGGGAAAAGCGAGTTTCCATCTCATGGTGTACGGAATCGATCCCGGTCCCACAAATGGAGTCGTGGGCATGATTTTGGAGCAGTAGCTCCCAGGATTTCCTGAGGAACGGTCGAAAATCTTTGTCGGCGAGAATTTTTGCCAGGGCCGCGAGGGGCTCTGCATAGCGCTCGAGCCGATTTTCCACGTGATAATTCGCTTGCTTGAGGTACATCCTCGCCGAGAGGACCCCCACGAGGATAGGATGACGTTTCGTCCCCCGAAGTTCGCCACGGAAAGTTCGGAGAGAAGGGCTTTCCCGCTTCACGGCGTCAGCGAAGTCAGTGAGAGTTCCTATGCGAAGGTGAAAGTGATCGAGGTCGCTGTTAAGTTCTTCTATCGCCGCGGATAGGCCCGTTTGGGGGCCGTGGTGATCACAGCCATTGAGGAGCAGAATTGCTCTGGCAGCAGCTCTGTATGACAAAAATTCAAGGAGGCTCGCCAGGGATGGCCCCTTTAACCCCAAACGTTCGAGCCCGGAAAGTTGTGGTAAAGGTACATCTTTTCCTCCATTGATAACCGCACCATTACAGTATCCGGTCTCCATAACGTGGCAGAGCACCCTCGAGCCCTCCGGTGCTTCCCAGAGGAACTCGAGACTTCCGGTCTCGTCGAGTGCCGGATCGGCACCACGCATAACGAACGCTGTATCTATCCCAAATCCCCGCAGGATTTGGGGGAGCTGAGCGATGTGGCCGAAAGCGTCCGGGACATACCCGTCGCGCATGGCCTTGCCGAACTCGCTTGCGATCTTTGTGCCAAGGAGGAGGTTCCTGATCAGGGACTCTCCGGATACGAGGAATTCGTCCGGTTGGACGTACCAAGGGCCGATAAGGAGCCTTCCTTCCTCAATGTACCTCCGCAGCTCGCCTTCTCTTTCTGGACGGATTTCCAAGTAGTCGAGTAGAGGGAGGACTTGGCCATCGAGCATGAATTTGAACTGTGGATCGCGTTCGAATTCGATGAGCACCTTGTCCAGGGCCTCCACGAGCCAGTGGCGGAACTCCTCG
>MTNJ01000006.1 GCA_002011425.1 Candidatus Acetothermia bacterium JdFR-48 | reverse complement strand
CCGCCTGCATGAAGTGGGAGTCGCTAGTAATCGCGGGTCAGCTACACCGCGGTGAATACGTACTCGGGCCTTGTACACACCGCCCGTCACACCAACCGAGTGGGGGGTACCTGAAGTCGCCCGAAGAGGGCGCCGAAGGTATTCTCCGCGAGGGGGGTGAAGTCGTAACAAGGTAGCCGTAGGGGAACCTGCGGCTGGATCACCTCCTTTCTAGGGAGCAAACTTTGCGACCTAGCCGGCCTTCGGCGGGGCTGGTCGCCCGTCTTCCTCCTGTCCAGAGGACATCCGTCCCCAAGGTTCGGGGACTTTTTTCTTCTTCTTTTCCCACCCTCTCCTCATCCTTTTGCACCAACTTTCCTTCGTCTCTAATCCCCTCCCCCGTATCCTTCGGGCGCCATGCCGAGCGTACAGCTTAAGAACCCACTGGAAGCGTTGGAATCACTCTTTTCTAAGGGAGAACGGGAACTGTATCGGGATCGGGAAGTAGTCTATTATCCTGGGGTCGCCAGTGACTCCCTCTTCTACATCGAGTCCGGCCACGTCAAGATTTCTCATCTTGACACGAGCGGGAAGAGGCTCGTGTTGGGGCTGCGCGGCCCTGGAGAGCTGGTGGGCGAGGGCGCCCTCATGGGGGAGGAGCGACGGCGCCACCTCGTGCAGACCTTGGGAGATACGCTGCTCGTACGCCTGGACAGAGAGCTTGTGGCCTCCTGGATGCGTCGCCACCCAGAGGCTTCCTCCTATTTTCTGCGATGGCTCTACGAAAAGATCGTGGAGCTAGAGGAACTCTTGGTGGATCTGGCGTTCCGGGATATCCAATCCAGGCTCTCACGCAAGCTCCTACAGCTCTCCCAGGAGTTCGGCGTGCGAACCGAGGACGGGGTTCTCATCGGGTGTCGGCTCACCCACAAAGACCTCGCCGAAATGATCGCTTCCGCCCGGGAGAACACAACTCTTGCCCTGAACCGGCTGGAACAAGAAGGAATCGTAGACAAAGGCAGATACAGGATCGTTGTCAAGAACGAAGAGAGCCTGAAGCGGAAGTGTCAGATGGGATGAAGCCCTTGCTCAGTGCCCTCGATCTGAGGCACGGGCGAGGGCTTTTTCTATTTCGGAAGAGAGCTTATCCAGCGCTTCCTTTAGTCTCTCCTCGTTTGGCCCTTCGACGAGGAGCCTGATCAGGGGCTGTGTCCCCGAGGGTCGCACCACCACCCGCCCTCCATCCCCTAAAAGTTTTTCCACCTCCGTAATCACGTTCCGCACTTCTTCGGTAGCGAGGACCTCTTCCCTGAACTTACCCGCTGCGATGTTCCGCCGCAGCTGGGGGTAGAGCGGGACCTCCCTCACCAGTTTGTCTAGGCCGAGCCCCAGACGTGCCAAAGACCGCAAGAGATAAAGGGCAGTGAGGATACCGTCTCCTGTGGGGGCGTACCGCCGGAAGACGATGTGCCCCGAGGGCTCGCCACCGAGATCGATCCCCGTCGCCCGCATCTTCAATGAGACGTTCCGGTCGCCCACGGGAACCCGCACCACCGAAAATCCTCGCCTTCGCAGGTATTCCTCCGGGCCCTTATTGGCGAGGACGGTGAAGACCACTTTTGGGGTCGAGATCTCGCCCCATGAGAGGAGCCAGGGCGCCAGGGCCCCGAGGAGTTGGTCCCCCTCCACCACCTCCCCTCCTGCCGTCACAAACAGGGCTCGGTCGCCGTCACCGTCGAAGGCAACCCCGAGGTCCGCTCCCTCTGCGAGCACCATCTCCCGCAGGGGTTTTAAGTTCATCACCCCCGTAGAGTTAATCCTCCGCCCATCCGGCTCCCTGCCGAAGGCAGTGACCTCCATTCCCAGAGAGGAAAAAATCTCGGGGGCCACGGTCGCCGTTGCGCCGTGGGCACAGTCCAGTACCACCCGAATTCCCTTGCCCCATCCTCTTCCCAGGGAAGAGAGGAGGAATTCCACATAGAGCTCCCGTGCTTCGTGGAATGGGCGAATGACGCCGAGTTCTTCAGCAACACAGCTTCGCTCGAGGTCTTCCTCGATCTGTTGCTCTTCCGCTGGGGAGAGCTTCAGGCCGTCAGGTCCGTAGAATTTGATCCCGTTGTCTTGGGGTGGGTTATGGGAGGCGGATACGACCACCCCGAGGTCTAGCTCCTGCAGGCGCACGAGGTGGGAAATGGCGGGGGAGGGAATCACCTCGGAACTCAAGACCTCACAGCCCGCCTCGGCGAGCCCCGCAGCGCAGGCCGCTTCCAGAGCTGGCCCCGAGACCCGGGTGTCCCGACCGATAAGGGTCTTTCTCGGTTTGAGTACACGCCCCGCGGCGCGGCCAAGCTTGAAAGCGAGTTCTGCCGAGAGCTCTTTCCCCGCAACACCCCTTACACCGTCGGTTCCGAAATACCGCCCCACGGCGGAAGCATTTTACTGCGAATGGCCCCGTGTCAGCGAATCGCCAAGCGCGGTTCCACGAAAAAGTTCTGAAACATGTTTGGGCACTTTTTCATTCGGCAAAAGGGGCCACTCCACTTCTTTGCTCTCCAGGTGCGGGCAGTGGTGGACGACGGTGGTGCGGCCCCTCGGGTTACGGGAGATGACCTCCCCAACGGATCGGCAAGAAAGGCAGCGAAAGATCCGCAAAAATAAAACCGCCTTGAAAATCTGCATACCCGCGATCGCTGTTCATTCGCTATAGACCGGCGGAAGTCGCAAAACCGCTCACAGGGCGGGACGTCTTATATAGGGTAAACTTTGATTAGCGGCCCATGCCGTAACTCACCTTAAAAAGGAGGTAAGGTATGATGAGAGCTCTTTTCTTTTCAACGGTTCTTTTCTCCCTCGGAATTATAGGTTTGGCTCAGGAGGCGGCGGATCTCATTTCCCAAGCGGACACGCTTTTTTTGGAGGTCCAATCCACCGGCTACACTCCCGAGGCACATAGCATCCTGCAGGAAAAAATTCGTCAGGTGATTTCCCTATACGAGCAAGCGTTGGCAGTGGATGAGAACAACATTCATGTCCTCACCGAACTCGCACATGCCTATTACGTCTTGGCCGATGTGTTCGTGGATGAGACGAAGGAAGAGATCAAACTTCACGTAAAAGGCCAAGAGTACGCCGAGCGGGCCTTGCGGGCCGACCCGGATTTCGTGGCGATCGAGAAGAAGGACGGCTTCATCGCTGCGGTCAAGGCCCACGATAACGTGGCCGCCCTCTTCTGGACTTACGCCAACTGGGCGCGGAAGATCGACCTTGGTGGCTGGAAGTCCCTCATCGCCGCCGCCTTCCGCGGAGACGACAAGAAGCTTTACGCCATTATGGAGCGCTGCCTTGAGCTCGACCCGGGCTTCGAGTACGGCGGCCCAATGCGGGCCCTCGCCGCCTATTGGGCCAAGCATCCGTTTCGCAAGGATTTCGACAAGACCAAAGATCTCCTCGAGCAAGCGATGAACGACTACCCACAGTACTTGGAGAACAAGCTCTTCTATGTGCAGTACTACTTCATGCCCAAGAAGATGTGGGCTGAGGCGAAGGCGATGTTGGAGGAGATCATCGCGGCCGAGCAAGGCGAGGGCGACGTGCTCCTTCAGAACGGGTTCGCCAAGGTGGAAGCAGTGGAGCTCCTCGAAGAGGTAGAGAAGAAGCTCGGCTGATCAGCCGGAACGCTTGAGGCGGCCTGTCCGCTTTGCGTAGCTCTCCGCGAGCGAGAAAATCCAGGTCCCGAAGAAGATCATGGCCACACCACCTAAGGTGAGGAGCGCGAGTGGGCGGGCCGCAGCTCCCAAGCCTACTCCCTTCAGGATCGACTCCCTCATTCCCCGGATCACGTATGTGGCCGGCGACGCCCTCGCGAAAAACTGCAGCCACCTGGGAAGGACCTCCACGGGGTAGTAGACGCCCGAGATGAGGAGCAGCAGGGCCGCCACCACATTCGTCATTTGCACCCCGCGTTCGGGGAACAGAAGCGGCATCACCGCGGCCAGGATTCCGAACCCGGTGAAGGAGATGCTTCCCACCAGGAGCCACAGGGACGCGGCGATGAGATTCGCTCCCGCGAGGTTCAGATCGAAGAAGAGGGCCGCGGCCCCGAGGATGAGAAGTGTCCGCACCACCCCGTAGACCACGGCGAACAAGCTCGTCCCCACGAGGTGCGTCAACCGCGAGCTAGGGGCCATGAAGGTGTACTCGATGGTCCCCTCCCATCTCTCCCAGGCCACCATCTCGGAAATCACGTAGAAGATCTGGGAGAGGTACGACCACACGAGCGTCCCCACGAGGAGGTAGAGGGTGAGGTAGTCCCCGTCCACACCGGGGCCAGAGAGCATCTCGGTGCCTAAACCGATGTAGGCCACGGCTAGGGAACTTGTGAGGGAGTAGGCGAACCAGACCAGTTCCCAACCCCAGTAGCGCTTGGTGAGGTGAATGTTGCGAGCCACGAACCCCCAGGTGGCGATGAGTTCACGTCTGAGCGGTGGAATCATCGTCCCACTCCTTTCCCGTGAGGGCCAGGAAGACCTCCTCCATCGAGGGTTCCCTACCATCGGTACTCACGTGGGCCTTGAGCTCCGCTGGCCTTCCCTCGGCCACGAGGCGTCCCTCGTCCAATATCGCCAGGCGATCACAGATCCGTTCGGATTCCTCCATGTCGTGGGTGGTGAGGAAGATCGTGGTTTTCTTTTGGACGCGGAGGTCCAGTATTAGTTCTTGCACCTCCCGTTTGGACCGGGGGTCGAGGCCGGTGGTGGGTTCGTCCAAGAGGAGGAGGCGTGGTGGGTGTAGAAGAGCCCGGGCAATGGCCACCTTCTGCTGTTGTCCCCGGGAGAGCTGCTCCATGGGACGGGAAAGCTTGTCCCGGGGGAGCCCGAGGAGTGTGAGGAGGTCTCGAGCTCGCCGGGCGGCGGCCCTCCCCGGGACCCCGTAGAGCCGGGCTCCATAGAGGAGGTTCTCGAGTGGAGAGAGCTTCTTGAAAAATGCGGCCTCGGTTGAGACCCGGTGCACGACCTCCCGTACCCTCTTGGCCTCCCGCACCACGTCATGACCGAAGACCCTCACCTCGCCAGCGTCGGGGATGAGGAGAGTCGCCACGATCCTGACCAGCGTGGATTTCCCCGAGCCATTGGGCCCCAAGACCCCATAGATCTCGCCCGGTGCCACCTCGATGTCGATCCCCCGCAGAGCGTATGCGACCCCTTTCCCGAGGCCCTTACTGAACCGTTTTTCTAGGCCCCTTATCGAGAGGGCATTCATATCGAACCTCCGTGTGGAATGACAAAGGAAAATCACGGGGCGAGTGCCCCACCGCGGACGTCGGACCGAGGACTTTCAGCAGATTATATCCTCATAGAGGATCGCCTCGCGCCGAGTTTATCCGTCGTTACAGGATAAGTAAAGGAGAAAAAGGAAACGGCGGGACTCATGCCCCGCCAGGCAATGTCGATGCGTACCCCAAATCTCAAATGACGCCCAGCTCTTTGCCCACCTTGGCGAACTTCTCCAGAGCGAAGTCGAGATCGCTACTGGTGTGGATCGCGGAGATCATGACGCGGATCCTGGCCTTTCCCTTGGGCACGGTGGGGTAGGTGATGGCCTGAGCGAAGATCCCCTCGTCGAATAGACGCCTGGAGAACTCCCACGCGGTCTTCGCCTCCCCCAGCATCACCGGGGTGATCGGTGTCTGGGACTTCCCGGTGTCGAACCCGAGCTTCTGCATCTCCTCCTTGAAGTAGCGTGTGTTGTCCCAAAGCCTCCGCACTGGCTCGTCGGTCTCCATCAGGACCTCCACCGCAGCGATACAGGCGGCGACGTCGGCCGGGGTGACGGCCGAGGAGAAGAGGAACGGCCTCCCCCGCTGTCGCAGGTACTCCACGATCTCGCGCTTTCCGGCCACGTACCCACCCATCACGCCGAAGGCCTTGGAGAGGGTCCCTACTTCGATGTCCACGCGGCCGTGGAGGACGAAGTGGTCGACGATCCCGCGGCCGTGATCCCCCAAGACCCCCTCCCCGTGGGCGTCGTCCACCATCACCAAGGCGTCATGCTTCTCCGCGAGCTCCACGATCTCGGGGAGGGGCGCGAGGTCCCCGTCCATGGAGAAGACACCGTCCGTGACGATAAGTTTTCGGGGGATGTCGTTGTACTCCTCCAGGGACTTCGCCAGGGCGTCCACGTCCCGGTGGGGATAGATTACCCGCTGGGCCTTGGTGAGACGACAGCCGTCGATGATGGATGCGTGGTTAAGCTCGTCGGTGAAGATCACCCCGTCTTTGCCGATGATGGCTGGAATGGTGGCGAGATTGGCGCAGAACCCTGACTGGAAGGTAACCGCGTCCTCGGCCTTCTTGAACTCGGCGAGCTTCCGCTCGAGCTCCACGTGCAGGGACATAGTGCCGGCGATGGAGCGTACCGCCGCGGGCCCAACCCCGTACTCCTCGATGGCCCTGACCGCCGCCTCCCTGAGGCGCGGGTCGTTGGCGAAACCGAGGTAGTTATTGGAGCACATGTTGAGGACACGTTTCCCGTCCACCACGGTCCACGCGCCCACGGCGCTTCCAATGGTACGGATGATATTGAAGAGCCCTTGCTGTTTCAGGTTTTCGAGTTCCGTGACGAAGAAATCGTATTTGCCCATACCGTACCTCCCTCCTTTGTCCACCGGGATCGACACTCGCCTCAGCTTATCCTCAGGGGGCGATTTGGGCAAATTGGGAGCGAGATTTACAATCTTTTCGCGATGAAAGCCCTGGCGAAGACGTCCTCACGGGAAGGGTTGGAGCTGGTGGAGACGCAGACGCCCCGGCCGGGGCCGGGGGAAGTGCTCATCAAAGTAGCGGCGGCTTCCATCTGTGGAACAGACCTTCACATCTATTCCTGGGACGAGTGGTCCCGCTCACGTATCTCCCCACCTCGGATTGTCGGCCACGAGTTCTGTGGCCACGTGGAGGAGGTGGGTCCAGGGGTGGGAGAAGTCGTCCCTGGGGACTACGTTTCCGCGGAGACGCACATCTTCTGCGGCCGCTGTTTCATGTGTCGCACTGGCAGGGCCCACCTCTGCGAGAACGTCCAGATCATCGGGATCGACCGCGACGGCGCCTTCGCGGAGTACATCGTGGTGCCGGAGAAGGTGTTGTGGAAGAACGATCCCGCGCTGCCGGAGAAGGTAGCGCCCCTGCAGGAGCCGTTCGGGAACGCAGTCCATGCGGTGAAACGGGCCGAGGTGGGGGGGGAGCGGGTGGTGATAATCGGGGACGGCCCCATCGGGATCTTCGCCTGCGCCATCGCGCGGGTGCTCGGGGCGCGGGAAGTGTGGCTCGTGGGGCTGAGTGAGACGCGCCTCGCCGCCGGACTGAGGCTCGGAGCGGACGCGGTGGTCAACGCCTCATCCCAGGACCCGGTGGCCGCGATCGAGGAGTGGACGGGAGGGAAGGGGGCGGACGTGGTGTTGGAGATGTCGGGCTCGCCCGCGGCATGGGACAACGCCCTCCGTGCCGTGCGGCCTGGGGGGAGGGTCGTCGCATTCGGGCTGAGCCGCGACAAAATCTCTTGGGACCTGAATCGTGTTGTCTTCAAGGAAATCGAGGTGATAGGGATCGTGGGACGGCTCATCTTCGAAACCTGGTATGAGGCGAGCGAGCTCCTCGCGGAGCTCGACCTCTCTCCCGCTGTGACCGACGAGCTTCCCCTAGAGGACTTCGAAGCTGGCTTCGAGAAGCTCTTCCGCCGCGAGGCGGTGAAGGTGGTGTTGTACCCACAGTGAGGATCGCGATCGAAGCGGAATCGGTCGGCGTGGTAGAGGCGGAGCTCCTCTCGGAGCGATCCCCGCGGACGGCCGCGGCCATCGCGCAGGCGCTCCCCTTTGAGGGGGTCGCCCGCCGCTGGGGCGAAGAGGTCTACTTCGAGATCCCGGTGGATGCCGCGGCGGAGAACCCCGTGGAGGTCGTGGAGGTGGGCGACATCGGGTACTGGCCCCCCGGCCGGGCCCTGTGCATCTTCTTCGGTCCCACGCCAGCCTCACGGAGCCCGAGCGAGGTCAGGCCCGCGAGCCCGGTTAACCCCGTAGGAAGGATCCTCGGCGACCCGAAGATCTTCGCCGCCGTCCGCGAAGGCGAGAGGATCCTCGTGAGAAAAGTCGAAAACGGCTAAAATTCGAGTTGCTTCCATTCCCTGAAAGCCTCGCTGGCACAGGAGGTGATGGGGGTGAAACTAACTCCGGGGCTTATCGTCCGCACTAAGGCCGGGAATGTGAAGATCCTCTGCCAGGACTGCCTCAAAGTGTCGGAATACGAAAAAGTGGTGGACTCCTTCAATAGCGTGATAAGCAGCCGCTGCGTGAAGTGCAATACCCTGGTCATCCTCAATTCGCCCGAGCCTGGATTTGGGGTGCAGCTCTCGAAGAGCTGATCGGACGTCCTTGATCTATCGCCCACTCGCGACGGGCCTAAGGTCCGTGTCTATTCCGACCCACCGCGAGATCTCAGAGGGGACGTTCGATGATGCCACCCCCGAGGACGACCTCCCCCCGGTAGAAAACCGCCGCCTGGCCCGGGGTAACCGCTCTCTGGGGCCGTTCGAACTCCACGAAAGCCTTTCTCCCCCGGAGTTCCACCTCGCAGGGGACCGGCGCGGCGCGGTAGCGGATCTGGACCTCGCAGGAGAACGCCTCCCCCGGGGGATCGCCGGCGATCCAGGTGAGCTCGCCCGCGACGAGGCCTCCGGCATACAGGGCACTTTCGGGCCCCACCACCACGACGTTCCGTTCCGGATCGAGGGCGACGACATATAGCGGCTCCCCGGTGGAGACACCGAGGCCCCGACGCTGGCCCACGGTGTAGCGGGGAAGTCCCCTGTGGGTCCCGAGCACCCTCCCAGAGAGATCAACGATGGGGCCGGGTGGGGCATCGCGGAGCAGGGCCCCGATCCCTTCGGGAGCGAAGCAGAGGTCCTGGGACTCGTGGAGGTATGCCGCCGTGAAGTCCTTTTCGCGGGCGATTTCCTTCACCTCATCTTTCGTGAGCTCCCCGATGGGGAAGAGGGCCCGGGAGAGTTCGGCTTGGGTAAGTGAGTAGAGAAAGTAGGACTGGTCCTTCATGGGGTCTCGCCCCCGAAGAAGCAAATATTTTCCGTCTTCTTCGCGGATTCGCGCGTGGTGGCCGGTGGCGATATAGGGGATGCCACGCTTCTCAGCCTCCACGAGGAGGAGGGCGAAGCGGACCTTGCGGTTGCAGAAGGTGCAGGGATTTGGCGTTCGACCCTCGCGGTAGGCCCGCAATGTGGGCTCTATCACAAGGCGGAAAAATTCCTCGTGGGCTTGGACCGTCTCGTGGAGGATGTCGAGCTCCCGCGCGGCGAGCGCCGCGGCGTCCACTGAACAACACTGGTTCTCAAACGGCCCCTGGGGATCCCAAAGCCAGAGGGTGATTCCGTGGACCTCGTAGCCGTGCTCCAAGAGGAGGTAGACGCAGACGGTGGAGTCCACGCCTCCCGACATCCCCACGAGCACCCTCTTCTTCTTCCCCGCCGCGGACATCGAGGGACTTGGTTCACCCCTCCACGTGCACCGGGACGATGCAGATGAACCTGAGGTCCATGCTCCCCGGATTGCGGAACTGGTGCCTCTCGTTCGGGAGGACGAGGACCACCGTCCCGGGAGAGAGGGCATGGACGCCGGTCTCGGTCCAGAGTTCGCCCTCGCCCTCGAGCACCAGGACCCCGTGTTCGTGGGGGTGCGCGTGGTGTGGGGTGTGACCCCCGGCGGCGAGGGAGAAGAGGCGTACCGCAAACGTGGGTGCCCCATCCCGGGGCCCGATGAGCAGTTGCTTCAGTACCCCCACGACTTCCGCACCATCAGAGATATCCCAGGACTCCACCTCGGTGATCCGCTTTACCACCGCCATTTTTTCTCCCCCTCAGAGCTCGATCGCGAGGAGGGGTACGAGGAGCTCACTCTCCGTGAGCCCGCCGTGCATCCCTCGCAGTTTGAATTCCTCGCCTTCCGGCCAGAAGAAGAGCTTCCGCCCCCGGGCCAGGGCCACGACGTCCCCCACCCGGGCCCGTACGTGGTCCGCCGGGGCCTCAAGTCCCCAAAGCTTCCGCGCAATCGCCTCCTCGGCTGTCATCACTATGAATTCTCCAGCGTACTTCCGCTCGAGATATTCCCGCACGAGATTTTCCTTGCCACGACGCACGAAAAAGTACCCCGCCCGCAGGTCCCCCACAGGCTGAAAGAGCAGGGCTCCCCGAAGCTCCGGGATCTTGCTGCAATCGATGAGGTCTCGTTGGGGATCGATCTCCACGAACCCATGATCCGCGGTGACGAGGACGGTGACACCCCTCACGGCCTCGAGGAAGTCCTCCCGTAGCGACCGGAAGAAGAGCGCGACCTCCTTGGCGAAGGCCTCGGACTCGGGGCCGTAGATGTGGGCCAGGGTGTCGGTGAGTGGCCAGTAGACCCCGAGGAGCATCTTCCCTTCTCGGGCCAGCGCCCGTCTCACGAGGACGAAGAGGTCGGAGAGGCCAATGAAGGGCACGATCTCCACTACCCCGCGGTAGAGGATCCCCGAGAGCCCGGAGTTCACGATGTACTTCGGGAGGAAGAGGAGGACCTTCACCCCGGCCTGCCCGAGGAGCTCGTAAATGGTCGGCACCGCCACGAACTTCTCCAGATCCACGCCAACGTTCCTGATGGAGTCGCTCGGGGCGCCCGGGGTAGCGAGCTTGATCATGTTCACCACCGCGCCCACCTCCTGGAGGAAGAGCTTGTACCCCAGGACCCCGTGGACGATGGGGCTCGCTCCGGTGGAAAGGCTCGCGAGGGCCGTAGTCGTCGTGGGCGGGAAGACGGAGGTCAGGGGGATGTAGGCGCCCCGCTCGAGGAACGGCGAGAGGTCCACGGTCCCCGCGGCTCGGAGTTCCTCAAGCTTCAGGTACCCGAGGCCGTCGACGATGAAGCTCACCACCTTCTCTTGCGGCGCGAGCGTGAGCTCATCCTTCAGCGAGGTCTCGTAGTGCTCCGCTCCCAAGAGGTCGAGGATGGTGTCGGTCACGGCGAGGAGCGAATAGCGCTCGTAATGGGGGCGCATGCCGGAGGTATCCTGGGAAATCTTTTTCAAGATCTCTTGTCTTCTATCCATGGCTTGCGCATTATACCCAAGCGCAGATCACGTCCGCGGAGGAGGTACCCATGGCAGAGTGCGTGAACAAGGGGCGGAACCTCGATCGGTGCCCGTGTACCTGGCCGAATTGCCCCCGGAAGGGGATCTGCTGTGAGTGTTTGCATTACCATCTCTCACACGGGGAGCTCCCGGCTTGCTGTTTCCCGCCGGAAGTGGAGCGTACCTACGACCGCTCCTTCCGGCGGTTCGCCGAACTCCACGGAGGCCCATAGGATGCAGAACCGCAAGGTCGCCCAGATCCTCTATGAGGTCGCGGATCTCCTTGAGCTCGAAGGGGTGGAGTTCAAGCCTCGGGCCTACCGCCGCGCTGCCCAGGCGGTGGAGTCCTGTCCCATCCCCATTGAGGACCTCGTGCGCGAGGATCGGGTGACCGAGCTCCCCGGGGTGGGGAAGTCCATCGCCGAGAAAATCGAGGAGATAGTAAAAACCGGCAAACTCCGCTACCACGAAGAGCTGAAGAAAAAGCTCCCCATCGACCTCCACGTCCTAACCCAGGTCGAAGGTGTGGGCCCCAAGATCGCCAAGCTCCTCTATGAACACCTGGGAGTCAGGAACCTGGACGACCTCGAGCGGGCAGCCCGGGAACACCGGATCCGCACCGTCCCCGGCCTCGGGCCCAAGGTGGAGGAAAAGATCCTCCGGGGCCTGGCCGAGGCGCGTAAGACTGAGAAACGGGTCCTCCTCGGAATTGCCCTACCCCTGGCCGAGGACATCCGAGACAAGCTCCGTGAAAGCGGCCTCTTCAAGGCGGTGGAGATCGCGGGGTCGCTGCGGCGGGGGAAGGAGACGATCGGCGACATCGACATACTGGGGATCTCCGCCCGGCCGGAGGAGGCGTCAGACTTCTTCGTCGGGCTCCCCGACGTGGAAGAAGTCCTGGCGAAGGGGCCGAAGAAAACCTCGGTGAGGCTCGGGGACGGCCTTCAGGTGGACCTCAGGATCGTACCGGGGGAGTCGTTCGGGGCAGCGCTACAGTACTTCACCGGGTCTCAGGCCCACAATATCCGCCTTCGAGAACGGGCAATCTCGCTGGGGTTAAAGCTCAATGAGTACGGGGTCTTCAAGGGGGAGGAAAGGATCGCTGGCCGCACGGAGGTGGAGGTCTACCACGCGGTGGGACTCGCCTGGATTCCTCCGGAGCTCCGCGAGGACCGGGGGGAGATCCAAGCCGCCGAGGAGGGAAAACTCCCGACGCTCGTCGAGCCCGGGGAGATCAGGGGGGATCTACACGTCCACACCGACTGGTCCGATGGGAAGGGATCGCTGGAGGAGATGGCCGAGGCGGCCAAGGAGCTCGGGTACGAATACATCGCCATTGTGGACCACTTTCGCTTTGCCCAGGCGATCCCCGGCCTCGACGCGAACGAGCTTCTCCGCCAGGTGGAGGCAATCAGGGAGCTCAACGGGAAGCTGGGCGGCTTTCGGCTGCTGTGCGGCGTGGAGGCCAACATCCTCCCCGACGGCTCCATCGACGTCCCCCGGGACGTGCTATGCGAACTCGACGTGGTGGTGGCAGCGGTCCACACCCAGATGCGGATGCCCAAGCGGGAGATGACGAAACGGCTCCTCGCGGCGATCGAGAACGAGGATGTGGACATCATCGCTCACCCGAGCGGCCGTTTGATTGGCGAGCGGTCCGCCTATGAAGTGGACTGGGAGGAGATATTCCGACAGGCTGCGAAGTACGGGACGATCCTGGAAGTAAATGCCAACCCCCAGCGTTTGGACCTCTGTGCCGAGCACATCCGTGAGGCGGTGGAGACCGGGGTGCTCTTAGCGCTAGGGACGGACGCTCACCATCCGGACCATCTGGGCTTCATGCGTTATGGGGTCCTCACCGCCCGCCGCGGCTGGGTCGAAGCGAAGGATCTCATCAACACCCTTCCTTTGGACGATCTCCTCCGGACTCTCAAGTGAGGCTTGTCCCCCGTTTCGTATTGGGCGAAACTGTGATGGGCGTCGCTGAGGGCGTTCTGGAGGTCGATCTTGTGATGAGAGAGCTAGTGGTGGGAGGGATTGCTTTCGATCAGGAGGACAAGTCCCCCGTCCTCCTCCTGAAGGACCTCGTGAGCCCCCGTTACATCACGTTGCGCATCGGGGCTCCCGAGGCCATGGCCATCCTCCTCTACCTCCAGGGGACGCCCCCACCCCGGCCTTTTACCCACGACCTCATGAAAACGTTGCTCGAGTCCATGGATTGTATATTGGAACGGGTGGTTCTTGTGGACGTGGTGGAAGGGATCTGTTATGCGAATCTTTGGTTGAAACTTCCCTCGGGGAAAATTCGCAAGGTGGACGCCCGGCCCTCGGACTCAGTGGCCCTAGCCCTCCGCACTGGCTCCCCGATCTTCATCGAGGACGAGCTCTTCGAGGAATTGGCCCAGGAGTTCCCCGACATAGAGCTCCAGTAGGAGCTTCTTTATCGGTTTCTGGGAAAGACGGGCCCCATTGGAAAAAATTCCTGGAGGGGGCTCTTGAGAGGAGGTGTGCAGGGATGATCCGCAGGATATGGGACGTGACCCTCACGGTACGGGACCTCGAGCAGGCGGTCAAATTCTATCGGGACGTCCTCGGGCTTGAGCTGAAATACGTGTTCGGGGACTATGCCGGGTTCGACATCGGGGGGGTAGAGTTCGGCCTCAAAACTTGGGGGGAGCTCGAGCCCCCGCGGAAAGGGGAGCCGGTGGTGAACTTCCTGGTAGACGACGTGGACCGGACTTGTAAAGAGCTCTCGGCCAGGGGGGTGCAATTCACCGCAGGTCCCGAGGACACTCCCTGGGGTGGGCGGATTGCCCTGTTTAAGGATCCCGATGGAAATACTCTCCAGCTCACCCAGCTCGACTGGAGGAAGTACTTTTCCACCTGTGCCCGAGGAGGCTGATCTTTCAGGGGATGGCGCTATGGGGGGAACGAATTCGATTACGGTCTACCCGAGAAAGTGGCCTGCCTTTCTTACAGAAACTGTGGAACGATGGGGAGGTGATGCGCTACATCGGCTACCCTGCCGGCTTGGGGATCGACGCGCAGGGATGTGGAGGCGGTTCGAGGAATTGGAACGCCGGCGTGGCCCCTTATGTGAGTACTGGACAGTGGAAGACGCAGCGGGCAACCCTTGTGGTGAAGCCTACTTTAAAGCGGAGTGCGAGTACTGGGGCTACCGGGCGGAAAAGATGGTCCAGATCGATATCAAGCTGTCAAGCGTTTCTGGGGACGTGGATACGCCGCGGATGTCTTACGGTCGCTCATGCGGCATTTATTCGAACAGGGTTTTAGAACTATTGTGGTCTCTCCCAATCTAGATAAC
This sequence comes from Candidatus Acetothermia bacterium JdFR-48, assembly GCA_002011425.1. Lineage (GTDB taxonomy): Bacteria > Bipolaricaulota > Bipolaricaulia > Bipolaricaulales > Bipolaricaulaceae > UBA3571. Next base: position 25,818 of record MTNJ01000006.1, on the reverse strand, counting down.
AGAGCGGCGCTCGGACTCTATAAGCGCCTTGGCTTTCAGCCCAGAAGACGTTTCCGGTCCGAGCAGACGGGGGCGGAGCATGAGGTTTGGGTACTGGAATATTTCGGCTCTGCTAAGATGATCTGTTGCGCGTGGGGCTAGGCTTCCCGGGTCGCCCATCGAGGTATTCCTACGGCGGCCTCAATCGATGAGCGGGGGGAGGCGGCGGAGATGAGGGTCTTAGGGATCGTGGGGAGCCCGCGCCGGGGCGGGAACACGGACGTTCTGGTGGAGAGGGTGTTGGCCGGCGCCTGGGCCCACGGGATTGAGACGGAGAAGGTCCTCCTCGGCGAACTGGACATCGGTCCATGCCGGGCGTGTTATTCCTGCGCCGATTCCGGTCAGTGCGTGGTCGGGGACGACTTCCACGCACTCCTGGAAAAAGCCCTCGATTCCGTGGGGATCGTCCTCGGCTCCCCCATGTACGTGGGGACGGTGACCGCACAGATGAAGGCCTTCGTGGACCGGGTGGACTGCTCCCAGGTGGAGATGGTGCGGGTTCCCTCCGGGGAGGTACGGTTCCGCAGTCGGCACCGGGGTCGGTTCGGGGTCGTGGTGGCGATATGCGACCTTTCCCCCTTGAACGAGTTGCGCCATTGCGCCCGGGTGATGGAGGCGTGCCTCAGGGACCTAGGCGCGAACACGGTGGATGAAGTACTGGCTCAGCGGCTCTCCGACGTCGGTGACGTACGAAAGAGACCGGAGCTCCTCGCGCGGGCGTTTCGGGCGGGGGAGCGGCTGGCCGCGGCCATCAGGGGAGGTGAGATGGGGTGAGCGAGGCCGATGTGCAGAGGATCCTGAGGCTCATCGCGGCGTATGAGCGGGCCTTCGAGGCGGCGGACGCCGAAGGGATGGCCGCCCTCTTTTGGGCCGACGATCCCCGCTTCGTGGAGGTGGAGAACCACATCCCCGAGCCTTTCGGCCGGGAGCGATTCCTGTGGATCATGGACTGGATCCAGAAGAACCAGCCCCCGGGCTGGAGGATGAGGTTCTACGACACGCAAGTACATCTTCTTTCGCCAGAGGTGGCCTACAGCGTTTCGCTGCGGGAGGAGGAGATCGAGGGGGAGCGAACTGTGAGCAGGGTCACGCTGATCTTCCTGAAGAAAAACGGGGAATGGCGGATTATCCACGGCCATTTCTCTCGATTACCGGGCTGACGCGCGGTCGGTGGGGTTAGCATGGTCCTGTGGGAAAAAGGGAAAGCGTTGGGCGGGAGGAGGATCTGCGGACTTACCATCGGTAATGCCGGCTCGGCCGAAAGGGCCCGGGGACTGGCGGAGAAGTTCAGGGATTGCCCCTACTGTGCCTTCGTGGGAGCGTTTGGGGAGAGATTCGTCTGGGCCTGTTTCGCCCCGGGGGACCGCCGGTGGTGGCTCGAGTCAATCCGAGACCGGCCTCGCGATACTCTGGGGCTGCTGAGCGCTGAGCTATTGGTAACGGGAGCGGAGAACGTCCCTTATCCGCCATCCGAGTTGAGGCTCCCCCGGGGGAAGCTGGAGGTATGCCCTTGTGGAGCACGGTGCGATCTCTGCGAACTCTACGGTCGCTGTCCCGGCTGTCCGGCCACGGTCTTCTATCGTGGGCCGACGGCGTGAGGAGGTGAGGGTGTTCCGGAAGGCGGCGCCGATGCTGTTAGTGGAGGGCGTGGAGCGGGGAATCCGGTTCTACTGTGAGGTCCTGGGCGGGAGGCTCGCTGCGGTTTACCCCGAACAGCCGCCCCACGAATGGGCCTCCCTCGAACTGGACGGGGTGGAGCTCATGCTGTGGGAGAAAGGTGCGGCTTGGGCGGAATTCCCGGCCTGGTGATCCCCGATAGCCCTGTGAGCGCTATCCTCTACATCTATGTGGACGACGTGAATTCCCTCTACGAGCGGGTGAAGGAGGTGGCCGAGGTGTTGATGGCCCCCGTGGACCAGTTCTATGGGATCCGGGAGTTCACCATCTGTGATCCCTTCGGGTTCATCCTCACCTTCGCCCAGGAAAAGGGGTAGATGCTCAGTCCGAGACGCAGCGTCCGCTTTCGGTATCATCACTCGGTGGTAACCGGTACATCACCCTTCCGTTTTCGTCGAGGAATTCGAGCCGGGGCACTTCGTCCACCACGATCCTTAGCCGTTCTTTCCCCTGGCAGTCGGAAATCCGAATCAGCGCTTCGCCATCCGATGTTCGCCCGATGAAAATTCGAAGAGCGCCGAAAGGATTCGCGTCCTGTGACCGCATCGACTCCCACACCTCGGGGAGCGGGGTATCTGGGCGGTCCCAAACCTTAAGTCCGTACTGCCGTTCCCCATTGCTTTTACTGTACGTAAGCCCAACAATTTGGTCTTGCTTGTACTGATCGAAAAGCAGTCCAGCCGCTGCCGCGCGACTTCCCCTTCCAGATACTAAGCCCCCGCATTCGTCTCCCTCATCGTTGTAGAAGATTAACCCCGCTGCGGGAATTCCCTTGCGTTTCGATAAGACCTTTCCGGCAATCACTGGGTCAAGGAGGCGCTCCAGATTGGAGATCACCAGCTGGACCTTGTCGTCCTTCCCCACCACGTTGATCCGCTCCACCTCCAACTCTTCCACTGCCAGTTTCCGTATGCGCTTTTCCTTCATTTCCACCTCCTTGTAGCTACCTATTGTGGGCGACTAACTTCGCTTTCACGAGAAATTGTGGCCCCATTGACATACGGGAAGGCTTTGCCGTCGAGATACCTTTGGGGGATCATGGGAAGGATATGTGGCCTCGAGCGGTATCGAGGGCAGCACTTCGGTCGATTTACATCTGACATGGGGAGTGATGGGGTAAGTGGAATTTCGTTGGACTATAGAGGAAGCACGCTGGTATCTCATCCATGCCCTTGGCCTGCACGGATACGGCTACCCGCCGGGGGAAGAGGGGATCCGGCGGTGTTTCGCCGACCTAAACGTGCTCCAGCTGGATCCCCTGCCGATTCTCGGCCGGAGTCATGACCTGGTGATCCAAGCCCGCGTGGACGGGACGCACCCGGGCCAGGTGCTGGAGCTCGTCCACCGCGAGCGGCTTGGGTTCGAGTATTGGGATAAAATGCTTTCCCTCATCCCCATCGTCCACTTCCCCTGGTTCCGGGCTCGGATGGAGGCGGGCGGGAACCGGTGGGAGCGTGAGCGGGAAGAGCGGTTGAAGCGGGATCATCCTGGAGCGCTTGAAGCCGTCTATGCGGCGGTGAAAGAACACGGCCCTCTCTCCAGCGCGGAGCTGAGGGAACGGGGGATCGCCCAAGAGGCTCGCCGGGGCTGGAAGGCCACCCGGGTGGCCAACGTGGCTCTAATCGCCCTCTGGAACCGGGGCCGAATAAGTGTTACCTACAGGAAGAACTTCCGCCGCTACTTCGACCTGGCCGAGCGCGTCATCCCCGCCTCCCTCTACGATCGAGCCCCTCCAACCCTTGATGAGTTCTGGGAGTGGCTTCTCTTAAAACGCGTACGGGATGCCGGACTCCTCCCCTTGCGTGGGGACGCCGATAGCTGGCCCCCTCCGCGGGGGGTGCGTCGGAGCGGGCTCCCAGAACGTTTGATGGCGGAAGAAAGGCTCGTGCTCGTACACGTTGAGGGCGTCAAAACGACGTTCCTGGCTCCTCCCGACGCCGAGGCGCGGCTGGAAGAGGCCCGCCGGCACGACTTCGATGGACGCGCCCGGTTCCTCTCCCCACTGGATCCACTCCTCTGGAGCAGGAAGGCCCTGAGGGAACTATGGGATTTCGAATACGCCTGGGAGGTGTACAAGCCCCCGGCCAAGCGCCGCTGGGGCTATTACGTGCTCCCGGTGCTCTATGAGGACCGGTTCGTGGCCCGGTTCGATGCCAAGTTCGAGGCTTCCACGGGGACTTTAAACGTGCTTTCTTATTGGAAGGAGCCGGGAGGGCTTCCTTGGTCACATCCCGCGATTGTCTCGGCCTTTCAGCGGTTCCTGGACTATCTGGGCGGGGAGCGGGCCACCTTTCCCGACGGAGGGAAAATCCGGGCCGCATGAAGGTAGCCCATGAGTTCCGAGTCGGGACTCGATATGGGAGCTATACTTCCTTCGGGAGGTGATCTCCATGCGGATCTTTTCCCTCAAGGACCCCCAGGAGACGACCGGGACCTATCCCTGTGCGACCGAGTCCCCTCGGCCGTTCTGGGCGGATGGCCTCGAGCTATCCCGGAACTGGTTCGCCGAGAATCTGGGAACGCACGTGGAGGGGGTTCATGTGGAGGAAGAAGGACAGGTGATCGGGCACATCTACTGGGCTCCCTCGGAGAGGGCTTTGGTCCCATATCGCACCGAGCCTGGGGTGGCTTGGCTCTACTGTGAGTGGATCCAACGACCCTATCAGGGGCGGGGTTACATGCGGAAGCTCTTTTCTGCCTTCATCGAGCACTTGAAGGGGGAGGGTTACAAAGGAGTGTTGGTGGGGACCACCGATTACGAGGGCTACATGCACCACTCTCACTTCGCGAAACGTGGCTTCAGGGTGATCCAGGAGGAGGACGGCGGAAAGCTTATGTACTTCCCCCTCTCGCAACCCCGGGTGGAGGTGGAGCCGTTATCTTCGCACATCCCCGTCGAGGGCCGCGTACCAGTGGAGGTCCTGATCATCGGTTCGCACTTCTGCCCCGTGGGGGCGGCAGCGGTGCTCTATTTGCGAAAGGTTGCGGCCGAGTTCCCCGGCCAAGTGGCTTTGAGGGAAGTACCAGCGGGGCCGGAGACCCTGGCCCATTATGGGGTGGCCGACGGGATCTTCGTCAACGGCGAGGAAAAGCTCTTCGGCCCGGTCACCGAAGATCAGGTCCGCGCTGTGATCGAAAAGGCCTTATCGTCGGGGATCGAGGATTAACAGATGCGATGGTTGAAGACGTGGGACTTCGACAAGTGGGCGGATCGGTACGATGTGGCCGTCGCCCGGGAATCAAGAGTGCATGCCCGATATGCGGAGGTCCTGGAGCGGGTGGTGGAAGTGGCCCGGATCGGCCCGGAGTGCTGGTTCTGGACATCGGCACCGGTACGGGCAATTTGACCCTGCTCTGCCTTGCCCGGGGGGGCGGGTAGTGGCCTTGGACCCTTCCGAACGCATGTTCGCGAAGGCCAAGGAAAGATGAGCCCGATCCGCGGTGCGAGCTGCGGAGAGTGGGAGAGCCGTTTTTTGCAGATCCCTTATCCGGATGAACATTTCGATACCGTGGCGAGAACCTGCGCCTTTCACCCCGTCCCCCATCTCCTTAAGCCTCGAGCAGCGCGGGAGACGCTACGGGTATTGAAAAGGGGCGGGGGTGTAGGCCCTTGGTGATCTAGTCTTCTGGGGTGAGGAGGCAAAGTGGGAAGCACTGCTCAAGTTCGATTGACTGGAAGAGAAATATTTCCTCAGGATTATGAAGCTATATCGCACGTTTGCCGAGCTAGGGATGGAACTCGAAGCGGAGCAGTTCACCCCTGTTACTTGGGTTTTGATGTTAGCCATTCTGTCTACAGACCGGACCCTCTGACATCGGCTCTAACTCATGATCCCCGGCGAGCCGGTAAAAGATCAGGCTGTGGGTCTGGTAGAGAGATAGGTTCAAATTGGCAGAGATGCAAGCGACAGAATATCTCTTCTGCGAGTGGACCGACCTGGTCGGTGAAGGAGACCGGGCCCGAATTACGGTGAGAGAGACTATAAAGATCGGCGAAGACTCGTTGAGGAACTTCCTTGGGCTCTCTAGAGTCGAGCTTTTTTCTAGTTGTTTCAGGCCGGTTTCCATGGGGATTCAAGGTGAAAAGCTCATCGGTCTCATGGCCGAGACCCATCATGGGGAGTATTTCTTCTACGCCTTGTACGAGAACATCGTTCCGGGTGAGGTAAAGGAGATCAAAGTTTGGCTTGAAGGCGCTTACACCGTTCCCCATTTTTTCTCCGAAGGTCGAGAAAAATATGTCTACGAGTCGAACTTCGCTTGGATCGGGCCTCACTTCCAGCGCATCTCCTTCCCCAAGGGATACGAGATTCTCTCCGTTAAGCCTGGGGGAGGAGAGGTGAGATCCTATCGCGGGAGGCCCACGGTGGTTTGGTGCAGACCGGGAGAGTTTTGGGGCGAGATCGAAGTGCGGCTGAGGAGGCGTGGATGAAGAGGACGGCAATTTATTGCTTCGAGAGGTAGGGGACGAGAACACCCAGCACGTAATCCGGACGGTGATCAAACGCCTCGGCGAGGGGAACATCGACACGGTGGTGGTGGCTTCCTCGTTTGGGAATATCGCTCTCCAGCTTGCCAAAGGATTGAGGGCCGCGGAGAGAAGCGCGAGGGTCATCCGCGCCCCCGATCCACCCCAAGCGCGGTAGTGGCCTTCGACGCCTTCCGAATAGTGAGTGGCAACGGCCTCAAGGTGGCAATCGAGGTGGGGCTGATGGCCACCATGCAGGGCGGGTGCCGCCCGGCGAAGACGTGAACGCCGTGGGCGGTACGGAACGAGGGGCGGACATGGCCATCGTCCTGAAGACGGCCTTCTCCTGCGACCTGTTCGCAAAAGATCCGGATAAGCGGCCCGAGGTGTGGGAGATCCTGGCGTTGCCCCGGACGAAACGCTGGTGGTGGTAACTTTATGAGTATGAGTGAAGTAAAGGCTGCTGCGGAGAGGGTCTTAGAGATCGCTCAGGCCAAAAGGCCCCTCTTCGCCGATGTGAGGGCCCAGCGTCTGGAAGGTGTCAGGATCTTCCTTAAGGAGGCCTGGGAAGTTGAGAGGATCTCCAGGGAGGGCCTCGGGCTTAGGGTGCTGACGGAGGAGGGCGTAGGCTTCGCTTCCAGCCAAAGCTTTACGGACGAGGATTTGAAGGCCTTGGTGGAGAGGGCCTTCAGTGAGGTGGGCCGTGGTTGGCCGGCGGGCCTTCGTGCGATCTTGGAGGCCCCGGTGGAGAGATCCCGGGTCGTTTACCCGGTGGAGCGGAGGCTTGATGAGCTGAGCCCAAAAGAGAAGCGGGAGAGATTGGCCGAGCTCCTGGACCGTCTTGGGGGAACCAAGAAGCTGCGGTATCACGACCACCTGGAGGAGCGGGTGGTGATGAACAGCGAAGGGACGGTGATCGAGGCCATCGTCCCCACTATCCAGCTCACCGTCGGAGCCGCCTTGCCCCAGGGAAGCTTCCTCCGCCGCTTCGGCCGCCGAGGGGGCCTAGAAGTTTTATTCGGGGGCGAGATTGAGCGCTTCTTCCAGGGCTTCAAGGCCGACCAAGAGCTGTTCAGCAGGCATAAAGAGATTCGCATCCGTAAAGATCTGCCCGTGTTGCTCGATCCTGTCCTGTTCGGCTCCATCTGCGAGGATGCTTGTCATGGGCTAGAGGCGGATCTAATCTTGGCCGAGGGCACTTGGGCGGCCGATAGATTGGGAGAGAGGATAGGGCCGGACTTCCTTACGATCTACGATGATCCCTCACTTCCCCAAACAAATGGGGGCTATCTCTACGATGACGAGGGTTCAAAGGCCGATAGGATGCCCTTAATAGACAAAGGGATCTTGCGAAGTTACCTGCACCATCGCCTCACCGCCCCGGCCTTGGGAGCGAAAAGGTCTTGCAACGGTAGAGCCTTCTTTGTTACTGATCCACTTCTGGTAAGGATGAGCAATATCGTGGTGGCCCCCGGCGACTACCCCAAAGAGGAACTCCGTACGGCAGAGAAGAGATCGATTCTCCTGAAGGGCTCCAAGTATACAGAGCGGGTCGATCACCGAACCGGTGAATTCCAGATAGCCATCGATCAGGCTCTGCTGATCGAAAGTGGGGAGGTCATCGGCTACCTGCCGATTTCGAGCGTGTCCGGAAATGTCCAGGGATTATTCATTAGACTGCTTGCCTTGGGGAATGAAAGTGTCTACATCAGTTGCACTTGCCAGAAGGGTCCGATGAACACTCTGGCATTGGTTGGCTGGGTGACCCCGCATGCGCTTGCAGCCAAAGGGGCGCTGAAACTCCGGTGGTAGGAGGGGTTGAATGGGCTTGTGAAGAGGGCCTTTAAGTAGCGTGAGGCATGGAGGATGGACGGAGTCGAGCGCTTTTACGATCAGAACCTCAAATATGAGTGGGAGCGGCTGGAACGCCACCGTACCGAGTTCGCCGTGACCATGCGGGCGCTCGGAGATTACTTGCCTAAGCCTCCGGGAAGATCTTCGATGTCGGCGGGGGGCCGGGACACTATGCCATCGCCCTCACCCACCGGGGCTATGAGGTGACCCTCTTCGACCTTCCGTAGGGCTGCTTGGATCTCGCCGGGGAGAAGGCCAATGAGGCCGGAGTCGAGTTGGCACGCTACGAACATGGGGATGCCACCGACCTTTCGTGCTTCGATGATGAGATTTTCGCTGTGGTTCTCTTCATGGGGCCACTCAATCATCTCCTCGAAGAGGAAGAGCGCCTCGGGCGATCCGGGAGGCATGGCGCGTCCTCCGCCTTGGAGGCTTGATCTTTGCTGCCATTATCACCCGCTACGCTCCTTTGCGCTGGGTCGTGAAGAACGCACCGGACTCCTACCAGCACCATGAAGCCGCTGAGCAGATTCTGAACACGGGCATTCAGCGAGCCAGACCAGATGCTATACGGTTTGGTAAGACGAATCCCAACTTCGCCCATCCCACCGAAGTCCGGTCCCTGATGGAAAGTGAAGGCTTCAAGACTCTAGATCTGATCGCCTGCGAGGGAGTAGTCAGCCTGATCGAGGAGAAGATCAACGAGCTTTCGGTAGAGCTTTGGGAGGCCTGGGTCGAGCTGAATTATCGGCTCGGCCGGGACCCCAGCATCCACGGTGCGGCAGAGCACGTGCTCTATGCCGGGAGAAAAGTTCAACGATGAGTCGATCAGCCTCTCGGAAAAGTTCCATCTCTGCAGACTCTTTGAAGGGAAAGGAGCCTAGATGAGTAAAGGATCATCCATGGTCACTTCTCCTATGTGCTGGGACAGACCTGGATTTATGGTCCCATTCTGCGGGAGGACGAGCTACAGCTACTCCAAGTGCTTGAAGATGGTCCTCGACTGAAAAGGAGATCCCTATCCCTTGCCCTTTTTGGAGTGCTTAACCACCGTTCCTTCGGCTTTGTCTACCTCGCTGAGCCTGAGAAGAAAGGCGGCTTCGCCGCCTGTGGGTGCAATCCCCACATAGGCGTCCGCAGGGCTTTGGAAGCCCTCGGCTATCGCTATGAATTCCGCTGGTTCCAGGACGAGGACGAAGCCCTCACCTATCTGCACTCGGCTCTAGAGCAAGGTCCAATCATCCTCGGCCCGATCGATATGGGTTATTTGACCTATAGTCCCTTCCGCAGGTTCCAGGCGGGCTTGGATCACTACTTGGTTCTCACACACGTCGATGGTGAGGTGCCGATGGTCGATGATCCTGATGGATTCCTCCAGGTGCTTCTGCTGCTCAAGGATATCCTCAAAGCTTGCGAGGGAAGGGACCTGGGGAAGGAGATCATGTATCAAGGGGCCGGGGCCATCGAGAGGCTCGCTGAAGATATAGGAAGATACCGGTTCATCCCCCTGGTTGAACTTCTATGCGATCTTCTCTTTCAGGGTCTCCGCCCAACGCTGCTTCGACAGCGCCCAGTCCATCGCGGAGGCCCCTTTCACAAATGAACATCTTGAGAAGGCTTCCGAGATGAGGATAGGGCAGGCTCGACTCAATGGCCGGGTGCAATGGCAGGCGGCCATGAAGAAGTCCGGGGCCGTGGCCAAGAGCTTAAGGGAGATCGCCGAAATGGAAAGAAGGTTCACTGCCTATCTTGAGGAGGGTCTCAAAGGAGGTTGAGATGTTCTCCCACGAACTCTCCGCGTTTTCCAGATGCGGCGGCATCACTTAGCACCCGGGACCAAAGGCCGCGATAAGCAAGATGTTCTCACCATCTTGAGGGATGTCAGCGGTCTCTCCTGGACGGCACCGCTATACCACCGGATGACCCACTGGAAGCGGGAATGGTCTCTCCCAACCCCAATGGCAAGATAAAAAGATCGTCGAGGGCCGCTTCTTCGGCGGTGCGCACTAATACGTACCCATGAGTGGATTGCCCCTTTACTACCAAGCGCTGACCCCCAAGCTCGAGCTTACCTCAAACGATCGGCTGATCCTCGAGTTCATCGAGGCCCACGGCCCCGTCACAAGGGCGAGATCACCGCTGGTGTGATCCTGAGCAAGAGGGCGGTCAAGGAGGGCCTCCATCGGCTGGATCTTTCACTCAAGATCGTCGGGCAGGCTGGGCCGTGGCGAGGGGCTGGGGCCAGCCCCTTTGGGAAATCTTTGAGAAGTGGGCTCCCAAAGGACTCAACCTCGCAGCGATCACCCCGGAGCGGGCCAAGGAAGAACTCGTCTTGAAGTTCCTCCGGACGAATGGCGTTTTAAGCGTACATCAGCTGGATTCGCTCTTTTAGGGGAGCTTTAAGCCGAGGGAGTTGCAGGAAGTGCTCTCAGGGCTTGAAGAGAAGGGCGTGGTCACCTAAGGCGAGTTCGTCGAAGGCCTCTTCGATGAACAATACGTCACTCCTGATGGGCTGTCGTCATTGGAGTTCGAATCCGGGGGGAATTTACTGAGGAGTTCGTCTCCATCCTTGGCCAAGGCGATCCCTTCTGCCGGATCTGGAAGGATGAGCTGGTGGCGCTCTTCGGGCTGAAGGGACCAAGCGTCCGCGGTCCGACCCATCTCTCCTACATCTTCCTCGGCGGGACGCCGGTAGGGGTGATAGACTTCAAGTGGCGTGTGGAGTGGAGTCAGATCGACAACCTCCGCCTCCTCCCCGAGTGCTACGATGAGGGTTCCCTCTCGATGATTCTCAAGGGCTTGGAGCAGGAGGCAAAGCTCATGGGCCACAGAGGTGGAGATCCGCAAGATCAACGACTCCCTATCCGGGTCCACCTGGAAACCTTAATAGGCGAGGTGCTGCTGAATGAGGGGTATGCCCCTGAGGGTGAGTGGCTTATCAAGCACATGGAGGAGCACATCGCCGGGGCCTAAGCCCTTGCTCCACTGATGAAACCAGGTCTGGAATCCGGAGAAGGGTGAAGATTGAAAGGGTCTGAAGCGGCGAGTGATTCATGAAGAAGATAGACTTTGAGCGGGAGCGGAGTTGGTGGGACGCCAAGGCCCCAAAAGAAGAACAGGATTTGGGCGATGAGTCCATTAACAGGGCCCTCCGCTGGCGGGAGATCGAGCAGCACCTTCAAGGGATAAAGACGATTTTTTGACGTCGGGGCAGGGACGGGCGCCTTCTCCGTTCCCTTAGCTCAACGTGGTTTTGCAGCCGCTCACCTGGATTTCTCCACTGCGATGCTGGGGATCGCTCGTCGAAAGGCCGAGGAGCTAAGACTTGGGAACATCCACTTCGTGGAAGGGAACGCCGTCGCCTTGGCCTTTCCGGATCGCTCCTTTGATCTAGTGCTCAACATGGACAGGGCAATCTCCTTCTGCGGTCCCGAGGCGGAGCGCGCCCTTTTCGGGAGCTGCCGGGTGACCCGGAAGAAGCTGATCATCACTGTGGCCAACCGGGCTGGGATGGTGCCCATCTGGACGGCGGCCAGCTTGGAAGTGGCCTGACAGCTCCTCCTTACGGTCTACGCGATATTGGAACGGGGCGAGTGGCACCAGGAGCAGTTTCCGGAGAACCCCCAGCTGACTAAGGGGCTCACCCAGGACTACTTCGGGGTCTTCAAGGCCTTCCTGCCCAGCGAGTTGCGGGAGCTCCTGGAGCGGGCTGGAATGCGAGTCCTGAGACTGGGCGGGCTTGGGTGTTGGCCTACTTCTGTGGGAAGGAGGTGGTTGAGCGAGTTCTCAGCGAGGAAGCCCTGTTCGAGAAGTTCTTGGAGCTGTACGAGCGCTTCGATCGGGAGATCCTGCCGGAGGGCCGGGGACGGAGCGGCGGGCGGGCTCATTGCCGTGACCGAGCCCCTGAAGCAAAAAGAGGACCAGCAATCTCAAGTGAAGGTGTAAAAAGATGTCCGTTCAGATCCGCCCTTTGAGGGCTCAGGATGCAGATGAATTCGTGAATCTGATGCTCATGGCCCACGCCAATGACTTGGGGCTCTTAAGCATCGATACTGAAAAATTCGCATCTCAGCTGCGCACTGCCCTGAGAAATCCATTCCTGCGGGCTTTGCAGACCCTCAGCCGAAGCACAGAGCATTATCTAGTTGCCGAGAGCGAAGGGAAGGTGGTCGGTCTGGTGGGCCTCACCGGGCGGAAGGTGCTGGAGGTGATAGGCACGGCGGTCCATCTTGACTACCGGGGTCAGGGGATCGGAAAGGCCCTGATGGAGGCCATCCTTGTAAAGGCTAAGCGCTTGGGACGCGATCGGCTCACCGTGGGCGTGCGGTAGGACAATCCGCCAGCAGTTAGGCTCTATGAACGATCAGGGTTCCAGGCCTATCAGCGCTTACGCTGTGTGGGCATAGATTTCCCGTTCGATCGCGATTCGTTTGCCATCGACGGCTCCGCTCAGGTGAGGGACTATCTCCCGTCGGATAGGGAACAGCTCGTTGCTCTAGAAAAGCGCGTGTTGGGAGAGGAGTACTTTCGGGTGAGGACTTCGCGGAGATCACGGTGTGAGCCCCCGTTCTCTGGAAGGGTACGAGCGCGGCTTCTAGGCCTCAAGCGGCGGGAGCTCGTCCTAGTTGCAGAGGACCGAGCGGTGGGCTTCGTCCTGGTGCGGGCGGACGCTTCAGCTAACGTAGGAGGGATAGAGGAGCTCCTGATCGAAGAGGATCACGTAGATTACCTTCCCGCCCTGCTAAAAGCAGATCTGGAGTTTTTTGAGGGCCTAGGGAAGCGCCGTGCGCTGCTCACTTTCCCGGCCGAGCAGGAGGCTATAAGCGATCGAGTTGAGCACCTGGGCTTTCGCGAGGAGCTGACGATCCTCAATATGGTCTGCTGGTTCTGCTGGAGGAAGTAGCACCGGGGCATCTACAGAAAATTCGCCCTGTTCTATGCGAGAGGGTCTACCCCGAGTTCAGCCGGACCATGGCCGAACTCCCCCGGTGTTGGTGCGCTTCGGGAGGAAGTCCAAAAAATGTGCTTGACCTCAATTACGCGGGTGCAGCCGTCACCCTAACTTGGGCAATAATGGTCGATTCGATGACCGAAAAGACGGTTGATCAAGATGCTATAAATAAAGCCGTAAATTTAGTGCTTCGAGGGCCAATATTTGCCGTGCCCGTTTGATCCCGCCGTGGTGACCCCTTCCTAGGGTCGCTCGAGCGTCGATAAAGCCGTGGATGCGATATCTTGGGTTCCTGAGACCCCCATCTCACCAGACTTAATCGCCTTGTGGAGCTTTCGCGAGGTTACGCTGTATGATCATGATGTGGGAGGTGGGGGTGGTATGGAGTACGAATTCAAGTGTGATCCGATTCCCTTCATTATGAGGGAGGCAGGGGAAGCGGAGAAGATCTCGCTGTTGGAGACGGCGGGGCTTTTGGAGACCAAGATGGCCAAGGATCTATTGCTCACCATCTTGAAGGAACAGAATCCCGATGGCGGCTTTCCTAACCAGTTTGACCGAAAGGCCTCGGGCCTCAAAGTTACCTACGCAATGGCGGGCCTTTTGGTCCGCTGCGGAATGCCCCCCCAGTGTTTCACTATCCAAGGGGCGCTGAGATTTATCTTGGAACACCAACGACCCGACGGCGGTTTCGCCGAGGCACAGGGGGTGCCGATCCCCGAGTGGATGACCTGGGAGTCCAAAGAGAAGAGCGTCACCTATTACACCGCGCGGATCATCAAGCTCCTCCATCTCGTGGGGATGGACGATACCGAGGCCTTCAAGCAGGCGCTGGAGTGGCTCCGGGGGATGCAGAACCCCGATGGGACCTATCCCATGTATGAAGGATCCGTTCCTGACCCCGACACGACCGTCGGGGTGGCCTTCCTCATGCGCGAACTCTACGGCGAGGACGACGAAGTCTACAGACGGGGAAAAGAAAGATTCGAAGAGTTCCTATCCCAATTGGCTGAGGACGCCGAGCGTGGATACCACGTCTACCGGGGCGAACGTGAGGAAAACGATATTTACTATTTGACACATCTTCTGAACGAATCCGTCGTCAAGGCCGGCTATGATTTGAATGATCCACGGGTGCAGAAAGTCGCTGTAGCCATCTGCGGCACACAACAAGTCGATGGAGGTTGGCGTGTCTTCTGGACAGAGAGCAGTGATCCAGCGTATTCTGTTTATGCTCTTGAGCTATTGGTCTGGCTCGGGGTCTTGTCTCGGGAAGAGTTAAGGGAGAAGCTTTTGCCGTTTGTGACTGATTGATCGGCAATCGCGCTGACCATACCCTCGGCTAGATATAGATTTAACCACGGGCCTCTATTTTTGACGAACGCCCTTTGCTCTAGGAAAAGGATCATTTGGGATACCACCTATCCCCGCGCCGTCTACCGCAGGAACACCCAACTCCCCCTGGTCCAATGTCGGGCGACTCCTCCCTCCGAGGTGCTTCGCCATGATCTACGGCACGGGATCCGCTACTCTTATTTTTCTATTAACACAAAACCGGGCCAAGCATTGGTCTAACAGCGCGAGTTCATTATGATCTCTTATGCATGTCCAAATTGGGCGAGGGACTCATACGGGAATCATCATAGCGTAGCCTTCCGGGGTTTGCCTCCGCTTGGTCCTGTCCAGTCGGGGGTGATGTAACGGGAATAGCCCAAGTCTGTGTGAGCCTTGCCCTGTATAGCGGAGGTGAACCAATGCAGGGGAGAGGTTGGCTCATTTTAGGCATGGTGTCGGCGGCATTGCTCTGTGGGGTACCTGTAGTAGCGGATTGGGATCCTCCGGGGCCACCACCGTTGCAGGTACTAATCGCGGTGGAGGCAGTGCGGTTTCCCATGATCCCTGACGATGGGATAAACGGGAAGTCGGAGTTGCTCTTTTCTCTAGTGGCCCTCAGCAAAGCCGGGCAGGCCCAGCTGGAGGCGACTGCCACTTTGGATTTGGAGGCCAGCAACGGGTTATGGGACCTCAACATCGCGAACCAACTCGGTTTTGAGTGCACCCCAGCTTCTCCCATCACTCTGACCTACTCCCTGGTCGAGCTCGATAACGGGAGCAAAGAGGTCGCCGGGGCCATCCTTTTCACCTTGGCGAGGGCGGCCGCCCTTTACTTTTGGAATCCGACCTTCGCCCTCACCCATCTGGCAACCGGGGTGGTGAGCTCCATGTTGCTCCCGGTGATCAATGGCAACGACGACCTCGGCTCCGGGCAGACGGTGTTGGACCCCAGCAAAGGGGACCAACTTTTGGAGATAAAAGGGCCTGACGGAGAGGCACAGGTTCACCTTCGGACCATCGTCAACGAGGTGGCCGACACCGGACAATGTAGTGCCCCGAAAAAGGAGACACCGGGGCGGGAGCCCACCGGTGAACCGGAGACGTCCGAGCCCCCCTCTCGGAAAGAAATCTCTCGAATTTATCAACCCTTGCACGATACGTACTGGAAAATCTCGGAGATTCAAGGGGAGCGTGGTACCCGTCGGCTCAGCCGCTCCGAGCTCGATCGGGTGAGGCGTACCTACATGAGCCTGATGCTTAGATCGGCCGGGACGGTGGCCCTACAGTACATTATGGTGGCCACCTGGGAGGGGAAAGACCCCGGGAAGGTTCGGGAAGCTTGGGACCATTTCCTTCGGGGGGAGCGGTACGCCCAGGCTGCGATGAGGGCCAGGGGTCAGGAGGCCAGGGACGTCAACATGGATCGGGCGCTCACAGCATATGAGCGAGCTTGCGAGGCCGCCGTCCGGGCCCTTGTTATCTCGGCACGGGACGAGACCCGCTCCCTCGCGGTCCTAGCCGGTGCGCCACGGACCCCCTTCCAATGGGCGGGCGTCGGCTCGGCTCCACCTGTGAATAGCTTCGGATGGGCCGCGGCTCAGAACAACGCGAGCTTCGAGATTCCCCTCTACCTCTTCTTCTTGCCCGATTATTTGGCGGTCAAGGAGGGGAGCGATCTCGGGATAGTGGCTTTTGCGCCCGGGGCTGATGATGGCGTAGAGGTCTCAATCTCTGGGGCCCCGGCTGGAATGGAGGCCCAGGTGGAACCTCTGGGAGAAGCATCGTGCTCGTTCTTGGTGCGGATTGCGATAGGAAACGTCTCCCCGGGGAGCTACCGGCTCACGATCACCGTTGTCGAAGGAGGTGACAGTATAAGTCGCGAGCTCACCCTGGTGGTAGAGAAGTAACCCTAAAGATTCAGTCCTAATAGAGCCTGACCGGGCTCTCTGGCTGTCCCGGTTGGTCGCAGCCGGAAGAAAAAAAGAGGGACAGGCCGAAGCTCCCCCTATCCTTTCGGCACCAATCTATAGAGCGTATTTCCAAAGCCGCACAAGATAGACCGGCCTGCGGCGATCGGAGCTGTGGATGCCTCGGCGGGAAACGTCCTTTTCCACATGAGCTCCCCGGTCTCCCGGTTCAAGCTCAGGAGGGAGTTCCCGGTGGCCACATAAATTGCCTTTCCGGTGATACAGGGCGTGTACACCGGTCTTTTCATAGTCCTAGCCCAAAACGTCCAGCCCATCATCACATCCACGGCCACCAGCCAACTGGCCTCCTCACCGGCCAAGGGGATGAATATCTTTCCCTGGAGGGTGGCCGGACGTTGCGGCTTTCCTGGTGACTGCTGGTGGGGAAGGGTGATCTTGCCCCGAAACCGACCGGTCGTTTGATCCCAAAGCCATACTGTATCATTCATCACCAGAGATAGGAAATTGCCCACCAATACTGGATCGGAAGGGCTTCCACCCCAGGCTCGCCCCGTCCGCCAGACCTCTTCCCCGGAGATGAGGGAGAAGGCAGCCAGTTCTCCTCCCCAAACCAGGGTGAACACTAACTCTTCCGTGACGGCCGGGCTACCGACAGTTTCCGGTTCTGTCTCCCAGATCACTTGTCCAGAATCGTGGGTGATGGCGCGTAACCCGGTTGGGCTGCTTACTATCACGCGGTCCCTCACCACAGCGGGGTCGGTGTATAGGTTCGTTAATCCGGAAAGGTCCCAACGTACCTGGCCTGTCTGAATATCCAGGGCGTACAGACTGTCCGACAGTTGGCCACCCACAAAGATCAGTGCACCCCGGATGGCTGGAGAGGACTTGAAGTTGCCCCGCACTCCCGTCACCTGAAACCGCCACTTCTCCTCACCCGTGTCCGATTTCAAGGCCATTACCCAGGAGTATCGGCCGTGGACTGCCACCACCACTGTCCCGCCCGCCGCCACTATCGCCTGGGGCTTCCCGGGAAGAGGGGCCTCCCACACCTCGACCAATGGAGGAAGGATCGTCTCGGGGACGGCCGAGCTGCGGGCCGGATCATGCCCGCCCATGGGCCACCAAGTTCCTCCCCAAGCGGAGTATCCCCAAATCATTCCCACCATAAGAAGGATCAACCACCTTTTCCTCATCGCTACCTCCCGGGCCATTATATGATCCGACAAGGGTAGCGGTTCCATACGCATTTGAAGATGCCTCTCTGAACTGAAGTGGCACTTCCTTAATTGACTGTGGAGAAGGATTTCCCCTCACTTCGGCTCGGGTGATTCCCACGCTGCCCTAAGAAACAGGAGCTTCTACCACTGGAGCCACAAGAGCTGTTCCGGATCAATCCTTATCTCCTATGCCCGTTTACTTTTCGGTCCCGAGTCGATACAGAAATATTTTCCGCCATAGGGGCTCAGGTGGAAAAGTTTTCGAGCGCCCATGAACCTCACAGTGGAAAGCGTCGAGAAACGGCCCCCCTGTAGCCGTTAGAGCCTAAAATGTCGGTGGGTCTACTATATATTGTTTGGAGTGGGCCTCGCGAAGGTGACATATTGAGGGGGACCACATGGAAAAATCAAACGAAGGGGATCTAAGGGAAGCCCTGGAAAGGCTTGGGTATAAGCTAATGTATGTGCTGCCCGAGGTCATGGAGGACCACATCGCTTGTTTCCGAGTGGAATATGAATGGAAGCTCGTCTACCCTCCCGCAGTGGATGGATTGGGGAGCCTCCTGGACGAGATCCGGCTCTCCGGGGCCTTTAAACCCAACATCAACCCCCCACACCGAGCAGCGCGAGCTCATCCGGCAGGCAAAGGGCTATGGGATCCGAGAACCCACTGGATGGCCGAACGGGATGAGGAGAACGCTTTAAGTGTGACCCCGGACGGAAGGAACTGAAGCGCGAAATCAGCGTCGCACCTCAGGAGGGGCTGGCAGCGGTGCCCGGCTTCGGAGAGGCATTTGCCCCGGATGATCTGCGAGTGGTGATCCTATCGGAGCAGGGAGGATTTGCGCAAGGTTCCCTATATCGGCGAGAACTGCCTCGAACGATTGAAGGCGCGATTTTGATGCCTCTGCGAAGGGGGATGGCGGGGTAAAGAAGGGGTGTGGGAACATGGAGAGGTGCAATTTTGAGGAGGCGAAGGTGAGGATAAAGGTGCAGGGACTCACGGAGGAAAACCTTGTTCAAGCTCCGGAGTGGAGGACTCATCCTTATAGCTGCAAGTACTGTGTCTATTGGGAACATCCGGACTTGTGCGTCGATCCAGAGACCGAGGTCAAGGAGGAGATCTTTGAAAAGAAGCTCGAATGGTTACGGCGGGTAAAAGCCGAGTGGAGAAACTGCGGGAAACTCCTCATTGTGGTGGATAAGGTAGTGGGATATGCGCAATATGCTCCAGTTCACTTTCTTCCGAATGCTAAGGAAATACCCCGCCGGACCGGTAAGTGAGGATGCTGTACTCCTTACGTGCCTATTCATCCCAGCTGAAGGGCATCGACGGCGGGGGCTGGGGGGCGCGTTGCTCCGCGCGATCCTAGAGGAACTGCGGGGACGGAGAGTTGCGGCGGTGGAGACCTTTGCCCGTAAGGGAAGCGCCGAAAACCCATCCGGACCGGTCGAGTTCTACCTCAAACACGGCTTTCGGATCCTCCGGGAGGACCCCGAGTTTCCCTTGTTAAGACTGGAACTCGTGTGAGGTGAGGGTATGAAGGAGATCGAGAGAAAAATCATTTACTTCCGCTTCCGGGGGGAAGTTAACACCCAACGAGTCCTGGAGCTGGCACGCGATCGGGCTCTTGAGCTCGGGATCGGGACGATGGTGGTCGCCTCGGAAACCGGACGGAGTGCCCTGAAGGCGGTGAGAGCCCTCGAGGGGAAGAACATAAGGCTCGTCGTGGTCACCCACCCGCCCGCGACGACTGGTGGGCCCAAAGGGAAAATCCCTATCGGTCTCTCCCGTCCCGAATACCGGGAGGTCAAGGAATATCTCGAGCGGAAGGGCGCCGAGATCGTGCAGGGGACGCGACCCTTCGGTGGGATCGGGAGGGCTCTCGGCTGGGAAGCGGCCGTCCCGGCCACGTTCGTGGACAAGGCCCTGGAGCTCTTCGGAGCGGGGACGAAGATCGCCCTCGAGGCTGCGCTCATGGCCACCGACGCCGGGGCAGTGGCGGCGGGGGACGAAGTCGTGGCGTTGGGAGGGACCTATAAGGGGTTGGACACCGCGTTGGTGGTGAAGACTGCGTACAGCTATAACTTCTTCATGGATTTCCAGGTGCTCGAAATCATCGCCAAGCCCCGTGAGCCCGGGCGGCGGTTGCCGGAGTACGAGGAGGAAGGCTGGCGGGGCGACCTGGACCAGTACTACCGTCCCATCGAGTTGGAAGCGGACTGAGGGGGCCCGAATGTTCATGAGGGAGGAGGACTATACCAGCCGAGAGCTTTTCACGCCTGAGGATCTCCTGCGGCACTACGCGGAGAGTAAAGGCTGTTCCCTCTACGAACTGAGCCTCCACGAGGTCGTGATCGGGAGCTTCTCCTCCGTGGCGGCGGAGGAGCTCCGCCGGCTGTGCGGGGTCCGTCCCACCCCACGTCCCCGGGTGCACGAAGGGAGCTATCGCGGACGCGCAGTCAGCCTGATCGAATTCCCCGTGGGGGCGCCGATCGCCGCCGCCACGTTGGAGGAGGCCATCGCCTGCGGAGGCCGGCGCTTCCTCGTCGTGGGGATGGCGGGGACCCTCGGTGACCTCCCCATCGGTTCGTTCATGATCCCCACCGACGCCGTCCGCGAGGAGGGCACCTCCTACCATTACCTGCCGCCGGGAGCGCCGGTCCGGCCGAGCGGACGGTTGGCCCGGGTCCTGGAGGAAGCCTGTCTTGCCCAGGGGATCGAGCCGATCAAGGGAACGAATTGGACCACCGATGCCCCCTATCGCGAGCTCGTGAGCAAGGTGGAGCGACATCGGCGGGCCGGCGTGCTCACGGTGGAAATGGAGGCCGCGGCCCTGTTCGCGGTGGCGGAGGTGCGACGAGTCGAGGTAGCGGTTCTGCTGGTAATCTCTGACCGGCTGGGGAAACGCTGGGAACCCGCCCTCTTCTCGGAGGAGGTAAAGCGGAGCCTCAGGAAGGCGGCCCGGGTCGTCCTAGAAGCGGCGCATGAGCTTTAGGGGGCCCATCGTCGAAGGCCAATTCCATCGTTCTGGGGAGGTTGGGTTGAGACATGTCTTCTGGGTGCTCCCGGGACTCTTGGCGGGGAGCGCCGGGCCAGACGAAGTCGACTGGGATTTGGATGCGCTATGGCGAGCCGGGATTCGGACAGGGCTAACCCTCGATGTGGGAGGGTTGGCCCTGGCTGCCCTCAGGGCGAGAGGGTTCATTCACAAGGTCCTGCTGCTTCCGGACGCGGTTCCCCGGGAATCCGAGGATATCGAGATATATAGACGCCTGATCCCAGAAGCCATTGCGTTCCTCGAAAAGCACGTACGGAAAAGGGTCCCGACGTTAGTTCACTGCCACGCGGGAAAGGACCGCACCGGGGTCGTGCTCGCTTGTTACTTGTCTGTCCATCTGGGCCTTACACCGGGGGAGGCAGCGACAATGCTGCGGAGGATCATCCCCGCTATCCTCTCAGGTGAGAGTTATGAAAATTTAGTGTATCGGCTCCTGGGTGGTGTGGTTTGAGCCGGCGTAAGATAAAGGCGATCTTCATCGACATGGACGGGACGCTCGTCTATTTCCCGAATGGGTTCAGCCCTGCCCAATTCCTCCTAAAGGTTTTGCGAAAACTGGGTTTTTCGGTGGAGCTCGGGGAGGTCGAGCAGGTCTACCGGGATGCGGAGACATGGTGGAAAGAGCGTTTCGCCGACGATTTCACCCGCTGGACCCGTGAATATTTCGTTGAATACAACCGCCGTATCCTATCTCACTTAGGGTTAATGCAGGAAGACGGGTCTCTCACAGCCTTTGCCAAGCGGATCCAAGACCACTGGGAACGTGCCCCGGAAGAGGCGGGAGAACTCCTTTACCCGGAGGCCCCCGCCGTCCTGGAGGAGTTAAAGGCCAGGGAATTGGCCTTGGGCATCCTCTCCAACCGCACGTTGTCCACCATCCGCTCGAGCCTGCAAAAGCACGGAATTTCGAACTACTTCAGCTTTCTCGTGAGCCCCCAGGTGGCGAACGCCCCCCGGGGAAAGCTCGACCGGGCGATGTGGACGTACGCCCTGGAGCGGGCGGGGGCGAAGCCCGAGGAAGTGGTCCACATCGGCGACCGCTACGACCACGACGTATTGGGCGCCCGGGCCGTGGGCGTCCCGGCGATCCTCATCGACCGGGAGGACCGCTGTCCGGACGCGGACTGTCCCCGGGCGCGTGACCTCCAGGAAGCGGTGTCTCTTCTCGAGGGCTGGGTCCTGTGAAGTGCCGCGCGCTGGTAGAGTTTCTCAGCGGACATAAGCTGAGGGGGGTCCGCGATGGCTGAGTGGTGGGAGGAGTTCTTCGGCGGTGAGATGGCATAGGTCCAGTTCCCCGAGCCGGGGAGCTCATTGACCCCTTGGTCCGGCCTTCTGGAAGTTGGGCCAGGGATTGGGATCTTGGATCTCGCCTGTGGGATGGGAGGGTTCAGCTTCCTCCCTTGTGAGACGGGGGGTTCCGCGTCGTTGGCCTCAATTGCTCGCTCCCTTACTTGGAGCGGACTTGGGCGACGGCAAGGGCGGAGGGGATTTCCATCGGGTTTATACGCGGTAACATGTGCCAAATCCGTTCTCGGACGAGTTCGACGCTGCGGTGAACCTGCTCACGAACTTCGAGTGCTTCGAACGGGAAGAGCGCGCCCTTCAGGTGCTTCGGGAAGTCAGTAACAGACCGAAGCCCGGCGGTCGCTTTCTGCTTGTGATGACAAACCGTGAATGGCTCATGCGGTACGTCCCGCCCTGCGACTGGCACGTGTTCTCCGGGTTCATAATGCTGCAGGAACGGTCGTTCCTCGTTGAGTGAAATCACATCGAAACCTGCTGGATCAAGGTCTATCCCAATGGGCAGCCCAGGGAGTGCAGGGACTCAATTCGCCCGTTCACTTGGTGGGGACTATCGACCCTCTGTTCGTGTGCGGGGTTGAGGGTGCTCGGCTACTACGGGGCCTCGGGGGCGGGCTTGGTGCCTCGACTGTCGGAAGCAGGTGCTGGTAGCCGAACCAACTTGATGGGAACGTCTCGCGCGAGGTAGGACGTGAGCGTGGTGGAGGCATACTACGACGAACACGCCCAGGAAGAGTGGGCGCGGCTGGAACAGCATCGGACCGAGTTCGCCGTGACCCTCTGGGCCCTAGAGGAATACCTTCCTCCCCCCCGGCGAGGGTGTTGGATGTGGGCGGGGGGCCGGGACGATACGCCATTGAGCTTTCTCGCCGGGGATATGAGACCGTGCTGTTCGACTCTCGCGGAGATGCCTCGAGCTCGCCCGGAAGAAGGCCCTTGAGGCCGGGGTGGAACTCGCGGGATACATACACGGCCATGCCACCGAGCTCTCGCGGTTCGGGGAGGGGGAGTTCGACGTGGTCCTCCTCATGGGGCCGCTTTACCATCTGCTCGCGGAGGAGGAACGCCGCCGGGCGATCCGGGAGGCATGGCGCGTCCTCGGGGCCGGCGGGCCTCTGTTCGTCGCCTTCATCACCCGTTACGCCCCTATCCGCTGGGCGGCCAAGAATGAGCCGGGTTGGATCATGGAGCACCGCGGCCGCCTGGAACGGCTTCTTTCTGCCGGGACCCTCCACGCCAGCCCCGAGGTAGCCTTCGCCAATGCTCACTTCGCTCACCCATCCGATATCAAGCCATTGATGGAGGGCGAGGGTTTCGAACCCCTCGATCTCATCGTGTGCGAGGGCGTGATCAGCATGATAGAAGAGCGGATAAACGAGCTCGCAGGAGATCCTTGGGAGGCATGGGTGGAGCTTAATTACCGGTTGGGGAAGGATCCCTCCGTCCATGGGGGCGGCCGAACACCTCCTCTACGTGGGGCGAAAGCGCGGGACGGGGTCTTAGTGGGTGGACCGACGTCCCTCAACCCGCTAGTTCTATGATCTCCTCACAGTAATCCGTGTAAGGCCTGATCCTCGCGTAGTTCCGTGAGAACCGGAGCCGGGGGTCGATCCGCTTGAGGAGCTCCCGGCCCGGTTTCTCGTAGACCTCCCTACAGATGAGCCGGGTATCTAGGCCGAGTAGCTTGCAGGCTTCGAGGACGCTGCAGAAGTTGCGCCACCGGCACACGATCTTATCGGGGGTCCTCTCGGCGATCTCCACGTCGGTCGGGTCGAGACCCAGGTGCCTGAAGTAGAAGATGTCGAAGGCCCGCTCTACCGGCGGACCCTCTCGCTTAAGTTCGTCCTCATGCTCCTCCGCCCACCTCAACGCCGAGCTCACCACACATTCCTCCATGATTTTCAAGGCCCTACTCCAGCCGATCTCTCGGGCGACGGCGGCGAGGTACTGAAGGAGTTCCACCGTCTTGAAGACCTTAACCGCCCTCAATTTCTCTTCATCCATTTCGGCAAATTGTATCCTGCTCCCGGGGGTGCGATATATGGGGGAATACTTTCCCAACCCCTCTAAGCGGCGAGATTTCGGCAGAGGCCCGGGCTCAAGACGGCGGTCCTCACCGGCCTCTCGGGGGGAGCGGATGACGGTCTCGAGCGCCGCCCTCCCCGGGCGCTCCGCCCGCTTCGCGTTCATCCCAATGAACAGCTAGGGGTCATTTGCCGCGGGAGGGGAAGGCTCAGGATCAGAGAGGAAGAGAGGATTGTGGACCCAAACCATCTCTATTTAATTCCCTTAGGAGTTCCCCTACTGAGACATTTGTCTCAATGAAAGGGATGCCCGCCGGGACAATCGAACAGGTGTGAGGGATTTTTGCCCCGGAAGAATCAGGAAGAGATGGAATTCTTTTTCTCCGCAGATTCCGGCGGCCGTAAGACCGAAGGGTTAAGCTTCCGTGGGATGTGAAATGGCAACGCAAAAAGTTGTGATTAAAGAGGACATCGTGCGGGATTTGCGTGCGCTGGGGTTGAAGGAGGGGGACATCGTGGGCGTACACAGCTCTCTCAGCAGCTTCGGGCATGTGGAAGGCGGGGCCGACGCCGTGATCGATGCCTTGCTCGAAGTTGTGGGGAAAGAGGGGACGATCGTCATGCCCACGCATTCGCGTAACCTGGAGAGGGTGGAATTGTCCCCCGAGGAGGAGGCCGCAGGTGTCTTGTGGCTTTACAGGATCCTGCCCTACGATCCGGAAAGGACGCCTTGCACGACGGGGGTAATCCCGGAGACCTTCAGGAAGCGCCCCGGTGCGGTGAGGAGTCTCCACCCGGTCTTCTCGATAGCGGCCATAGGTCCCAAGGCAGAGGAGATAGTGAGAGCCGGTGATAAGGATAGCTTGGGCGGCTGGAAGATCATATGCGACCTTGACGGCTACGTACTTCTTTTGGGCGTGGATCTAGGGGTCTGCACCGCCATGCACCTCGCGGAACGCATAGTCGAACTCCCTGAGCGCATCCTCGCCAAGATAACCCCGCCGGGGTGGTTCGTGGAGAAATACCCCAAGGATGAGTGGGAATGGGATATAGGACCGTATCCGAACTTTGCCAAGCTCGAGCCGATATGCAAGGAGAGGGGGATCATGCGGATCACGGTCATCGGTGAGGCGACCGTCAAGCTCTTGAAGCTGCGCGAGCTGATCGACCTCTACGCTCAGGAGTTGAGGAAGAACCCCGAACTGTTCTATGGAGAGCCGCGGGAACATGAGCAAGTGAGAAACGGACCTGTGCTTTAAAAACCTGGAGGTTAAGGCTAGAGCGCCCGTACAGGGGATCGTGAGAAGGGCAAATGTGCCATTGTGGAAAGTATCCCCACGGTGGAGAGATACCATAAGCTGCGGGAGACCGCCGGTTGGGGGAATCTGCCTCCGAGACGATGGAGAGGGGCCCCCTTAACTAGCTATTTTCGGTATATGTCCTCCACCGTGGGGAGGCCGTTGGCCGGGTGATCGACGACGGTGAGAAAGCACTGCGGAAAGGGAGTGGGGAGGGCTTTTTTGGGATATGCTTTTAGAGGTGTCAGAGAGGAGGAAATAGGGGCCATTCGCATCGATACGGCCGGGGATAATGAGGTGGCACAACGCTTGTTAGTCACTTGGTTTCCACCTCGTAGACATCCAGAAAGTCTAGCTCTCTCACCCCGGGGAAGATCGGAAAGACGCCCCTCACACCCATTTCACCGACCTCCCTAACTCGGACATAGTGATATCGCCCGAGACGAGATTGAAAAGGGATTTGCTGCCCAACTTGCCCTGAATAAGGGTAGTGATCGCTTGGCCGTTTTGTGATGAGAGTTCACCGGAGGTGCGTTATGCGAGGCTATTGCTTCATCGATCCAACGAAAGCAACCGTGTCGGAAGTCAAGGGGCTGCAAGCCCTGGTGACCAACCAGCATCGTCTCTTACCATGGCGTTGAGGATCACCAAAAGCTTGCGCAT
>MTNJ01000062.1 GCA_002011425.1 Candidatus Acetothermia bacterium JdFR-48 | reverse complement strand
GAGCTAGCTCTATTAATTGCCTAAGCACTTCATAATCATTTTCAAATCTAGATTGAACTCCTGGATTTCTTATTATGTAGGAATCACCCTCCTTCGAGTAAGCCCAAATAGGATTAAACAACAAAAAGTTAAATCCATACTCCTTCGCTAACTCAAAAGCAAGTGAGATGTAATCCATATCCGCATGGGGTGCGGGAGGAAAGCCAAAACGAATACCCCGTATTTGGAACATTTCGGGGTCACGATTAAAAACATACAATTTCGTTGCGAATTCGTGATTATTACCAGAACCATCTGTAATTCTCACTGTAACTTCGGTTACCCCAGGGTAGGCAGGATGCATATAAGTTGTTAATCTATTTGGAGATACAATCCTGAAATTAGTATCTTTAGGATCCCCATTAAGAGAACGCCACTCAACTGAACGAGCATCCTGAACAAAACCTTTAGCATCAAGGAGTATTTCATCCCCATTCTGTACGTTGAAACTCACTTTGTCCTCCCACCGGTAGATCTTTCCGGCCGCATCCTCGGCCCACAGGGTCACGATGTTGGGGGTGCGGTTGGAGAAATAGATCGTCCGTGCTTCCCGCCCCACCACATCGGCGTCGTCCCGGAACATCCCGTCGTGGTCGGAGTCCACGTAGTGGTCCAGGTCCCAGTGGAAGGTGAGGCCCTCGCCCCCCTCGATCTCGTACTCCACCAGGAGGGGAATCATCCGGTCCGAGAGCCGGCGGATGATCTGGAGCTCAAGCTCCTTCCCGTGCTCTCCTTTAAGCTCCGCGGTGAAGGTTTCCTCGAGAAGGTGGGAATTAGAAATGGCAGAGGCCCGGACCAAGATTGCAGTCGCTGCCATGACTGCCCACACCGTTAAAATGGTGAATATCACCCATATGAAAACACCCATTCTCCCCCGCATCTCATAAGCTCCTTCCTCCGCACTGGGGAAACGCAACGTTACTTGGGGACCTCTTACGCTTGCTCTCACAACGCTGTACATCCTCCCCGGCGAGCGAATAACGTCCAAGGCTCGAAATGGCAACGAACATAACCCCACCCAACGGTACATCTTCTCGAATTACGGTCCAAATTTTATGAAATAAATTTGATAAAATATTTTACAAACATCACGTGCAAGCTCTCGTGATGGCTTAAGGAGCTCAGCTTCGATGAGAAATGAGCCCCCGACGCAGAAGGACATCGTGTGACCCAAGGTCTCGCTTCGGCCGGAAGGACCTCTGTTTCGGCTCCAGGGTTCATTCGTGAACGAGTTTCCCTTTGTTCTTGGGGACCAACGGCAAGACTCCGTTACCTAGCCGAGTCCCTGCCGTAAGGTCTCGTCCCCATTACCCACCCCTGAGATCCCAGGGTTCGCTGGCGAGGCGCTTCTTCAGTTCGGCAATGGGGCGCACGGGGGTGGGATCGACCCCGTTCAGGAGAGCGAGGTAGACGCTCACCCAATCCCCGAGGTAGAGGAGCGAGATGATCTGGGCTAACCGGCTCTCACCCTCCCCGTGGAGCTCGACGAACCCAAGGGCCCGGCGCCGCAGCACCTCCTTCAGAACCTCGACCCGGAGAACCACTCGCGGGTGGTCGTACGAGGTGCGGAGGAAGATCCGTAGGAACATAGGGAAGAAGTCCCCGGCGAGTTCGTACCCCACGATCTCGTTGTGGCAGAGCTCGGGAAGCTCCGCGGAGAATGCCGGCTGCTTCGCGTTCTCGTTGATCTGGGTCCGCCAGCGGAACGCGATCGGTCCCGTCGCACCCGCGGCCCCGTAAACCACGGGGATCTTTCCGTGAAGCCTCCGGGCGAGTTCCTGGGCGCGGTTGGGAGAATTCCCCGGTGAGAGCTCCCTTGCCATCGGGGTAAGCACCGAGAAGACCTCGCCTAGGCCCTCGGTCCGATGCCCGAGTCCCTCCAGTGCCCCGAGGAGCGTGAAAAGGAGGAACCCCAGGGCAGCGCGAGGCTGGAATCCCGCGGGGATCTCGACCCACGGGATCCCCCGCTCCCGGCAGAGCTTTTCCAGTTCTCCGCCGGAGGAAATCCCGATGGCCTTCCGTGTCCGCTTGAGACCATCGAGGAAAGCGATGAGTGTCTCCTCCGTGTTCCCGGAATAGCTCGCCCCAATGAGCAACGTCTCCTCGCCGACGAATTCGGGCACGCGGTAGTCCCGGGCGGTGATGACCTCCACGCCTGGGAGTGCCAATGAGAGAAGATCACCCGTGATCCCCGAGCCCCCCATTCCCACGAGGAGGATCCTCTCGAACCCGGAAAGTTCTCCCGGAAGTTCCATTGCGCGCCCTCGCTCCAGGGACTCACGGCACTGCTCCGGGAACCTTTCGACGACATCGAGCATGCCCCGGGTATCGAGCCGGTACAGGCGGGGCCAATCCGGTTCCTCCCGGGCCGCGAGTGCCCGGGCGATCTCCCGCACCTCTTGGGCCCGGTCTCGCCGGGCGACGAGTAACGCCCCGGGAGCATCCACCACTGCGAGGTCCGAAACGCCGAGGAGCCCCACCCGCTTCCGGGCGAGGGAGAACACGAGGTTGCTCCCAGAGTCCTTGCTGAGGAGCTCGGAGCTAAAGGAAGCGTTGCCGGCGTGGTCTTTCTGGACGGCCTCCCAGATCGCGTGCCAGTCGCCGAGGTCACTCCAGCCAAACGAGACGGGGATGGTGGCGATCCGGTCGGCCTTCTCCATCACCCCGTAATCGATTGATGTCTCTTCCGCCTCGGCGTAGGCCGCCCGCAGAGCCTCTTCCCATGAGTCCTTTCCCATGTGGGCCCGGAGGCGCGAGATGGCAGCGGCGAGTCCCGGGAGGTGCCTCCCGATCTCCTCGAGTATCCGGGAAAACTTCCAGATGAAGATCCCCGAGTTCCAGAAGAAGTTCCCCTGAGACAGGTAATTCTCAGCGGTCTCCTGATTCGGCTTCTCCACGAACCCGACCGCTCGGTAAACCGTGAGGCCTTCGGTTTCGAAGAGAGGTTCGCCCCCCTCGATGTAGCCGTACCCCGTGGCGGGGTAAGTCGGCCGAATTCCCAGTGTAACGAGATACCCTTTCTCGGCGGCCATTGCTGCAGCCGAAAGGGCACGCCGAAAGGCGTCCTCATCCTCGATGCGATGGTCCGCCGGGAGCATGCACATGATCCCCTCGGGATCGCGGGCCCCGAGGAGGAGCGCCGCAAGGCCCACGGCCGGAGCGGTGTTCTTCCCAAACGGCTCCACAATCAGTTGCTCCCATGGAAGGCCAAGCTCGGCACCGATGAGCTCGGAGAGCTCCCGCGTGGCGACGGCGTAGACTTTCTCCCTTCCCACTAAGGGGAGGACGCGCTCGAAGGTGGCTCGAATGAGGGTCCTCCCCCCACCTCCGAATGGGAGGAAGGGCTTCGGTCGCTCGAGGGTCGCCGGCCAGAGGCGCTCCCCCTTCCCCCCCGCGAGGATCACCGCGTACAGATTTTTCATCTTTCCTCCCCAGTTTTCGCATTTCCAACTTTAGCCGAAAGACTCAGTTCGAGCCGAGGATCTCAAGGAAGATGCGGGAAAGTTTCTTCGCGTCGGCTCGCCCCCCCGTTTTCCGCATCGCCTGGCCAACCAAAAACCCGATCGCTTGCTTCTTTCCTGCGCGGAAGTCCTCCACCGCCTTGGGGTTCTCGGCCACGACCTCTTCGGCGACGCGGCGGAGCTCCGCTTCGTCTGCGAGAAGCGAGAGCCCCTTCTCACTCACAAGTTCCATGGGGTTCCTTCCGGAGGAGATCGCCTCCTCCAACGTCTCCTTGGCGTTCGTCCGGGAGATCTTTCCGGATTGGACAGCGCGGATGAGTTCTCCCAGCGCCTCGGCACTCAGCGGCGGTGAGTCGCCTTTCCAGTAGCGGAGGATCTCCGACAGGACCCAACCCGCAGCTTCTTGGGCGGAACCGCAGGCACGGACGACCTCCTCGAAGTAGTCGGCGCGCATCGGCTCTTCAATGAGGACCCCCGCGTCCTTTGGGGAAAGGCCGTACTCGCGCACGAAGCGCTCCTCCCGTACCCAGGGGAGCTCGGGCATCTTCGCCCGTACCCGCTCTAACCATTCCCGAGTTACCACCAGCGGTACGAGGTCGGGCTCGGGGAAGTACCGATAGTCGTGGGCCTCTTCCTTGGTCCGCTGGAGGATCAGGCGCCCCGCGCGCTCGTCCCACCCAAAGGTCACCTGCTCCACTACGGCGCCCCGCGCGAGTAGCTCCCGCTGTCTCTCATCTTCCGCACCCAGGGCTCGCTCCACCGCCCGGAATGAGTTCAGGTTCTTTATCTCGGTCTTCGTCCCGAGCTCGCCATCCCGGGAGACGGAGATGTTCGCGTCACAGCGAAGTTCGCCCTTCTCCATGTCGGCGTTCGAGACCCGAAGGTGCCGCAGCAACGTCCGCAGGGCCCGCAGGAACTCCTTGGCCTCCCTGGGGGAATGGATATCGGGCTCGGTCACGATCTCGATAAGCGGCACGCCACAGCGGTTCATATCGACGAGGGCGCCATCCTCAGTGTGGATAAGCTTTCCTGCGTCCTCCTCGATGTGCATTTCGCGGATGCGCACGGTGTGCTCCTCACCGTCCACTCGGAAGGCGAGGGTTCCCCCCACCGCCAGGGGAAAGTCCCGCTGGGTAATCTGGTACCCTTTGGGGAGGTCCGGGTAGAAATAATTCTTGCGGTCAAATCGGGAAATTTCCTGCACTTCCGCCCCCAAGGCCAGGGCCACCCGCAGGGCGAGCTCCACCGC
Organism: Candidatus Acetothermia bacterium JdFR-48; assembly: GCA_002011425.1. GTDB lineage: Bacteria > Bipolaricaulota > Bipolaricaulia > Bipolaricaulales > Bipolaricaulaceae > UBA3571. Next base: position 37,966 of record MTNJ01000062.1, on the reverse strand, counting down.
CCGCCTGTTCAGGACCGGCAAGGCCCCCGGCATCCCCAAGCACACCGGGCAAGTGAGGGTGTTGGGCGGAGCGGCGAAGTAGTTGGCGCTACAGCTACAGAAGAGTTTGGTCTCCGTCGCGAGCTGCACGTGGATCTCGAGGCCGATCACAGTACGCATCGGATAACGAGTATATCCATACCCGTCCGGTTGCCCAGGCATCCCTTAAGGTTTGATATTACCCCCTGGCCACAAAAGAAGGAACGACACGATTTGACACACCGTCGCACTCGGCATTTACAAACGGTCACCCCCTCATTTTCCCACCGACAGGAGGAGCTCCACGCGGATAACGCACGTGTTGCCCATCATCGGGGCCGATCCAGAGGTTGTAAATTCCAGGTGAATAGTCCGAAGAAGGCAAAATGATAACGTAACAGCCTTCTTCAGTATTGTAGGGGATCGCGACCCAGTTCCGGACGATGAGCTTCTCCACTTCGGGAGTAATCTTCACCTCCACTATGGAAAGGGTAGGGATGGCATCGGCATAGATTTCGCCGTAATAGTCTTTGAGGGCGAAAGCGATCGAGATTGGTTCGCCCACGCGAAAGCAAGCGCAGAGGGTAATTTTCCTCGGGGTTTCCGCTCCGCTGGCAGTCCGCTGGCAGAAGGGGGTTGTCTAGATAAGTCCCTTCCGCCCCCAAGGGGATCAACGCATAAAGGACTTGGCAATTGACCTGGAGGTAAGTTTCGTTTCCGGCCCGGTCCAAGGCCCGTACGTAAAAGAGTCGTTGGTTCGCCTCGCTTGTGGGCACTGGATTCCCCTTGCTCTGCGGTAGCTTCTGTTTCCTTGGTGCGGAGAGCATGTCGAGCGCATACCAGCGAGCTTTCACGGGCTGATTCAAAATGTATTCGCTGCCTTCCTCGGGAACATAGATGAAGATCGACGGGGGTGTACGATCGATCCTGATCCAAACTTCGCTTTAAGCTTCTTCATTGCCCGCATTGTCCAAGGCCCAATGTTGGAGTAAATGCTCACCTTCGGTCTCAATAGTGAGGACGGCCCCAGCTCCCGGCACCATGACCTCGGCCCCCCGTCCAGCGCGTAATGAACCGTCGCTACGCCGCTTTCATCGTCGACGGCAGTAATGGTCACGGTAACCGAGGTCTCATTCCATCCGTAGACGTTAGGCAGAGGCACGAGACTCGCCTCCGAATCAGGTAAAACGACATCTTGGCCCTCAAGCCAACCCACCCAAAAACAGGAGGAGCTATGTCCCTCCCAGGCGCACCTCAAGCACCCCCCGTATCCTACCACTCCGACTTCACCGCAGCTTCCCACTCCTCGGCGAGGATTTCGATATCGGCTCGGGTGAGATAACGACATGAGAACGGGATCTTTTTGCCTACATGGGCTATCGCCCAGAGGAGGCGTTCATAGGTGATATCTCCCTCAACCGTGAGGTCGACATCGTCGCCCTTAACGTCCCAATGGCGCACCACCTCCAGCGGGTCGAGGCAGTTCCGCACCTCGATTACAAGCACTTTTTCGAGGCCGTAAGCCGGGATGTAAAGGGGAATCTCGTATCGCCCCTTAGCATCTTCGGGGACTTCGAAGATGAGCTCGACCTTGGTGGGCACTTCGGCGTAAACCGGGAGCGGGCACGGCAACGTTTCCATGCACGGCCCGCGGATTCGCATCTTCCAACCAGGGGGGAGCTTCGCATCTATGAGGAATCGGGGAATATCGACGGATGAGATCACCCTCAACACCACGAGGAATGAATATCCGGACAATGCGGCCGGAGCCGCGGTGATCACCGTAACCGACAACAACGTGACGACGCGCCGCTCCCCGGCGGCGAGAGTCAAAACCTCAGTGGCCCGTTCCCCGGTGGGAAAATCGGCGACGAGGGTATAACTTCCCGGATCGAGGACGAACCAACATGTACCTGAACTATCCCCGATACGGGCTTCCTCCCCTACGTAACAGGTCATCCCCGCGGCGCCTCGCACGATGAGGATCGCGCGGTCATCCGACACGCGGAGGAAGGAAAGACACTCGTCACCGACAGTAACATACCACGGCCCGAGCGGTGCATCTTCGGGAAAGACCCCCGTCCACCGGGTCGCCCCATTGGGGAGAGGTGTTGCCTTCCAGTCCAGCTCATAGAACTTGGCCCCCTGGAACGCCCGAGGTGGTCCTCCCGCCGCCGTCACTTCTACCGACTCGTGAGCGAAGAGAACGGGCTGGGGGAGATCCGCGGCGATCCCCCCGACCGTCGCAATTGCCGCCACGAGAAGCGCCAGAGTCCTCATTGCAGATATACGATCACGTACGTGCTGTCAGCGGGGAAGTTCGGGTCCTCATAATAGATCCACAACGCGTCACCGCTGTCGGCGCCGAACTCAGCGGGCGTCACGGAGAAAGTGTACCCATCGTTAACCTTTTGGGCGAGAATCGCCTTGGGGCAGCCTTCCCCAATTTTCCCCACATAGACCACGGGGCTCGGATCGTCACCTGCATGGAGGAGCTTGAACTGTAGGGTCCTCGTTGCGGCAACATTTTCCGGATCGAATCCTAGGGGCTTTATCTCCGTGCGTGGGAGGGCGGTCACCACGAGTTCCTGGACGCCCCAACGACAGCCCTGGCGCACGAACGCTCTGATGGTGTGTGCCCCGGGTTCATCGAAAGTCATGTGACGATCGCTCCCCACATCTATCCCATCCACGCAGAAACGCACCTCGTCGTACTCCTTCACCCCCAGAATTTGGAGGGTGAACACTTGGCCGACGTCAACGTGAGGGTTGCTGACGGATTCGTTTCCGGGAGTGACCACCGCGATTTCGAAGGGTAGCCCGGCTACGGTGGCCGTGAGCTGTGAGTTTCCGGCGATGAAGCCGACTTTGGCACCTAGGGAGAGCTTGGGCTCCGCCGACGAAAGCAAGAGGGAACACGCTGTGAGCCGACATTCCACCTGAACCACGGCGGTAAAGATCCCTGTGGCCCCACCAGTCTCCAGGAGAGGAACGTCAACCGATCTCTCACCGCTTATCACGCGGAGCGGTACCTCCTCAGGCTCACAGGAGATGTCCAGGTCCGGGGCCTCGAGTCGGACGGTGTAAGTTCCGCAACAGAGTTCTTCGGTCTCATTTCCCGCAGAATCGAAAAGCTCCACCGCGTGAGACACGGACTCCGGGGTCACGACGAGGGCGGTGACACTCGGACCGGGCGGCATCTCTCCCGGGGACTTCGGAGCTTGGGCCAGATCTCCGGCGAGGTTCACCGCCGCCACCAATATGTCGCCCACATCGGCGGAGATCACCGCGGCCATTCCCTCACAAATCGGATCACATGCACGTCTAAGCTGGATCGGTCCCCAGATGAGCTCTCCCTGCTCGCGACTGAGGCTGAGGACAGCGGTACTTCGGTTCTTCTGAAGGTTCCAAATGAAGAGACGGGGATCGCCCACCCCTTTCGCCCCTTTTAGCGCCACATAAAACTCGCCTTTAAGTGGAATCAAGCCTACCGCGGGACCAGCAGGATCTAGCCGAAACTCCAACGTAACTCCATACACAGCCGCTGCGGAGACCAAAAACCCGGCCAGTACCGCAAAAGCCCTTCCATTCATGACGTCTCTCCTTTGCGGAGATTATAGCGTCTTGCAAAGGTGGGTCCTGTGACGCAAATTACTCCGCAGCTATATCACGTTGTGAGGTGAGAAGATGAAAAAATTCGCGATATTCGCGGTGCTCGGTATCGGGCTTCTCCTCGCGGGGGGGTGCATCATGCAAGGTGATCAGGAATTACTGCGGGCAGTGATCGTCACCGAGCCAAGTCCCCCGCGCGGGGATCCCCCGCTCACCGTGCGCTTTTACGCTTCCAAATCAACGGGTGAAATAGACGAATACATATGGGACTTCGGCGACGGAAACACTGCGACAGGAAGTACCGTCGACCATACCTATACCCTCCCGGGGAATTACACCGTGACCCTCCGTGTCGTCGGGCCACAGGGAGAGAACACGGCCACCCACCTCGTACATGTGAACTCGACGCCCCCGGAGATCGAGTACTTCGAGGTGGACCGGACGATAGTCCACGCGACCCATCAGATTTACTTCTACGCGTCCGCGCATGACCCTGACACCGATGGTGAAGTGCGCTTCTTCCATTGGGACTTCGGCAACGGAGAGACCGCGGTGACCGCAAGCGGCAAGATAAGCTACACCTTCGAAAATTCGGGGACCTACACGGTGACGGTCCGAGCTGAAGATAACAATGGTGACCTCTCCGAGCCGGCATTCGTGAGTATACAAGTGCTCCCACCATGCCCGTGTGACTGATGGAGGCCCAAAAATTTGAGGTCCCCGACGTCGGGGCCCTCTTGCGTGACCTCGTCAAACAGGTCCCACGTGGGCGGGTAACCACCTACAAGGCGTTGGCCGAGGCCCTGGGGGACCCGGCGGCCGTCCGTTTCGTGGCGAGCTGGCTTGCTTCCCATGGGGAGGACCTCCCATTGCACCGAGTGGTGCACGCCTCCGGGGCAATGGGAAAGGGCGAGTTCGTCGAACCCGAAGAACTCGCAGAGAGGTTGCGACGTGAGGGCGTCAAGGTGGAGGGCCTGAGGGTAACCCCACTCATCCGCTACTTCTTCGCCGAGTTCGAGACCGAGCGTCCTCTGGCGCGACTCCGGCGGGAACAGGAAGAAGTAGCCTGTCGGGTGAGACTGCAACCGCTCCCAAAAGATGCCGACCGCGTGGCCGGGCTCGATGCCGCGTATCTAGACTCGGAAGGGATCGGGATCTGTGTGGTCTGCGATCGTGGGGGAGAACCTATCGACTACGTGGAGGTCCGGCACAGGATAACCTTCCCCTATATCCCCACATATCTGTCCTACCGGGAACTTCCTTTATTCTTGACCGCAATAGAGGAGGCCGAGAAAAAAGGGCTTTCGGCAGACGTGATCCTGGTGGATGGGAACGGAATTCTGCACCCGAGGCGAGTGGGAATCGCGACGCACCTCGGCGTCCTCCTCGAGCGTCCCACGGTGGGGGTGGCGAAGAAGCTCCTGTGTGGCGAAGTGAACACCGAGGGCATGGCGATCGGGGAGTGGCGCCCCGTGGTCTTGGAGGGGGAGACGGTGGGAGCGGCGATGCGCACCGGTCGCAACCGCACCATCTTCATCTCCCCGGGACATCTGGCCGATGTCCGGAGCGCCGTGGACCTCGTCGCTTCGCTCCTTAGGGAAAACGTACTCCCCGAGCCCCTCCGATGGGCCCATGAACTCGCCACCGAATCCCGCACGAGACCATGACCGCACCGCCCAGAAAATTATTACCCCCAAGTCTTGAAAACGGCCCAGCGGGACGGTAGCCTTGCTCATGCCATGGCCATTCTGGAAGTGAAAGATCTCGTCGTCTCCGTAGAGGGCAAAAGGATATTGAACGGCGTGTCGCTTTCCCTGGAGGAGGGGAAAGTACACGCCCTCATGGGCCCCAACGGCTCGGGGAAGTCCACCCTCGCCTTCGCCATCGCCGGCCATCCCGGCTACGTCATCGAATCCGGGAGAATATTCTTCGTGGGCGAGGACATCACCGAGGTCCCCCCGCACGAGCGTGCGCGGAAGGGGCTCTTTTTAGGCTTCCAATACCCGCCGGAGGTGGAGGGGGTGAGGCTGCGGGAATTCCTGCGGCTCGCCGCCGCCAACTGTCAAGAACCCTTCTGTGAGTTCCAGAAGCTCTACCGGGAGGCCCTGGAATACCTCCACATGGAAGACCTCGGGGAGCGGGAGCTGAACGTGGGGTTCTCCGGCGGGGAAAAGAAGCGCTCGGAACTGTTGCAGATGCGCGTCCTACGCCCGAAGGTGGCCCTTCTGGACGAGCCCGACTCGGGCGTGGACGTGGACGCCCTTCGCCTGATCGCCTCCGGGATCGAGGAGGCGGCGCGGTCCGGGACCGCGGTCCTCCTCATTACTCACTACCCCCGGATCCTGGAGTATCTGCCCCCGGCAAAGGTCTTCATTCTCGATGAGGGACGGGTCGTGAAGGAAGATGGCCCGGAGCTCGCGTGGGAGATAGAGCGCACCGGATACGAGGCGGTGAGATGATGAGGCGCACGCGGACCGGTCTCACGGTGGAACTCATCGAGGAGATCTCGCACGAGAAGGGCGAGCCCAAGTGGATGTTGGAGCGCCGACTTCGGTCCTTGAGGATTTTCGAGAAGCTCCCCATGCCCCGCTTCGGCCCCGATCTCTCGGAGGTCGACTTCGCGGACATCTCGTACTACCTGCGCACGGTGGAGCCGGTTCAGAACTGGGACGAGCTTCCCGAAGAGATCCGGCGCACCTTCGAGGAGCTCGGGCTCCCCGAGGCAGAACGCAAAGCCCTGGCGGGGCTCGGGGCCCAGGTGGACTCCGAGGTGGTCTACCGCTCCATCCTGCAAGAGGTACGCGCCCAGGGGGTGATCTTCGAGCCCATGGAGGAGGCCCTCCGGAATCACCCCGAGCTCGTGCGGGCACACTTCATGAAGGTCATCCCCCCCGAGGACAACAAATTCGCCGCCCTGCACGGGGCCGTCTGGTCCGGGGGGACCTTCGTCTGGGTGCCCGAGGGGGTGGAGGTGGAGATTCCCCTACAGGCCTACTTCCGCATGCAGACCCAGGGAGTGGGGCAGTTCGAACACACCCTCATTGTCGCCGAACCGGGGAGCTCCGTGCACTACATCGAGGGCTGCTCGGCTCCCCGCTATACCCGGGTCGCTCTGCATTCGGGGATGGTGGAGATCGTGGCCAAGGAGGGGGCTCACGTGCGCTTCACCACAATTCAGAACTGGTCACGCAACGTTTACAATCTCAACAACAAGCGGGCCATTGCGTACGCGGGGGCGGCGGTGGATTGGGTGTCGGGCTCGCTGGGAAGCAAGGTCACCATGCTTTATCCCTCCACGATCCTGGCGGGGAAAGGGGCCAAGACCGAGAACCTCTCCTTCAGCTTTTCCCGCGACGGACAGTGGCTGGATCTAGGGGCACGCGCTTTACACTTCGCGCCGGACACCTCCTCGCGTCTGGTCTCCCGGTCCGTAGTCCAGGGAAAGGCGAAGAGCGTCTTCCGTGGGAAGCTCTACGTCGCTCCCGAGGCGCGGGGGGCCAAAGGGCATGTGGAGTGCTCGACGCTTCTCCTCTCCCCCGAGGCGGAAACCGAAACCATCCCCACCCTGGACGTGCGCAACGACGAGGTGGAGGTGGGCCATGAAGCCACCGTGGGCCGGGTCTCCTGGGAACAGCTCTTCTATCTCATGTCCCGGGGCCTGGACGAGGCGGAGGCCATGAGCCTCATCGTGAACGGCTTCGTCTCACCTATTCTGAGGGAAATCCCCTTCGAATACGCGGTGGAGCTCCGGCGGCTCTTGGAAATGAGTTTCGCGGAGGCGATCGGATGAGAACCGTACGTACAGACTTTCCCATATTGGACCAAAGAATAAACGGGCGTTCGCTCGTGTACCTTGACTCCGCGGCCACCTCACAGAAGCCCCGCCAGGTGATCGAGGCAGTGGCTCGGTTCTATCGGGAGACGAACGCCAATGTCCATCGAGGCCTGTACGGCCTCTCGGTTGGGGCCACCGAGCTCTACGAGGGGGCGCGCAAAAAGGTCGCCGCTTTCATCGGGGTGGACCCGGAGGAGGTTATCTTCACCCGAGGGACTACCGAATCCCTCAACGCCCTCTCCTACTCGCTGGGGGAAGCATGGGTGGGGCCCGGCGACGAGATCCTGGTCACGGTGATGGAACATCACGCGAACCTCGTCCCCTGGCAGGAACTCGCCAAACGGAAGGGCGCGGTGCTCCAGGCGGTGGGGATTACCCCCGAGGGGGAACTCGACCTGGAGGACTTCCGGCGGAAGCTCTCCCCCCGCACGCGGATCGTGGCGGTGACCCACGTCTCCAACGTCCTCGGCACGGTGAACCCGATTTCCGAGATCGCCGAGATGGCCCATGAGGTAGGGGCGAAGGTGGTGGTGGACGCTGCCCAGGCGGTCCCCCACATGTCAGTGCGGGTGAAGGAACAAGGCTGTGACTTCCTCGCCTTCTCCGGCCACAAGATGCTCGCCCCCACCGGAATCGGGGTCCTCTGGGGCCGGAAGGAACTCCTCGAAGAGATCCCCCCATTCCTCACCGGGGGCGAGATGATCCGGGAAGTGTGGATCGACCGCGCCACCTGGAACGACCCCCCTTACAAGTTCGAGGCGGGGACCCCGCCCGTCGCCCAGGCGGTGGGTCTCGGGGCCGCGGTGGAATACCTAGAAGGATTGGGGATGGAAGAGGTCCGCCGTCACGAAGAGGAGCTTGTGGCGAAGGTTTTGGAGGGGCTCCTCGCCCGGGACTACGTCGACGTCTACGGCCCGCGCGACCCGGCGAGGCGCGGGGGGGTAGTGGCCTTCAACCTGAAAGGGATCCACCCCCACGACGTCGCCACCCTGCTCGACCAAGAGGGGATCGCGATCCGCGCGGGGCACCACTGTGCCCAACCCCTCCACCGGCTGCTCGGGATCGCGGCGAGCTGCCGTGTCTCCGTCTACGTTTACAATACACCGGATGACATCGAGGCCTTTCTCGCGGCCCTTGACCGGGTATGGGAGGCGCTCGGAGGATGAGCCCCTACGAGGATTTAATCATCGACCACTGGCGCAATCCGCGGAACAAGGGGACGCTGGCGGATCCCGACGTGGACGTCACCGAGGCCAACGTCCCCTGTGGGGATGTACTGCGTCTCCAGCTCAAGGTGAGGGACGGGACCGTACAGGACGTGCGCTTCAATGGCCGTGGCTGCGCCATCTCCATGGCTTCGGCCTCACTCCTCACAGAGATGGTCAAGGGGAAAAAGCTGGATGAGCTCCGTGAGATGCGGGAGGAAGAGCTCCTCGAGGCCCTGGGGGGGGTGATAAAACCCCGGCTGAGCTGTGCCCTCCTCTCTTATCGTACCCTCAAGAAGGCCCTTGAGGCCCTCGGCGTCCACGCGAGGAGGGCGAGCTCCTGAGTCGAACCGTTGGGGTGCCCGCGAGGGGGCAGTTGTTAGGGATCCATACTTAGTTTAACATTTCTCTGGCGCTGGAACCCGCCATTGACCGCCGTATTCACGGCTGATGGCTCCTACTGAAAAATTTTCGGCAGAGGCTTTACAATGCTTTACGTCACCTCGATCGGGGCCATACGGCGGGGCCTCGCCCACAGCGAATTGCGCTTGAACATCTTGCGCATCTGTGCGCGTAAGGCATGTACCATCCAGGGTCTCATCCATGCCCCCGATTGCCCCGGAATACGGGTGAGCATTTTCTTGCCCCAGTCGGAGATAAATGTGAGCGTAGAGCTCGGCGGGTGTAAGGCCCGCGGCCTATTGGTCCGGGTAGGCGAGGTCCCAGAGCCCATCGTCACGGAGGGTTATACGGGGCTCTTGCGCACTAGCCTTTTCGCCTTCCTCCTCCCCCGAACTCTGCCGTGCCGAGCCCGGAGCCCACGGGCTTTGCCTCCGCGCGTGGTTCTCCTCTCCAGAGGTGAAGCATGCGCTGGGAGCGGATTGGGAGTTCACTCTGTCGCTGTTCACGGCTTTCCCCGAGCTCGCTCATCGGGCGTTCTATATTCGTGATGGCGAAATCGAGGAGGAGCAAAAGATTTTTGGCAAGTATTATGTAAAGGATGTGCCCACCGTGCCACGGCCTCCCAGCCATTGAAAGTTTCTCTACGCGTTGAGGACGGAATCCCTCACCGGCCCCGGTCCCTCGTCGGGGCGTATGAGCTGCCGCGGGATCAGACATGGGCTAGTGAGGTTAGCCCTCGCCCTGCGCGCACGACGCCGCGACCGCCCGGAAGTTGGAGAAATCCCGGTCCAAGCCCTCGCCGGGCCCGAACTCCTGGGGATGAGGTTGCTCCCCGCCCGCCCCTGTTAGCGGGACGGAGGCTTTTCCGCCGAGGCCCCCTGCATGAGAGGATCGCTCAAGTGGGTTCCCCGAGTCCTGGGACCCCAATTTTTCTCTCCAAAGCCGAGATGAGCCCCGATATCGTCCACACGAGTCCGATGTAGATCCCCGCCACGACGAGGTAGAGTTCAAAGTACCGGAAGTTCCGTGCGGCGATTAGGTTCGCGCGCCCCATGAGCTCGGGGACCCCCACCACGAAGGCGAGCGACGAGTACTTGAGCATGTAGATGAGCTCGTTCGACCACGCCGGCATCACGAACCGCATGGCCTGGGGGAAGACGATGTGGAGGAAGGTCTGGAGCCCCGTCATTCCCAATGAATATGCAGCCTCTACCTGGCCCCGCGGAATCGACTGGATGGCGCCACGGAAGTACTCCGCCTGGTAGGCGGCCGTGTTGAGTCCCATGGCGATGCCCGCTGCGAGGAGGGGTGGAAGGACAACCCCCATCTCGGGGAGCCCGTAATACAGGAAGAAGAGCTGCACCAAGAGGGGGGTCCCCCGCACGAACTCGACGTAGCCAGTGGAGATGGAGAACGCCAGCTTCCCCCCGTAGACGCGTCCCAGGGCGAGAAGCCACCCCAATAGGAATCCCGCCGCGATGCAGATCGTCGTGAGCTTCACGGTGACCGCCACTCCCCCCAGGAGGGAGGGGAGAGCATCTCGTGCTAGCTCCCAAAAGCTCACCATCGGCGTTCCTCCGCCAGGGGGCGGCGCGCCTCGAACCCGGGTATATAGAGCCTCTCTTCGAGCCGGTAGATGAAGTAGTTTCCCAAATGGGTCAGAGCGAAGTAGATAAGGGCACAGAAGCCGTATATCAGGAGCGCGTGTCCGAAAGTGTAGGCGATCACGTACCGGGCCTGCCGTAGGATCTCCACTACTCCCACGACATAGGCCAAGGAGGTGTCCTTGATCTCGGAGGCGAACTCGTTGGACCAGGGGCCGATGGCGCGGCGGAGTGCCTGGGGGAGGACGACGTGGACAACCGTCTGTGCCCGTGTCAACCCCAGCGAGAGGCCGGCTTCGAGTTGCCGTCGCCCCACGGACCGAATGGCGCTTCGGAAGATCTGCGATTGGTACGCTCCGGAACAAAGCCCCAGGGCGGTGATGGCTACGGCCAGAGGGGGGAGATCCCAGGGGAGGTAAAAGACGAGGAGCAAGAGGACGATCGGGGGAACCCCGCGCAGCGCCCGCTCGAAGACGGTGGCGGGGAACGAGATCGGCCAGGGCCCATAGACCTCGACTACTGAGAGGAGAAGCCCGAGGAGGAACCCGGCTGCCATCACCCCGGAGAGGACCTCCAGGGTGACCACGACCCCTTTGAGAAACCAGGGGAGCTCTTGGAGGATGACGCCCACTTTGGGATGAAAGGACCGGGAGGGGACGGGAAGTTCCGTCCCCTCCTGTCCGGCCTCAGTCGCAGTCCAGAACCCGCGTCAACGGCACCGGGACCACAGCCCTCCCCGGGAAGTACTTGGCCATGAGCTCGGCCCAGACCCCCGATTCGTAGAGCTTGCGCAGCCCCTCGTTGATCCGCGGGAGGAGCCCGTAGGGATCGCCCGCCCTCACGGCGTAGGCGTATTGCTCCCCCGTCTTCACGATCCCGGCGATCTTCACCCTGCGGCCGGCCGCCACGAATCCCAGGGCGGTATCGGTGTCGCAGAGTACGGCCGCTAGGCGCCTACTCTCCAAGTCGCTCACCGCCATGTCGTAGGTCTCGTACGCCCTGAGTTCGACGTCCACCCCCTTCTTCACCAGGTTGTCCTCGAGCCACTGGTAGCCCGTGGTCCCGGCCTGGGCCCCCACCGTGGTCCCGTAGAAGGCGGTGATGGCGTTGAAATCGGCATCGATCCGCACGAGGATGGCCTGGTCCACTTCCCAGTACGGCTCGGAGTAGTCGATCACCGCGTCCCGCTCACAGGTGATGGAGAGGCCGGAGGCGATGATGTCGATCTTTCCCTGGGCGAGGGCGGTGATTATCGTCGCCCACGGGAGGTCCCGGAACTCCACCTCGAAGCCCTCGAGTTCGGCGATCTTCCGCATCACTTCGACGTCGAAGCCCTTGAACTCGCCGCGCTCCACCCAGGTAAAGGGCGGAAAGGCCGCGTCCAATCCGACGACGTAGACGTCTTTCTGCGCCCCCCACGCCATGTTCAAGTTAATCCCGAGGATCACCGACAATACAACGATCACACTCGTACGCTTCATTTTCTGTGTTCACCTCCGTGCTGAATTGTGTAAGCATTTCGCCTACACCTACACCAAAACGTCCTTTCCCTAGGGGCAAGGCTGCCCTTTGGGAACTCGAAGACCTTACGCTATGGTCTTATTTCAGGAACTGCTTAAGGGCTTCGCGGGGTCAATGGGCCGGATGGCCCAAATGGTGGGGGTGCACAGAAAGGGGATAAACGCGGAGGAACTTCGCCCCGAAGGGCTCCAAGACTCCGGCGATAGGTTCGCGCAACCTCATCACCTCCATGGCTTGTAGGTACGACATCTACCCCCAACTGTCAACCCCGACGTATCTCGTCGGAAGGTATTGCCGAAGGGAATGTGGGTTAGCTCCAGCATCTTGATGCCCACGGACGAGCACCTAATCTCCGCCCACGCGCACAGGCGGCGCCCGGTAAAATCTCCCGCGAGTGGACGTGGGCAGGTTCGTGAAGATTCGCTATTTGGATGGAGGACGACTCCGCCGGGCCATTGTGGCCGGGGCCAAACGGGTGATCGCCTCCGCGGCAGAGCTCGACCGCATCAACGTATTTCCCGTGGCCGACGCCGACACCGGGAAGAACCTCGCGGCCACCATGGGGGCCATCGTGCAGCGGCTCCAAGACCTGGACACCCATCACGTTGGCGAGGTGGCGAGCTCGGCCGCCGAGGCCGCTCTCTACGGGGCGCGGGGGAACTCCGGAGTGATCATGGCCCAGTTCTTCCAGGGCCTCGCCGAGGGCCTTGCGGGAAATTGGAGGGTGGACGTACACCCCTTCGCCCAAGCGGTGCGACGGGCCGCGGAGCGGGCCTGGGAAGCCCTGACTGATCCCAAAGAAGGCACCGTGCTCTCCGTCCTCTCGGCTTTCGCCCGCTGTGTGCAGGAGCAGGCGAGGAGGCTGGAGGACTTCGTGCCCCTGGTGAGCGAGGGCCTCAAGGCGGCCCAGGAAACGCTCCGCCACACCCCGGAGATGCTGCCCGTGTTGCGCCGGGCGGGCGTGGTGGACGCCGGGGCCCTGGGGTTCGTGCGCTTCCTTGAAGGCATCATGCGGTTGATCCACACCGGCGAGGTGGCCGAAATCGAGCTGCCGCGGGTCGCCCCCATCCGTAAGGAGGCAGTCCCGAAAGAGACGGCCCCTACGTTCCGCTATTGTGTGGAGTGTGCCCTGGAGGGGGAGGAAATCGATCCCGCCGCGGTCAAGGGGGTCCTCCTCGAGCTGGGGGATTCCGTGGTCGTGGCCGGCTCCCGCCGTCTACTGCGCCTCCACGTGCACACCAACCTCCCCGCGTATGCCTTCGAGGCGGCCCGGCCCTTCGGCCGCGTGACGGGCGAGAAAGTGGACGACATGTGGCGGGCCGCGCCTCCGGGGCCTCGGGAGCAAATCGCCCTGGTCACCGACACCTCCTGCGACCTTCCGGCCCACCTCCTCACCCGTCACCGCGTCGCCCTCGTCCCGGTGCGGGTGCGGCTCGGGGAGGAAGACTTTCGCGACCGTGTCGACCTCACTCAACGGGCATTCTATGAGCGCCTGGGGGAGGGAGTCCCCGCAAGCACCTCCCAGCCGCCCCCCGGCGACTTCCACGATGTGTTCACGTACCTCGGGCACAGCCACTCGGGGGTGCTCGGGGTGTTCCTCGCGGGGGACCTCTCCGGCACCTTCGGTGTCGGGCTCCACGTGGCCCGGGAGCTGCGGGAGGAGGGACTGCGGATCGAGGTGGTTGATTCCGGGACCCTCTCCGCGGGGCTGGGCCTGCTGGTCTTGGCCGCCGTCACTGCCCTCGAGGCTGACCTGGACCTCGACGCCGCGGCGGAGCTCGTGAGGGAGGCCACGGCGCGGGTGAAAGCCTGGGCCGCCCTGCCCGACCTCATGCCCCTCGCGCGCTCGGGTCGGATTCCCTGGGCCGCGGGATGGCTGACGCATCGGGCACGGCTCGGGGTAATGGTGGACATAACGGGCGGAAAGATAAGCCCCGTGGCCCCCATCGTCGGCCGGGGACACTTCGCCCGGAAGCTCCTCTCCCTGGCCCGCGGGGCGATGCGCTCCATGAAGTCGCCGGTGGCAGCTGTGGCCCACGCCGCGGCCCCGTCCGCGGCGGAGCGCCTCGCCGCGAAACTCTCCGCAGCCGGGGCGGCCGAGGTGTACGTGGCCCCTGCCTCACCGGCCCTCGGCGTCCACGCGGGGATCGGCGCGGTGGGGGTGGCATTGCTCGATTGGGGCTGGCTCGAGTCACGGATCGGCGAGTTCGGCGGGAAGCCCAGGGCTTCCCATCGTGGTGCGGATGTAAAATAGCCTCCAAAGACCCCTCGTGAAAAGGAGCCCAGTGTGGAGGAGTTAAAGGTCGCCGAGGAGACGCGAGTGGTGGGACAGGCAGTGCCACGGCTCGATGCCGAGGCCAAGGTCAAGGGGGAAGCGCGTTACGCCGACGACCTCGCCTTCCCGGGGATGCTCTACGGGAAGGCGATCCGTTCCCCGGTCCCCCACGCGCGCATAAAACGTTTGGACCTCTCCAAGGTAGCGGCGCATCCCGGGGTCGCCTGTGTGGTGTCCCCGGCCGACATCCCCGGCGAGAACGTGGTCCCGGTGATCTACCGCGACATGCCCCTCCTCGCTGCCGAGGTCGTCCGCTACGTGGGGGAGCCGGTGGCGCTCCTCGCCGCCGAGACCCGGGAGGCCGCCTACCGGGCCGCGGAGCTCGCCGAAGTCGAATATGAGGAGCTCCCCGCCGTCTTCGATCCCCTGGAGGCGGTGAAATCGGACGCCCCCCAGGTCGCTGTCCCCGAGGCCGCCGAGACGGGAAACGTGTTCAACCACATGGTGATCCGTAAGGGGGACGTCGCGCGGGGGTTCGCCGAGGCCGACGAGATCGTGGAGGGAGAATACCGGGTAGGCTATCAGGAGCACGTCTACATCGAGCCCCAGGGGGTGATCGCCGTCCCCGAGGCCGGGGGTATGGCGATTTACGGTACGCTCCAGTGCCCGTTCTACGTCCAGAACGCGGTGGCGGCGGTGCTGGGGCTCCCCCTTTCCAAAGTGCGGGTGGTGCAGACCGCCACCGGGGGCGGCTTCGGGGGGAAGGAGGACGTGCCCTCGCAGCTCGCGGCCATGGCCGCGGTGCTAGCGTGGAAGTCCCGCCGCCCGGTGAAGGTGGTCTACGACCGTGAGGAGGACATCGCCACCACTTCCAAGCGCCACCCCGCGGTGATCCGCTACCGGACAGGGGCCAAGCGCGACGGGAGGTTGGTCGCGGTTGAGGTGGAGTTCTACTACAACGCCGGCGCTTACCAAACCCTCTCCTCGGCGGTCCTGTGGCGGGGACTCATTCACGCCGCAGGCCCCTACAGAATCCCAAACGTCAAGGTGGACGGCTATTCCGTGGCCACAAACACCGTGCCGTGCGGGGCGTTCCGCGGCTTCGGCTCGCCCCAGGTGATCTTCGCCCATGAGTCCCAGATGGACGAGCTCGCGGTGCGGCTGGGGATGGACCCCCTGGAGCTCCGGGAGCGTAACGCCCTGCGCGTGGGCGACAGGACCGCCACCGACCAGCTGCTGGAAGAGTCGGTGGGGCTCATGGACGCGATCGAGCGCGCCCGGGAGCTCTCGGGTTGGGAACGGCTCCGACGCGAAGCGGAGGAATTCAACCGCCGCGAGCCCTTCAGGCGACGGGGGATCGGGGTCTCCACGGTGATGTACGGGGTGGGGATGGGGGCGAAGGCCCCGCTCCTCGACAAAGCGGGGGCCTACGTGAAGGTGGAGGCCGACGGCTCGGTGACGGTGGCGGTGGGGAACACCGAGATGGGCCAGGGGGCACTCACGGTGCTCGCCCAGATCGCCGCCGAGGCCCTCGGGGTACGCGTTGAGGACGTACAGCTAGCGCCGGTGGACACCTCCCGCGTCCCCGACTCCGGTCCCACGGTGGCATCCCGTACCACCACCGTGGCCGGGGCGGCGGTGCTGGACGCCGCGCGGAAGATCCGCGCCCGGATCGAGGCAGCGGCCCGAGAGGTCCTGGGGGCCGATGCCGTGGAGATCGCGGATTCCAAGGTATGGCCGGCGGGGGGAGACTCCGGTAGGGCCGTACCTCTCTCCGAGGTCACGCGGTGGATGTGGGTCCACAACTGGGACATGGGCGCCACGGGCTGGGCCCAAGGGGCGCCGGTGGACTGGGACCCCGAGACCGGCCTCGGGAAGGCTTACTTCGTCTACGCCTACGCCTGCCATATCGCCGAGGTGGAGGTGGACCTCCTCACGGGGGAAGCGAAGGTGCGACGGTTCTGGGCCGTCCACGATTCGGGTAAGATCGTGAACCCCGCCCTCGCCCGCGGGCAGGTGGCGGGCGGAGTCGCCCAGGGGATCGGCTACACCCTGATGGAGTATCTCCCCTCCCTTGAGGGCCGGATCGAGGGCACCCTCATGACCTACCGCATACCTACCGCCCCCGATATGCCGGAAGAGCTCGTGATCGACTTCGTAGAGGCCCCATACTCCGATGGCCCCTACGGGGCCAAGGGGATCGGGGAGGTCCCCCTCATGGCATCCCACGCGGCGGTGGCGAACGCTATCTCCCACGCCGTGGGTGCCCGCCTCACCGAATACCCTGCCCTCCCCGAGCGAGTGTTCGCGCTCGCCAGAAATAAGACGCATCCCCGCTAGACCGGAATCATCGGCCTTGGGGGCTGTGAAAGACACGTCGGAAGTCGTTGCTAATCGCGAGACATCTGCGTTAATTTTCACTTCGTGAATTCAGTCATTTCGGGAGGTGTGTTACTTGAGGAGGACCCGGATGGTGTTGGGTGTCGGACTCATGGTCCTTGCTCCCGTGTTTGGCGTCGCTTGTGATCCCGCCGCGATGGAAACTCTCCAGACGATGTCAAATCGGTCGATGGTTTCGGCAACGGTGGCAGTCGGGCGGGCGAGTGAAGCTGGCCAAGGGGAAGCGACGTTGCTCCAGGAATTCCTCTCCCTCTCCCAGGCGCGGCTCGAAGCGGCAGCGAACGCTGTCGAGGAGATCAGAGCCCTGACGGAGCGGGTGGCGGGAATGGTCGGCCGTGTATCGGCAGTCAGCGAGACGATCGCTCGAGGAGGGGAGGGGGACCCCGCCCTGGCGGCGCTCGCATCACTGGCATCTGCCCTGGACCAGATGACCCGAGGGGCGTTGTCCAAAGTGCAGGGCGCGGTCCGGGATGCCTCCCAGGCCCTAGAGAAATGCGTGCCCTGATGGACTCCATCATGACCAGGATGGCGTGGGCGATATATCCCCCGCCCTTCTCCGAAGCCCGGATGGAAGCATCGAAGGCGGAGGAGGCCTTGAGTGGAGTCGGGGGAGCGGTGGCCGCGATGGCCCGTGCAATGGAAGCCCGGGACCCCGAACGGACGCTGAAGGCGTTCCTCGAAGCTTTAGTTGCGGAAATGGAATGCCGAGATGCCGCTTGGGCCGCGGAGTATCACCTCTCGGATCTCAGGGGTGCCGTTATCGAGTGGGAGCGGACGTTGTGCCGGAACGAGAGCATCATCGTCTCGGCTCACCGAGAGGCTATGGCCGTGTTCGACAAATTGCAGACGATGCTCGCACTGTTGAACGCCCTCTACTCGGCCGGCGTAATCCCCGTGTCTCCCTGAGCCCCCTTCGGGGCACGCCACTGAAGGGCCCTCAATATCGCTTGCCCTCGGAGGTCAACTGGTCAACAAGGGTGAGACAAGGGGAGCACGAAAATCGGGCGCCGGGACAAATGCCGGCGCCCTAACTTCCCCCCCCGACAGCGTGAAGTTCTGTGGATATCTGGGTCCCGAGAATAACCGTTATGGGATCCGGTAAGCGTGGACGGAAACGAAGAACGTTCCTTCGGGTTCTCCCGCGAGCACGAGAAGGACGGCCTTCCAGATGCTCCCCTCCCGCTCCAACTCGTACTTCCCCCAGACGGCCGGCCCCGCAGCTCCGAAATCGATGGGCCTCCACCCGGCCTCAGCCAGCTGTGAGTCCAGGCTGGCCTTCAGTTTTGCTGCATCGGCCTCGGCCTC
Source organism: Candidatus Acetothermia bacterium JdFR-48 (assembly GCA_002011425.1). GTDB lineage: Bacteria > Bipolaricaulota > Bipolaricaulia > Bipolaricaulales > Bipolaricaulaceae > UBA3571. Next base: position 19,789 of record MTNJ01000062.1, on the reverse strand, counting down.
CACCTTTGCTTGGTAGGTCTCCTCGTCGATGAAGACCGACATGGGAGAGATCGCCTCGTCTACCACAACAGCATCCTCGAAGGTGAACTCGGGCAGTACGATCACATCGGCCAGCGACGACAACATCTCGCCCACGAACTCCATCACCGTACGCACCGCGGATACGATCTCCGCCCCATAGTAGAGAGTGCCGTATGTCTCCGTCCCTTCATTGTCGTAGAGCACGAGGCTCAACAGATCTGTCTCCTCCCGCTGGAAGGTATAGCCATAGTACTCCCCTTCATCGCCCTCTTCCTTACCGACCAGGACCCAACTGCGTGTCTGGAGTTCGTCCAGGTACGGAGGCGCTACTTCGTCGAGTGGCTGTGGCACGGTGAACATCGCGACGAGCGAATCGTCCTTCAGCGTCAGCGACCCCGCGAGCGCCGCATCGGCCGGGAGCGGGACGTCCTCCGGCCACCCCGGGGCGAGTTCGCCCGGGTAGACTTCGGCCACTCCGGGCGGGAAGAGGAGGACGTCCAGGATCCCGGACACATCCGTTCCCGCCGCGACGCCCCGTCCGGCGAGGGTGAAGAGGCCCAACATAAGGCCCAAACAGATACTGATAAGTTTTTTCACAGATGCCTCCTTTACGCTGAGACTTTAACGCCTCCCCGGGGAAATCGCGATCCGAAATTGTTATGCCACCGAAAAACCGGATATACGGGGCCAAGTACTCAGTTTTTCGGTAAGCTGTTCCTCGATATGTGCCGTATGATCGGTTTTGTGAGTAAGAAAAAAGTCCCGCTTCGGCGTTATTTCGTCTCTGCACCCCGAAGCCTCCTCTACATGAGCCTCCACGGGAAGAAAGCACCTCACCGACACGGGTTCGGCTACCTCTGGAAGACGGAGGAAGCGGCGATCGCCGTGCGCCGCTACGGAAGCGGGGATTTGGAGAAGACGCCCGGGGCCCTTCCCGATGCGCTCCCGGTGGCCTCAACCCTCGCCATCGGGCACGTACGGAAAGCGTCGCCCATCTACCGCGTCCATACTGGAGCCAGAGAGGCCCATCCTTTCGCGGAATGGGGCATCTTCTTGGCCCACAATGGGACGATATATGATGCGGACGTGTTGGACCCCAACCCGGGGATAGATTCTCAGAAGCTCGCCCGCTGGCTTGCCCACGCCTGGTGGCCTCGAACGCCGGAAGGATTGGCGAAAGCTCTGGAGAGGCTGCTCCAAGAGGTGCAGGACTTCACCGCGATAGACCTCCTCCTCACCGAAGGGACGAACCTCTACGCCTTCTGCTGCTTCAACAGGAACCCCGACTACTACACCCTGTGGTACCGGGCCACGAAAGACACGATCATCATATCCTCAGAGCCCGTGGACGAGGAGCCTACCTGGCAGCCGATGAAGAACCTCGAGCTCCTATGGTCCACCCCGGACCTCAAGGTCCACCGGCGCCAGATCCCCCAGGCCGATTGAACCTCGTCCGCCATCCATCATCCATTNGGCATCAGGGATCACAACTTCCAGCGGCGTTCCTCCCGCCAAGGGTCGCCCANGTCGTGATAGCCCCGTTCTTCCCAGTAACCCCGGCGCTTCTCCCGGGTGAACTCGAGGCGTACGAGGTATTTCGCGCTTTTCCAAGCGTATAGCGAGGGGACCACCAGCCGCAGGGGCCAACCGTGTTCCGGGGGCAGGGACTTCCCGTCCAGCTTGTGGGCGAGGATCGTGTCCTCGCGGGCGAAGTACTCGAAGGGAATGTTGGTGGTGTAACCATCCCGCCCGTAGGCCATTACCCACTCGACCCCCGCCTTGGGGCGGCAGAGCCCCAGGATCGTCCGCGCAAGGACTCCCTCCCAGCGGAGTTCGGACACGCTCCAGCGGGTGACGCAATGGAAATCGGCCACCACCTCGGCCTGGGGAAGCTTCAGGAAATCCCCCCATGAGAGCTCGAGAGGCTCCTCCACCTCGCCGTCGACGCACAGGCGGAAGTCCGCGAGCTCGAGCGGGGGAACGGGGCCGATGTCGTAGGCGACCGGCCGTTCAATCCACTCCTGTCCCGGTGGCAATTTCGCATCCATGGCCCGTGATCCTAGCCCCGGCCTTCCCCGGGGTCAATTTGTCCGCACCGTGCCCCGCCATTAGGATGGAGTTGATCCGGGGTCAGGAAGTGCCTTTGCAATTGATTGAACCCTCCACTGCCCAAATAACGAGGAGGGAACGAAATAAAACCCCCTTCGGTCTAAAGCCAATGGAGCCAGGTTAAGTGGGCGGTGATGGGGAAGGACAGAAAATCACACGGTGGCGATCTCCCGGGAGAGGTTGCGGTCAGGCAGGTTAGCAAAAGTCCATATTTTCCATTCCCCACAGGAGGCATGATGCGTCAATTATTTTCTTTGATCTCCGCCGTTCTTGTTATTTTTGTGACATCGGTGAAGGGCACGCTGAAACAGATTCGGTTGTCCAAATCGATCATGAGTGGTTATTTGAAGGGGATGGTACCCTAAAACATCGCGCAAACATCTTACAGATGGGGGTCATGCCTGCCGGTGCCTTTCCAAACGATGTGGTGGTCTGGGGTCCCCGTACGTGAGCGACGAAGTTAGATGGACCGCGATCATCAATGACATGGTGCGCAATCAGATTCATGGTAAGCCGTTTCTAATGATGCAAAATACGGGCAATTTTGCGAACCACACCCCGAACTTGAAAAAGCCGTCGCGTTGTTGGATGTCGACAGAAACCCAATCACGTAGACAGAGAAAAACGGTTGGGAATCCAACAACGTGTATAAGCACATTGTCTTTCACCTTCTTATGAGAGAACTTTTCAAAGCACGCCTAAAATCTATGATAGACGCAGGAGCAACTGGCGTGACCTTCGATCTCTACACCGCTGGGTGGATCGTAGCTGACCGGGGGACTTTTGATGCATGGATTGAAGAGAAGTTCAGGCAGTACTTACTTGTGAAATATAGCCCATCCGAGTTAGCGACGAGATTCGGAACCCAAGATCCTTACAGCTTCGACCTGAGCGACTGGATCATATGAAAGGCCCGGCGGGAACCTGGAACCGGTTGCCCTTTAGACCGTTTGTGTGAGAATACGTGCTCTTTCTGCTCCATATGGAGCAAAAAGTCTTCCGTGAATTGGCCCAGTTTGCCAAAGGGTACGCACAAAATAATTATGGACGGCGATTTTGGATAGATGTGAACGCTCATCCTGCTTACGGCTGGGCAGGACGCCTCACCCCATTTTGCGACTACTTCGTCCGGGAAGACCTCGTGTTCAACTCCGTTCCTCGGGCAGAAGCGGAAGTATTTAGAGCCGTGGATCCCAAAAAGCCTCGCGTTTTCCTCCTGGAAGTATATGACAGCCCTTCGGAGGGCCGGCTTCCGTCTTCGCCCTTAAGTGACTTGTCGTACTGGCAAATGGGCAAGATCCTTTCCTCACGATCATCCGCCCTAATCCCCCTAAGATCTTCCGGGCAGTTCCCGGGTGGAGGTATACGGAACCGTTCGCCTACGATTATGGGACGGCCGACGACATCGCGGCCTTTATAGGTAACAACCACTCCCTTTATGAGCAAGGGCGAGTACCGGCTCAACTTGGAGTCCTTTTCATGACTGTTCGAACCTGAACTCGGTTATGGCGCCCGGAAGCCATTCATGGTGGTGGGCGCGGGCCTTGTTGGCGAGCACCGCCCAGATCCTCTTTGAGGAGCACATTCCATTCGACTTTTTACGTTCCCGATCCTCGCTTCTCAGACAAGCAGTTCGGCAGCCCTGATCTCCTCACATATAAAGTGCTGCTAGTTCCAAACACACTCTCGCTCCCGGAATACATGCAGACCCTGCTCTTGGAGTACGTCCAACGCGGCGCATTGTCATCGCCACTGGCGACACCGCTAAATACGATGAATCTATGAACATCGCCAATTCGGAACTTCGCCAGTTACTTTTGCGCAGCCAACAAAGAGAGGGACAGGGCGAGATCCGTTATCTTTCCCAAGATCCAGGCCGGATGTATGTACAGGGGAGTGGGGCAGCGCGATCGACTTTGATGCAGCTCCTGTCGCAATACTTGACCTCCCAGACCGTGCTTAACTCATCTAACGTTCGAAGTTCTTTGTACGAAGACGGCGATGCTTTGATCGTGCATCTTGTAAACGATAGATATGTCAAGCACACAGATAGGCTCGAACCAACGGGGACATTGTATCCTAAAGGTGGCTTACCGGGGGCACGGAATCCGGTGGTACCCTTTATGTCCCCGGAGAATGAAGAAGCCTTCAAGCTTCCGTATACTTGGAGGGTAGGATATATCGAATTGACGGTGCCCTCCTTCAGAACGTTCTGTGTAATCATGACAAAGCCCAAGAGATCTCTCGATATATCCCGAGTTTCGATCTCTCCCGCCGCTGCAAGTATCAGCGTGAGCGGGACCGAAGCGACGTTTCTAGTGGATACGGGAACTCGGGATATTCGAACAATTAACTGGTGTCTTGATGACGAACCTTTGCTTGAGCAGACACTGAATGATGTCTTTGAGCTTCATCTTCGGTCGGGATCAAAAAAGGGGCGCTGAAACTGAGGTGTGAAGAAAGCGGCACGGGTCAGATCCTGGGAGAATGGCGTTTGCATCCCCCGGCCGTCTCCAGTTCGGTACACGTGCTGTACGACTTCGAGCCTGTAAGCGGCAAAATAGCAGAGCGTGCCGCGATCTACCTCTATGGAAGGGCACTCGAACAACTCGAAGCTTCACAGGGCAGCTTACAGGGAATAGCAGGTTTCTCGGATCGAGGCGCTGTGGTGACGGTGTCTTTGGAAAACGGGGAACACGTGGAGAGGGACAGGGGCTCTCCGAATTACCTACACCCTCAGATCACGGACAACTGACAACAGTTGTTTACGGGGGTGATGCTTGCAGACGTTCCACAGACTGGGTTAGAAGGGTCTACAACTCTGAGATTCGCTTACTTGGTGAACAACGAAGATATTTCGATGTTCATCGTTATATTCGATGAAGTATGCGAAGCCTGGTCCGCCAAGGTTCCTGAATCGGTCGAGGATAAACAATGGCACGAGATCGAAATGGAGCTCGAGAGATTTAAGTTTGGAGACTATGGCTCGCCTAACACCGGAAACAAAATCCTCGATCTTGAGGACATCAGGGCCATTCACATAAACCTAGTTGGCCTGAACCAAGTTGGACGGACAACAACCCTGCTATTGGACGATCTCACGTTTGGTAGAAAACGAGCGCGGCGTCAAGCGGATAATCGCACGCGTTTCATTGGGAACCGCTGTAGACAAGGAAAGGCAGTAGAGTAGAGAGTATCCTCTCAGGAGATTTCAAAAAGCGACTTTCCCTTTGCGCCAGACCATCTTTGTCACGCCGAAAGAGCGGTAGACCCACGACAAAGCCGCTGACGGGCTGCTTGAGACCATCTCGCCTCGGCCCTCCACCGATGTGATAGCCCCCTGTGCTAATTTATGGCTGTATCTCACTTCTTCAGAATTTGACTTAAAGCTTTTTAGTCAGTATACTGAAGTTGCTTTTAAATTTCGCTTTTCGAAGAGGGGAAAATGAAAAAACTAATCAGCGTTCCCGGTTTTATCATCCTAAGCCTTTCCGCTGCAGGGTTCATAGCCCTGGCTTTCTTTATCGGCACCTGGACCGCGAGCTCGGGAAAGGTTGCGGTGGAGGGCGCGTTCGTCACAGTCCCCGCTTCAATAACGACGACCACGGATTACCTAGAGTACAAGGTGAGCGTCCCCAATACCGACGCCAACCTGGCCGGGGTGCCGGTGAGTTTCTCCACTTCCAGCCGGTACGTCTCCCTCAACCCGGCTTCGGGCACGGTGATGACGGACTCCAATGGCCTGGCCAGAATAGAGGTCACCACCACTCCAAACGCCCCCACCTGGGCCAGATCGGTTACAGTAGAAGCCAGTTTCTCAGTGGGTGGGTTGAGCGTGACCAGCAAAACGGATCCCATCCCTGTAAAGACCGGCTAGAAGAGGGCCGGAAGGACCCCCTCCGGGAGAGACCGGTTTGAGGAGCGCCGGCCGTACCAATGCGGCAATAGGGAAGCTTTGGATTTCAATATCGACAGGGCTCTTGCTACCGGCAGGTTTAAACTTCGCTTCCCTTGGGGAACCCGAAGTAGCGCGGCGTCCGTTTCCGGTAGCGGACGTATTCCTCCCCGAAGATGCGTTCCAAATAGGGCTCCTCGAGTTTCACTGTGTAGAGGTGGATTCCCACGATCAGCGCCACCGTGAGGAGGAGCGTGAAGAACGAGCGCCCCGCCACGGACATCCCGACGAGGGCCACGAACCACCCCGCGTACTGTGGGTTCCGACTGTACTGATAGATGCCCGTGGTTATGAGCCGTGAGGCGTCCATCCCCGACATCCTTTTTAATGAACGGAATTCCAACATGCCGAAGAGCATCACGGTGAGCCCCAGGACCCCGAGGGCGAGGCCCACACTTAAAGCAACCCCCACATTAAGCGGCATCGGCCAGACTCCCCTCACGGCTCCCCACACGACCAGGACGAAGTGCAGCGTATCGGTCGCCCATATCGCGGCCACGACGGGGAGGGGCAGGGTCTCCCCCCGCTGGTACGCCCGCTTCATCCCGATCCAGCAATAGATACCCAACGCGGCGAGGGCCCCGAGACTGATGTAGAGCCACATGGCTTTTCATTATATCGTTCGGAGAACGATGTTCGCTTCTGTGTTCACCGGTGTGACTTCATGCCCCTTTCCCTTCATCAGGTAAAAGACCGGAGGAGACATGCACTCGAGGCCCGTCAACAACACGTTCGCTGCGGGGATGCCAAACGTGGCACAGGGGATGTGAGGTCATGCTCTGTCCCCGACACCCCGTCCAGAACGTCGGACCTCAAATGAGCCCCTATTCCCATTTGACAAAGCAACGCTCTCGCTTTTAGGATGGCGACGAAAGGCTATGGAAAGGGAGGCCGTCCTCATCTCCACCCTCGGCACCGAGCCCCAGGTCCTCACCCTGTGCCTCCAGGAGCTTTTGGCCCGCGGGGAGGGGATCGTGGAGGCGGTGGGCATCCATTCCCGGGGGGAGGATCCGGACATTGCGGCGGCCGTGGAGCGCCTGCGGCGGGAGTGGCCCTTCCTGCCCTTCGGGAGGGAGGTGGAGCTCGAACTTGAAGAGGTGCCCGTCGCCGACTTCGACTCCCGAGCTTCCTTGGTATCCCTCTACCGGTGTCTCAGGGACCTCATCGCCTCCTCCCGTTCCCGGGGTCTGCGGGTGCACCTGAACATCTCCGGGGGGAGGAAGCCCATGGGGATCTGTGCGTTATTAGTGGCCCAACTCCTCTTCGGCCCCGAGGACAAGCTCTGGTACCTGATATCCTCGCGGGAACTGGTGGAAAGCCGGGAGCTTCTCGCGGAGCGGTGCTCGTACCGGCTCCTCGAGATCCCGGTTCCCCTGTGGACGGAGGCCGAGGCCTTCCTCGAAGTACTCTCCCGCTACGAAGACCCCTGGGCCGCGGTGGAACTCCAGCGGCGTATAAAGCACCGGGAGGAGGTGGAGCGCTGGCGCCATTTCCTCGCGGACATCCTCACCCCGGCCGAGAGGAAGGTCGTAGCGGAGTTGGTATTGCGGGGCGGCACCAACAAGGAGATCGCCCACCGCCTGAGGAAGAGCCACCGCACGGTGGAACACCAGCTCGAGTCGGCATTCCGCAAGCTCCGGGAGTTCCTCGACTGGCCGGTAAAACTTCCTCTGAATCGCTTGCTCCTAGTTAAGTTCCTTGCACCTCACTTCAAAAGCATCCACATCTCTGGAGAAGCAATCGAGGTCGGTAATCTGTTTCGGAATGAACGTCAATCCGTGAACGTTGGGTTCCTTCACCGAAATTCATAAAATATCTTCGTCTTTTTGGAGGTAAGTATGAGAGTGACCTTTAGATTCGAGCCTGAATCCGGCGTTTTGGAACTGCCGGTTCACTATAATCATTTTGTCCAAGCTGCCATTTACAGGAATCTTGATGAAGCCTTAGCGGATTGGTTGCATAAGGAGGGCTACTCTTATGGGAAGAGACGCTTCAAGTTTTTTACTTTTTCGCGACTCCTTTCTCGTACACGAAGGTACAATCCCGTGACCAAAACGTTGGAAATCAAGGGGCAATTTACACTTAAGGTTGGCTCCTTGGACGTAGACTTCCTGGAATCGCTTATGCTTCACCTCGTCAAGAAAGGGGAGATGAAGCTGAACGGAACGGTGTGCCACCTTGTCACTGCCGAGGTGGAGATGCCGGTGAAGGCTTCAGGCCCCATCACCGTGCGGACGCTTTCCCCCATCGTCGTTTACAGCACCCTAACGGATGCTACGAGCAGAAAGAAAACCTACTACTATAACCCTTGGGAACAGGATTTCCAGGAGAAGATCCTCGCCAACCTAATGCGCAAGTGGGTCGCGTTCCACAAGTGCGGGGAGCCGCCACCCTTAGTGAGGGCCTACATCAAGCCCCTGAGGGTGAACAAGCGCAACGAGGTAATAGCGATATTCAAGGGCACGGTGATCAAGGGATGGACCGGGATCTACGAGCTCCAGCTTCCCGAGCCCTACTTCAGCCTGGCCTACGACGCCGGCCTCGGCTCCAAGAACTCCCAGGGGTTCGGGATGGTGGAGGTGGTGAATAATTGATAAAGGCGGTGATGTAGTTTGTTGTTGGAAGGGATCAAACTTATAGGGAAAGCGGAACTTCAGCGAAAGCCTTTAGTGGAAGCCCTTGTAGATACTCAGCTTTTGGAGCAGAGAGGTAAGGCCAAAAATCACACTTTAATCGCTACACTCAATATTTATCTTGACCCACCGGAACTAGTCGTGGATGCCAGAGAGATCGATGAGAAGGCCCTCGTCGAGGTTCTATGGGTGGGAAATGCAGCAGGGTCGAACAGCCCACAGGATCGCTTAACAACAAATAACCTCACGTATTTGGCTTCACAAACAGTGCCCAATTTGCTAAACGCTCTGCCCGATGGGGATCTCAAGGTCCTCTTGCAACGAGTTGAAGACATTGCTTACGTCGACCTGGGGGAGAAAGTCGAGGTTTTCCCGGACGGCGACGGGGATCAGCAATACGAGCGTTATCGCTGGGTATGGGATCTTCGAAAGCTCGGTCTTGGCGGAGATCTCTTGAAACTCCTTCCCAAAAAGGATCGCGAGGAAGCAGAAGCGATCTGCACTCAAGAGGGCGTGACATTTTTGAGTCGAGAGTTTCTGAAAGAGTATGCCCGCAGAAAAGGGAAAGCAGTGGAAGCCGTAAAACTCACCGGGAAAGCCCTTCAAACCTGGGTAGCTCACAAGTTGGGAGTCAAAAGCTCGGAGCTCAAGCTTTACACGCTGGCCGTGGAGGGCGATCTGCTCGTCCGTCATCCGGCCTATTGTGCTTACATCGAGCGCAAACTTGTGGATGAGGCCTTTGAAAGCTCCGCCTTCACCAAAGGCGTTTGTCACCTCTGCGGATCTGATGGTACTGTGACGGCAGATACAACGCGCTTCAAACTTCTCAAATTTTACATCACAGACAAGTTGGGGTTCGCCTCAGGACTCTGCAAGAAGGGTTTTCTACGCACCTATACCCTTTGCAAGGACTGCTATCGTGCTTTGCTCGCGGGTGAGCGCTTTGTGGAGAATGAGCTGCGCACCCGACTGGGGCGCTCGATTGTCTACGTCATCCCAGTTTTCCACGTGCCCGAGGCACAGCCCGACGCCCAAACCTTGGGCAGTTGGGCCGAGTATTCCAAGGACCGTCTAGCCGCTTCTGAAACGATCAAGAAGTGGCACGAGTTCCAGCAGAAGTTGGAGCGATACCAGCGACACGAGGCGCAGAAAGCCTTCTTTGTGTTTAACCTGCTGTTCGCGACGAAAGGGCAGGCCGCCGTCAAGATTGAGAAGCTTATCGCCGATGTCCCTCCCTCACGGTTCGACCGGCTCGATGAGGTGCGCAACCGGGTGGGGGGTTGGGCGATCGAACTTTTGGGCGCCGATACCTACGGCAATTGGGACCTCGGGTTGGGGAATCTTTTCTACCTACTCCCCCTACGGCAACGAGACCGCCGACCAGAGACAAGGCCTTATCTTGAGCTGTTGGATGCGCTGCTAACCGGCCGGCCGCTCAGCGCCCAGATGCTGATCCCCCAGTTTCTGGAGACGACCCGTGTTCACCGCTTCGAGCGCTACGACCAGTATGTCCACACCCAGCCTAAGGACTGCGAACGGGGCTTGGTGCTCCATATGCTGCAATCCCAGCTCCTTCTGCGCTATCTGAATGAGTTGGGCCAACTCCAGGGGTTAAAAGGGGGTGAAATATCCATGGGAGATCCCTTGAAGGAGATGGAGCAGGGCGCTTTGGAGGAGAACCTACGGGCTTGGATGGATGGGCTCGAGTTGGACAGCGCCCGGCGAGGCCTCTTTCTCTTAGGAGTGCTGATCGGCAAAATCGGCACCACTCGCGAGCAGCGGCACAGTGGAAAACCCATTCTCAACAAGGTGCACTTCCAGGGGATGGATTGCCTAAAAATCGCGCGCTTGGCCAACGAGGTCTATGAGAAGCTCCGGCAGTACAAGATCGCGGAGTACAATGAGAGTCTCTATGCGGCGATGAAGGCACACCTCGATCGCTCCATAGAGGAGCTGGGCTCCCCCCAGGAGAACGTCTATTGGGTTCTCTCGGGCTACGCCTACGCCACGTGGCAGGCAATTCGTCACGGCCGAGGAAGCCCTCTGGCCGAAGGGGAAATTCTAAGGAGCAAAACCAAGGAGGTGTCGGCCAGTGAGTGAAAAGGTCAAGAAGGATAGCGAGCTCCTGTACCTCTATGATGCCAAACTTTGCAACCCTAATGGCGACCCCGATGAGGAGAACAAGCCGCGCATGGACTATGAAACGGGCCGAAACCTAGTGAGCGACGTTCGTCTCAAGCGCTATTTGAGAGATTACTGGCTTGCCCTAAGCGAGGAGGAGTGGAGGGCGTTAGGCTACGACTCGAAGCCAGACGTCTGGGTGCGCCAGCTGGAGGATGAGAGCGGCGCGCTGCAACGTGTCTCGGCCAAGCAGCGGATTGACCGATTAGCCAAGGAGTTTGGAGCCAAGTCAGCCAAGGAAGCGGCTAAGAAACCAGAGTTCTCGAGGTGGCTGCTTCAGAAGCTGATTGATGCCCGGCTCTTCGGTGCCACGATCCCCATCGGGGAGGGCGAGGGAGAGCGCGGCGGAGCTTCCTTGACACTCACCGGCCCTGCCCAGTTCTCATGGGGCTATTCGTTGAATCGAGTGGAAATCCTCCCTTCAGCCACTATCAGCTCCCAGTTCGCCGGGCGCGAACAGGAGGGGAAAGGGCAGTATGGCACTTTTGGGAAGGACTGGCGGATAAAGTATTCCCTTTTGGCGTTCTACGGGATGATCAGTGCCTGGAGGGCCAGCCACACTATGCTCATGGAGCAGGACGTCAATTTGCTAGATTACTCACTGCTCGAAGCATTGCCTTTGCTAGCCACCACCCGGAGCAAATTGGGTCAAACGCCTCGACTCTATCTACGGGTGCAGTACAAGAACGATCGAACATTCTTGGGAGACTTGCGGGAGGGGCTACGCCTAAAGCGTGTGGAGGGGCTCAAGGACTTAAACGACGTGGAACTGGACTTCACCGGACTTGTCAAGCGACTCCAGCGGGCGAAAGACAAAATCGAGAAGATCATCTTCTGGGCACACCCTAACCTCGCCTCCGGGAAGTTGCTGGAGGACGCGCTTAAAGGATCCGGGCTCTCGGTGGGGGATGTCCAGTCCCCAAGCCCAATAAATTAAACCAGCAATGGCGCTCGAAGAGAGGGGACCTCTGCTCGTTTTCGACGTCGTGGGCCCAATGGCTCACTTCCGCAAATTTTACACTAACTCCTCATCACTCTCGTATCCGATTCCTCCAAGAACCGCGCTTATGGGCATGATCGCTGCCCTTCTTGGACGTGAAAGGGACTTATACTACGAAGAGTTAGGGATGGAGCGCGCCCGAATCGGTGTCGCGTTGAAGAGCTCCGTCCGCAGCCTGATGCAGATGGTGAACTACCTCTTCACCAAGAACGAGGGTTGGGACGGGAGTCGGGGCCACACCCAGATTCCCCTAGAGCTAATTCTCCCGCGGCCGCCCGAGCGCTTCGTGCGTTATCAGGTGTACTTTCAACATCGCAACCCTGAGTGGGTCGAACTTCTGCATGAGCAGCTTGAGCGGGGCGAGTACGGCTATCCCCTCTATCTGGGGCTTTCGGAGTGCCCGGCCTGGGTGGAAAACACTTGCCTCTATCCCTCCGGGGACGTCCATTGGGTCCGCGACCCGGAAGAAGCCTTGCCGGTAGGGACGGCTGTGCCCCTCTCCAAGTTGGTTGAGCTGCCGCCGTTGGAGCGCTTGGTGGGGCGAAGGCTTCTCAAGGACCGCATGCCCTTGGACTTCTACCCCGATCGCCGACTTAAGGCCGCAGGAGACATTCTCTGGGAAGCCGAGGGTCGCCCTCTGCCACTCAAGCTCCGGGGAGAGCTTTTCAACTTGCCTGATAAGGACACCTACGGGTGTTTCTTAGAACCCTAAGTTGAGCGCGTGCGAAATATGGGAATACAGTATGAGTCCCATCCCGGAAAGGCTTTGAAGGGACACCTTAGGGAGGTGGCCGAGGGGGCGCGGGCACGGCTGGATCATCCCGCGCTTCGCCACCGGGAAGTCCTACGAAAAGCAGCATACCTTGTGGGACTAGCCCACGATCTGGGGAAGTACACTCCCTTCTTCCAAGCCCACCTCAAGGAGAGGAAGCGCTTCGAGGGAGGGTTGGAACGGCATGCCTTCCTGGGAGCCGTTTGTGCCGCTTGGCTCCTCAGCAGACAGCTAAATAAGCTACCAGACATGTCGGGCAAGGAGTTCTTGCCCCTACTGGGGTATTTGGCGGTGCACCGGCACCATGGGCACTTAAAAGCCCCCGAGGAGATCCTCCCGCCCCTAGGTGCCCCTGACAAAGCAACGGGAGAGCTTTGGCACGCCTTGCGGGTGCTGGAACGCCAGTTCGATGCCCTGCGAAACTTCAGCAATTGGCTCTGCGAATGGCAGGAGCTAAATTTAGAAGATGTCATCGCCTTTGTAGAAGAGCCCGAGCTTCCCTCGCTCTTTGAGGAGTTAGACCGGCTGCTATATCAACTCAATAAGCTCGACGAAGAGGAGAGGGCACGGCTTTGTCTCTGGGGCCAGCTGCTTTTCTCGGCGCTCATCGACGCAGACAAGCGCAGCGCGGCTGGGCTGCCCCCTCTGCCCCCACGACCCAACCTGCCCGGCGACCTGGTAGAACGCTATGTGGCATATCGCTACGTCCAACCACGCCATGAACTGGACCGAGAGCGAGCAGCCTTTTTCCACATGGTGACCGAACAGGCCCGCCGGGCATCCCTTCCCTTAAATGAACCCTTGGCCCTTACCGCACCCACGGGTATGGGCAAGACCCTGGCCGCTCTCTCTACGGCCTTCGTGCTACGGGAGCGGCTGGCCGAACACTATGGCGTGGCCCCGCGCATCGTGTACGCGCTGCCCTTCATCAACCTCATAGAGCAGAACTACGATGTAGTCCACGACCTGCTAGCTTGGGGCTTGCCCAACTTCGCGGCCAACGAACAGCTTTATCTTCTTAAGCATCACCACCTAACTGACATCGCTTACCTGGTCGAGGACGAAAACCGGCCCGTGGTCGAGGCTCTGCTGCTCACCGAGGGCTGGGAAAGCGAAATCGTGGTCACCACCTTCGTGCAGGTCTTTCACACCCTGCTGGGCTACCAGAATCGCCTATTACGCAAACTACACAATCTCATTGGCGGCATTCTCATACTGGACGAACTGCAAAATCTCAAGATGGAATACTGGCCCGCGGTGAGCCGAGTCTTCGATGTGTTGCGAGAGGAAATAGGCCTGACCGTGATTCAGATAACCGCAACCCGCCCTTTGGTCTTCCCCCAGGTGCGGGAACTCTACCCTGACCCACCGCACCTTTTCGGCTTGATGCGGCGCACGATGCTGGACGTTAATCTGACGGAACGTTCTATCGAGGATCTGGCCGACGAGGTGGGCAACCTGGCCGAAGAACACGATACCGTGCTGGTGGTGGTGAACACCGTGGGAGACTGCATACGTCTGTATCAGGCCTTGAAGGCCCGGGGAATCGGCACGCCGATCCTCGCCTGGCAGGAAGGCGAACCCTTCCCTTTGGCGCCGAACGAGCGGGCGCTGGTATATCTTTCTACAAACATTGTGCCCCTTCACCGGGCCGCACGGCTGGCTTTCCTGCGGGAATGGCTGAAAGAAGGTGAGCAGGCGGTGCTGGTGGCCACGCAAGTAGTGGAAGCCGGGGTGGATCTAGACTTCGCAGTTGCGGTGCGGGACCTTGGTCCACTAGATGCCATCGTACAAGTGGCAGGCCGCTGTAACCGGGAAGGCCGTCGCAAGCAGGGCCTGGTGCTAGTGCGGCGGTTGCAGGGTTCGTGCCCGAGCCAGGTGTACGGCGTGGTGCACATCCATACCGCACGGGCTTTACTGGAAGGCATCACCCGATTGGAGGAACCCGAGTTCGTTGGCCTGGTGGAGCGCTATTTCGTAGAAACCCGACGGCGGAAATCCCAGGAGACAAGCGACCGACTTTGGCAGGCCTACCTGGGCCTGCAATACGACGGCAAAAGCTGTGGCAACGCGCTTTGTTTGAGCAATTTCCATCTCATTGAAGAAATGCCATCAGTGCCGATTTTCGTAGCTTTATGCGGTGAGGATGAGAATTGGCTACGCAATTTTTTCACACCTCGAGTTTTAGAAGAAAAGGATTGGAAACGCCGCCAAGAAGCATACTTGAGGTACCGTCGCTACCTGCACGAGCGGATGCTCCAGGTTCCTGAATTCCGTGCCGAGAAAAACCCGCCCCCCCTGTGGGGGCCAAGCCGCACCCTGCGCTGGGTTCCTTCCGACCAATTGAACGAATACTACGACCTTGAAACTGGCTTCCGCTGGGCTACGGAGGATCTAGACCGAGCATGGATTGTGTAAATGGAAGCGGAAACAAAAAAGAAAAGTTCTGAGTGTCTAATTTGAAAGCTGGGTGATCTCGAGGGGAGAGGCGGTGAGCACTTACATCACCGGCACCCTTATCTGGTACGCAATGATCTGCCCCCGCGAGGTGTGGTTGATGGCCCACGAAATTGAGCCTGACGAAGGAGACACGCGACTGGAATGGGGACGGTTCTTGAGTGAGATAAGTTATCCCCGTTCGCGACGGCGGCAAATTGCGTTGCCGGGAATGAAACTTGATCTGATAGAATGCCATGGACCCAAAGCGGTAGTCGCTGAAGTGAAGTCTTCCTCACGCTTTGTGGAGGCGGCGCGGATTCAGGTGCTCTTTTATCTGTGGCGCTTGCGAGAGATGGGCGTGGAAGCTGAGGGCGAACTTCGCTTTCCCGAGGAGCGGCGGCGCCTCGCGGTGCGTTTGGATGCGAAAAGCTTGCGAGCGCTGCGGGAAGTGATGGCCCGGATCGAGGCTCTCGTCGTTCAACCGCTGCCACCGCCCCCACAACGTACGCACTATTGCCGTGTGTGTGCATATAGGGAATTTTGCTGGAGCGACGAACCAGGGGATGATTATGGGTAAACGGTTGTATGTGTTCTCCAGCGGGCACTTGCGTCGGCATCAGAATACTTTGGTACTGCAAAATGATGACGGCAGGAAGTTTTTTCCTGTGGAGCAAGTAGAGGAAATTCACATCTTCGGAGAAGTGGATCTAAACAAGCGCCTATTAAGCTTCTTAAGCCAGAAAAACATCCTGATGCACTTTTATAATCGCTATGGCTACTATATTGGAACCTATTACCCACGAGAGCATTACAATTCTGGTTATATGTTACTCAAACAGGCCGAACATTATCTTGATCCTAAAAAGAGGATAGACTTAGCGAGGCGTTTCGTTCGCGGGGCGCTCCAGAATCTGCAGCAGGTGCTCAAGTATTACCGGAATCGTGGTTTAAAGGACGCACTGGACCCTATCTCCGGGGCCATAAACGGGCATATGGCACGTTTAGGAACCCTTATTTCAGTGGAACAACTGATGCAAGCGGAAGGCCAAGCCCGTGGGGCATTTTATCGAGCCTTTGATCTGATCCTCCAAGATGAGAATTTTTCCTTCGAAGAACGGTCCCGCCGCCCGCCTACAAACCGCCTCAATGCGTTAATTTCATTCGGCAACAGCTTGCTTTACACGACTACCTTAAGCGAAATATATAAGACGCATCTAGATCCTCGCATTGGTTTTCTTCATGCAACCAATTTCCGCCGATTTTCCCTAAATTTAGATATAGCCGAAATCTTCAAGCCAATTTTAGTAGATCGCCTGGTCTTAACTCTAATTCAAAAAAGGCAACTCAAAGCAGGAGATTTTGAGCGGCAGCTTGGCGGGCTGTACTTGAAGGAGCGAGGACGGCGTAAGTTCCTCGAGGAATGGGAGAAAAGGCTTTCAACAACAATACATCACCGCGGTTTGAAAAGAAACGTTTCCTATAGGACGCTGATTCGATTGGAGCTTTACAAACTGGAAAAACATTTAATTGGTGAGCGGGAGTACGAGCCATTCCGAAGCCGGTGGTAAGGGAATTATGTATGTAATTTTAGTATACGACGTGAATGTACGTCGTGTGGCGAAGGTTCTAAAAGTGGGGCGCCAATACTTGACCTGGATTCAGAATTCGGTATTGGAGGGTGAGCTTACGGGAGCACAATTTGAAAAGTTGAAACGGGAGATCGCCTCGGTCATTGATGAATCGGAAGATAGTGTGCTCTTCTACGTGCTTCGCACGGAAAAATGGCTTGAGAAGCACAGGCTAGGGTTGGACAAAGGAGAGCCTGAATGGCTGGTCTAATGTCGTCTATCTGCGGTAGGGCGAAATTGTGCAGGGATCGACGCCAGGTTTAGGTTAATGGGAATTTTTTGACGGATTGGGCTCCAATGAGGCATACTTGATCAAGGGATTTGTAAGGTCATTGACAAGTGGATGGAATTCAAAATTAGATCAATTGTGAAGTTTTTTGGTTACGAGCCTACCTATGAGGGATTGAAACGGAACCGCGCCTGGAGTATAGTATGAGAACCATAGGTTACGAGCCTACCTATGAGGGATTGAAACTGGAGTTGCACAAATTTTACTTGTGGGATATCTTTGGTTACGAGCCTACCTATGAGGGATTGAAACTTGTTAATGACAGAAAAGGAGCTGGCAGAAGCGGCGTTACGAGCCTACCTATGAGGGATTGAAACACGCCCATCGTCGACATCTCCCGCTATGGCGGGAGCGTTACGAGCCTACCTATGAGGGATTGAAACTCCAGTGGCTAGTTGAACATCACCATGACGAAGCCCGTTACGAGCCTACCTATGAGGGATTGAAACGCGAGTAGTGAACACCGACGGGTTGAACGCAGCCGTGTTACGAGCCTACCTATGAGGGATTGAAACTCGGCCACCTGGCCGCGGACCACGGGGAGGCCGAGGGTTACGAGCCTACCTATGAGGGATTGAAACACATCCACCGACCACACCGTACCGCAGTTTTTGCATTGTTACGAGCCTACCTATGAGGGATTGAAACCTATATTTATCATCCTGTATTGGAGGATTTGCCCCGTTACGAGCCTACCTATGAGGGATTGAAACGTTTGCAGTCGTGATAACGCCCCAGAAGGGGTTCATGTTACGAGCCTACCTATGAGGGATTGAAACGCGGTCCGCTATGCTGGTTCTCACCTATTCGCCTAGTTATGAGCCTACCTATGAGGGATTGAAACCGGAGCGCCGTCGCAAGGCTCGTGAGGCTCGTAAAGGTTACGAGCCTACCTATGAGGGATTGAAACTTGTTCCGGTGGCAGATATCCGTAGTTCTTCAACAGTTACGAGCCTACCTATGAGGGATTGAAACTCGAAACGACAGCCCGCCGGTCAAGCACGGGCGCCCGTTACGAGCCTACCTATGAGGGATTGAAACGCCGATCACGCGGCCCGTGGCGCCCCTGATGCGGGTGTTACGAGCCTACCTATGAGGGATTGAAACATCGGTTGATCTCGAAATCTGGCTTTGCCGGTTCGGGTTACGAGCCTACCTATGAGGGATTGAAACTGCAAAAGCCGGACCCGTACAAGCGGAACACGATGGTTACGAGCCTACCTATGAGGGATTGAAACTGGCTTCCCTCCGCGAATGGGCCCACATAATCAAACGTTACGAGCCTACCTATGAGGGATTGAAACGCTCCCGGTTCCGGCTTTGGAGGCGTACGCTCGGCCAGTTACGAGCCTACCTATGAGGGATTGAAACCGGAACGCCGTCGTAAGGCTCGTGAGGTTCGTAAAGGTTACGAGCCTACCTATGAGGGATTGAAACCATCATGGATCTAAGCGGTTAGATGCCGAACATCCGAGGTTACGAGCCTACCTATGAGGGATTGAAACCGGAACCCGGCGCGGCTCACGACCGCGCCAACTGCGGTTACGAGCCTACCTATGAGGGATTGAAACTGCGTTCGGTGGGTCGAAACCTACGGAACCGGACCGTTACGAGCCTACCTATGAGGGATTGAAACGCAGTCCAAGTTCGAGGCATATTTATTCCGCAACAGTTACGAGCCTACCTATGAGGGATTGAAACATGGCCTCGGGCATTATCTGAGGTTGCCCAAGCTTAGTTACGAGCCTACCTATGAGGGATTGAAACTCGTCAATAAAACCGAGGATAACCGGATCATTGCCGGGTTACGAGCCTACCTATGAGGGATTGAAACCACAGCTCGAGCGTATCGACGACTGGCCGGAAGAAGGTTACGAGCCTACCTATGAGGGATTGAAACGTGCCAGAATTCAATTTGGGGCTCTATAATGCACTCTCGTTACGAGCCTACCTATGAGGGATTGAAACTATTTGTCGCCCCTACTATGGTTCTCATACTATACGTTACGAGCCTACCTATGAGGGATTGAAACTTGGATTATGGCTTTGCTGTTCACTTCTTTCTGGCGTTACGAGCCTACCTATGAGGGATTGAAACACAGTGCATCGAAATACTACCAAAAGCAATGCTATAGTTACGAGCCTACCTATGAGGGATTGAAACTTTGAAATCGGCGGCGTAAAGGTAATCAAAAAACAACGTCACGAGCCTACCTATGAGGGATTGAAACTATCTTCCCTTGTTATCAAAACTGTGTATATCGGCGGTTACGAGCCTACCTATGAGGGATTGAAACTCGTCCCAGAAGTCCTTCCCCGTTAGCTTAGCCATGTTACGAGCCTACCTATGAGGGATTGAAACTACGATCTGAAAAACTCGATGGAGAAGGGGACCTTCGTTACGAGCCTACCTATGAGGGATTGAAACATCGGAAGGGGACTCGAAAACCGCGTAATACCCATGTTACGAGCCTACCTATGAGGGATTGAAACTGGGAAAAGGGAAGCTCAAAGGCCTCGATGTGGAGAGTTACGAGCCTACCTATGAGGGATTGAAACGGCGGATCCCATATCAAATTGCCCCTGTTCCGGAAAGTTACGAGCCTACCTATGAGGGATTGAAACTCCGCATTCTTCAATTGTCCCTCGACCCAAAGCAAAGTTACGAGCCTACCTATGAGGGATTGAAACAGTTTCTACATTGACGAACGTGACTTGCCCTTGGTGTTACGAGCCTACCTATGAGGGATTGAAACAGGTCA
>MTNJ01000033.1 GCA_002011425.1 Candidatus Acetothermia bacterium JdFR-48 | reverse complement strand
CGTTACTACGAGCTCGGCGGCGAGAAACCCCTCAGGTTCAGAATTATCGCCACCAACGCCCAGTGGTTCGTGGACGTGGCCACCTTGATCCAGGCCCAGCTCCGAAAGTACGGCGTCGAGACCGAGGTCATTCCCTTGGACAAAGCCACCTTCTTCGACACCCTTTATGAGACCTTCGACTGGGAAGCCGGCGTGGAGGACTGGGGCTACGGCAACTTCTCAGCGCTGTACTGGCTCTACGCGGGTTACTACCGTAACAACCACAACCATAACCACTGGCACCACGCCGCCCCGGACCTCCGGCCCGATTACCACCCCACCGTGCCCGGCCACGAGGAGTTCACCCGCCTCTACGACATCGCCATCGCCGAGCCAGACGTGCAGAAGCGCAAAGAGCTCGTGTGGAAGATGCAGGAGATGTTGGTGGAGAACGTGGTCCGCATCGACCTCATGATCCTGGACAACATCTACGCCTGGCGCGAGGAGGTTGTGGGATACGGTGACGGCTTGAACTCGACGGGCGACATCAACCTCAGGTTCATCAAAGAGTTCAAGGGCTGAGACGAGGGATCCGTCGCGGGGGCGGCCCACCAGCGCCGCCCCCGCTTTTTTGCTTCCTCGCATAAAGCGGGAAAATCTGTGAGGGCGGCGTCGATGCTTTGTAGTGGGAGAGAGGGTTGATTGTATATCTCCTGAAGCGGCTGATATTGGCGATACCAACGCTCCTCATCGCGAGCTTCCTCATCTTCTCCCTTGTGCACATTGCCCCCGGGGACCCCATTCGAGTAATGCTCGGCCAATACCAGGACCCTGAACTAATCGCGCGCTTGCGCGAGGCCATGGGGCTTGATCTCCCCTTCCACGTCCAGTACCTGCGCTGGTTGGGCAAGGTCCTCCAGGGAGATCTGGGGCTCTCCATCACGGTGAAGCGAGGCGCTTCAGTGGCCGGGCTCATTGCCCAACGGTTCTCAGTGACCGTCGAATTAGCCACCTTCTCCCTCATCATCGCACTCCTCATCGCCATCCCCACCGGTGTCATCTCCGCCCTGCGTCAGAACAGGCTCTCCGACCACATCTCCCGCATCATTGCCCTGGCCGGGGTCTCCATCCCCAACTTCTTCCTGGGAATCCTCCTCATTCTGTTCGTGGGGGTGTACCTACGTCAGCCCTGGGGCGCCGGGGGGTACGTCCCCTTCTCCCGGGGACTCGGCCGGAACTTGGCTCACATGTTCCTCCCGGCGGTGGCCCTGGGCACGGCCTACGCCGCGATCATCATGCGCATGATGCGCTCGGCGATGTTGGACGCTATGTCCCAGGACTTCGTGCGCACCGCTAGGGCGATGGGCATCGCCCCAGGAGACATCGTGCGCCGAGACATCGTGAAGAACGCGTTGATCCCCGTGGTCACCGTGATCGGAAACTCCATCGGCTACCTCCTCGGGGGCTCCATCGTCACCGAGACGGTGTTCCGGCTCCCGGGGGTGGGGAACCTAGTGATCATGGGGGTCTTTCGCCGGGACTTCCCCGTGATCCAGGCGGTGGTCCTCATCATCGTGGTGGTGAGGATCATCATAAACTTGGTGGTGGACTTGACGTACGGGTTTCTGGACCCGCGGATCCGTTACGGAGGGGAGAGGTAGTGGCGTGGGAGATCCAGAGCGGCGAATATGAGCTCGGGGCTCACCGGACGCTGCTCCAGGAGTTCTGGCGCAACTTCCGCCGCAACAAACTCTCCCTCATCGGTGGCTTCATCGTCCTCTTTTACGCGTTCCTCGCGATCTTCGCCCCGCTCCTCGCCCCCTACGACCCCATCGAGCAGTACGACGCGCCCCGCGGGATGCGGAATCCCATGCCCCCCCTCTCCCGCGACGTGGACGGCCGCCTCTTCCTCTTGGGCACGGACAAGTTCGGCCGCGACATCCTCTCCCGGGCGATCTACGGGACCCGGACGCTCCTCCAGGTGGCAGTGGGCTCCATCTCGATCGCCATGCTCCTCGGGGTCACTATGGGGGCCATCGCCGGTTACCGGGCCGGGACCTGGGTGGACGAACTCCTCATGCGGGCTGTGGACATCATGCTCTCCTTCCCCTCCCTAGTCCTCGCCATCGCGTTGGTAGGGGCCTTCGGGATCGGGAAGATCCAGATCGGGCCATTCACCCTCAGCAATATCGTGAAGATCATGCTGGTGATAGCCATCACCTACTCGCCGCGGTTCGCCCGCGTGATGCGGGCCGTGGTCCTCCAGGAGATGGGGAAGGACTACGTGGCCGCGGCCAAGATAAGCGGGGCCTCGAGTGCCCGGATCCTCCTCGCGGAGATCTTCCCCAACACTATCCCCCCCATCATCGTCCAGGCCTCCCTGATGATGGCCACCACCGTCCTCACCACCTCGTCGCTGAGCTTCCTCGGGCTGGGGCTCCAGCCCCCGCGGCCGAGCCTCGGCCTCATGCTCAACGAGGCCCGGGACTACCTCTTCTGGGGTGCGTGGTGGTATGTGATGGTCCCGGGGGGCCTAATTACCCTCGCGATCTTGGGGTTCAACCTTCTAGGGGACGGGCTGCGGGACGCCCTGGACCCCCGTCAGGCGCGGAGGCGCGGATGAGGGAACTCTTGCGCGTGGAGGGCCTCGTAACCAGGTTTTACACCGACGAGGGCGTGGTCAAGGCCGTGGACGGGAGCTGGTTCGCCCTGGAGGCCGACGAGGCCCTGGGGGTGGTGGGGGAGTCGGGCTCGGGGAAGACCGTCACCGCTCTCTCCATCATGCGTCTAATCGAGAACCCGGGGAGGATCGAGTCCGGGAGGATCCTCTTCCGCGGCGAGGACCTCCTAGAAAAGCCCGAACGGGAAATGCGACGGATCCGGGGGAAAGAGATCTCCATGGTCTTCCAGGATTCCCTGAGTTCCCTCAACCCCACCCTCACTATCGGGGCCCAGATCGCCCGGGTACTCAAGTACCATACGCGCCTCACCCGTCGGGCCCGCTGGCAGCGGGCGGTGAAGCTCCTCGAGGCCGTGGGGATCCCAGAGCCGGCAAAACGTGTGTCCCACTACCCACACCAGCTCTCGGGTGGCATGCGACAGCGGGCTCTGATCGCTATGGCCATCTCTTGCAACCCCAAACTGCTCATCCTGGACGAGCCCACCACCGCCCTTGACGTCACCATCGAGGCACAAATCTTCGGGCTCATCGGTGAGTTGAAGGATGAATTCAGAATGGGTGTTTTTCTCATCACCCACGACCTTTCCGTGGTGGCGAGCTTCTGTCAGCAAGTGATCATCATGTACGCGGGGAAGATCGTCGAGGAGGCGGACGTCCAGGAGCTCTATGGAAACCCTCTGCATCCCTACACTCTCGGCCTCCTGCGGTCGATCCCGCCCTTGGAGGAGGAGGCCGAACGACTGGAGTCCATTCCCGGGGAAGTCCCTGACCTCATCAACCTGCCCCCGGGGTGCAACTTCAGCCCACGCTGCGCCCTCACGGACGAACGCTGTTGGCACGAGGAGCCAGAGCTCGCCGAGGTGTCCCCCGGGCACCGAGTGGCCTGTCACAGAGTGGCCGTCCCCGTCGGGGTGGGAGAGATCCATGGCTGAAGAACTGCTCCACGTGCAGGACCTGGTGAAGTACTTCCCCGCGGCCGGGGATTGGTTCGCCCAGATCTTCGATCGCCGGGTGGTCCGCGCCGTAGACGGGATCAGCTTCGAGATCGACCGGGGGACCACATTGGGCCTCGTGGGGGAGTCCGGCTCGGGGAAGACCACCACGGGGAGGATCATCGCCCGCTTGATCGGGCCCTCGCGGGGCGAGGTAGTTTTCGACGGGATCGACCTCCTGGCGCTCCGGGGGCAAGCGCTGAAGGCGATACGGAAGCGGATCCAGATGATCTTTCAGGACCCCGCCTCCTCGCTTAACCCGCGGAAGACCGTGGGCCAGATCGTGGCTGAGCCCCTGCGGGTCCACGGGATGGTCAAAGGAAAGGACCTGGAGAAGAGGCTCGTCCACACCTTGGAGCTCGCGGGGCTCTCGGCCCGGTTCCTGAACCGCTATCCCCACGAGCTATCCGGCGGCCAGCGCCAGCGGGTGGGAATCGCCCGGGCGCTGGCGGTGGGGCCGGAGTTCATCGTGTGCGACGAGCCCGTGACCGCCCTGGACGTCTCCATCCAGGCCCAGATCCTAAACCTCCTCATGGACCTCCAGGACGAGCTCTCCCTCACCTACCTTTTCATCGCCCACGACCTCTCGGTGGTGAAGCATGTCTCCGATCGGGTGGCGGTGATGTACCTGGGGAAGATCGTGGAAATCGGCGAGGTGGACGAGATCTTCACTACGCCGAAGCACCCTTACACTCAGGCCCTCCTCGCGGCCGTCCCCCGCCCGGACCCAATGGCGCCGCCGCGGAAGGTCCTCCACGGGGAAGTCCCGAGCCCGATAAACCCTCCCCCCGGCTGCCGCTTCCACCCCCGTTGCGAGAGATTCCTTGGCGACATTTGCAGGGAAAGGGAACCCGAACTCGTTACCCTCGACGGAGGGACTCAGGTCTCCTGCCACCTCTACTCGGGTGGAGATTGGAAGGGATAGATTCCCTTCCGTTTGACTCACAATCGTCCAGGAGGCCGTTCAGCGGAGTGCGTCCAGGGTGGAGAGAAAAAGCTCCAGGTCGTCGTCAGTGTTGAAGAAGTGGGTGGAGACGCGGATTCCACCGGCGCGCACGTGGATCCTGATCCCCTGGGAGAGGAAATACTCCTCGGCCGCCGCCCGGGCACGCGGATCCCCGAAATCCCACGGTCCCTGCACTAGCACGATCCCCGCCCGCTCCGTTGGGTCCTCCGGGGTCGCCACCTCATAGCCCCTCTCAAAGAGTCCATGAATCAGCCGCCCCGAGAGCCCCAGCACCCGCTCCTCGATCCACTCCGGGCCGAACTCCAGGAAAAGCTCGAGCACGGCGGCGAACCCTGAGAGGAGTGCCGGGTTGAGGCCGACCCCTTCCAACCGCCGGGCCCCCGCGGCGTAACCGGAGAAGTCGCGCACCCAGGGGCCCCCGCCGCAGAGGGCATCCCACAGATCCCTCCGCACCTCCGAGGCGATGTTCGGGAAGCCGAGCGTGGAGGGAGAAAGGCCCTCGGCGAGTTCCCGCCGGACGTAGAGGAACCCCGTGCCCTCGGGGCCACAGAGCCACTTGTATCCCCCGCAGGCGAGGGCGTCCACGCCGAGCTCTCGCGGCCGCACCCGCACCGCGCCCACCGACTGGATCGCGTCCACCACGAGCAATGCCCCGCAGGCGTGAGCGAGCTCCGCGAGGCCGGGGAGGTCGACACGGTAGCCGCTCCCGAATTGCACGTGGCTCACGGCTACCACCCGGGTGCGGCGGTCGATGACCTCGGCGAACGCGTCCAGGGGGAGGCGCCACCCTCGGGAGCCCACTACCCGGACCTCGATCCCGTGGCGGCGGGCCTGGTGGTACCAGGGGATAGCGTTGGCGGGATACTCCTGATCGGTGATCACGGCGTTGTCCCCTCGCTTCCAGGGGAGGGAAGCGGCGACGGCGTTCAGGCCCTCGGTAGTGGAGCGGGTGAGGGCGATCTCGTCCGGCTCGACCCCGAGGAGTGCCGCCACGGCCCGCCGGACCCTCCTCGCGGCGGCCCCGGCCTCCCGCCACGCCCCCGGGTCGAACCCCTCGTAGAGGGCGCGCTGGGTACCCGCGATGGCGTCCAGGGCCCGCCGGGGCATGGGGCCCGTCCCCGCGGAGGCGAGCCAGACCACCTCCTCCAGCAGGGGGAACTCCCGACGGGCGGATCCGCTCATCGTCGGGCGAGGGTCCTTAGCTCGTCGTGGGAGAGGGCGGCGAGCTTTTCGTACCCGATGGAGTAGAGGTGTTTCGGCTTCCCGGGGTCCCCGTGGATCGCCACCACGTCGGCGATGAAGAGCTCGTGGTCCCCGGTCCTCATGCGTTCCACCACGCGGCACTCGTAGCACACGGTGGCCCCCTCGATAAGCGGGGGCTTCACGACCTTGGCGGGGACCGTCTTGAGTCCGGCCTCGGCGAGCTTGTTCCGCCCGCGGCCGGACACGGTACCGCAGTGCCATGCCCCTTTCCACTGGTCCTCGGCGGGGTAGGCCAGCACGAACTCGCCGCAGTGTTCCAGGCACTCGTAGGAATAGCGTTTGGGTCCCACGGCAATGGCGATCATCGGGGGCTCCCACGAGACGTAGGTCCACCACCCCAGGCCGATGGCGTTGGGCTTCCCCTCCCGGTCCACCGTAACCGCGAGCACATAGGGATACGGGGACGCGAGCTTTATCGCTTCCCCCCAGAAAATCTCCTTCAGCATTTTCGCACCTCCTTACCTTCCGATCGGCCTTGCGCCGTGTGTATTCTAGACCACCAACACTGCGGCCCCGCGGAGCCTCCGCTCCTTGAGCCTGAGGAGAGCCTCGTTGGCCGCGTCCAGGGGGAAGGTCTCCACCTCGGTCTGGACGGGGATCTCGGCGGCGTAGGCGAGGAGCTCACGGGCGTCCTCCCGGGTGGCGTTGGCCACCGAGACGATTTCCCGCTCGTGGTAGAGGAGCCCGTAGGGCATCTCCGGGATCGGGGTCATGTGGATCCCGGCGAGGGAGAGGCGTCCCCCCTTGTCCAGGGAACTCAGGGCTTCGGGGACGATCCACCCCGCAGGGGCGTAGATCACCGCCGCGTCCAGGGGATCGGGTGGCCTGTCCTGGGCCTCCCCCACCCAGGCCGCCCCCAATTCCCGTGCCAGGGCCTTGTTCTGGGGGCTGCGGGTGAAAATGTAGACCTCCCAGCCGAGATGTCGGGCGATCTGGATGGCGATGTGTGCCGAGGCCCCGAACCCGTAGAGCCCGAGCCTCCCCGGGTCCTTCCCCCGGATGGCGAGCGCGAGGGCCCGGTATCCCACGATCCCCGCGCAGAGAAGCGGGGCCGTTTTTTCGTCCGGAAACCCCTCGGGGAGGGGGTAGACGAAATCGGCCACCGCCACCGCGTACTCGGCGAACCCCCCGTCCACGTCCCAGCCGGTGAAGCGGGCGTTCCCGCAGAGATTCTCCTGCCCCCGGCGGCAGAAGCGGCACTCCCCGCATGCCCAATGGAGCCACGCCACCCCCACCCGATCCCCCACGGAGATCCCCTCGGCCCCGGGCCCGAGGGCTTCCACCCGACCCACGATCTCGTGTCCGAGGACGATCGGCCTCTTCCGCAGGGGAAGATCCCCCTCCACGATGTGGAGGTCGGTATGGCATACCCCGCAGGAGGAGATCTTAATCAGGACCTCGCCGGGACCGGGCTCCGGTACCGGGATATCCCGGAGTTCCAGGGGCCGCTCCTCAACCAGCGCCTGACTGTCAAGGACTTGTGCCTCCATTCTCCACCACGGACTGATCAGGGGACAGGCCTCTGCTAGACCGAGAGACGCTTCGGGTTCGGGAAAATCAGCGTTTGCGGTGGGCGATGATCTCGTCCACGAGGCCGTACTTCTTCGCTTCCTCCGCGGACATGAAGAAGTCGCGATCGGTGTCCTGCTCGATCTTCTCCTTCGGTTGCCCGGTGTGGTAGGCGAAGATCTCGTTTATCCTGTCGCGGATCTTCATGATCTCCTCGGCGTGGATCTTGAGGTCCACGGCCTGGCCCCGCACTCCGCCCCAAGGCTGGTGGATCATGATGCGGGAGTTGGGGAGGGCGAAGCGCTTCCCCTTTTCGCCTCCGGCGAGGATCAGGGCCGCCGCCGAGGCCGCCATCCCCACGCAGATCGTCTGCACGGGGCATTTCACGTACTGCATGGTGTCGTAGATGGCGAGCGCCGCGTGAACGTCGCCCCCCGGTGAGTTGATGTAGAGATAGATGTCGCGCTCGGGATCCTCGGCCTCGAGGCAGAGGAGCTGAGCGATGATATTGTCGGCGGCCCCCGAATATGGCGCACCGCCCGCACTCAAGATGATCTCCCCGGAGAGGAAGATGATCCGGTCCTTGAACAGGCGAGCGAACGCCCGTTCGTAATAGCGCATCATGCGCTCTTCCTCGTAGGGCCACTGCAGCTTCATACTCCCTCCTTTTCCCCGGTATTTTTGGCATGCTCTAGGATCCAATCCGCCGCCCGCTCGAGGATCAGGCGGGACCTCACGAGGTCCTCCTCCACTTCCAGGGAGCGCGCGAGCTCCTGCACCTCGTCCTCGGAGGGGTAGAGCCCTTTCTGGGAGGCGACGAGGCGCGACACGATCCACCGCCGCATCCGGCGGCGCACCATCTCCTCGACCTCCCCGCGGAGCTCCTCCTTCCCCCCGTGGCGAGCGAGCTCTATCTGGACCTCCTCCTCCAGAAGACTCGGGGGGACCTCGATCCCGAGCTTCTCAGCCAGGATGTCCAGGGCGGCGAGGCGCATCTGGCTTTTGCGCTCCGCCTCCTTCTGTCGTTGAATCTCGGACCGGGCCCTCTCCTTGAGGCCCTCCCAGCTCTCCTCGCCGAAGTGGGCCGCGACCTCGTCCTCGGCGGGGATCGTCACCTTATATACCTGGGTGACCTCGATGGTGAGCTTGCGGCCCTTGTCGTCCTCGAGGACGACGGTGTCACCGACCTTCTTCCCGAGGAGCTCGTGGGCGAGCCCTGCCTTCCCCTCGTCCACCTCGACCTCGTAGAGGTCATCACGGTGACGGAACCGCACCAGGTCCCCCACCTCCGCCGGACCGTCCTTGGGCTCGAGGATTGCCGCCCTTCGCTTGAGGTCCTCCAACGTAGCGGCGAGTTCCTCCTCACCTACCTCTGCCGCAGGGGCCTCGGGGATCTTCAGGTCCAACTCGTCGGGAATCTCCACCTCGGGCCACACCGCGAATTGGACTTGGAAAACGAGGCGTTCGCCCCGCACAAACTCCACTACCTCCACCTTGGGGGATGAGAGGGGCTTGAGGCCATGCTCTTCGATCGCCCGGGATAGCCACTTCTCCACCAGGATTTCCTTGACCTCGTCGTCGAAGAGGTCCTCGCCGTAACGAGAGAGGAGTACCGCCTTGGGGACCTTGCCCGGCCGGAAACCGGGGACGTGGAACTCCGTGGCCATCCTGCGGTAGGCCTCGTCCTCAGTCTGGAGAAGTTCCTCCTTGGTTATGTTCACCGTTACGGTGACCTCGTCGCGTTCACGTTTCACCTCGATCCTTACCTTTTCCGCCATAGCGGGAGATTATACGCCCTCCGCCCACGCCCCCAGCGACTACCAGGAGATGAAGCTCCAGATCCTGATGGCGATATTTCCAAGCCACTCGAGGACCGGGGTGAAGTAGAGGAGGGCGAAGAGGAACACCAACCCGAACATCCCCAGGGACAGGTACTGGCGGCGAAGGTCCGGAGGGAGGAAGTAGGAGAGAACCCTGGACCCGTCCAGGGGAGGTATGGGGAGAAGATTGATCAGGGCCAAGAAGAGCGAGATGATGCCGAGGTAGGTGAGGAAGACCATGGGCCAGTAGAAGAAATCGGGGGGACCGAATGCCCACAGGGCCCGCCCGATTCCCGCGGCCAAAAGGGCCATACCCACATTTGCTCCCGGTCCCGCGAGCGAGACGTACATGATCCCCTTCGCGGGCTCCCGGAAGTACCACGGGTTTATGGGCACCGGCTTCGCCCACCCAAAGACTGGCACGTTCACCCGGGTCACGAAACGCATGAAGATGAGGATCCCCGGCACGAGGATCGAGCCCACGGGGTCAATGTGTCGTAGGGGGTTCAATGTGAGGCGCCGCGAGAGTTTGGCCGTGGGATCGCCCAGCTTCCAAGAAACGTAGCCGTGGGCCACCTCGTGGGGGATTACCGTGCAAATAAGCGCCAATATTGCGAGAATCCCCTCAATTGCTCGGTCCATCTTCCCCTCCCGGTCGCACGACGAGCACCTCCTCCCGCATCACCACGAACGCCCCCGGCGGCCCCCCCTTGGGCTTCCTGAGATGTCGCACCTCGGTGTAGGTCACGGCGACCTTTGTATCATACCGGGCTTTGGAGTACCAGGCCGCGAGTTTCGCCGCCTCTGCGAGGACCTCTGGGGGAACGCCCCTCCCGGCACTTTTCACGATCACGTGGGCCCCGGGGACGCCCCGGGCGTGGAGCCAGAGGTCGTGGGGATGTGCAGCCCGCACGAGCGCCTCGTTCTCCCGGGCCGAACGTCCCACGAGCACCCGGAAATCGCCGATCCGGTACTCCCGCGCCCGCACTCTCTTCTCCTCGGTGCCGGCTCTCGGGCGGGAAGGGCGGACGCCCAGTGCCTCCAGGTCCCCCTCGAGGTAAGGAGCGAGGTAGGGCTTGCGCTCGAGTTCGGCGAGAAACGCCCGGAGCTCCTCTATCTCCTCGCGAAGCTTCTCCGCCCGGGGGGGCAGCTCTTCCAGGGCCCGGCGCAGCTTCTTCGCCCGGGCGTAGAGCCTCTGGGCGTACGCCTGAGGCTGGACCGCGGGGTCGAGTGTCAGCACCACCGGGGTCCCATCGAACCCTTCCACTTCGACCTTCCGGGCGCCGCGGGGGATCTCTCGGAGACGGGTGAGGATCAGATCCGCCTTCCGCTGCAGTTCTTCCCAGCCGTGGGCCTCGTCCAGTGCCTCCCCGACCTTCTTCAGGGCCCGCCGCTTTCGCCGAATGGCATCGCGGATCGCCCGCATGAGCTCCCGGGCCTCGCCGAGGAAGAGCCCCTCCTCCCGCACCCGGTCCAGGGCCTGAAAGTAGTGGGGCAGGATCTCGTCCGGCTTCCCGAGCTCCGGCCGGGGGAAGAAGGAGGCGAGGAGGCCCCGTGGTGCCCGGTAGAGATAGCCCCGGGCCTCCATCCTCAGGAGTTCCTCTACGAAGCGTTGGAGCTCCTCCTCGGTCGGGGGATGGCCGAGCCGGGCTTCCAGAGCCCGCCTGATCCCCGGCCCCACCCCCCCCAGGGATCCCCCGGATTCCTCCCAATCGGCAGGAGAAAACTTCCGCTCGGCGAGGGCCTCGAGGATCTCACCGCTGCGGAAGAGGAGGATATTCCCCCGGCGGGGACGAAAATCGACCACCAGGTCCACGTCCGGGAACCGGAGTCGCAGCAGACGGTCGAAGCCCGCTTGTTCCAGCGAGAGAAGGGGCTTCCCCCGCAGATGCCTGCGCAAAAGTGCCGCAAACGCGGGCGGCCTCTCAGGGGCGGGAGGATGGAGTTCCGTCCGATGGAAGGCCTTCTCCAGAGGATCGATGACGAGCGCCCCCTTGGGGGCGAAGAGACGGAGGAAGACCACTTCCCCCACTTGCTGGACCTTCGTCACCCGGCCCCCCCGTAAGACACCGGCCTCCCGCAGCGCGATCCGAAGCTCTATTCCCTCCATGCCTAGTCGCGGGCCATAGGCAGGATCAGGCAGGTCGGACCGCCCGAGCCCTTGATGAACTCCGAGAGGTCCAACACGTGCACCTCGATCCCCGCCCTCCGGAGGCGATCCGCAACTGCCACATGGGACGCCTCCACGATGACCTCGTCCGGACGCAAACAGATCACGTTGCCGCTCACGAAATCGTCGGTGGGCACCTCGATGAGGTCGAACCCGACGAAGAACCCTACAGGGAAGGCCCCGGTGCAGGCGAGGACTCGGTCGGGCGCCACCATGCTCATCGCGCCGCCAAGGTGAAGATGGGGAGCGGGCACGGGCGCGACCCGAACCTCGTATCCCATGTATTCCAAGAGTCTTTTCATCTGCCGGACACCGTGCTCGTTGGAACGGGACGATATCCCCAAGAAGGCCACCCGGCCCGCGAGGATCACGTCCCCTCCCTCCAGGGAGCCCGGTGGCTCGATGCGTCCCGCCCGGGGCACTGCCATGTCTTCTAGGTGCCGGGACAGCCACGCCTCCTCTCCCCTCCGCGTGGGGAGACCCATACGTAACTCCACGAACCCCCGGGGCGTGACCACCACGGGATCGCGCGTGAATACGGAGTTCGGGTGCCCTGGCAGTTCAGGGATAGAGATTACCTCGGCACCGTAGCGGGCGAGGACCTCGCGCAGATGGGCGTGCTGGGCTTGAGCCCGGGCAAGGTCGGCCGGCTCCGCGATGTTGTGGACGCGGGGATCGTTATAGGTGATGTATTCTCTGCCTGGCGGACACACGATCACACGTCGCAGCATCTCTCCCTCATTCCTCAACGTCATAGGGGTCACCTTTCGATCGGGTGTGAACGGAACGACGACAAGTCCAGCTTGACCCCTTTCATTTGCCATCGATAATATTAACGCCTCACCCGAGCCGGCGTAGCTCAGCTGGCAGAGCGGCGGTTTCGTAAACCGCAGGTCGGAGGTTCGAATCCTCTCGCCGGCTCAATTTTTTATTCCGTCGAGCCTCTTTCAGTCGATTCCACAAGGGGATTTGTGGGATCAATGTCCCCTTGCTGACGCCGGGACGCCGCGGGTATGTTAGCCGGGGGACCACCCAGGATGAGGGGGTAAAGATGATCCATCACGTAAAGAAGAGGGACGGGAGACTTGTACCCTTCGTTCCCGAAAAGATCGCCCGCGCCATCGAGCGGGCACTGCGAGAGACCGGCGAGGGGGTACCCGGCCTCGCCCATGAGCTCGCTGAGAAGGTCGTCCGTACCCTCGAGACACGTTACGTGGGCCTGTTTGCGCCGCCGAGCGTGGAGGAGATCCAGGACGTGGTGGAAGAGGTGTTGATGGCGGCGGGCCTCTTTCACACGGCCCGCGCATACATCGTATATCGTTACCAACACAAACAACTGCGGGAGCTGCAAGACCTTGTGGCCCCCGATGCTGTAGAGGATTACCTCAACGAGTCCGACTGGAGAGTGCGCGAGAACGCGAACATGTCCTTTTCCCTTCAGGGACTCAACGTCTTCCTCACCGAGAAGATCATCTCCCGCTACTGGCTCTCGCGGGTCTATCCCTCACACATCCGCGAGGCCCATGAAAAAGGGGATTTTCACATACACGACCTCGGGACCCTCGGGCCGTACTGTGTTGGCTGGGATTTGAGGGATCTGCTCCTCAAGGGGTTCGGGGGCGTGCGTGGCAAGATCCATTCTAAACCCCCGAAACATTTCCGGACAGCTCTACTCCAGGCGGCGAACTTCCTCTATACCCTGCAGGGGGAGGCCGCCGGTGCCCAAGCCTTCTCCTCCCTGGACACTTACCTTGCTCCCTTCATCGCCCACGATGGTCTCGCCTACGAGGAAGTGAAGCAGGCTCTGCAGGAATTTGTGTATAACCTGAACGTACCCACCCGGGTCGGCTTCCAGACACCGTTCACCAACTGCACCCTGGATATCCGCGTCCCACGATTCATGGAGCGGGAGCCGGTCATCATCGGCGGCAAGTCCCAGAGTGCCTCCTACGGGGAGTTCGCCCGGGAGATGTCGTGGTTCAACCGCGCCTTCGCCGAGATCATGAACGATGGAGACGCCACCGGTCGCCCGTTCACCTTCCCCATCCCCACCTACAATATCACCCCCGACTTCCCCTGGGACGACCCCTCCTTGGAACCGATCTGGGAGATGACGGCCAAGTACGGCATCCCCTACTTCGCCAACTTCGTGAACTCCGACATGAGGCCCGAGGATGTCCGCTCCATGTGCTGTCACCTGCGGTTGGACAATACCGAGCTCCGCAAGCGTGGCGGTGGCCTCTTCGGTGCCAATCCCCTTACCGGTTCTATTGGCGTGGTGACCATCAACCTCCCCCGCATTGGGTACCTCGCCCGCGGTGAGGACGAATTCCTCGCTCGCCTGGAAGAGCTCATGGAGCTCGCGAAGCAGTCGCTTATCATCAAACGGAAGCTCCTCGAGCGCCTCACCGAATCCGGCCTCTACCCCTATTCTCGCTTTTGGCTCGAGGGGGTGAAGCGGGCCACCGGCGAATACTGGACCAACCACTTCTCCACCATCGGGATCATCGGGATGAACGAGGCCTGCCTCAACCTTTTCGGAAGGACCCTTGCCGACCCCGAATGCATCGCATTCGCCGAAAGGGTCCTCGACTTTACGAACCGAAAGCTCATGGAGTTCCAGGAGGAAACTGGCCACCTTTGGAACTTGGAGGCCACCCCGGCCGAAGGGACGAGCCACCGCCTGGCCCTCCTCGATAAGATACAGTTCCCGGATATCATCGTGGCCAACGAGGAAGACGTGCGGCACGGAGCCGCCCCTTATTACACCAACTCCACCCACCTCCCCGTGGAGTTCTCCGAAGACCTTTTTCTCGTCCTCAAGCTGCAGGATCCGCTACAGATACGCTACACCGGCGGGACCGTGCTCCACATCTGGCTCGGAGAACGCGCCCCTACCGGCGAGGCCGTAAAGTCGCTGGTGCGCCAGATCGTCAACCACTTCCAGCTCCCCTACTTCACCATCACCCCCACCTTCTCCGTCTGTCCTTCCCACGGCTACGTCGAGGGCGAGCGCGAACACTGTCCAAGCTGTGGAACTAAAACGGAGGTCTACTCCCGGGTGGTGGGGTACTTGCGGCCAGTGGAGCAATGGAACGCGGGAAAGCGTTCCGAGTTCAAGCGGAGGCTCGTTTTCAGTGTGGGGCGCGTCTCGACGAGAGGATGAAGATCGCCTACTTCCTCGGCCTCTCCCTCATCGACTATCCGGGAAAGGTGGCCGCGGTGGTCTGGACCGTGGGGTGCAACCTCCGGTGTCCCTTCTGCTACAACCCCGAGCTGGTCCTCCCCGATAGGTCCAAATCCCTTGAGCTCCTCGATCCCGAGAGGGTACTTGCAGAGCTCTCCGAGCGGGCGGGCTTTATCCAGGGACTGACGATCACCGGGGGCGAGCCCACATTGCAGGGAGGTTTGCTGGACTTCGTCACCGAGGCGAAGAAGCTCCGGCTCGAGGTAAAGCTAGATACCAACGGGACGAACCCCGGTGTGTTGAGGGAGCTTCTCGAAAAGGCGCTCGTGGATTACGTCGCGTTGGACATAAAAGCCCCGTTCGGGCGCTACGCCGAGTTCACGGGGCTCCCATGGGACAAGGCTGCCGAGGTAGTGGCGGAAGTCAAACGGTCCATGGAGCTCGTGCGGGAGAGGGCTCCAACGTACGAACTCCGCACGACACTTGCCCCCGGCCTTACCCCGGACGACATCCGGGAGATTCGCCGGGAGATCGGCGCGGCTCCTTATTTCCTCCAGCGCTTTATCGTCCCAAAGGGGAAAGGCCTCGTCGGTCTCCTCCCCCCCACTGCCACGGCCCTCGGGGCCAGCGAGATAAAGCTTCTCGCCGCCGAACTCTCCTGTAGCTATCGACTCTGAGCATCCCGCCAAGGGCGACCGACTCCGGACTCAGCCCCATCTTCTGCGCGAAACGGGCCGTTCGGGGCACTTTCCCTTGTCGAAGGCGGTTTGGGAACTGTTGGGGCAAGGATATACTCTCCTTCAGATTGTCATGCGAGGATTTTTGCGTCCATTGAACTGGTTGCGGGAGAGCTTCGTCACCGGGCTCTTGGTGGCCCTACCCATAGGGCTCACCGCTGTCATCATCTGGTTGCTCTACCGCCTCATCTATCGCCTCTTCGGCCCCGAGACCCCATTCGCCCGACTCCTCATCCGGGCCTTCGGCCGCTATATCCCCGGCGTCGAGCTCATCATCACCTTTATCATTGTGATCGGGGTCGGCGCACTGAGTCGCCTGTGGCTGGGGCGGAAGCTTCACAATTGGTTAGAACGGATCCTCCTCTCCGTCCCTGGCCTGCGCAAGGTGTATTGGGCCATGCGCCAATTGGTCCACGCTCTCTTTCAGCGCAACTCTACCAAGCTCCGCCGCGTCGTCCTGTTCGAGTACCCCAAGGAAGGGATGTACATTTTAGGCTTCGTCACCGAAGACGACGTGGGAGAGATAGACCGCATTGTGGGCAAGGAATGCGTCTCCGTCTACGCCCCCACGGCGCCGAACCCCCTCTCCGGCTGGGTCTTCTTCATCCCCAAGGACAAGATCATCGAGCTCGACATGCCCGTGGACGAGGGGTTGAGCCTGATCCTCTCAGGGGGCATAGTGTTCCCCGAGAGCCTCAAGCGAGGTAAGGATGCCGATCTGGAAGGACGAGAAGAAGAATAGACGCGATTACGTGGAAGTCACCCCCTCTCGGGCCGAGGACCTATGGCTAAGGTGTCAATCTTGTGGCGAACTCGTCTTCCGCAAGAAGCTCGCCCAGAATAGCTATATCTGTCCCCACTGTGGCGCTTACTTCTTTCTCTCCGCCGAGGAACGGATCGCGTCGCTCGTTGACGAGGGAAGCGCGGTGGATATAACCGTCCCCCTGGTGACGAACGACCCCTTGAGGTTCGTGGACCGCAAGCCCTACCCCAACCGCGTCAAGGAAGCCCAGCGGGAGACCGGGCTTCTGGATGCAGTAAAGGTGGTGGAGGCACGGATCGAGGGCCACTCCGTGGTGCTCGCAGTGATGGATTTCCGCTTCATCGGGGGGAGCATGGGGAGCGTAGTGGGGGAAGAACTCTGTCTGGCCATGGAACGGGCCGTCGAACGCTCCGTTCCGTTTGTCCTTATCGCCGCTTCCGGAGGCGCCCGGGTTCAGGAGGGCGTGCTCTCTTTGATGCAAATGCCGAAGACGGTGCTCGTGAGGGGTAAGCTCGCCGAGGCGGGTGTTCCCTACATCGCCGTCTTCACTTACCCCACCACCGGCGGAGTGCTTGCCTCCATCGCCTCGCTCGCCGACATAACCCTGGCCGAGCGCGGCACCAAGATCGGCTTCGCCGGCCCCCGCGTGATCGAGCAGACGACGAAAGAAAAGCTCCCCCCGGATTTCCAGACGGAGGACTTCGCCCTGGCCCGAGGGATGGTAGACCGGGTGGTCCGGCGCGAGGAGCTCAGGGCCGAATTGGCGAAGATTCTCTCGCTCTTCGACGGAGGAAGAGATGGTGGATGAGGGGACCCTCAAGGCCCTGGAGGACAAGGTCGCCGAACTAAAACGCCTCATTCAGCAGGACGGCCTCGAGCTCGCCGAGGAACTCTCCCTCCTGGAGCGCAAACTCGAAGAGCTCAGGAGGGAATATTTCGCGAAGCTCTCCGATTGGGACAGGGTGAAGCTCGCCCGCCATGAGCGTCGCCCCACCGGAATCGAGCTCGTGGAGAGGGTCTTCGACGACTTCTACGAACTGCGGGGGGACCGGCTCCTGGGGGACGATCAGGCCCTGCGGGGGGGATTGGCCAAACTCGGGGAGAGGCCCGTGGTGGTCCTCTTCCACCAGAAAGGGAGGACCCTGGAGGAGCAGAAGCGATACCGGTTCGGGATGGCGGGGCCGGCGGGCTACCGCAAGGCGGTGCGCCTGATGCGGCTCGCGGACCGGCTCCGGCTGCCACTCGTGAGCCTGGTGGACACCCCGGGGGCCTATCCGGGAGTGGAGGCGGAATCCCATAACATCGCCGGGACCATCGCCCAGTCCATCGAGACAATGCTCTCCCTGCGGGTGCCCACGGTGGCGGTGATCGCGGGAGAGGGTGGTTCCGGGGGGGCAGTGGCCATCGCCTGTGCGGATCGGGTGTTGATGTTGGAGTACGCGATTTACTCCGTGATCTCCCCCGAAGGCGCTGCGGCGATTCTGTGGAAGGATCAGAAGGCGGCCCCCAAGGCAGCGGAAGTCCTTGGGCTTTCTGCCCCCAAACTCTTCAAGATCGGGGTAATCGACGAGGTGTTGCCAGAGCCGCTGGGGGGAGCTCATACTGACCCCGACGTGGCCGCGGCCACGATACGGGAAGCTTTGGAACGACACCTAGATAAGCTCTCCTCCCTCCCCCTGGACGAGCTCCTCTCCCTGCGGTACAAACGTTATCGGAATGTGGGAAGCTACCGCGAAATCGAAGCCGGATCTTTCCTGCAAGACATGTGACGCGGGCTGTTCCTATATCTTCCAGGGCCTTTCGCCTGAGGAGTGGGAGGAGTTACGTTCCCTCATGCACCCTCTGGAGCTCGGAGCAGGGGAGACCGTATTCCATGAAGGCATGCCCTCCTTCGGCCTTTACATCCTCTGCGAGGGGAAGATCAAGGTGGCGAAACACACCCGTGGCGGCCACTCCCAGATCCTGAAGCTTCTTGGCCCCGGCGAGATCCTGGGGGAGAAGACCCTCTTCGACGGCGAGACTTATACCTGCTACGCCAAGACCCTGGAACCCTCGCGCCTCATGTTCATCCCGCGGGAGGACTTCCTGGGATTCGTGCGTCGCCACTCCGACGTCGCAGTACGCCTGGTGGAAAAGCTCGCCCGGGAACTGAAGGCATTCGGGGATAAGCTCGTTGAAATTGCGTCACGCTCCGCCAAGGAGCGGGTGGCCCGGGTTTTGTTGGAGCTCGCGCGGGCCTTTGGCGAGGCGACGGAGGAAGGCTTGGACATCGGCCTCGAACTCCAGCGGGCCGAGCTCGCCGAGATGGCGAGCATTTCCACTGAGACCGCGATCCGGATATTATCGGAGCTCTCGGACCGGGGTATCATCACTCTCCCTGGCCACCGGATCATCATCAGAAAGCCCGAGTCCTTACGGGCGATGGCCCATCCCTTCCGCACCTTCCTCCGAGAGAACCTGCTCTAGCGGTGGAAAAGGTGCTCCTCGGCATAGGGAACCCCCTGGCCCGTGACGACGGGGTGGGCGTATGGGTAGCAGAACACTTCCGCAGGGCGGGTTGGCTTTCCATCCCCGCGGGACAGGCCCCGGAGAACGTGCTTGGGAAGATTGCGCGCCTTGCCCCGAAGGTTCTCGTCGTGGTGGACGCAGTGGAAATGGGACTTCCCCCGGGGACGATCCGCCGCATCGTCGACCAGGGAGCGAGGGTCCCTTGGGGATCCACCCACTCTCTCCCCCTCTTCGACCTCTTCGCAGAGCTCTCCCGGAGCGTCGGAGAGGTTATCTTCATCGGAGTGCAACCTAAGGACCTGTCGTTGGGAGAGGTACTGTCCCCGGAAGTCGCGGCCGCTGCCCGCCGGGTCCTGAAGGTCCTCGAGCGCGAAGACTTCGCCAACATCCCTGAGTTTCGTCCGGAGGAGAAGTGATGAAGCAGCT
The DNA here is from genome assembly GCA_002011425.1 of Candidatus Acetothermia bacterium JdFR-48. Lineage (GTDB taxonomy): Bacteria > Bipolaricaulota > Bipolaricaulia > Bipolaricaulales > Bipolaricaulaceae > UBA3571. The sequence continues at coordinate 25,588 of MTNJ01000033.1, read as the reverse complement.
TGTCCTTGCAGCAGCGCTCGTCAGCCTCTTGGTCGCACCGCTTTCCGCGGGAGAGCTCTACTTCAAGGTGTGGTTTACGAGCTGTGCTGGCCACTGTGAGCGGGTCTCCGCCGGTCTCCTGCGCTGTGCCCTCCCGCCTGACTTGGAGTTCGTCTTTCACCTCGAGGCGCGGTCATCTCCTGGCGAATGGATCGAGATTGACGCGTTCAGGCTCCCTGGGTGGGCACGCTTCTCGCCGGTACGGGGATTCGGCCGGGCAGTGGCGAACTGCACCTTCGTTCCACCACGCGACGTGCCCACGACGAAGGTGACCTTTCGGGCACGGACACAATCAGGACTTACTACCTCTATCACGTTGGAGCTCTCCGTAACGGAATCACCCGGCACCTGGCCCTCCCCTTCCAAGACCGAATTCCATTCCCCCGTCCCAGACGAGGTCTTCTGGGAGGAGGGCCGCCGTCTGACCTGGGACGACTTTCGGGGGACGCCTCCTTCCGAACCTGGAGGCGAGGCGGCAGAGATCGCCTACGAGATCCGGTACCGCTACGCCTACGAGGTGGTCCCCGCAGGGAACGGGTTTCGCGCCCGGCTCGTCGAGCTCCGGGTGGAGCTCGTGATGTTGCGGGATCGGTCTTGGGCCTATTCCTGGGCGAGGATCCCGGAGGTCCTATGCCACGAACAAGCCCATTTCGACCTCGCCGAAGTTTACCGAAGACTCCTGGCGGACTCGCTGGCGGGCTCCGCAGCTAAAGGGGGGACACCCGAGGAAGCGATCTCGCGTCTGCGGGAGTTGATCACGGAGGTCTTCCGGGAGATAAAGGCCCGGATGGACCGGGCCCAGAGCCTCTACGACGCCGGGACCTCCCACGGGAGGGACGCCGAGGCCCAACGGGAGTGGGAGGGAAATATCGCCCGCTGGCTTCAGGAGCTTTGGTCAGCTCCCTGACCCTTTAGGGCGTCCGCGATCATCTGCTCCAACGGGTCCGGCTCGATATACCCCCCGTAGCGCATGAGCTCTTTCCCTTCCGGGGAGAGGAGTATGAGGAAGGGGACCCCTACTACCCCGTACTTCCTCCTTATGGCCTCGTTCACCGGGGTGCGGAAGGTGAGGTCCACCTTTACCGGCCAGATGCCGGCCTCTTCGAGGAACGCGGCGAAGCCCTCGTCGCTGAAGGTGGTGGCCTCGAGCTTGCGGCAGTAAACGCACCATTCGGCGGTGAAGTAGAGGAGAACGGGACTATCACCCTCGAGGACCTCGGGGGTGTATTCACCCCACGCGATGAGCTCCGAGGCCTCGGCGGGGCCCTGTCCCTCCGGGAGGAGAAAGAGGATCGCCACCGCGATCCCAGCGAGCCCCACGACCCCCCTCACCGTGCGGAATGTGGCCCCCCCACGGCTCCGTTGGAGGAGCCCCAGGTAGACCCCCCCTGTGACGGCGAGCGTGGCTATGATCCAGGAGAGGACTCCGCTGGGGATGAACGGGGCCACGAAATAGAGGGCCAACCCGAGCAACACGAACCCCAGGAGGCGTTCTACCCATATGGTCCAGGTCCCGGTCCTCGGGAGGCGCCCGAGCCGCTGGGAGAAGAGCGCGAGGATGATATACGGCGCTCCGAGACCGAGGGCGAGAGCGAAGAATAGAGCGAAGCCCAGGCCGATATCCTGGGTGATCCCCACGTAGGAGAGGAGAGCCACGGTGGCCGGTCCCACACACGGAGAGGCCACGATGCCGGCGAAGGCGCCCATCAAGAACGCCCCCACCGGGCCGCCGCGTCCCCCTTGTGGGAGCCTCCGAGTGAGGAACGTTGGGGCTCTCAAGTGATAAAGGCCGAAGAAGCTCAGGGCCATGGCCACTATGACCCCGGCGGCGAGCCCCCACACCCAAGGGCGCTGCAGGACCTCCCCGAAGAGCTTCCCCGTGGCCGCCGCTGCCACCCCGAGCCCGGAATAGACCACGGCGAGGCCGAAAAGGTAAGAGAAGGCCATCCCCAGCGTGCGCAGGGTGTTCCCACCCCGGATCCCCCCAAAGTAGGCCACGGTGATGGGCACCATGGGGTAGACGCAGGGAGTGAGGTTCAGCCCGAGGCCCAGGAGGAAAATGCCCAGCAAGGCCAGGAAAAGCCCCCGCTCCCCGATGAGCGCCGCGATGGGGTTCCCCGCGGCGGCCCCTCTTCCGTCTCCGCCTATGCTCACGAGGGGGGGCATCCCCACTGCGGGTTCGACGATGCGTAGCTCGACAGCGAAGGATTTCTCGGCGGGCGGGAGGCACACCTCGCCACTGCAGGCCTGATAGCGCAACGTCCCCTGGAGGAGAGCCCCTTCCAGGGGTGCATCGGCGGAAGCCCGGAGGAGGACCGCTACCACGACTCGGTCAGTATAGAGGGCGAGGGTCCTCCCGGCCCACGGGAGCTCCTCGTAGGCGGGCTCGGGGAAAAGGGGTTCCCCAAGGGCGATGTAATCGGGGGCCTCGAACTCCAGTGAGGTTGGGATCAGGGGTTCTTGCTCCACCCCGGCGGCGTTTATGTGCCAGTCAGGCTCGATGTAGATGACAAGTTGGAATGTCCTCTCGCCGCCCCGGGGGACCTCCACCGACTCGGGGACCTCCACGAAAACGATGGAATCAGGATTTAGCCCCTGAGAGACAGTGGTCAGCCCCAGGGTCAGGAGCAAAAAAACCAGATTGGAAAGACGCCGCGCCTTCGGCTTCACCGCACCGATTTCTTCAGGAAGTCAGGCCCCCGCTCAAGGACCTCCATCACCCCTGTCCCCCGGAACCGGCATCGCCGGGGATGAGGTCACTGCCAATGGAGGCCGGCTCGTTTTGGATGCCACACCCCTTACAGCATACTCCCGCCACCGGGAGTCCGCAGCTCGTGGGATCGATTCCGCGCTCTTGGAGCGCCAGGGAGAGGAAGTAGCTCGGGAAGATAAAGTGGAGCCATTGGTCCACCGCGGCGCGCACCTCATCGGCGAAGAAACCCTTCCTTATGAGCCACTTGGCGAGGCCCTGGGCACTTCGGACGAACTCGCAAGTTTTGCTCCCGGCCTCGGGACTCCCCGGTAGACAACACCGGCTCAGGGAAAGGTCCTCGCAAACAGGGGTCACGAGGCCCCCGAGCGCCTGCTCATAGACCGCGGCTTCTCGCGACGAGAGCTTTACCGAACCGTACCAGGAGGCGAAGCGGCTGATGTTCCAAAGGGAAAGGGGAATTCCGTATGCAGTCTTGGTCCCAGGCCCGGGGATGATCTCCGCATACAGTTCGCTCAGGATCGCCGTGTGGGCCGGATCTCGACACCTGAGCTCGGCCTGTGTCGCGCCTCCCAGTAGGAAAATCACCAAAAGGGAAACCACCGCATTTCTCACCAATGCCCTCCTCCACGTGCTTTTTCTACGCTCATTTTGCTGCACAGTGGTGTAGAAACTCGTTAGCGCATATGGAGATTCTATGGAACTCTTGTGTGCAACTCACGTTATCCTACGAATAAGAATACAACCAATAGGCTCCTGCAACTTATCAAGCTTACGGCCAATAAAAGGGCTGACGCCGGCGATGCATCGCCTCTATATCGCCTGAGGAAGACCATCCCCAATACCACGGGAGGCATGGAGGCCAAGAGGACCAATACATCCCGCCAGATACCGGGAGAGCCCGCTAAAACCGCCACAGAACCGGCGAGTAAGGGCTTAAAGAACAACTTCAAGACGATAACAATTCCCAGGGGATGGAATTTTTTCGCACGTTCGGCATTTCGAACATGAGCCCCACCGAGAGGATGGCGAGGGGTGTCAACGCCGAGGCCTAAACCCCGCCGGCCTGGAATATCGGGTGGCCAGGAACGGGTTTTCCTCGCCAGGCAAGCGAAAATATCCCCACAGGATCCCCAGTATCAGGGCAAAAAAACACGGGCGACTTGAAAAAACTCGAAGACGGGGCGAGCCTCGATCGGGTTCCCAAATGTGCAGAGCCGAAGTACGCCGCCAAAAGAAGACCCAGAACAGAAATAGGATACCCAACGCCGATCTCGAAGATCAACACCGCCTCGGTAAGGGCTTCTGTTTGGTGGGGAAAGACGGAGATCACTATGGAGTAGCCCAAGAAGGTGGAGGAGCCGAAACCGGAACAGAAGATAATCGCCCCCTGTCGAATCTGAGCCGAGAGCTTATCCTCCAGGCCAAAGCGAAGCTAGCGAGCTCGAGACCCAACATCAACAGAGCCGGGGGCGAGCTGCCGCAGGTAGACGGGCTTTCCTGCGAGGGGCACAAAGATCATGGCCGGGAGGCATAAAGCAATGACTACGCTGGAGAGGATAAGGGCGTACTCTTCGGCCAATACCTCACGTCGCCTCAGGACCAGGGCCACCCCGTATAGCATCACGACAACGGAAACTCCTCGGATAAGATCATAAAAAGCGTCCAAAATTGCTCTTGTCCTATCGTCAAGTTATCCTTTTCTGCTTCATCCATGGTTTCCGGAAAGGGAAAGGCCTAACACCTGCCCCTGTGCTCCGACGATCTGTGCGCAGGGGCTAGCGCATAATGTTCTCTCAGGAAAGACCTTTCTGGGGTCAGCGTAAAGATTCAGATGACGATGTTCCCACACTCCTCCTGGCAACCCTCCGGGCAGTGATCCTCGCACTTGGGCTCCCCATGGCAGGGCTCGCACGAGAACAGGAACCAACAACATCCATATGTATAGGTACAACACGCATCGCCCGAGTTATCGCTAGAGCTTTTGCAGCAATAAAGCTTCCCGTCCGCACAATCCTCGATGAGGAGGGCAACGGCGCCGAAATGTGCCGACAGGGACCCATCGTGGCGCTCGTTGAACACGGCATAGGAGTGGTCCGGCTCCTCCAGGATCCTCGCCTTATACCGAAGCGTCGCCGCCTCGGCGTCGTAGACGGGGTCGAAGAGTTCCACCACGCACACGTCCTGTTCCTCGTCCCCCTCCAGGATCTCGATGGCGGCGTTGGGCGGATTTGGGAGGAAAATCCAAAGATTTTTAGGAACAGGTCTGTTGAGATCTGGCCCACCACCCTCGTGGGTTCATGGGAGAAGGCGATGCTCTGGGCGGAAACGCCCTCGAGGATCAGCATGTAACGGTTTTCCTCTCCCACCGGGGAAGGAACGAGCCAGCGCGGGCGTTCTGAACGAACATATAGCGGGCGCGCTCCCCGAAATCCGTCCCTCCTGTAGATGTCTGGCACGCCAATGCCCCAGCACATAGAGGTCCCAGAAGTACCGACCACACTAGGACAAAAACTCCTCTCAAACCTCCCCTCATTTTTTGCATGACACGAATGTGCCTCTTTCCCACCTCCCCATCGAAATGTTGCCGTCGGAAACGGACGCCGGACCTACTCCCGTACCAAAACTTCCTTAAAAACAGCTCGTTATAGCGGAGGGGAAGTCTCCGCAAAATGTCCAAAACTTTTTCTAACATCGTGAAAACAGGCGCTGTGGGCGTTCAAAGGGGAAAGCGGGGGATGAGTTTGGCCAGGAGCCGGCCGAGCTCGGCGGCCTTTCTGCGCCCGATCTCCAGGACTTCCTCGTGGGAAAGGGGATGCTTGGCGATCCCCGCCGCGAGGTTGGTGACACAGGAGACCGCCAGCACCCGCATGCCCGCATGCCGGGCGGCGATCACCTCGGGCACGGTGGACATCCCCACGAGATCCGCTCCCAGGGCACGGAACGCCCTGATCTCCGCCGGGGTTTCGTAGCTCGGACCCATGGTGGCGAGGTACACCCCCTCCCGAAGCTCGATCCCGAGCTCCAAGGCGACCTCGTGCGCTATCCGCCGGAGCTCGGGGTCGTAGGCATGGGTCATGTCCGGAAACCGCGGCCCGAGCTCCTCGGGGTTAGGTCCCCGCAGGGGGTTGAACCCGAGCATGTTGATGTGATCCCGAATGAGGACGAGATCCCCCGGCGCGAGACCCTCAGCGATCCCCCCGGCGGCGTTTGTCAGCACCAGGACCTTCACCCCCAGTAGGGCATATGTCCTCACTGGGAACACGACCTCCTCCGGGGAGTAGCCCTCGTAGTAATGAAGACGACCCCGCTGGACGAGGACTTCCTTTTCCCCCAACACCCCGATGGCGATCTCCCCCTTGTGGCCAGGGGCGGTGGGGGCCGGGAACCCCGGCACCTCAGTGAATCTCACGACCCGTTCGTCCTCAATGGGGAGGACATCCCCAAGGCCGGAGCCCAATACCACCGCGACCTCGGGCTCCCCCAGTTTCCGTAGGAAATCCGCTGCCGCCCGTAACGATTCCATCATCGCTCAAGCCCTCCCGAGATGTAGCGATTGCGCAGACGGGCGAGGCCCGATTTGATCGCTCGGGCACGGGTCTCCGCGATCCCCTTGATGCGCTGGAGCTGACGGCGGTTAGCCCTCTCGATCTGGTCGAGGCTCCCCAGCTCCTCCACCAACCGCTCGATGATGGACGGGGGGAGCCGCGGGATCTTGGAGAGCAACCGGAACCCCCGCGAGGGGACCGGTGACTCGAGCTCATTCTCTCCGTAACCGAGTACCTTCAGGATCACTTCGGGGACGAGTAATTCCTCTGGGTCGAGTGCCAATATATTCTGAATCACCTCATCTACTGGCCGCTCTTGGGTCTTGCGGAAGTCTAACACCACGAGCTTCAAGGTCTCCCGCACGCCCCGCATCAAGCCCCGGAGCTGGTGTTTGAGGAGCTTCGCCTCCTTCCCGAGTTCGAGGAACAGCGCCTGTAGCTCCTCCTCCAAGTGGATCATTTGCACGGCCTTTTGGACCACCATGGCCACGTGGTCCAGGGGGACCTTGCGCTCGAACTCCATGGGTGCGAGCTCCGTCAGGAGCTCGTGGAGCTCGCGGCGGTAGCGGTCCAGGATGAGGAGGGCCTGGGATGCTTGGGAGGATAAGGCGACGGGATCTTTCAGCTCGTAACGCCATGACTTGTAGTAGATGGTGATCCTCTTCCGCTCCTCGGAGATGGCGATCACCGGGCGCTCGATCTGTTTCGCAGTCTGTTCCGCCACCCGGTGGCGGGTCCCGGTCTCGGCTGAGGGGATGGTCGGGTCGGGAACTAGATGAGCGTTGGCATAGAGGATTGCCTTCAGGTTTTCGTCCACCACCACCGCCCGGTCCATCTTGCACAGTTCGGCCAAGGCCTGGGGAGTGAAGGGGGAATTGAGCTCGAATCCGGCAGCGATGATTGGAGCTACCACCTCTCGGTCGGCGATCACCACGAGCCCTCCGGTACCAAGCTGGACTACCCGGTCCAGGGCCTCCCTGAGGGGGGTACCAGGTGCCGTTCGCTCGAGGATCTTTCGGTACTCGTCCCACAGCATCTCAACCGCCCAGATTCAGAGCCTCACAGGCCTCGCTCACCGTCTTGGCTCGCACCAATTCTAAGCATACTTTGCCCTTGATGTCCTGGTCGGGAAGAATCGCGCGCCTGAACCCGAGCTTTTCCACTTCTTTGAGGCGCTCTTGGGCCTTCCGTACCGGACGGATTTCGCCAGAGAGCCCGATCTCCCCGAGGACCACTGTATCGGGAGAAATTGGCTGGTTGTAAAGGCTCGAGAGGACCGCGGCCGCGATCCCTAGGTCCAACGCCGGCTCCCGTACCTCGAAACCGCCGGCCACTGTCAAATACACATCGGACATCCCGATGTGGACTCCGAGATACCGTTCGAGGACGGCGAGGAGGACCAGAACCCGGTTGTAATCGAGCCCGGGAGTGCGCCGCTGGGGCGGGCCGTACTTGGTGGGAGAGACCAAGGCCTGGACCTCGACGAGCATGGTGCGCGTTCCCTCGAGAACCGGAACGATGGCCGAGCCGGGTTTCGCCCCACGGTCCCGCGAGAGGAAGAAAAGGGATGGATTCGCAACTTCTTCCATCCCGCAGTCGCTCATCTTGAAGACCGCCACCTCGTTAGTAGAGCCGAACCGGTTCTTGACGGAGCGCAGGATTCGGAGGTCCGCCTCACGCACGCCCTCGAGGTAGATGGCGACGTCCACGATGTGCTCCACGGTCTTAGGGCCCGCGAACCCCCCACCTTTGGTGATGTGAGAGACGAGGAAGGAAGCTGTGCCGCGGAGCTTGCTCAACCGGGCAATCTCAGCCGCCGCCTCCCGCACCTGCTGGATACCCCCAACCTCGCCCCCGTTCGCCCGGGCGAGGACCGTCTGGAGAGAGTCCACGACCAGGGCCAAAGGGGAGATCTCCTCTACCGCGGCGACAATGCGGGGGAGGGACTGCTCCGCAAAAAGGTAGAGCCTCCCCTCCTCTATCCCCAGTCGTTCCGCACGGAGCTTCACTTGGGGTGCCGACTCCTCTCCGGAGACGTAGAGGACGGAGCCGTGATGCCGGGCGAGGGCGGCGGCGATCTGCAGGAGCAACGTTGACTTCCCCACCCCGGGCTCGCCACCGAAGAGGATCACCGCCCCGGGGATGAGCCCGCCCCCGAGCAACCGGTCCACCTCGGGGAAACCTGTGGATAGGCGCTTGAGGGGCGATGAGGGAACCTGAGGCAGGGGGCGCGGTTCCTCCCCAAGCCAGCTCATGGGCTCTGCCCGCTTGCGAGCACTCCGGGGCTCAGCTTCGGTTACTTCCTCGAGAGTCCCCCAGGAACCGCAGGAGGGACACCGGCCGAACCATTTCAGGGACCGATAACCACACTCGCGGCAGACATAGGCCATTATTTTCTGCGGAAGGCCATCCGTTCGCCGACGGCCTCCACCACAATGGTGGAACCCTCGGGGAACTCCTTCGTGAGAATCCTCTCAGCGATGGGGTCTTCTACCAGGCGTTCGATGGTCCTCCTCATGGGCCGGGCCCCGTACTTGGGGTCGAAACCCCTCTCGATGAGGAGGTCCAGGGCCGAGTCAGCTAGCTCCAATTCGATCCCGTGCTCTTCCCTAAGGCGCTGCTGGAGCCTGCCGATCAGGAGCTTTGCGATATCCCCCACCTGATCGCGCGTCAGGGGCCGGAACACGATGATGTCATCGAGGCGGTTCAGGAACTCCGGCGAGAAGTACTTCTTCACCTCGGACAGCACCCGGGACTTGATGTCCTGATAGGTTTGCTCCACGTCTTGAGAACCAAATCCGAGAGAAGTCTGGTCGGTGATGAGCTTCCCGCCGATGTTGGAGGTCATGATCAACACGGTGTGACGGAAGGAAACCTTGCGCCCCTGAGAATCAGTGAGGATGCCATCATCCATCACTTGGAGGAGGATATTAAACACATCCCGGTGGGCCTTCTCGATTTCGTCGAACAGGACCACGGAGTAGGGCCGCCGCCGCACCGCCTCGGTGAGCTCGCCCGCCTCCTCGTATCCCACGTACCCCGGCGGAGCGCCGATGAGGCGCGACACCGAGAAACGTTCCATGTACTCCGACATGTCGATGCGAATTAGTGCGTCCTCGTCGCCGAAGAGGAACTCCGCCAGGGTCCGCGCGAGCTCGGTCTTCCCCACGCCCGTGGGCCCCAGGAAGAGGAAAGCACCGATGGGTCGGCGAGGATCCTTGATCCCAGCGTAGGCCCGCCGGATCGCCCGGCACACCGCCTTCACCGCCTCCTCCTGATCCACGAGGCGCTCGTGGATCTTCTCCTCCATATTCACCAGGCGGGCGGTGTCCTCCTCCTGGAGGTGATGCATAGGGATCCCGGTCCACAGGGATACCGTCTCGGCGATGTGGTGGCCCTCCACCGTGGGGGTGTCGGTCCTCCCCTCGACTTTCTCCTCGTACTCGCGGAGTTCGTCCATGAGCGCGTTCCGCTGGTCCCGGAGCTTGGCGGCGAGTTCGTAGTTCTGGTGGGCCACCGCTTCCTCCTCCTCCTCCTCGAGGCGCGTGATCTCCTCGATAAGTTCGCGGGCCTCAGGGGGAAGGTCGCTGGCGGAAAGACGTACTCTCGCTGCCGTCTCATCAATCAGGTCGATGGCCTTGTCCGGCAGGAACTGATCGGTGACGTAGCGGTCGGCGAGGCGTGCCGCCTGCCACAGCGCGTCGTCGGTGATCCGTACCCCGTGGTGCTGCTCGTAACGGGAGCGGAGCCCTTTCAGGATTCGCACGGTCTCCTCTACTGAGGGCTCCTCCACGTACACGGTCTTGAACCGCCGCCTAAGCGCCGGGTCCTTCTCCACCGTCTTCCGGTAGTCGTCGGGGGTGGCAGTGCCGATGCACTGGATCGCCCCGGAAGCGAGGGGAGGCTTGAGAATCGCGGAGGCATCGATGGCCCCTTCAGCCCCGCCCGCGCCTACCACGGTGTGGAGTTCGTCGATGAACAGGATGATGTTGTCGGACTCCATCACCCGATTGAGAATGTTCTTCAGCCGCTGTTCGAATTCGCCCCGGTACTTGGTCCCAGCCACGATCCCGGCGATGTCGAGCTCCACGATGGACTTATCTGCCAGGGCCCGGGGGACATCCCCCAGGGCGATCTTCTGAGCCAGTCCCTCCACGATAGCAGTCTTCCCCACCCCGGCTTCACCGATGAGGACGGGATTGTTCTTCTTGCGGCGGCACAAAATTTGGATCAAGCGCTCGAGCTCCCGTTCGCGGCCGATCACCGGGTCGAGGAGCCCAAGCTCCGCCTCCTCCACCAGGTCCCGGCCGAACTCGCCCAGTTCGCCGGGGAGTCGCTGTGAGGAAACGGTTCGAACTCGCATCCCGCCGCCGCGACGGTGGCGGAAGTAAGCCTTGGCCACGCGCAGGTCCACGCCATGAGCTCGCAGGATCTCCGCAGCCGTACCTTCCCCGTCCCGGAGGATCGCGAAGAGCAGGTGCTCCGGCTCGATGAACTCCGATCCCTGCCTCTGGGCCTCCTCAAAGGCCATCTTCATCACCCGCCGGAGCCTCTGGGTCATCTCGAGGCCACCCTGAGGGATGTGGACCTTGCCGCGGCCCTTTTGGCGCTCGATGATTCGGGCCACACGCTCGTAGGTGAGGCCGTGGCTCACGAGGAACCGGTAGACGGAGAGGTGCTCGAGCCGCAGGGCAGCGAGGAGAAGATGTTCGGTGCCGATGTAACGATGGCGCCACTCCTCGGCCTCGCTGTGGGAAGCCGCGAGCCATTTAGCTGCGTCTCGGGAAAACTTTTCGTACATAACGAACTCTTCGGCCAAATTATACCCCTTTCTCGGCGGCCACTCCTCGGGAATAGCGTTTCAACGCCCCGGAGTATCCCCCTCGGAGGAAGGCTCCAGCGACTTCGGCGGCGAAGACAGCCGCGGTGCTTAGTTTTTCCATTTCTTGCTCAGGCGGAACCGAAAGCACGTAATCGGCGAGGTCCACTCCCTCCGGCTTGGGCCCGATCCCGATCTTCAGTCGTGGGACGTCCTCGGTGCCCAAGGCCTCCAGGACCGACCGTACTCCGAGATGTCCCCCGTTGCCCCCGCGCGCCCGTAGGCGCACCTCACCCACCGGAAGGTCTACGTCGTCATGTACTAAGAGGAGAGCTCGGGGTTCCAGAGGATAGAGCGCGAAGAGGCCACGCAGGGCCTCGCCGGAACAGTTCATATAGGTGAGGGGCTTCAGCAGCGCCCCCTCTCCACTCAGGAAAAGCTCCCCCCACGGAAAGAGGATGCGCCTCCAACTCCTCCCCGCCCGAAGGCGGTCCACCACCCAGAAGCCGAGATTATGGCGGGTAAGGGCGTATTCGGGGCCGGGGTTTCCCAGGCCCACTATAGCCCTCAAGACTCCCCTTCCTCCTCTTCCTTCCCTTCCTCAGCGGAGGGCGCGGCCTCAGCGGCCTCGGCCACGGCCTCTTCCTCCTCGGCGACCTCCTCTTCGGTCACGAGGACCTTCGGCGGTAGGATGGTGACAATGGCTTCGTCCTCGGGGAGCAAAGGCCGCAGGCCCTCGGGCAATGGGAGGTCCTTGACGAGGAGGGCCTCGTCGAGGCCGAGTTCCGTGATGTCCACTTCGATGTAGGGGGGAATGGCCTCCAGAGGACCCTCGACGGGGATCTGCTCGTGAATGTGCTCTAGGATTCCACCGGCCTTTACACCGGCGGGGGTCCCCACGAGCCGGATGGGGACGTCCAGAGACATGATCTGCCCCGGTTCGGGGGCATAGAAATCCACGTGCAGGAACCGGTCGGTGATGGGATCCCGCTGTAGTTCTTTGATGAACACAAAATGCCGTTCGCCGTCGCACTCGAGTTCGATCTTGGTTGCGCGGGTGATCCGGGCGATGAGTCGCTCAAGGGCCTTGTACTCCACCGCGATGGGGGTGCTGTCGAGGTGCGGCCCGTAGACTACGGCGGGCACCCAACCCTGACGCCGTAAAGCTTTCGGCTTCTCTCTATCGGAGCGTTTTCGGACTATGAGCCTCATTTTTCTCTCCTCCTCAGCGACCACGCACGAGAAGTTCACTTATGGACAAACCTAAATAGATCCTGATGATCGCTTCCGCCAGATCCTCCGCCACGGAAATAACTTCCACTTTGGGATGATCGACCGCAGCGGCTTGAGGAATGGTATCCGTGACGATCACACGGCTCAAGGGAGAGGTCTCGATGCGCTCCAAGGCATCTCCGGCGAAGATTCCGTGGGTGCAGGCCGCGTAGATCTCCGCGGCACCTTGTTCCTTAAGCCTATACACCGCGCGGAGAAGTGTCCCCCCGGTTGAGAGAATGTCGTCCACAAGGAGTACCTTTTTGCCATCCACGTCGCCGATCACGAGGAGGACATCGAGTTTACCACGCTCGAAGCGGCGCTTGGCCAGAGTGGCAAAGGGCGACTGCAGCCTCTCCGCCACGCGTCGCGCCCGAAAGAGCCCCCCGATGTCCGGCGAAACGACCACGAGGTTATCAACCCAGTCAGGATGACGGGCTTGGATATGTCGGGCGAAGAGATGATCGGTACGTAGATGGTCCACAGGGATGTCGAAGAACCCCTGGATCTGGCTCGCGTGGAGCTCCATGGCCAGGACTCGGGTCGCTCCGGCCCGTTCAACCAAGTTCGCCACTAGCCTGGCCGAGATCGGGACCCGGCCCTCGGTCTTCCGGTCCTGGCGGGCATAACCGAAGTAAGGGACCACGGCGCAGATCCGCTCCGCTGAGGCCCTCTTCAAAGCATCTATCAACAGCAGGAGCTCCATCAGGTGGTCGTTCACCGTCCTCGGCCCCGGTCCCCCGGGAGACAACCCGTCCCGCGGAGGACAGGTGGGCTGAATGACGAAAACACATTGGCCCCGTACTGTCTTCTCCACATGGGCGTAGACCTCGTTGTCGGGGAAGTAGGAAACCCTGGCCTCACACCATACGTCCTCAAATCTCAGCGGATCCATTGCCCTCTCGAGGGAGGTGCTACGGCGTTCCCAGAGGACCTCGTCGAGGAAATCGACATATCTGGTATTGAACTTCTCCACCACGAGCTCCGTCACCTTTTTGGCGAGGCCCGGGTTCGCGTTTCCCGACACGATCTTCAACCCATTCACCTAAGCTCCCCCCTTCTTTTTGGCCCAATCGGGCTTTATCACCTGACGTGAACGGCCGAGGGCCAGGGCATACGGAGGCACGTCCTCGGTGATCACCGATCCGGCTCCCACCACCGCCCCCTCCCCCACGGTGACCGGGGCGACGAGGGCAGTGTTGGAGCCGATAAAGGCTCCCTTCCCGATCACCGTCCGGTGCTTGCGGACCCCGTCGTAGTTACAGGTAATGGTTCCAGCGCCGATGTTCGTTCCCGCCCCCACCTCGGCGTCACCGATATAGGAAAGGTGGCCCGCCCGCGCTTCCTCACCGATCTCAGCGTTCTTAACCTCCACGAAGTTCCCGATCCGAGCCCGGGGGCCGATCCGTGCCCCCGGACGCAGATGGGCGTAAGGGCCGATCCGCGCTCCCTCCCCCACGTATGCTCCCTCCAGGACAGAGAACCAAACTTTGGCACTCCGTCCGACCGTGGTATCGATCAAGTACGCTTGGGGCCCGACCTCACAGGCCTCGGCGACCTCTGTCTTACCGTAAAGGAATACCCCGGGTTGAAGGATGGTGTCTTGGCCCACGGTAACGTCGGGGCCGATGTAGGCCGTCAGGGGATCGACCACCGTGACTCCGGCATCGTGGAGGGCTTGGACAATCCGCTCCCGCAGGACCCATTCCGCCCGGGCGAGGTCCCCCCGGGTGTTCACCCCCAGCAGGTCCTGAGGCTCGGGCCACGAGAGGGCGTGGGTCCTCGGGTAGAGGGCGGCGACGAGGTCGGTAAGGTAATACTCGCCCTGGGCGTTTTCGTTAGAGAGTGCCTTCAGGATTTCCCAGAGCTCGGGCACATTCTCCATGCAGTAGATCCCGGCGTTGACCTCTCGGATCGCGAGGACCTCCGGCGGAGCGTCCTTTGCCTCGATGATAGACTTCGGGATCCCCGACTCGTCCCGGATTACCCGGCCATAGCCTCCCGGGTCTTCGGGGGAGAAGGTGAGGAAGGAGAGGAGCGCCCCGTGGACCGCATGTGCCTCACATAGCCCCTGCAGTGCTTCGAGTCGGAGCAAGGGAACGTCACCCGGGAGGACGAGAAACCTCGGCGCCTTCACCACCGCTTCGGCACAGCGGAGGGCGTGTCCCGTGCCGAGTTGCTCCGACTGCTCTACGAACGTGAGCGCGCGACTCCCGAACGTCTCCTTCACCTCGTCCGCGCCGTGGCCGACGACCAAGATCACCCGGCGCGGGGACAATGCGAATGCGGTACGAAGGACGTACTCGAGGAGGGGGAGGCCGAGAACGGGGTGAAGAACCTTGGGGCGTTGGGACCGCATTTGAGCCCCCTTGCCCGCAGCTAGAATTACCACATCGAGCGAATTTTCCATCCCTCACCGTGAATATATCTCCTTCCACGTCATTCGGCAACATACCGAGAAATACCGATAAATGCTGATAAACGACCGTCCTCGGCCGGAGATTTGCGATGTGCGGAAAACTTCAGTACCACGTTGTTCGGTACCACATGCTCAGAAAGGGGGCATTTGGATGCGTGTACCGATTGTGGCGGCGAACTGGAAGATGAACAAGGTCCAGGCCGAGGCCCGGGCTTACTGCCGAAGGCTCCGGGAACTCGTGCCCGAGGGTTTCCCCGTGGAGCTCGTGGTTTTCCCGCCGTTCACTGCATTGGGGGTCGTACGAGAAGTGCTCGGAGGTTCTCAAATAAAGTGGGGCGCCCAGAACGCCCATCCCGAATCCAAAGGTGCCTTCACGGGCGAGGTATCGCTCCCCATGCTCCTGGAGTATGGAATTTCTTACCTCATCGTAGGCCACTCCGAGCGCCGCAATATCTTCGGGGAGCCGGACGATTTCATCGCGAAGAAACTCCGTTCGGCCCTGGATTCTGGGGTGTGCTCCATCCTCTGTGTGGGGGAGAAGCTTGAGGAACGGCGTGCCGGAAAGGCCCGGGAGGTAGTGGAGCGCCAGCTAGCCGCGCTGGCGGGGGTGTCCGCGGAAGAGCTCGAGCGGGTCGTGATCGCCTACGAGCCCGTTTGGGCCATCGGGACCGGGGTTCCCGCGCGACCGGAGGATGCCCAGGAGATGGCGGCCTCCATACGTCGCTGGCTCGCGGACCGGTTCGGCGACACAGCGGAGAAGGTCCGTATTCAGTACGGCGGCTCCGTCAAGCCCGACAATGCCGGAGAATACCTGAAACTCCCCGACATCGATGGGGCATTGGTAGGCGGGGCCTCACTGGACCCGGACACCTTCTTCGCTATCGCGAGAGAGGTTGCCCGATGAGGTCTTTCGTACTGGCGGGGCTTTCTGCACTTGTTGCGATGTGTACCACCGCTGCAGGACCGTTTCCGGACGCACTCTACCGGTATTTGGAAGGGGCTTCCAGCCACGTCTCGTGGGAAGCCGTGCGGTCATCGGGGCTCGTGCGGGAGATCTCTCTCCGGTCACAGGTCTGGCGCGGGATCCCCTGGGAACACCAGCTCTTCTTGTGCGAACCCCAGGTCCCCCAGACCACTGGCGCCGTCTTCCTGTTCATCGCCGGAGACTACGCCCCTGGCGACGAACTACGGGGATTGGACCTCGCCCAGCGCCTGAAGTTCCCTGTGGCAATCCTCTTTGACGTCCCCAACCAACCCCTCTTCGAGAGGAGAGAGGACGATCTCATCGCTTACACCTTCCGGAAGTACCTCGAAGAGGAAGACCCCGACTGGCCCCTGCTTTTCCCCATGGTCCAGAGTGCCGTGGCCGCTATACGGGCTCTAGAGGCCCTGGGAGAGGAAATCTGGAAGCAATGGCCGGAGAAATTCATCGTGTCGGGCGCTTCGAAGCGGGGTTGGACTACCTACCTCACGGCCGCCGCTTTGCCCGAGAAGGTCCTGGGCATAGTCCCCATGGTCTTCGACGTCCTGAACATTCCGGTGCAGCTCGCGCACCAGCGGGCTTTCTGGGGAGGGCTATCCTACATGCTCGCCCCCTACTTGAAACAGGGCCTGTTTGATGAGGAGGGTGGTCTGCGGTGGCAGGAGCTCCTCCGGCTCGTCGATCCCTATACCTACAGGAACCGATTCAGCATGCCCAAGTTGGTGATCCTGGGGACGAACGATGCCTACTGGCCCATAAACGCCCTCTCGTTCTATTGGGCGGGGCTTCCGGAACCGAAGCACGCTCTTTACATCCCCAACGCTGGCCATTCACTGGACGACGAGGAGAGGTTGATCGGGAGCGTCGTTGCATTCTCCCGGGCCCTCGTGTTCGGGGAGCCCCTCCCCAGAGTTTCCTGGGAAGTGAAGCCGGGCCCTTCCGGCGCCACACTGCGGGCTTTTGCTTCCACGGAGCCGGAGGCGGCGCGCTATTGGATCGCGGTGAGCCCGATCCGAGATTTCCGCGGGGCCCGTTGGGAGGAGCGACCGTTGCCAGGGGGATCGAAGGAGTTCGCGGCGGAGATCCCCCGGCCCGGGGAGGGCTGGTGCGCGTTTTTCGCCGAGTTTGTCTTTTCAGTCGGGGGCGAACGCCTCTTCGTATCGACGCCGGCGTACGTCTACCCCTGACGGACATGGATAAGGTTGACCCCGGGGCCTTTCCCCACTAAAATGAATTTGCGAAAAATTATCATTTACAAAGGAGCTCCCTATGATCAGGATCGGCGAGAAGATTCCGGACCTATCCTTGCAGGTTTATCACGGGGGCGAGATCAAGGAGGTGAAACTCTCGGACTTTCGCGGCAGATGGATCGTCATCGCCTTCTACCCTGCGGACTTCACCTTCGTTTGCCCCACTGAGCTCGAGGAGCTCGCCGACCATTACGATGAGCTCCGGAGGCTTGGGGCGGAGGTGATCTCAGTGAGCACCGACACCGTCTACGTTCATAAGGCCTGGCATGGCACCTCACCTGCCATCAAGAAGATCCGCTTTCACATGGCCGCCGATCCCGCGGGGGTCGCCTGCCGCGCATTCGGCAGTTACATCCACAAGGAGGGAATCCCCTGGAGAGCCACCTTCATCGTGGACCCCGAGGGGATGCTGCGCGCCATGGAGATGCACGACAACTCCATCGGCCGTTCCGTGAAGGAGATCATCCGCAAGCTCCAGGCGGCCAAATACGTGGCAGAACACCCGGGCGAGGTCTGTCCCGCGTCCTGGGAGCCCGGGAGAGAAACCCTCAAGCCGTCCCTAGAATTAGTGGGGGAAATCTGAGGAAGTCCCTTTCGTCCACACGACTATGGCCGAGGTCCCCGCGTGCCGGCCTCGGTTTTCCGTTGGAGGTCACGCGGCGAGCACCTGTTCGCTTCCCCGCAGGACAATGGAGCCCACCGGCACCTCGAGCTCCCGGGCCACGGGGAGGCACTTCGCGACCAAAAGGAAGAAGACCTTCTCCGACTCACCGGCCAACCCCTCGAAGTTCCCCATCCCCTTTGCGAGGACGAGGTCTGCCCTTTTGAACTCCCGACGGAACCCGTCCGAGGCTTCGCCGAGGGTGATCCCGGGGAGGGCCGCCCCGGTCCCGATGACCCGGCAGATCCGGTCGAGGCCCACGTAGCGGGCGTCCTCGAGGGTAGCGTCATTGAGGGCCGGGCCAGACCGCACCGCGAAGACGACCTCCACCCCCATCCGCTGGAGTTCCTCCACAACGAGCCGGTCCCACGCAATCTCCCCGGCGTTGTCCCCAACGTAGAGGATTTTTCGATCGTCGGATAGGGCGTGCGCGAACTCGTCATAATAGAAATAATCCGCGGCCTCCTCCGCCCGCTGCAACACGTCTTCGAGGTCGAAAGAATCGCTCACGCCGAAATCAATCAGGTTCCCGGCCACCGCCACCCGCAGGGCCTCCTCCAAGGGATTCCGTGCTGCTCGTACCCGGGCGCGGAGCTCGTCCAGTCGGGCCAGGGCCTGCTCGTTCGCTAGACGTTTGACCACGGCGAAGGGATCCGTGCTCCCCGTGACCTCCTCCACCACCTGCTGCACCCGGCCCCCCACGAGCAACGGGGGCCATCCCCGCGGGAGCTCCAGCGTCAGGGGGGCGACCCGTTCCACGATCTCCCAACGCCTCCCGTCGGGGAGGCCCAGGATCCGTGCCGCGCGAAGCGACGCGGAGAGGAAGCAAGGAATGCACTCGGGGTGTAGGCGCATCATCTTTTGTTCAACCATTCCCACACCGATAGGGCGAGCTCCACGAACGCGTTCCTGACGTCAGGGAGGGTCGCGCCGGGGACGCCCCTGTCCCCAGCACCGATCACCGCAGGAAAGAGCGGGAGGCGACCGAGGAAATCGACCGCCGCCTCCCGGGCCAGAGCCTCCCCACCACCCTCTCCAAAGAGATCTATCCCCTCACCGCAGTGGGGACAGACGAAGCACGACATGTTCTCCACTACCCCTATCCGCTTGACCCCTACCTTCCGGGCGAAGGAAATGGCCTTCGCGGCGTCCAGGCGTGCGAGCTCCTGGGGGGTGGTGACGATCACCGCCCCGTCGGCCCCGCCCAGGATCTGAGCCACCGAGAGAGGCTCGTCCCCGGTGCCCGGGGGCAAGTCTACCACCAGGAGGTCCAGCTTCCCCCACTCCACCTGGTCGAAGAGCTGCCGGAGGGCCTTCATCTTGAGGGGGCCGCGCCAGATGACCGGGGAATCGCGCCGGGGGAGGAGGAACCCCATGGACACCACTCGCACCTTGTACGGCGTCTCCACCGGCCGGAGCTTCCCCTCACGGACCTCCGGCCGCACGTGTTCCACCCCGAGAAGTTTGGGAACGTCGGGGCCGTGGAGATCGGCGTCGAGGAGTCCTACCGCCAGCGTCTCCGCCAGCGCCACCGCCAGGTTCACCGCCACCGTGCTTTTCCCCACACCCCCCTTCCCCGAGAGGACCATCAATGTCCGGGAGGCATATTTCTTCCGCTCTGTGCGCATGGGAACTTCCTTCTTCTCCGCCATTGCCGTGGAGCTTAACCGACGGCGGATGTCGGCACTAGGGCGTGGGATAAGAGCCCGCGAGGAGGTCCTCGAGCAGTGGCGGGGCAGCGGCTCGCTCCTTGACCAAGGCTTCCATGGGAGGCGCCCTCTCGCCTAGGACGACCGCCCCCACGAGCTTCCCCCTCTTATCCCAGACGAATTTGCGGTAGAGGCCGCGCTCGGGGTCGGCATGGCGGGCCTCGGAGTGGGGGCCGCCCTGGGGCTGGGTGTCCCCCACACAGAGGAGCTCCACCCCGGCCACCTTCAGGCGGACGGCTGGGACGGTGCCCCCGTATCGGGCACTCCCCTCCTCGTACATGTTTACGGCGGCCACCTCGGCCTGCTCCCGGGCCGCAGGAACTACCCCGTAAATCCGGCCCCGCCACTCCGCTGCGTCGCCGCAGGCGAAGACCCCCGGAGTCCCGGTTCTCATGTAATCGTCCACCACGATCCCCCGGGAGACGAGGAGCTCCGCGTCGACGGCGAGCTCGACCCGGGGCCGGATCCCGGCCGAGATGAGCACCATCTCCCCCGGAATCACTTCGCCGCCCTCGAGCCCCACGCCCGCCACCTCTTCCTCCCCCAGAATCTCCTGACACTTAACCCCGGCCCTGACTTCGATTCCCATCTCCCGGAGGATCCGCGCGAGGACCTCGGAGCCCTGCCGGTCGAGTTGCCGGGGTAGGAGCCAGGAGTGGGCCTCGAGCACCGTGACCGCCAATCCGCGCGCGACCAGGGCTCGGGCCGCCTCGAGGCCCAGGAGGCCCCCGCCCACCACCACCGCCCGCCTCGCCCGTCCCAGGTAGGCAACGATCCTCTCCACATCGGCTGCGCGCCGCAGGGCGAAGACCCCCGCTTTCCCCACGATGCCGGCGATCGGGGGGATGAACGGTTCGGCACCGGGGGCGAGGAGCAACTTGTCGTAGAGAAGGCGCTCGCCGCCCTCGAGCTCCACCTTTCCCCGTGCCGGTTGGATCCGCAATACCCTCGTGCCCCTCCGATAGGAAATCCCCTGCTTGTCGTACCAATCTTCGGAGAAGACGACGATCTGGGGAAGTTCCCTCTCCCCCGCGAGGACGGAGATGAGGGCCGGCCGAAGGTAATAGAGGAGGGGCTCTTCCTGGAGGACCGTGATCTCGGCGGAGGGATCTAGGGCCCGCAGTCTACGCGCGACGGTGAGTCCGGCGATCCCCCCGCCGACGACGAGGTACTTCATCCGACTTTCTCGAACAGAGTCTTCGGGGCGCCGCACTCGGGGCAGACCCAGGACTCCGGGAGGTCTTCGAAAGACGTGCCGGGCTCCACCCCTTGTGAGGGGTCACCCTTCTCGGGGTCGTAGATCCAGCCGCACACGGTGCACTCCCACTTCTCCATTTTGCTCCTCCTCGACATGAAAGGTGTCCCTATTTTAGCCTTTGGCGAACTCCCACCAAATCATTATTGGATACGCTTCTTACGACTGGAATTATCCCGTTCACAGTAGTATATTGATTTTGGGCAAAGATGGACGCGTGGGAATTCAAGCGTCAGCCGGAGAAGCCACTTTACAAACAACTCAAGGAGTACATCCGCACTTGGATCGAGAGCAACCGTTTGCAGCCCGGTGATAAGATTCCCACCGAGCGAGAATTATGTCAACTCCTCGGGGTTAGCCGCCTCACCGTGCGTCAGGCCGTGGCTGAACTGGTGGAGGAAGGGATTCTCTACCGCGTCCAAGGGAGTGGAACCTACGTCGCGGAGGCTGAGGCGCTGACGCTCCACGCCCTGGTGCCGGAACGTGAATGGATTCGTTACCTCCTGCAGGCCGAAAGCCGTTACAACGAGCGGAACGAACGTCGCCCAGTCCGCCTTGAGATAGAGGTTGTGGGACGTCCCCGTCTGAGGGACAGGATCATCGGCACTGTTGCCGCCGGTGAGGCCCCCGACATCGTCCTCATCGACCTCGTGTGGATGGCTGAACTTGC
Source organism: Candidatus Acetothermia bacterium JdFR-48 (assembly GCA_002011425.1). Lineage (GTDB taxonomy): Bacteria > Bipolaricaulota > Bipolaricaulia > Bipolaricaulales > Bipolaricaulaceae > UBA3571. The sequence continues at coordinate 4,254 of MTNJ01000033.1, read as the reverse complement.
CGCGTTGCAGTTTTTCCTTCCCCTGGACGAGCTTGACCCCACCTGGACCGTCTCATACGTCGACGACCTCCTCCCTGGAGTGAAGGGCGGACTTCTTGTGGACGGCCACATCTACGGTGTGCAGGCGGACCTGAGCGTCACGGTACTCTGGTACCGCAAGGATCTCCTGGAGGCAGCGGGGTTGGATCCACCGCGCACCTGGGACGAGCTTGTGGAGGGCGCCGAAGTCCTCCACAGAAAACGACAATCGGCGAAATTCCAAATTGCCTTTTGTGGCGGGGTGCGCGGGGGTGAGACCACCACTTACCAACTCCTCCCCCTCTTCTGGAGCGCGGGGGTGGATCTCGTCAGGACAAGGGCCCCGGGGCTCACAGGGAAAAAGGCGGCGCGGCCGCTTGAGTTCCTTCGTGGGCTTGTGCACGAACATCGCTTGACTCCGCCGGAGGTAATCTCCCTCCCGTGGGACGGGCCGCGGAAGCTTCTCGCCCGTGGGGAGGCGGCATTCGCTTTCGGGGGCACTTACGAGAAGCGGGCGATACAGGCTACCGCTAGATTAGGGGAACGTGAGTTCCGCGAGAGATTCGGCATAGTTCCTGTCCCTACCCCTCTTGGCGGATCTCCAGCCGCGGCCACGGGGGGCATGGTCTTCGCTGTGACCCGCCAAACACGGGACCGGGACGCCTCCTTAGGGATTCTTAAGGAACTTGCTGCCCCAGACCTCATGGAGGCTTTCTGCGTCCGTACTGGAAGGCTTCCGAGTCGCCGCTCCGTGGCGGCCGTGCTTGAGGAGAGAAGTTGGTACCAACGCGAGGAAAGTTCCATCCTCCCCTATGCCAGACCCCGTCCCACAAACCCCCACTACGCGAAGATTTCTTACCTGTTTCGCAAGATGGTGGAGGACGTGCTGGCCGGACGGGCCTCCCCAAAAAAGGCCATCGCTCAAGCCCGTGCCGGGATCGAGGCCATCCTACGCGGCTGAGCTCCCCGTGAGCGAACGGTGCACGTACCGGGCCACCATCCGATGTAAGTAGTGCATGGCGTAGTCGTAACCGCGTAAGGCCACCGTGGTGGTGTACTGCAGGACCCGCGTCAACCACAGCTTGAAAAGGAGCTCACGCCAATCGTCATCACCTGGATCGAAATGGTCAAGGAGCACTGAATAAACCTCGGCCCAGGTGTCCTCGTCCATGAAGGAGAAGCGCGGGTACTCCCGGCAGGCGAGCATCCCTTCCCGGACGGGCCGGGGGAAGAGCTCGAGGAGCTCCGCTTGGCGGTCACTCCACCCTGTCCGCAGGAGCTGGAGGGAACGTTCGAGGTCGTAGCCGACCTTCTCCTTCATCTCCTGGCGCACGGGGCCTGGGTACTCGATGCAGTGCTTCGTCCCTTCGGGAACGGGCTCGTCCTTGAGGGACTGGAGGGCGGAGAAACACTCGATAAGCATCGCTTTCAGATCGGTAAGGGCCCCGTACAGCTTGTGGAGCTTGCCCACATCGATGTAGATCTCGGAGATGGAGAGGCCGTGGGCCACCATGGAAAAAGTGTACAGAGTGTCAATCCCCCAATCGCTCTGGCGGCGAACTCGGGGGTCGGAGAAGAGTTCTTCGGCGGCCCCTCGGGTGAGCAACAGCTCCCCTCCCAGCGGCTGCTCGATCCAGGGGAGGACCGAACGAGGCCATAGAAGCGCGAACCCCGTCCGGGTGATCATCCACGTGATCATGGCGTCAGTCGAGGACCGGGGAAAATAGTGCCGCACCACCTGATATCCCTCGTCGGCGGCCTCCTCGGCCTTGGTGATCCACTCCTCGGAGAAGGAAACGATGTCCGCGTCGTAGAAGTGGATGCGTTCGTGATCGGTCTCCTCAAGAAGGTACTTGAGGGCCGTGTTCATGCCGTCGCCCTTCCCAGGACGGAGCCCCCCGATCCGCTCCTGGACCATCACCTTCACCGGCTTCCCGTAACTTTTGGTGAGCTTCGGGGCTTCGGCAGACGTGGCGTCGAAGCAACGGTCCTCGCTGGCCCCCACGCAGAGCACCTCGGATACCCGGGGATGATCGAGGGCTACCTCGACGTTTCGCAAAAGCACTTCCGGTTCCTCTTCCTTGAAGGGAAATATTACTAAGGCCATGGCTACCTCCCGGCTTTATTCAAACTTAAGGGCTTTACCTGAGGCCACGTCGAATAGGCGGATTTTCTTTTTGGTGAGAACAAGGCCGATGATCTGCCCCGGGACGACGGAGAGGTCGGGGCTCGTGGCCACTTTGAGGACGTCGTTTCCTACTTGAACCGTGAGAAGCTGTTGTGAACCCAAGGGCTCCGACACCACCACCTGGGCCGGCAGGGCACCTTCCTCAGGTGTAGATTTTACCTCGATGTTCTCGGCCCGTATCCCGAGGATCAGGGTCTCTCCCACCATCTCCTTTAGCTGCTCACGCCACTCTTCGTGCACCTCCACCGCGAAATCGCCTACCGCAAGATACACATCCCCGTTAGACCCTTTCACTTCGGCTCGGAGAAAGTTCATTGGAGGAGTGCCGATGAACCCGGCCACGAAGACGGTGGCGGGCCTGTCGTAGACCTCGTTGGGAGTATCAAGCTGCACGATCTCGCCCTCCCGCATCACCGCAATCCGGTCTCCCAGGGAGAGGGCCTCGATCTGATCGTGGGTTACGTAGACGGTGGTGGTTCCCACCTCCCGGTGGAGCTTCTTGAGCTCGGCCCGCATCTGTAGGCGCAACAGGGCGTCCAGGTTGGAGAGGGGTTCGTCCATGAGGAGCACTTCCGGGCGCATGACGAGGGCCCTGGCCACCGCCACTCGCTGCCTTTGCCCCCCGGAAAGCTGTGAGGGATACCGTTTGAGGAGCTCGTCTATCTGCAGGAGTTCCGCCACTTCCTTTACCGCCTTCTTTATCTCCTCTTTGGGGGTATGGCGCATGCGCAGGCCAAAGGCGATGTTTTGGGCCACGGTCATGTGGGGGAAGACGGCGTAGGATTGGAACACCATGGCGATCCCCCGTCTTGAAGGAGGGAGGACGGTGACGTCCCGGCCTCCGATGTAGACCTTCCCCTGGTCCACCCGCTCCAGGCCGGCAATGCAGCGGAGGGTGGTGGTTTTGCCGCATCCGGAGGGTCCCAAAAGGACCAAGAACTCCTTCGGCTCCACCACGAGATCCATGTCCTTTACCGCCACCACCTTCCCGAAGGCCTTTCTGACTTTCTCTAAGCGGATTTCGGCTGCCATGGTTCACCTCTCTGCTGTCGCGCCACCCCACATGTGGAAGAGGTACCGACGAATCAGGAACATGAAGAACAGAGCGGGAAGGATCATGAAAAAGCCACCGGCGAAGCGGAAATAAAGCGGCGAGGCTTGAATCGTGGTCAGGATATGAGCGGGCAGGGTTCGGTTGTGGACGGTGAGGATGGTAGCGGCGAACACCTCGTTCCAGGAGATGACGAAGGTGAACATCGCCGCCGCAGCCAAGCCCGGCAGCGCGAGGGGGAGGGCAACACGGGCGAAGGCCCCGAAGCGGCTGCACCCCAGGGTCATCGCCGCCTCCTCCAGGTCCTTGGGAACCCCCATGAAGATCCCAGTGGTGATGATCACCGCAAACGGGAGGGCCATGGCGGTGTGGATCAGGGCAACCCCGATCAAGGTATCGTAGAGCCCCCATCTTATGAAGGTGACGGCCAATGGGACTGCGAGGAGCGCCGTGGGGAACATCCTGGTGACCAGGATCCCCAGGCGGAACCCTTCCCGTCCCCGGAAATAGAACCGCGCCACTGCGTATCCCGCGGGGGCACCCACCGCCAGGGTGAAGGCTAAGGTGAGGAGCGCTACCCAAACGCTGTTCAAAAGCGAGCTCAGGACCCCGTAAGAATTCAGGAAAAACTGCATCGTGTCCAGGGAGAAGTGGCTCGGGAGGAGTGGCTTGGGCCATTTATAAATCTCATTTCTGGGGGTGAAAGAGGAGATTCCGATGAATAAGATCGGAACGAGTACCCAAAGGGCGAATGTAAGTACCGACATGTACAAAAACGTGCGGCGGAGGATCCGCGGGTAGCTCATGCCCGGATCACCTCCATTCGGGACCTGAGGAACCGGAGGTACCCCCACGTCATCCCGATGGAGATCGCCATGAGAAAGACCGCATAAGCCGAGGCGATGTGGCTGTTGCGATAAAGGAAATGCCAGAAGTACGCCTCCCCGGAAAGGACGGGGATGATATCACCCGCCAGCGCCAACACCACGGCGAAGGT